>NZ_JAERTZ010000019.1 GCF_016746085.1 Zobellella iuensis
CGTTGTGGTCCCACCTGACCCCATGCCGAACTCAGAAGTGAAACGCACCCGCGCCGATGATAGTGTGGCAGCTGCCATGTGAAAGTAGGTCACTGCCAGGCACCCAATATAAAAAGCCCTTCACGTTTGTGAAGGGCTTTTTTCGTTGCATGATTTTCTTCCCCCTCCGAGCCCTTACCATTATTCGAATAAGGTCAATGGCTTAAAGTGTTGTTGAATGTGTGTCCACAGGTGGTTTACGGTATCATGTCTACCTATTTGGGAACGCAGATAACCGGCTGCCAACTTGCTTCTCGTTAGTTCAGCCAGCACATTTGCAGTACACTACCCACTTTGATTTTATAGGTGTCTTCAGAATGTCAGAACAGCATAAGTCGACGACCCACTTTGGCTACAAGACGGTGGGAGCAGATGAAAAAGAGCAGATGGTCGCCAGTGTGTTCCACTCTGTGGCCGCTAAGTATGACCTGATGAATGACCTGATGTCTTTTGGTGTCCACCGGTTATGGAAACGATTCACGATTGATTGTTCCGGAGTGCGTAAGGGACAGAAAGTACTGGATCTGGCCGGTGGAACCGGCGATCTCACCGCCAAGTTTTCCCGTATCGTGGGTGACAGCGGCCAGGTTGTACTGGCGGATATCAACGACTCCATGCTTAAGGTCGGTCGGGACAAGCTCAGGAATATGGGACTCGGCAGCAACATAGCCTATGTGCAGGCGAATGCCGAGCAACTGCCTTTTCCGGACAATCACTTCGATCTGATCACCATCGCCTTTGGCTTGCGCAATGTCACCGACAAGGACAAGGCACTGGCGTCCATGCAGCGGGTGCTCAAGCCCGGTGGTCGCCTGCTGGTACTGGAGTTTTCCAAGCCCCAGCACGATATCATGAACAAGTTGTACGACTTCTATTCTTTCAACATTCTGCCGAAAATGGGCGCCTTGGTAGCAAAAGACAGTGACAGCTACCAGTATCTGGCGGAATCCATCCGTATGCACCCGGATCAGGAAACCTTGAAGGGCATGATGGAACAGGCCGGCCTCGAGCAGGTTGAATATTTCAACCTGACCGACGGCATAGTGGCCCTGCACCGCGGGTTCAAGTTTTGATGAAGGATCTGCTGCTTCCCCTGTTGAATGGCACACTGGAGACGGTATTCAATCGGCTTGTCCTGCAGGATAACGAGCGCCTGAAAAAAACACGGCCGCTGCAGGGAAAAGTGCTGCAATTGACGGTGAACGAGGTCGCCAGTGGTTTCCTGCTGTTTTCCGATCAGCGGCTGGAGGTTCTGGGGCGCTATGAAGGTCAGCCGGACAGCCATCTCAGCCTGTCGCTCGATGCCCTTGGACTGCTGAAGGACAAGGGACTGCTGATGCAATATATCCGCGATGGGCGCATCGATCTGGAGGGTGATCCTCAACCCTGGCAGGATCTGGCGGCCTTGCTCAAGGATCCGGCCATCGATGTGGAAGCCCTGCTGGTGCCCTACACCGGAGATATCATGGCGCATCTGTTATGTCGACACGGGCGAGAGCTGAAAAGCGGCGTGGAACGGCGGCTGTCTGGTGCCCGGGCCCATTTGGGCGACTATCTGCGCGAAGAGGCCAGATGGGCGGTGGGTCCCCTTGAGCTGGCCGACTTCAATGACGAGGTGGCGGAACTGAACAAGCGCCTGATCCGCCTGCAGGGACGGCTGGCGGCCCTGACCGATAAGGTAACCCATTCATGAAAAAACTGCGGGAGTTGCTCCGACTCTATCAGATTGGAAAAACCCTGTTCGACTATGGCCTGGACGAGCTGATCCCGGCCCGGTTGCAGGTATGGCCGGCCCGCTGGGCGCGCAACAGCCTGTTCTGGCTGAAGAACCGACACCCGGATCTGTCTCGTGGCAAGCGTATCCGACTGGCGCTGGAAAGCCTGGGGCCGGTGTTTATCAAGTTTGGCCAGATGCTGTCGACCCGCCGGGATCTGCTGCCGCCGGACATCGCCGAGGAGCTTGCGCTGCTGCAGGATCGGGTTCCACCCTTCGATGGCGCCCTCGCGCGCAAGCAGATCGAAGCCAGCCTGCACAACCCTATCGAGGCCCTGTTCGATGACTTCGATGAAAAGCCCCTGGCTTCCGCCTCCATCGCCCAGGTACATACGGCACGGCTGAAAACCGGGCAGGAAATCGTGATCAAGGTGATCCGTCCCGGCATAGAGAAGGTGATCGAGGCGGATGTCAGCCTGATGCGCTCCATGGCGACGCTGATCGCCCGGCTGGTGCCGGAGCGCAGCAGCCGGCTGCGCCCGATTGAAGTGGTGGAGGAATATCGCAAGACCCTGATCGACGAATTGAACCTGTTGCGGGAAGCGGCCAACGCCATTCAGTTGCGGCGCAACTTCGAGGGTTCCCGTACCCTCTACGTACCGGAGATCTACCCCAGCTATTGCCATGAAAATGTGCTGGTAATGGAGCGGATCTATGGCATCCCGGTGTCCGATATCGAGGCGCTGGAAGCCAACGGTACCAATATGAAGCTGTTGGCGGAACGGGGGGTGGAGGTGTTCTTCACCCAGGTGTTCCGCGACAGCTTTTTCCATGCCGACATGCACCCGGGCAATATCTTCGTGTCTTACGATCATCCCCACGACCCCCAGTGGATCGGTATCGACTGCGGTATAGTGGGCACCCTCAACCGGGACGACAAGCGTTACCTGGCGGAAAATTTCCTGGCATTCTTCAACCGGGATTACCGCAAGGTGGCCGAGCTGCACGTGGAGTCGGGCTGGGTGCCGGCGGACACCAAAGTGGAGGAATTCGAGTCCGCCATCCGTACCGTGCTGGAACCCATCTTCGAAAAGCCCCTGTCCGAGATCTCCTTCGGCCATGTGCTGCTGAACCTGTTCAATACCGCCCGGCGCTTTAATATGGCGGTGCAGCCGCAGCTGGTATTGCTGCAGAAAACCTTACTTTATGTGGAAGGGGTGGGGCGGCAGCTGTACCCGCAGCTGGATTTGTGGAAAACCGCCAAGCCGTTTCTTGAAGATTGGATGCAGCAGCAGGTTGGCTACAAGGCGGTGATCAACGCGGTCCGGGAAAAAGCGCCGTTCTGGGCCGAAAAACTGCCCGATCTGCCGGAGCTGGTATACGATTCCCTGCGCCAGGCCAAGCTGCAGCAGCGACAGATGCAAGGGTTGTATGAGCAATTCACCCATCACAACAAGGGGCAGGGCCAGGGCCGTTTCCTGCTGGCGATGGGGGCCACCATACTGCTGGCCAGTACGCTGCTGCTGGGAATGGAGAAAACCCAGTGGGCCATGTCTGGTCTCGTGCTGACTTTGGTTGTATGGTTGCTGGGGTGGCGGCGGATAACCCGCTAGTTTGATCTGGTATCAACTCTTTGTCATCAAGCCCGGATATAATGGTTTTTTATTGTTCACTGTCTACATAGGAAAAATGTGTTATGGGTGGAATCAGTATTTGGCAATTGCTTATCGTGGTGCTGATCGTGGTGCTGCTGTTCGGAACCAAGAAATTGCGCGGTTTGGGCTCCGATCTGGGCTCTGCCGTCAAAGGCTTTAAAAAAGCCATGGGTGATGAAGAGCAAGACAAGAAAGATGCCGACTTTGAACAGCAGAAACTGGCCGACAAGAAAGAGCAGGGCGAGTCGCCGAATCAGCAGGAACAGGATAAAACCAAAGATAAAGATCGGGTGTAATCATGTTCGATATCGGTTTCTGGGAGCTGATCGTCATTTCCGTGGTGGGGCTGCTGGTATTGGGGCCGGAGCGATTGCCCGTGGCCATCAGGACGGTATCCCGGCTGTTCAAGACGGTACGTGATACCGCCAATGCGGTCAAAACCGAGCTGGCCCAGGAGCTGAAAATGGAAGAGCTGCACCGGGATCTGAAAAAGGCCGAGCAGCTCGGCATGAAGGATCTGAGCCCCGAGCTCAAGCAATCCGTCGACCAACTGAAAGAGGCGGCAGCCTCGGTCAACCGGCCCTACGAGAACAAGCCAGGGTCACAAGCCGCCTCCGATGATGCCACTCCTCCGAAAGAGCCTCAGGATAAATCCTAAATGAGTCAAACGCAGCAGCCACTGATCAGCCACCTGGTGGAGCTGAGGAATCGCCTACTTCGGGCCTTTGCCGCCATCTTGCTGGTGTTCCTGACCCTGGTTTATTTTGCCAACGATATCTACACCATACTGGCGGAGCCGCTACTGAAGCAGCTGCCGGAAGGGGCCAGCATGATCGCCACCGGCGTGGCGACGCCTTTCCTGACGCCGCTGAAGCTGACCCTGATAGTGTCCTTCTTCGTGGCCATTCCCTATGTGCTGTACCAGGTATGGGCCTTTATTGCCCCGGGCCTGTACAAGCACGAAAAGCGACTGATTGCGCCTCTGGTGTTTTCCAGCGCCCTGCTGTTCTATGCCGGTGCCGCCTTCGCCTATTTCGTGGTGTTTCCCCTGGCCTTCGGCTTCTTCACCAGGATGGCTCCGGAAGGGGTAACCATAGCGACCGACATCGCCAGCTACCTGGATTTTGTGCTCGGCCTCTTTATCGCCTTCGGCATCGCCTTCGAGATCCCCATCGCCACCATACTGCTGTGCTGGACCGGGGTGACCACCCCCAAGGAGCTGTCCGGCAAACGTCCCTATGTGATCGTCATCGTCTTTATCGTCGGCATGCTGCTGACACCGCCCGATATCATCTCCCAGACCCTGCTGGCCATTCCCATGTGGCTGCTGTTTGAAGTCGGGGTCTTCTTTGCCCGTTTCTACGTGCGCGAGCCGGAGGGGGACGAAGAGGAGCGGGACGGCAGCTCATGATCGACATCGGGGTCAACCTCACCAGCAGCCAGTTCGACCAGGACAGGGCGCTGGTGGTGCAACGGGCCAGGGCGGCGGGCCTGTCGGCCATGGTGCTGACCGGCACCAACCTGGCGGAAAGCCGGGCCGTGGCCGACCATGCCGCTTCCGCCCCCGGGTTTTGTTATGCTACCGCCGGTGTGCATCCTCATGAGGCGCGCCACTTCGATGAGCACAGCCTGGATGAGCTGCGTCGGCTGGCGGCCTTGCCCCAGGTGGTGGCCATCGGCGAGTGTGGCCTCGACTACAACCGGGATTTCTCGCCCCGGCCCCAACAGGATGCGGCCTTCGAGGCCCAGTTGGCCCTGTCCGCCGAACTGCAGCTGCCGGTGTTCATGCACTGCCGGGACGCCCATCAGCGCTTCATGGAGATCCTGGCTCCCTGGCGCGACCGCTTGCCGGCCGCGGTGCTGCACTGTTTTACCGGCTCCGAGGCGGAGCTGCGCGATTGCCTGGCGCTGGATCTGCATATCGGCATCACCGGCTGGATCTGCGATGAACGCCGTGGCCGGGAATTGCAGCGGTTGGTGCGCATGATCCCGGCCGGACGACTGATGGTGGAAACCGACAGTCCCTACCTGATCCCGCGGGATTTGTTGCCCAAGCCCGCTTCCCGGCGCAACGAACCCGCCTACTTGCCCCATATCGTCCGACGCATCGCCGAATGCCGGGGCGAGCATCCCGACGCCCTGATCGCCGCCGTCACGGCGACCAGCCGCGCCTTTTTCCGCATTGAGGAGCAGTCATGACCGAACAAGTTTTTGGGGGGTTTCCCAACCGTCGCCTGCGTCGCGTGCGCAAGCACGACTTCAGCCGCCGGCTGGTGCGCGAACATCGCCTGACCGTGGACGATCTTATCTACCCGGTATTTGTGCTGCCCGGTTTCCAGCGCCGGGAGGCGGTGCCCTCCATGCCCGGGGTGGAACGCCTGTCTGTCGATTTGCTGCTGGAGGAAGCCGCGGAGCTGGTGAAACTGGGCATTCCGCTGGTCGCGCTGTTCCCGGTGGTCAATGCCAGCCAGAAATCCCTGCTGGCGGAAGAAGCCTACAATCCGGATGGCCTGGCCCAGGAAGCGGTACGGGCGTTAAAGGAAGCCTTTCCCGAGTTGGGGGTGATGACCGATGTGGCCCTGGATCCCTTCACCACCCACGGCCAGGACGGCATCATCGACGAGCAGGGCTATGTGCTCAATGACATTACCACCGAGGTGCTGGTCAAGCAGGCCCTGAGCCATGCCGAAGCCGGCGCCGACATAGTGGCGCCCTCCGACATGATGGACGGCCGCATCGGCGCCATCCGCCAGGCGTTGGAAGAGGCCGGTTTCGTCAATACCCAGATCATGGCCTACTCCGCCAAGTATGCCTCCAACTACTATGGCCCCTTCCGCGACGCGGTCGGCTCGGCGGGTAACCTCAAGGGCGGCAACAAGGCCAGCTACCAGATGGATCCGGCCAACGGCGACGAGGCCCTGCAGGAAGTGGCGCTGGATATCCAGGAGGGCGCCGACATGGTGATGGTGAAGCCGGGCATGCCCTATCTGGACGTAGTGCGTCGGGTAAAGGATCAGTTCGGCGTGCCCACTTTCGCCTACCAGGTCAGCGGCGAGTACGCCATGCACATGGCGGCCATCCAGAATGGCTGGCTGAAGGAGCGGGAAACCATCATGGAATCCCTGTTGTGTTTCAAGCGTGCCGGGGCCGACGGCATCCTGACCTATTTCGCCAAGCGGGTCGCCACCTGGCTGAAGGAAGAAAAGTAAAATAAAGGCGCCGTTAGGCGCCTTCTTTATGCTTCGATGATTGCCAGTGGCCAGCCCTGTTCGGTCTGGCGGTGGGCTTCCTGCTGTAGTTCGCTGGCGCGCAGGTGGTGTTGGCGGCCCCAGCCGACGGGCAGGGTGAGGGTCAGGTGATGGCCGTCTGCCGCCAGCCGGAAATCGGGCACTGTGCCCCGGGTGCGGCGCAGGCAGAGGATTATGGCCAGCCGCAGCAATCGGGCCAGCAGTATGGCCTGATCGGTGTCGACGGCACTCTGCTGTGCCAGCGGCTCCGGCTTGAACTCGTCCCGCTGGTTGAGCAGCAGGGCGGCCAGCAGCTGTTTCTGGGCCGAGGTGAAACCGGGCAGATCGATGTGGCTGATGATATAGGCCGCGTGCTCGGGGGCCCGTTTGTATTCGATGCACAGCCCCAGTTCGTAGAGCAGGGCGGCCCAGCCCAGCATGGGGGCCAACAGCTCCTGGTCTGACGATACCTGGGCCAGGGCGCGCAGCGCCGTCTTCCTGACCCGCTCACCCTGGGTGCGGTCGAGCTGGTAGCGGGCGATCAGGCTGTCCGCGGTCCGCTCCTGGGCGTCGCACTCCTGGCGCCGGCCCAGCATGCCGTATACCAGCCCTTCCCGCAGGGCGCCGCCGGCTAACACCATGGTATCGATGGCCAGGGTATCGAACAGGGCAATAAGAATGGCCAGCCCGGATGGGAAAACCGGTGTTCGTTCCGGCTGCAGTCCGGATAGTTGCAGGCGATCGATATGGTTGCATGCCATGGTTTGTTGCTGCAACAGCCTGAGCTTGGCCAGGGTGATTTGTTCACTCTCGCCCTGGCTGACCATGATTTCCTGGATGGCCTGGACGGTGCCGGAAGCGCCGATACAGCCTTGCCAGCCCAGCTTGAGGTAAGTGGCTGCTACCGGCGCCAGGATCTGCTGGGCGGCGGCAATGGCGCGCTCAAAATTCGCGGCGGACAGGTTGCCGTCGGTAAAATAGCGCTTCAGCCAGGTGACGCAACCCATGTCCAGGCTGTTAAGTAACTGGGGGCTGGTGCTTTCGCCGATAATCAGTTCGGTGCTGGCCCCCCCGATATCGATCACCAGCCGGCGGCCGGTGCCGGACGATGTCCAGGCAACCCCTTCATAAATGGTGGCCGCTTCTTCCTCGCCGGAAATGATACGGATGCGGTGACCGAGAATGGCCTCGGCCCGCGCCAGAAATGGTTCGATATTGGTCGCCAGCCGCAGGGTGGCGGTGCCGACGATACGGATATGCTCTGCGGGTACATCCTGCAGTTGTTCGGCAAACAGCCGCAGGCAGTCCCAGCCCCGTTGCATGGCATCGCCATCCAGGCTGCCGTCCGGCCGCAAGCCGGCGGCCAGCCGTACCTTGCGCTTGACCTTGGCCAGGGTGCGGCAGGCCCCTTCGACCTCGTGCACCACCAGCATATGGAAGCTGTTGGAGCCGAGATCGATGGCCGCATACAGAGCCGGGTTTTTCACCTTGGCTCAGCCCTGGGCACCCTGAGGGCGCCGGCGTCGGTTATTGCCGCCGGGGCGGCGAGGACCGCCGCTACCCTGGCCTTGCCGATCACGCATGGTGCGGTTGGCGGCTGCCCTGTGATGATGAATGCGCTTGGGCGCCGTCACATCGTCGAGCAGGGCTTCCCGGTCGTACTTGCTGACCGGGATTTCGTGCTCGATGTAGGCTTCCACCGCCGGCAGGTTGAACACGTATTCTTCACAGGCGAAGCTGATGGAATGACCACTGGCCCCGGCACGCCCGGTTCGGCCGATACGGTGTACATAGTCTTCCGCGTCGTCGGGCAGGTCGTAGTTGAACACATGGGTAACGTCGGGAATGTGCAGGCCGCGGGCCGCCACGTCGGTGGCGACCAGGATGTCGAGCACGCCGCCGGTGAATTCTTCCAGTATTTTCAGTCGTTTCTTCTGGGGGACGTCGCCGGTGAGCAGCCCGACCCGGTGACCATCGGCCTTCAGCCAGGCATAGACTTCTTCACAGCTGTGTTTGGTGTTGGCGAAGACGATGGCCTTGTCGGGCCACTCTTCCTCCATCAGGCTCAGCAGCAGCAGCATCTTGTCTTCCTGGGCCGGATAGAACAGCTCTTCCTGGATGCGGATGCCGGTCTTGCGCTCCGGCTCGATCTGGACGTGTTCGGGGCTGTTCATGTGCTCGTAGGCCAGCTCCTGTACCCGCAGCGACAGGGTGGCGGAGAACAGCATGTTCTGGCGCTGATCGGCACCGGGCATGCGGCGGAACAGATAACGGATATCCTTGATAAAGCCCAGATCGAACATGCGATCCGCTTCGTCCAGTACCACCACCTGGATGGCGCCCAGGTCGATCACCCGTTGCTTGAGGAAGTCGATGATGCGGCCGGTGGTGCCGATCAGCACGTCGACGCCGGCTTCCAGTACCTGCACCTGCTTTTCGTAGCCGTCGCCGCCGTAGGCCAGACCCAGCTTGAGACCGGTACTGTCGCTCAGGGTATCGGCATCGTTATAGATTTGTACCGCCAGTTCGCGCGTCGGTGCCATGATGATGGCCCTGGGCTGATTCAGCTGGCGCGCTTCGGGGACCGGGGTCGTCAGCAGGTGGTTGAAGGTGGCGGCGAGGAAGGCGATGGTTTTGCCGGTGCCGGTCTGGGCTTGTCCGGCGATGTCCTTGCCGGAAGTCAAATGGGGTAACGACAACGCCTGGATAGGCGTGCAGTGGTGAAATCCTTTTGCTTCCAGTCCGGCCAGTACCTGCGGTTGCAGGCCCAACTGGGCAAATTTTACGTCTGTTAAGTGTGTTTTGCTCATAGCGTTCAGAATATCAGGTTAGGCTTGCAATAATAAACAGGATCATTTGAAATAGGGCAACTAAATTGCCCCGACGTTTTCTGTGGCGGGGCCAAACAACTGACTGGAGTTGGAGATGAGTGACAAAATTGTTCAGCTGACCGATGCCAGCTTCGATGCTGATGTGATCAAGGCCGCTGGCCCGGTTCTGGTCGATTTCTGGGCTGAATGGTGTGGTCCCTGCAAGATGATCGCCCCCATCCTGGACGAAGTGGCCGGTGAATACGAAGGTAAGGTCACCGTGGCCAAGCTGAATATTGACCAAAACGCAGATACTCCGCCCAAGTTCGGTATTCGTGGCATTCCCACCCTGCTGCTGTTCAAAAACGGCGAAGTGGCGGCAACCAAGGTAGGTGCGCTGTCCAAGACTCAGTTGAAAGAGTTCCTGGACGCCAACCTGTAATGGTAATCCAAGGGGTGCGCAAGGCGCCCCTTTTGGTTTTTTGCTAGACGCTTCTTCTTTTTGGTGCTAGTTTATTGGTCGTTTGCTAGCCTATTTGTGCCCTAGGGCTCTCCGTATTCAAGCATCAATCCAGCAGACCTTTTCTGACTATTTAACATCCTGGTTGATAGAAACTCACCACTATGAATCTTACTGAACTCAAGAATACCCCAGTATCTGAGCTGATAAAGCTTGGGGAAACCATGGGCCTGGAAAACCTCGCCCGGCTGCGCAAGCAAGACATCATCTTTGCTATCCTCAAAGCCCATGCCAAAAGTGGTGAAGATATCTTCGGCGATGGCGTGCTGGAAATCCTGCAGGACGGCTTTGGCTTCCTGCGCAGCGCCGATTCCTCCTACCTGGCCGGACCCGATGATATCTACGTTTCGCCCAGCCAGATCCGCCGTTTCAACCTGCGTACCGGCGATACCATCTCCGGCAAGATCCGGCCGCCGAAAGAAGGCGAGCGCTATTTTGCCCTGTTGAAGATCAACGAAGTCAACTATGACAAGCCGGAAAACGCCCGTAACAAGATCCTGTTCGAAAACCTGACTCCGCTGCATGCCAACGAGCGCATGAAGATGGAGCGGGGCAACGGCTCCACCGAAGACATTACCGCCCGGGTGCTGGATCTGGCCTCGCCCATCGGCAAGGGGCAGCGGGGCCTGATCGTGGCGCCGCCCAAGGCCGGTAAGACCATGCTGCTGCAGAACATCGCCCAGAGCATCACTTACAACCATCCTGAATGTACCCTGATCGTGCTGCTGATCGACGAGCGTCCGGAAGAAGTGACCGAGATGCAGCGGATGGTGAAGGGCGAAGTCATCGCCTCGACCTTCGACGAGCCGGCGGCCCGTCACGTGCAGGTGGCCGACATGGTGATCGAAAAGGCCAAGCGCCTGGTCGAACACAAGAAGGATGTGGTGATCCTGCTCGACTCCATCACCCGTCTGGCGCGGGCCTACAACACGGTAGTGCCGTCTTCCGGCAAGGTATTGACCGGTGGTGTGGACGCCAACGCCCTGCATCGGCCCAAGCGCTTCTTCGGCGCCGCCCGTAATGTAGAGGAAGGCGGCAGCCTGACCATCATCGCCACCGCCCTGGTGGAAACCGGCTCCAAGATGGATGACGTCATCTACGAAGAGTTCAAGGGCACCGGCAACATGGAATTGCACCTGTCCCGCAAGATCGCCGAGAAGCGGGTCTATCCGGCCATCGACATCACTCGCTCCGGCACCCGCCGGGAAGAGCTGCTCACCACGCCGGAAGAGCTGCAGAAGATGTGGATTCTGCGCAAGATCGTGCACCCCATGGGCGAGATCGATGGCATCGAGTTCCTCATCGACAAGCTGGCGATGACCAAGACCAACGACGAATTCTTCGAAGCCATGAAACGGCAGCAGAAGTAACTTTCGCTCTCCTAAAAAACCGCGGTCCGACCGCGGTTTTTTTGTGGGCGATACAAGCCCGCCTTAACCGGGTATAATCCCCGCAGCCACTCGATACACTCGGAACAAACCTATGAAATATAAGGACTTGCGAGATTTTATCGCGCAACTCGAAGCCCAGGGGGAGCTCAAGCGGATTCGTCATGAGATCGACCCCTATCTGGAGATGACCGAGATCTGCGACCGTACCCTCAAGGCGGGGGGGCCGGCGCTGCTGTTCGAGAATCCCAAGGGCTTCGATATGCCGGTACTGGGCAACCTGTTCGGCACGCCCAAGCGAGTGGCCATGGGCATGGGCCAGCAGGACGTGGCCGCACTGCGCGACGTGGGCCGCTGGCTGTCCTACCTCAAGGAGCCGGAGCCGCCCAAGGGGCTGAAGGAGCTGATGGAAAAGCTGCCCATCTTCAAGCAGGTGCTGAACATGCCGGTCAAGCGGCTGAAAAGCGCCCCCTGTCAGGAGCTGATCCTGGAAGGGGACCAGGTCGATCTGACCCGGCTGCCCATCCAGCACTGCTGGCCCGGCGACGCCGCCCCCCTGATCACCTGGGGCCTGACCATCACCCGCGGTCCCTACAAGAAACGGCAGAACCTGGGGATCTATCGCCAGCAACTGCTGGGCCGGAACAAGGTGATCATGCGCTGGCTCAGCCATCGCGGCGGGGCGCTGGATTTCCGGGAATGGCAGGAGGCCAATCCGGGCCAACCCTATCCGGTGGCGGTGGCCCTGGGGGCCGATCCGGCCACCATCCTCGGTGCCGTGACCCCGGTGCCGGACACCCTGTCCGAATATGCCTTCGCCGGCCTGCTGCGGGGCAGCCGCACCGAGGTGGTGAAATGCGTCGGCTCCGATCTGGAGGTGCCGGCCAGCGCCGAAATCGTGCTGGAAGGCCATATCTATCCGGACGAGACGGCACCGGAAGGCCCCTACGGCGACCATACCGGCTATTACAACGAGATCGACGACTTCCCGGTGTTCACGGTGGAGCGTATCACCCGCCGGCGGGACGCCATCTATCACTCCACCTATACCGGCCGGCCGCCCGACGAGCCGGCGGTGCTGGGGGTGGCACTGAACGAGGTGTTCGTGCCCATACTGCAGAAGCAGTTTCCCGAAATAGTGGACTTCTACCTGCCGCCGGAAGGCTGCTCCTACCGCATGGCGGTGGTGACCATGAAAAAACGCTACCCCGGCCACGCCAAACGTGTCATGCTGGGCGTTTGGTCGTTTTTACGACAATTTATGTATACCAAGTTCGTTATCGTGTGCGACGACGACATCAATGCCAGAGACTGGAAAGACGTGATCTGGGCCATTACGACCCGAATGGACCCGGCGCGGGATACCACATTGATCGAGCACACTCCCATCGACTATCTGGACTTCGCCTCGCCGGTTTCCGGCCTGGGCTCCAAGATGGGCCTGGATGCCACCAACAAATGGCCGGGCGAAACCGACCGGGAATGGGGCCAGCCCATAGTGATGACGGACGAAGTAAAACAAAGGGTCGATACGCTATGGGATCAACTCGGGATCCTGGATGCGAGTGCCGAACAGAGTAAGACCAAAGGATAGTCATGCAGAAAGTAACATGTAGTGTAGAAGCCCTGGAAGAAATGGCCGACACCCTCTGGTATGTGCGGCTCAAACCCGTGCAGGCCGTGGATTTTCAACCCGGCCAGTACCTGTTGGTGGTGATGGCGGACGACGACAAGCGTCCCTTTTCCATCGCCAACATGCCCAATGAGGAAGGCTCCCTGGAGTTGCATATCGGGGCTTCCCCGGACAACAGCTATGCCATGCAGGTATTGACGCGCATGCAGGAGCAGGGGCAGATCGACGTGCAACTGCCGGCCGGCAAGGCCTTCCTGCGTGCGGAATCCCGCCATCCGGTGATCCTGATGGCCGGCGGCACCGGCTTTGCCTATACCCGCTCCATCCTGCAGAGGATGCTGGCCGAGGGACTGCACAAGCCGGTGTTCCTGTACTGGGGCGTGCGTTTCGAAGACCAACTTTACGCCGACGCGGAGATGAAGGCCTGGGCCACCGAGCACAAGGAGCTGACCTATGTGCCCGTGGTGCAGAACGGCAACGAGCACTGGCAGGGCCGTACCGGCCTGGTGCACGAGGCCATCATGGAAGACTTTCCCAGCCTGACCGGTTACGACGTCTATGTGGCGGGCCGTTTCGAGATGGCCGGGGTGGCGCGGGAAGCCTTCAAGGAAAAAGGGGTGGAAGCCGAGCGGCTGTTCGGGGACGCCTACGAGTTTATCTGAGCCTTTTGCCTCGGCGGTGATGATAAATGACAAGGCCGGCGAACCGCCGGCCTTGTTGTGAATTCTGCTCAGATATCGCCGTCCTGGCGTTCTGCCAGCTGGCGTTCGAGCTGGGCCAGCTTGGCTTCCATTTCATTGAGTTTTTCCCGGGTGCGCAGCAGCACCTTGGTCTGCACGTCGAATTCTTCCCGGGTCACCATGTCCAGCTTGCCCAGCTGTGCCTGCAGCACGGTGCGGATCCGTTTTTCCGCTTCTTCGCCCATGTTTTTCAGCCCGGCAGGCAGGTTGCTTTGGATCTGTTTGGCGATCTCTTCCAGTTTTTTCGGGTCCAGCATGGTCGGTCTCCTCAATAGATTGACTCCATTGTAACTCCATTTTCCCGGCAATAGGCAAGGTAATACGGGGTTGGCACCACCTTCGCCCTGCTTATTGACCCTGCTGCAGGGCAATCTGGCGGAACGCCTGGATCAGGGGATCATCCAGCCGCTTTTTCAGCAGGCAGACGCCGACCTCGAAGGGTTTTAAATCCGGGGTCACGTGCAGCCGCTGGATTTTGTCGGCCATGGGGCTGTGCTCGATGACCGCGGTGGGCACCAGGGCGATGCCGCAGCCCAGGGCGACCATGCCGACGATGGCTTCGTTGCCGGCCACTTCCGCATAAATATGCGGGCTGATGCCCTTGTTGCGAAACCATTGATTGGTTCTTTTGCGGGCTACGCCCTGCTCCGGCAGTATTACCGGTATCTTGCTCCAGTCGGCCTGTTTCTGCTGCAACAGTTCGGTTGCCGGGCAGGGGATGCGTGGAGCGATAAATACCAGAGGCACCGTCTGCAGCTTGATAAAGTCGAGTTTGGCGGGCAGGGCATCGGGGCGGGCGCCGATGGACAGATCGGATTCGTCCTGCAGCACCTTGTCGATGGCCAGGGCCGGGTCCCCGGTTTCCAGCCGCAGTTCCAGCTGGGGGTAGCGGGTACGAAAGCGCGCCAGGATGTCGGGTAGCAGGAAATAGCTGGCGGTGACCGAGCAGAACAGCCGCAGCCGGCCCTGCAACGGGCTCTCGTTTTGTTTCAGCTGTTCCCTGATGCCCTGCCAGTCGGCCAGCCAGTGGCCGGCGAAGCGTTGCAGGCGCAGTCCGGCCGGGGTCAGGGTGACGCTGCGATTGTCGCGGTCCAGCAACTCGCAGCCCAGCTCCTGCTCCAGCCGCTGTATCGCCCGGCTCAGGGTGGAAGGGCTGACCGCCATGGCATCGGCGGTGCGGCCAAAGTGCAGACTCTGGCTGAGGTGTACGAACAACTCCAGATTGCGGATATCCATCACATTGCACCAAATGAAATACTCTGTTTCGAATATATCATTTCAAGCAATGAAAAGCCTGGGGTATAGTGCTGGGGTCGTCACCGCCGGGCGGTGCAGGAATTCAAGTATTAAACGGATTAATTGGAGCAAAAGGTCATGGCTAACTATTTCAACACCCTGAATCTGCGTCAGCAGCTCGAGCAACTGGGCAAGTGCCGTTTCATGAAGCGCGAAGAATTTGCCGATGGCTGCAACTACCTGAAAGGCAAGAAGGTCGTCATCGTCGGTTGCGGCGCCCAGGGCCTGAACCAGGGGCTGAACATGCGCGATTCCGGCCTGGACGTGTCCTACGCCCTGCGTGCCGAAGCCATTGCCGAAAAGCGTAAGTCTTTCCAGCAGGCCACCGAAAACGGCTTCAAAGTGGGCACCTATGAAGAGCTGATCCCCACCGCCGATCTGGTGATGAACCTGACTCCGGACAAGCAGCACACCTCCGCCGTCAACGCCGTTATGCCGCTGATGAAAGACGGCGCCGCCCTGGGCTACTCCCACGGTTTCAACATCGTGGAAGAAGGCATGCAGATCCGCAAGGACATCACAGTGGTGATGGTGGCGCCCAAGTGCCCGGGTACCGAAGTGCGTGAAGAGTACAAGCGCGGTTTCGGCGTACCTACCCTGATCGCCGTGCACCCGGAGAACGATCCCCAGGGTGAGGGCCTGGCCATCGCCAAGGCCTGGGCCTCCGCTACCGGCGGCGACCGTGCCGGCGTGCTCGAGTCTTCCTTCGTGGCCGAAGTGAAATCCGACCTGATGGGCGAGCAGACCATTCTGTGCGGCATGCTGCAGGCCGGCGCCATCGTCTGCCACGAGAAGATGGTGGCCGAGGGCATCGACGCCGGTTACGCCGGCAAGCTGATCCAGTTCGGCTGGGAAACCATCACCGAGGCCCTGAAGCAGGGTGGCATCACCAACATGATGGATCGCCTGTCCAACCCGGCGAAAATCAAGGCCTTCGATCTGGCCGAGGAACTGAAAGAGCTGATGCGCCCGCTGTTCAACAAGCACATGGACGACATCATCGAAGGCAACTTCTCCGCCGGCATGATGGCCGACTGGGCCAAGGACGATCACGATCTGCTGACCTGGCGTGAAGAAACCGCCGGTACCAGCTTCGAGCAGTACCCGGCCACCGACCTGGTGATCGGCGAGCAGGAATACTTCGACAACGGCATTCTGCTGGTGGCCATGGTCAAGGCCGGCGTCGAGCTGGCGTTCGAAGCCATGACCGCCTCCGGCATCATCGACGAGTCCGCCTACTACGAGTCGCTGCACGAGCTGCCGCTGATCGCCAATACAGTTGCGCGCAAGCGTCTGTACGAGATGAACGTGGTGATTTCCGACACCGCCGAGTACGGCAACTACCTGTTCGCTCACGCCGCCGTGCCGCTGCTGCGCGAGAAGTTCATGCCCAAGGTGGGCACCGACGTCATCGGCAAGACCATTGCGGTGGAGTCCAACTCCGTCGACAACCGCCGCCTGATCGAGGTCAACGAGGCCATCCGTAACCACCCGGTCGAGAGCATCGGCAAGACCCTGCGTTCCTACATGACCGACATGAAGAACATCGCCGTCGGCGGCTGAACCGGATAATAAACAGAGCGGTAACAACGGGAGGCTTCGGCCTCCCTTTTTGCTTATGGCAGGGATTCGGGAATGGGGATTAGGGACTGGCGGTTTTAGTCCCGAGTCCCCAATCCCGGTGACTTTGATATAATGCCCGCTCAATCAAGGGGAGCAGAAGATGAGTTTTGACGAGCGTTTTGGTGGTATCGCCCGGCTGTATGGCGCCGAGGCCCTGGCCCGTTTCGCGGCGGCCCGGGTGTGCGTGATCGGCATCGGCGGCGTGGGATCCTGGGCGGCGGAGGCGCTGGCGCGCTCCGGCATCGGCGGCATCACCCTGATCGACATGGACGATATCTGCATCACCAACACCAACCGTCAGATCCATGCCCTGTCCCACCAGATAGGGGCCGAAAAGACCGCCGCCATGGCCGAGCGGATCGCCCTGATCAACCCGGACTGCGAGCTGAGGGTGGTGGACGACTTTATCGGCCCGGACAACCTGGATGCACACCTGCTGGCGGGGTTCGACTATGTGCTGGATGCCATCGACTCGGTCAGGGCCAAGGCGGCGCTGATCGCCTTCTGCAAGCGCAACAAGATCCCGGTGATCACCGCCGGTGGCGCCGGCGGCCAGATCGATCCCAGCCAGATCCAGCTCGCCGATCTCAGCAGGACCATCCAGGATCCCCTGGCCGCCAAGGTACGCGGCGAGCTGCGCCGGTTTTACCAGTTCAGCAAGAATCCCAAGCGCAAGTTCGGGGTGGACTGCGTCTTCTCCACCGAGCAGCCCCGTTACCCCGACGGAAGTGGCGGTATCTGCCGCAGCAAGCAGCAGTCGGACGGCACCATGAAGATGGACTGCGCCTCCGGTTTCGGCGCCGCCACCCATATCACCGCCACCTTCGGCTTCTTTATGGTCGGCCGGGTGCTGGCGAAACTGGCGGCTGAAGCCGGAAGCGAGAAGCCGGAAGCTGAAAGTTAAGAGCGCCTCCGGCGGCTCATCCCCTGGTCACCAGCTTTTGTTGGCTTTTGATGGGGTCTGGACCATCGGCCAAAGGGCACTACTCCGCCGACACGCTATGAATACCTCCCTGTACGCTCTCTGTTTCATCCCTGAAACAGAAGGTCGGCTGAGCAGCGCCCTTTGTCCTCCCTGTCGCTCCGCAGCCGCCTGCCGGCACTACCTCCAGACGGCGTCGGGGGTGGAAAGAGGCAACAGGGATGGCCATCCACCCCGGGCTGCTTCCAGCTTCCCGCTGCTAGCTTCCGGCTTTGGTTTTAATCGCCTCCACCACCGCCCGCAGGCCGTTGCCCCGGGAGGGGCTCAGGTGGGCCAGCAGTTGCAGCTCGGCGAAATAGGCTTCCATATCGAAGGCCTGGATCTGCGCGGATGTCTTGTTGCTGAGTGCGGCCAGCACCACCGCCATCAGGCCCTTGACGATGCGGGCGTCCGAGTCGCAGTGCAGCTGCCAGCGGCCCTGCGCGTCCTGCCCGGCCTGCAGCCAGGCCTGGCTTTCGCAGCCGTGGATGGCGTTGGCCTCGGTTCTGGCCTCCGGCGGCAGGGGCGGCAATTGCCTGGCCAGCAAAATCAGCTGCTTGTAGCGGGCCTCCCAGCCGTGGGCGGCGGCGAAGAGGGCGCGGATATCCTGGTCGGTGATGGCGGTGCCGAAGGGGTGGTTTATCACAGCAGCTCCCGGGCTTTGTCGATGCCGGCCAGCAGGGCGGCGACATCGTCGTCGGTGTTGTAAAAGGCGAGGGAGGCGCGCACCGTGCCCTGGGGGAGGGCCAGCGCCTGCATCAGCGGCATGGCGCAGTGGTGGCCGGTGCGCACCGCTATGCCCTGCATGTCGAGCAGGGTGGCCAGATCCTGGGGGTGAACGTCGTCCATCACGAAAGAGACGGCGCCGGCCCGGGGCCGGCCGATCACGTTAATATCGGCCATGGCGTCCAGCCCGTCCACCAGCTGGCGCAGCAGGGCGTCTTCGTGGCGCATCAGGGCGGCCCTGTCCTGCACGGCCAGGTAATCCACCGCCGCTCCCAAGGCGATGGCGCCGGCGATATTGGGGGTGCCCGCCTCGAACTTGAAGGGCGGTGCGTTGAAGGTGGTGGCCTCGAAGCTCACGGTTTTGATCATCTCGCCGCCGGTCTGCCAGGGCGGCATCCGCTCCAGCCATTCCATCCGGCCATAGAGCACGCCGATGCCGGTGGGGGCGAACATCTTGTGGCCGGAAAAGGCGTAGAAGTCACAGTCGAGCGCCTGCACGTCCACCGGGAAATGGCCCACCGCCTGGGCGCCGTCCACCAGGGTAACGGCGCCCACGGCCTTGGCCAGGCGGATAAGCTCCGCCACCGGGTTGACCTGGCCGAGGGCGTTGGACACATGGCCGATGGCCAGCAGCCGGGTGCGCTCGCAGATAAGGGCCCGGGCGGCATCCAGGTCCAGCTCGGCAGTATCGGTAAGCGGAATGACTTTCAGCACGGCGCCGGTGGCCGCCGCCGCCTGCTGCCAGGGCACTATATTGGCGTGGTGCTCCAGGGTGCTGAGCAGGATCTCGTCCCCGGGTTGGAGGAAGTGCCGGCCGAAGCCGAAGGCCACCAGGTTGATGGCTTCGGTGGTGCCCCGGGTCCAGACTATTTCCCGGGCCGAGGCGGCGTGGATAAAACGCGCCACCTTTTCCCGTGCCTGCTCGAAGGCCCGGGTGGCCTGGCCGCTCAGGGCGTGGGAAGCCCGGTGCACATTGGCGTTGGTGTCCCGGTAGTAGTGGTTGAGGGCGTCCAGCACCGGCTGCGGCTTCTGGGTGGTGGCGGCGTTGTCCAGGTACACCAGGGGGTGGCCGTTGACGATTTGGGCCAGGGTGGGGAAGTCGCGTCTGAGTGCCTTGATGTCGGTCGCCATGATGTTGTCGGGAAAAGGGAAAACTGACGGGATCATGAGCCAAAGCCGGGCCCATGACAAGGCGGCCTTCACCCGGAGGCTGTCTGCCGTTAAAATAGCCGGCCTTGTTCAGCCCCGCGGAGCTTTGATGAAACTCAACCCAGCCCAAGATGACGCCGTACGCTACATCGCCGGGCCCTGCCTGGTGTTGGCCGGCGCAGGCAGTGGCAAGACCCGGGTGATCACCAACAAAATCGCCTACCTGGTGCGCCAGTGCGACTACAAGGCCCGCCATATCGCCGCCGTCACCTTTACCAACAAGGCGGCGCGGGAGATGAAGGAGCGGGTGGCCCAGACCCTGGGCAAGCACGAGGCCCGGGGGCTGATGGTGTCCACTTTCCATACCCTGGGGCTGGAGATCATCCGCCGCGAGCACAAGACCCTGGGGCTCAAGGCCGGCTTCTCCCTGTTCGACGACCAGGATCAGCTGGCGCTGATCAAGGAGCTGACCGAGCAGGAGCTGGACAACGACAAGGACAAGATTGCCCGCCTGCTGTCCACCATCTCCAACTGGAAGAACGATCTGGTGCTGCCGGCGCGGGCGGCCCGGCTGGCCACGGATCCGGAAACCGTGCTGTTCGCCCAGTGCTACGAGCGCTACCAGCGACAGATGAAGGCCTACAACGCCCTGGACTTCGACGATCTGATCCTGATGCCGACCCTGCTGCTCAAGACCAACGCCGAGGTGCGTGCTTACTGGCAGAACAAGATCCGTTACCTGCTGGTGGACGAATACCAGGATACCAACACCAGCCAATACGAACTGGTGAAGCTGATCGCCGGCGAGCGGGCCCGCTTTACCGTGGTGGGGGACGATGATCAGTCCATCTATTCCTGGCGCGGGGCCCGGCCCCAGAACCTGGTGCTGCTGAAGGAAGATTACCCCAGTCTCAAGGTGATCAAGCTGGAGCAGAACTACCGCTCCCGGGGGCGTATATTACAGTGCGCCAATATCCTGATCGCCAACAACCCTCATGTGTTCGACAAGCAGCTGTTTTCGGAAATGGAATACGAGGCGTCGGTGCGGGTGTTGTTCGCCAAGCACGAGGAACATGAAGCGGAGCGGGTGGTGGCCGAGATCATGGGCCACAAATTTATGAACGGCAGCAAGTTCGGCGACTACGCCATCCTCTACCGGGGCAACCATCAGTCCCGGTTGCTGGAAAAGGCGCTGATGACCAACCGCATCCCCTACAAGATCAGCGGCGGCACTTCCTTCTTCTCCCGCACCGAGATCAAGGACATCATGGCCTACCTGCGGCTGCTGGTGAACCCGGACGACGACAACGCCTTCCTGCGGGTGGTGAACACGCCGCGGCGGGAAATCGGGCCCACCTCCCTGGAAAAGCTGGGAACCTACGCCAATCAGCGGGGAAAAAGCCTGTTTGCTGCCAGTTTCGAGCTGGGCCTGGAGCAGCACCTTTCCGGCCGGGGGCTGGTGGCGGTGCGCGCCTTCTGCGACTGGCTGGTGCGCCGGGGCGACGAGGCGGCGCGCGGCAACGCGGTGGAGGCGGTGCGCGACATGATCAAGGACATCCACTACGAGGAGTGGCTGTACGAGAGCTCCCCCAGCCCGCGGGCGGCGGAGATGCGCATGCAGAACGTATCCACCCTGTTCAAGTGGGTCAGCCAGATGCTGGAGGGCTCGGAGCTGGACGACGCCATGACCCTGCCCCAGGTGGTCACCCGCCTGACCCTGCGCGACATGATGGAACGGGGTGAGGACGAGGACGGCGGCGAGCAGGTACAGCTGATGACGCTGCATGCCTCCAAGGGCCTGGAGTTTCCCTTCGTGTTTATGGTGGGCATGGAGGAAGGACTGCTGCCGCACCAGAGCAGCATCGACGAGGACAATATCGAGGAAGAGCGGCGCCTGGCCTATGTGGGCATCACCCGGGCCCAGCAGGCGCTCACCTTCACCTTGTGCCGGGAGCGGCGCCAGTTCGGCGAAATGATAAGGCCCGAGCCGAGCCGCTTCCTGCTCGAGCTGCCCCAGCAGGATCTGGACTGGGAGCACAACCGCAAGCCGCCGAGCGAAGGGGAACGGATGCAGAAAGGCCAGGCCGGGGTGGCCAGCCTGAGGGCCATGCTCAAGAAATAGCTATCAGCGGTAAGCTGTCAGCTGTAAGTAAAACCACAGGCGTTTTCGGGAAGCGAATATTGGGTGGGGGCTCAGGTTTTGCTTGCAGGCCCTTTGCCAGAAGATAAGTGGTCGCTGTGTATTGCTGACGACTCGGGCTGCTGATCGCTGACAGCTTATGGCTTACAGCTGCCGTTAAGGCTATAAAAAAGCCGCATCGCTGCGGCTTCTTTGTTGGCTGCGGTGCCTCAGAGGGCTTCGAGCATATAGTCGAGGGCGAGCTCCAGCTCTTCGTCGCTACAGTTGCCACAGGCCCCACGGGCCGGCATCACGACATTGAAGCCTTCCATCACATGGGTCAGCAGGGTATCGCGGCCCTGGGCAACGCGAGGTGCCCAGGCGTCGGCGTCGCCCTTGATGGGGGCGCCGGCGGCACCGGTGCCGTGGCAGGCGGCACAGGCGGCGGTGTACACAGCCTCGCCACTGCGCGGGCCGGCGGGCTCGCTGCTGGCGGCGGCGGTCTCTACAATACCTTCCAGATCGGCGGCGGTATAGACGCTGCCCACCGGCTTGGTGCGCTCGGCAATGGCTTCCGGCGACATATCATTGGCGGCGTAGGCCATGCCACTCAGCGAGGCAGCGGCAACGCCGGCAAGCAACAGGTTTCTTAACAGGCTCACCTTTTTATTCTCCCAGTTGGCTTATTTGTTTCCGTCAAATTCCGTTAAACCCGCGGAGTATACCCCAAGTGCCGCGGTCATTAAACGGTCTGGCTAAAAGAGTGAGGGCGTGAAAAGGCGGTGATCCGATCTGTCGGGAAGGGCATTTAGCCAACGCCGCGACTGGATCCTTTATGTTATTATCAATATTCTCTTGATATGAAAATGGCTGCGAGCATCACGGAGCACCAGACCACAATGAACGACAACAACACGCAGAACATCAGCCTGGGCAGCACCCAGGTCATGGATCAGATCGATCGCATCGTGACCCTGTGGCGACGGGCCCGCCCCGACCTGGCATTCGAGGGTACCGAGGTGATCGGCCGGGTGGTGCGGCTGGAGTACTTTATCACCCGCCGGGTGCTGCAGGATCTGGCCCGCTATGAGTTGAACGTGGGGGAATTTGATGTGCTGGCGGCATTGCGGCGTCATCCGCCCTATTTCCAGCTCTCGCCCAACCAGCTGCAATCCATGGTGCTGATTTCCTCCGGCGCCCTGACCAACCGTATCAACCGACTCGAAAGCCGGGGGCTGGTCACCCGGGCCCAGGCGGATCACGACCGCCGGGGTGTTATCGTCACCCTGACCGACGAAGGTTTCAGGGTGGTGGAAGATGCGGTCAAATATCACCTGGCCGCCGAGGCCGAGCTGGCCTCGGCCCTGTCGGCCGAGGAACAGCAGCATTTCGCCGCCCTGCTGAAGAAAATGCTGCTGGCGGTGGAGGACTGAGGCTCACTTCACCTTTTTGACCTGCGGATGGCGATGCTCCATGGATGACATCGCCATTTCCCGATTTCCTGCTGATAATTAATCAAGGCCGGTACTGGGGCTATGTGTTGCACCAGGACCGGGCCGGATAATAACAAATTATACAGACAGGCTGAGCGGCATAGTACCGCCCAAGGAGGTCATTGAATGAAGTTATATTACAAGCCGGGCGCCAGCTCGCTTGCTCCCCATATCGTCTTGTCCTGGCTGGGCCTGCCCTATGAGCTGGAGCTGGCCGATACCCGGGATCCCGAGTTCCTCAAGATTAACTATATGGCGGCGGTACCGGTGTTGTTCACCGAAGAAATGGGGGCGCTGTACCAGAACAGTGCCATTTTGCGCTATCTGTCGCGCCTGCCCGAGGGCGAGCACCTGGGCCCGGGTACGGATCCGGTGCTGCAGTATCAGTGCGACTACTGGCTCAGCTTCCTCAATACCGACGTCTACAGTGCCTTTACACCCTACTTTGCGCCGCAAAAGTACACCAAGGATCGCAGTTTCGCCGCCCACGACGCTATCAAGGCTGCCGTGCCCGAACGGGTTGGCCGTTTTTTGCAACGCATGGACAACCACCTGGCCAGCCGCACCTGGTATATGGATGAGCACAAGAGCATAGTGGACGCCTGTGCTTTTCCCTTTGCCTACTGGGCGACCCTGGTGCTGTCCGAGGGGCTGAGCCCCTATCCCCACCTGGCCCGCCACTTCCAGGATATGAAAGAAGATCCGGGCGTACGCAAGGCGCTCGACGAGGAAGGCCTTAATCTCTAATGCCGGGCCACGATTAACCCGGTTCCCACCACTGTAGCCAGGGCGCCCAGCCAGGCGCCATTGGCCGGTCGCCGTTTCATCACCAGCCACAGCAGGGGCAGCACCAGCACCGGGCTGACCGAGCTCAGCATGGCCACCATGCCCACCTCGCCGTAACGCAGGGCCAGCAGGATCAGGGTCATGCCCACCCCCATCGCCAGGAAGGCATTGAGCGCCACCATGCCGAACACCGGCCAGTTGATGGCGCGCAGCGGCCTGGCCACCACCAGGCCGCACCAGAGCAGGGCCAGGTGGGCGACAAAGGCGGTGCTCATGCGCACCGCCGAGGCGGCGACCGGATCTATCTCGCCCATCATCACCGGCTTGACCATCAGGGTGGCCACCGACTGGCACAGGGCCGACAGCAGCCCCAGGCCGATGCCGGGCCAGGGGTTGCCGTTATCCTGCTCCCAGGCATGGGTGTCGTTGCCGCGTTTGCCGAAGAAGATGGCGGTCATGACCCCGCCCACCAGCAGCAGGCAGCCGAGCAGGGTCAGGCCGGTGATGGTTTCGCCGAACACCAGGTAGCCGAGCAGGGCCGAGAACAGGGCATGGGTGGCGAACAGCACCCCGGCCCGGCGGGGACCGAGCCGGTTCATGGCGGCGAACAGCGCGGTATCGCCGATAAAGATGCCGATCAGCCCGGAAATGGCCATTATCCCCAGGCTGTGGGGAGACAGGCTGGCCCAGCCGCCGCCGAGCAGGGCCACCGACCACAGCATCAGGCTGACACAGAACATCCGCCAGCGGGAAAAGGCGAAGGCGCCCAGGTGGCGGGCGGCATTGGCCGAGAGCAGGCTGGCCACCGCCCAGCAGGCGGCCGCCGCCAGGGCGAGAAAATCGTAGGGAAAAGGCATCTTCGGGCAGAATGTCGGGAGAAAAGCCCAGTCTAGCAAGTTTTCTGCGCCCGCCAAGGGCATTTGCGCCCAATCCGCTTAACGGGTTTAATAACGGCTCCGCCGACGATAACAAGAGCCGCCATGCGCATACTGCACACCTCCGACTGGCACCTGGGCCAGCATTTTCTGGGCAAGAACCGTTATGACGAACACCGGGCCTTCCTGAGCTGGCTGGTGGAGCAGGCCGAAGAACACCGCATCGACGCCGTGATCCTGGCCGGCGATGTGTTCGACACCGGCACGCCGCCGAGCTATGCGCGTGAGCTGTACAACCAGTTTGTGGTCGAACTGCAGCGAACCGGCACCCATCTGGTGGTGCTGGGCGGCAATCACGATTCGGTGGCCATGCTCAACGAGTCCCGGGAACTGCTCGGTTGCCTGAACGTGTCGGTGATCGCCGGGGTACTGGCCGAGCCGGAACGGCAACTGCTGACCCTGCACCGTCGAAACGGCGAACCCGGCGCCCTGTTGTGCGCGGTGCCCTTTATCCGCAGCCGGGAGGTGCTGGAAAGCCAGGCCGGCCAGAGCGGCCAGGACAAGCAGCAGGCCCTGCAGCAGGCCATCGCCGACCACTACCGGACCCTGTTCGAGTTGGCCGAGGGGCGGCGCGCGCAACTGGCTGCGGCCCTGCCCATCCTCGCCACCGGCCACCTCGCCACCGTGGGGGCCAGCAGCAGCGACTCGGTGCGGGAGATCTACATCGGCACCCTGGAGGCGTTTCCCGCCGCCGCCTTTCCTGCCGCCGACTATATCGCCCTGGGTCATATCCACCGGTCCCAGAAGGTGGCCGGACTGGAGCACGTTCGCTACTGCGGCTCGCCCATTCCCCTCAGTTTCGACGAAGTTGGCCAGCAGAAGGAGGTGCTGCTGGCGGAGTTCGCCGGAGGGAGCCTGGAACGGGTGACCCCGCTGCCGGTGCCCCTGTTCCAGCCGCTGGCCCGGATTGGCGGCAACCTGCAGGAACTGGGCGCGGCCATGGTCGAGGTAGCGGCGAACGGCAGCGAAAACCGGCCGGTCTGGCTGGAAGTGACGGTCACCGGCGACGACTACCTGAGCGATCTGCAGCCCCGGGTGCAGGCCCTGGCCGAGGGGCTGGCGCTGGAGGTACTGCTGGTGCGCCGGGGGCGCCGGGAGCAGGCCGCGGCCCTGACGGCCGAACAGCGCGAGACCCTGAGCGAACTGACCCCGGAGCAGGTGTTTGCGCGGCGGCTGGCGGCGGAGACGCTGGCGGAGGCGGATCTGGCCGCGCTGAACGGGCTGCATGCCGAGGTGCTGGCGGCCCTGGGGGAGGAAGCATGAAAATCCTGACCCTCAGGCTGAAGAACCTGAACTCCCTCAAGGGCGAATGGAAAATCGACTTTACCCGGGAACCCTTCCTGGACAGCGGCCTGTTCGCCATCACCGGACCCACCGGGGCCGGCAAGACCACCCTGCTGGACGCCATCTGCCTGGCGCTTTACCACCAAACACCACGGATGAAGGTGATCTCCGCCGGCGGCAACGAGCTGATGACCCGCCATACTGCCGACTGCCTGGCGGAGGTGGAGTTCGAGGTGAAAGGAGAAGGCTACCGCGCCTTCTGGAGCCAGCGCCGGGCCCGGGACAAGAGCGACGGCAAGCTGCAGGCGCCCCGGGTGGAGCTGGCGAAGCGGAGCGGCGAGATCCTGACCGACAAGATCAACGACAAGTTGAAACTCACCGAGCAGCTGACCGGGCTCGACTTCGGCCGCTTCACCAAGTCCATGCTGCTGGCCCAGGGCGGTTTCGCCGCCTTTTTGCACGCGGATGCCAACGAGCGGGCGGAGCTGCTGGAGGAGCTGACCGGCACCGACATCTACGCCCGCATTTCCCAGCGGGTGTTCGAGCAGACCCGGGAGCACAGGGCCGCCCTGGCGCAGCAGGAGGCCAGGGCCCAGGGCGTGGCGCTGCTGAGCGGGGAGGAACGGCAGAGCATAGAGCAGGAGCGGGCCGGGATAGGCACCGAGCTGGCCGGGCAGCAAGAGGGCCTGCGGCAAACCCGGGCCGAGCTGCAGCGCCGCCGCCAGTGGGATCACTGCGAGCAACAGCGGGTCGCCGCCTGCCGGGAGCAGCAACAGGCCCTGGCCGCCCTGCACGACGCGGCTGGCGAACAACAGCGGCTGCGGCAGAGCGAGCCGGCCGCCCGCTTGTATCCGCAATGGCAACAGCTGCAGCAGCACCAGGCGCGGTGCGGCACCCTGGCGGCCCAGCTGGAGCGGCGCGAGGCCGAGCTGGCCACCCTGACGGCAGGGCGCCACCGGCACAGCTGGCAGGGGCTGTCGTTCAGCCGCCAGCACCATCAGGCCTTGCAGGCCCGGGACGCTGAACTGGAGCGGCAACAGCAAGGGCTGGTCGAGGCCATGGCCGCCAACGCCGCCGGTGAGCGCTTGGGCGAGCAGCTGGCGGGCTGGCGTGCCAGTGTGGAGCAGCTCGACCGGCTGCAGCAGCAGGCTCACAAGGCACACACCCAGCAGCAGCAAAACGGCCAGGAACAACAGCGGCTTGAGCGTGACCGGCAAGTGCTGGCGCAGCAGCACCAGCAGGCGCAGCAGGCCGAGCAACAGGCGGAAGCACAATACCGGCAACAACAGCAGGCGCTGGCCGGTATTCTGGGAGAGCTCACCGAGCCGGAGCTGAAGGCGCACCTTCAGCAATTGCGCGGGCAGCAGCCAGACTGGCTGACGCTGCAGCAAAGTGTCGACCGGCTGCGGGAGCTGCAGCACGAGTGGCAACAGGAGCGGCAAAAGCAGGCCCGGCTGGAGCCGGAATGGCAACAGGGCGAGCAACAACTGGAACAGGCCCGTGAGCAGTACCGTGTGCTCCAGGAGCAGGTGAAGGACAAAACCCGCTTGCTGGAGCAGGAAAAGCTGATCCGCTCCCTGGAACAACACAGAGCGCAGTTGCAGCCCGGCGAAGCCTGTCCGCTGTGCGGCAGCGAGGCTCATCCGGCCATAGAGGCGTATCGGAACCTGGATGACAGCACGGCAACCGAATTGCAGCAAAAGAGCGCCGAGCTGGAAAAGATGGAGCAGCAGGGCCAGAGACTGAACGCTCTGCAGGCGGAGCGCAAGGCGGTGCTGGAGCAGATCAGGCTGCGGCTGCAGCAGCTGGACAGGGCCATGGCGGAGCATGGCGCACGGCAAGCCGCGCTGCTGCTGGCCCTGGCTCTGGATGCGGATCACTGGCCAGCACAACTTGACGAGCGCCGGCAGCAGCTGGCGCGGCTCGAGCAGCAGGCCGAGCAGCTGGATGCGGCCAAAACCGTCCTGACTCACGGGGAGCAGGCCAAACAGGCCGCCACTGGCCAGGTCGACAGGCTTAAACACCGGCAACAGTTGCTGGAGCAGCAGCAGCAAACCCTGCTGCGGGCACAGCGGCAGCTTAACGAAGAATGCCAGGCCATTGAGCGGCAGCGGAAGGAGCTGGAGCAACGGCTGACCGCCAGCGTCGGTCACCAGCCCGCAAGCTGGCAGGACTGGTTGCGGCAGAGCGAGCAGCAATGGCAGCACTGGCGGCAGCAGCACGTCGCCGTCACCCGCTTGAAAGAAGAGCGCCAGCAGCTGGCCGTCAGCCTGAGCGAAGCGGGCAGCCTGTTCCTGCGCTGGCAGCAGCGCTGGCAGGCGCTGGGGCTGCCCGATGGCGAGCCGGTCACGGCGGCGGCGTCGCTGGCCGCGGCCCAGGAAGCGGAAACACGGCTGGCTAGCCTGAATGACGAACTGCAGCGCCAGGGGGCCATTCTGGAGCAGGAGCAACGGCAACTGGCGGTGTTGCAACGGGAGCTGAGCGACGCACAGGCAAGCTGGCAGCAGGCCCTGGCCGCCAGTCCCTTCGCCGACGAGGCCGCCTTTATCGCCGCCCGGCTGGAGGAGGACGAACGCCAGCAGCAGCAGGCGCGTCTGCAGGCCCTGCAACAGGCGCAGGCGCTGGCCGCGGACCGGCTGGCCCAGGCCGAGCAGGCCTGGCAGCAGCTGGGGCCGCAGCCGCCGGCGCCGCTGGCGGAGCTGGAGGACCGGGAGCGGCGACAGCAGGACGCCGTCAACCTGTTGCAGCAGCAGCTGGGCCGGCTCGACGGCCGGCTGGAGCACGACGCCGCCCAGCGCCGGCAGCAGCAGGCCCTGCTGGACGAGATCGAGCGGGGACGCCGGCAGCTGCATCAGTGGGAGCAGCTCAACAGCCTGATCGGCTCCGCCGACGGGGCCCGCTACCGCCGCTTCGCCCAGGGGCTGACCCTGGAGCACCTGGTGCACCTGGCCAACCGCCGGCTGGCGCGGCTGCACGGTCGCTACCGGCTGGCCCGCAAGGACGGCGGCGAGCTGGAGCTGGCGGTGATCGACGGCTGGCAGGCGGACGCGGCCCGGGATACCCAGACCCTGTCCGGCGGCGAAAGTTTCCTGGTCAGCCTGGCGCTGGCGCTGGCGCTGTCGGATCTGGTCAGCAGCAAGACCCGTATCGACTCCCTCTTCCTCGACGAGGGCTTCGGCACCCTGGACGCCGAGACCCTGGAGGTGGCCCTGGACGCCCTCGATGCCCTCAACGCCAGCGGCAAGATGATCGGCATCATCAGCCATATCGAGGCGCTGAAGGAGCGGGTGCCGGTGCAGATCCGGCTGAGCAAGAGCCAGGGCCTGGGCCTGAGCCGGCTGGCGCCGGAATTCGCGGTGAACTAGCCCGGCGACTCAGGAAACGAGTTGGAACTCGGCGTCGATCTCCACCGCCGCATTGCCGGGCAGGGCGCAGACGCCGACGGCCGATCGCACATGGGCGCCGCGTTCGCCGAAAACCTCGACCATCAGGTCCGAGGCGCCGTTGGCCACCAACGGCTGGGCGCTGAACCCGGGTGGACAGTTGACGAACACGGTCAATTTGACGCAGCGTTCAACCCGGCCCAGTTCACCGCCGCAGGCCATCTTCAGTTGGGCCAGCAGGTTCAGGGCGCAGAGCCGGGCGGCGGCCTGTCCTTCTTCGAGGGAGAGGGCTCCGCCCACCTGGCCGGCGTAGACCAGGGTGCCGTTTAGCTTGCAGGTCTGCCCGCTCAGCAGCAGGCGAGCACCCAGTTGCAGACAGGCCTGGTAGTTCCCGGCGGGGTGGCCGGCCTCGGGCAGGGTGATGCCCAGTTCGGTGAGCCGGTGTTCTATGGTGTGCATGGGTGTTTTCCTCCGGATGGTGGGGTTGCGTCAGCCCAGGCCGTGGTCGGCCGGGCGCAGCCCGCTGTCGTCGATGGGGGCGGGGGTCCCGCCGATCCGGGCCGCCAGCAGCGAGGCCGAGCCCATGGCCAGGGTCCAGCCCAGCATGCCGTGGCCCAGGTTAAGGTAGAGGTTGTCGGCCCCGGCCCGGCCGATGATGGGGGCGCTGCTGGGGGTGACCGGACGGAAGCCGGTCCAGCGGTCGAGCAGGCGGTCGTAGTCGCCGGCCTCGGGGAAGCGTTGCCGGCAGACCCGCAGCAGGTGATCGATGCGATCCTGGTCCAGCGTCCGGTCGTCACCGACGATATCGGCGCAGCCGGCCACCCGCAGCCGGTCGCCGACGCGGGCGAACACCACCTTGTTGTCCACGTCGGTGATGCACACCGCGGGGGCCCGCTCGGTGGCGGGTACCGTGATGCTGTAGCCCTTGATCGGATAGATGGGAATATGCAGGCCGATGCCGCGGGCCAGCGCCAGGCTGTCGGGGCCGGTGGCGAGCAGGTAGGCGTCGGCGGTGATGCTGCCCTGGCTGGTGTCCAGCCCGGTGATGCGGCTTCCCTCTTTGTGCAGGCGGTGAACCCGGCAGTGATAATGCGCTTCGAACCCTGGCTGTTGGCGCAGCCGATCCAGCAGGGCGAGGGCGAACCGGTGGCAGTCGCCAACCTCGTCGAGGGGGGAATGGACCCCGCCGGCCATGGGGCTGGCCAGTTGGGCCAGGCCGGGTTCGAGCGCCAGGCACTGCCGCCAGTCCAGCACCCGCTGCGGGCAGCCCCACTCTCCTTTCTGCCGGACCCGGGCGGCGGCCTGCTCCAGATCCTGGCGGCTGCCGTAAAGGTGCAGTTTGCCCGAAGGCCGGTGCTGGAATTCGATGCCGGCCTCGGCCTGGGTGGCGTGCATCACTTCCCGGGAGTGCAGCGACAGCCGCAGTATATTGCGGGTATTGCGCTCTTCCCGGCTCGCCCGGGCGTGCAGCAGGAAGCGGCCGCCCCAGCGCAGCAGTTGTCCGTCCGCCGACATCCGTACCCGGAAGGCGGGATCCCGGCCCAGCAATATCCGGGGCATCTTGGCCACCAGGCCCGGCGAGGCCATGGCGTCGGTATAGGAGTAGCTCAGCTGGGCCCCGTTGGCGAAACTGGTGCCGAGGGCGGGCCCCTCGTCCGCGTCCAGCAGCATCACCCGATAGCCGGCACGGGCGAGCAGGTAGGCGGAGGTGACGCCGATGATGCCGGCGCCGATGATCGCGATGGACTCTGTCTTCATGGTAAGCCTCGTCCTAGTTGACCAGGGGAAGGGCGGCCGCGTGCCGGCGGTACTGGGTCGCCGCCGCGACCAGCGCCTCGAACAGCCGGCGCTCTCCCTGGTTGATCAGATATTCGGGGTGCCACTGAAAGCCCAGGCAGAAGTGCTGGCCGGGAATTTCGATCGCCTCGACGATGCCGTCGTCGGCGACGGCGCTGACGATGATGTCCGGCGGCAGATCCCGCACCGCCTGATGATGCACGCTGTTCACCTCCAGCGATTCCTGCCGGAACAGCTGGAACAGACGGGTGCCGGGGGTGAGGTGCACCCGGTGTCCGGCCAGGTGGTGGGGCTGGGGTTGCATATGGTTCAGGCTGTCCTTCACTTCGCTGGGAATATCCTGGATCAGTTTGGCACCCTTGAGCACCGCCAGCAGCTGCATGCCGCCGCAGATGCCGACAAGGGGAATGTCGCGGGCCAGCGCCCCTTCGATCAGCTTGCGCTCGAACCGGGTACGCCCTGCCTTGGTCACCAGCTCTCCCTGGCGCAGGGGTTCTCCGTAGAGTTCGGGCGGGATGTCATACATGCCGCCGCTGATCACCAGGCCGTCGACCAGGTCGAGATAGTGCTCCACCGCGTCCTGTCCGTGGGGCAAGGCCAGCGGCAGCCCGCCCGCCGCCGCTATGGCGGAGCAGTAGTTCTCCCGCAGCGCGTACCAGGGCTCCAGGGCATAGCCCGGGGTGTGTTCGATATCCAGTGTGATTCCGATGACCGGCATGGAAGACATGATGCGTACCTCTGTGACTGTGATGAAGGCTTCTTTGTGTTTGAGCGTGCGTCGTCGGCGGTTGTTTCGTGTTCCCCGCTACCCGCGTGGGTTATCGCCCCATCGGCTGGTAGCCCAGTATCACCTCGGGCAGCAGCAGCGACAGCGCCGGGATAAAGGTGGTCAGCAAGAGCACCGGCAGATAGCCGAACAGGATGAACGCCATGGTGTATCCGATCATTCTGGGCAGGGTGGTGTTGCCGATCAGCCCGGAGAAATAGAGGATGGGCGCCGTGGGCGGGGTGATCAGCCCCATCCCCAGGTTGACGCCGACAATGGCGCCGAAATGTACCGGGTCTATGCCCAGGCTGACGGCAACCGGCAGCAGCATGGGAGAGGCCAGCAGGACGCCGCTGATGTCGTCCAGGAACATGCCGATCAGCAGCAGGAACAGGTTGATGAGCAACAGCAGCAGTATCTTGTTGTCGCTGAGGCCCAGAATGAACTCCATCACGGTCTGCGGTACGTTGCCCATGGTCCAGACCCGCGCCAGCATCGACGAAAAGAACACCAGTATCATCAATACCGCCGCTATCTGTCCTGTCTTCCAGGCCACATCGGCAAAGGAGCGGAAGCTCAGCCCCCGGTAGATGAAGACGGCGACGGGAATGGCGTAGATCACGGCAATGGCGGCGGCCTCGGTGGGGGTGGTGATGCCGCCATAGATGCAGCCCAGAATGACGATCGGCATGGCCAGCCCGAAGGCGGCACGCTTGGTCTTGAGCCAGACATCGGTGCCCGTATCCCGCAGCGAACGGCGAGGGGGCTCGACCACCTCCATGTTTCGGGTCAGCACCAGGTTCAGCAGGGTGAAGCTGCCGATCAGCAGCAGGGCCGGCAGCACCGGGGCCAGGAACATGGCGGTGATCGAGGTGTTGGTCACCCAGCCGTAGAGGATCATCGAGGAGCTGGGCGGGATCAGCAACGCCAGCACGGAAGAGGCCGCCACCAGGGTGGTAGCGTAGCCCCGGTCATAACCGCGCTCGACCATCTTGGGGATCATGATGGATCCGATGGAGGCGACCGCGGCGGTGGACATGCCGGAAATGGCGCCAAAGATGGCGGTGGAAAACACCACCACTATGCCGAGCCCGCCCTTGACCCGGGCGATCAGGCTTTCGGCCAGGTCGATAAGGCGACCGGCGATGCCGCCCTGGGTCATCAGCCCGCCGGCGAAGATGTAGAGCGGAATGGCCAGCAGGATCAGCGATGACAGCTTGCTAAAGCCCGATGACACCAGGAAGTTGGAGTTGTGAAAATCTCCCGTCGCAAACAGGAACAGGGCGGCGGCGGCAAAGCACAAAGGGGCGGGCACGCCCAGCAGCAGCAGGCCGACGAGGATGATGGCATCAATCAGAATGTCGATATTCATCAGGATCTTCCTTCCGCCTTGCGGGCGGTGTCGTTATCGTCGCGTTCCGCCAGGCAATGATAAGGGCGGCCCGCGGCCAGGCAGTGGAGCCTGCCGACCAACTCGATAAGGGTGTACAAAAACATAAGCCCCGCTCCCGCCAGCATGGCGGCATGCACGTAGTAGAGCGGTATTCTCAGCTCCGGCGACTTGGGCACCCGGGCCAGGCTCCACTGGAAATAGCCGAGGCAAATCCAGAAGACCCAGCCGATGATGGCCAGTGAAATCAGCGACACCAGGGCCTGGAGGGCCGCCTTCGCCGCGGGGGAGGACAGAGCGATGTCCATGACGCCGGCCGAGATATGGTTGCCGCGATAAACGCCGTAACCGGAGCCGATGAAATAGAGCCAGACCGCCAGGTAGACCGCGATCTCTTCCACCCCATAGAGGGGCAGATCCAGGAAGTAGCGAATAAATACCTGAACGAAGATCAGGACGGAAAAGGCGATGGTAGTCAGTCCCATCACCAGGCGCTGCAGCCATAGCAGCTTGTTATGCAACAGGGACAAAAAGGTCGTGTCCATGACGATCCCCATGTGTCGGGGCCCTTCCGGCCGCCGCGGGCGGGGAAGGGCAGGGTGAGCGGGTTTTATGCCGGCGTGGGCATGGCGGTGGTAGCGGCGGGGATGGCCCCACTCGGGTGGGGCCCTGTCACCGGATGCCGGTCTCTGGCCGAAGGGACTACCTGATGCCCAGGCTGAGCTTCAGGCGGGCCATGTTGATGGCCCCGATCTCGCCTTCTATCCTGGGCCACACATCGGCACGCACCACCTGGGCCACGGACTCGAGTTCGGACTTGTCCAGCTCCACCACCTCTATGCCCCTGTCGCGCATCTGCTGCAGGAATTTCTCGTGCTCCTGTTCGGCCGTGGCGAAACGCTCGGCGGACAGCTCGGTGGCGGCCCGGCGGATGGCCTGCTGCTGCTCCCGGGAGAGGCGCTCGAAACGGCCCTTGTTCACCGCCAGGAAAGACACCTCGAAGTGGTCGTTGTTTTGCACCCACATCTTGGCGATGTCGGCGAAGTTGTTCATGACCAGCTCGGGCGTCGCCCCGATGGCGCCGTCCACCACCCCGGTCTGCATGGCGGTATAAAGATCCGACCAGGGGATGGGGGCGGTCTGATAGCCCAGGCGCTTGAGCAGCTCCTGGTGGGTGGTGCCGCCTGGCCAGACCCGGATCTTGAGGCCCTGGCTGGCGTTCGGGTCCCGGGGCGCGGGCGCCGGTTTGGTATAGACGATGCCGCCCATGCCGGAGACGAAGGCACCCAGTATCTTGATGTCCTGCTCGGCCAGGGCCTCGTTGATGATTTCATGGACGACGCCGCCTTCCGAAAAGGCATCCCGGCCGGATTCGAAGTCGAGGGCCGCGTAGGGGAACCACTGCAGGGCGAGCACTTCGTTGAAGCTGTTGGACAAAGGCTGCAGGGCGAGATCGATGGTGCCTTCCATCACCTGTTCGTGCACCTCGACCCAGTCGCCGAGCTGGCTGGAAGGGTAGACCTTGATGTCGATGCTTTCCTGGCTGTACTGCCTGACCCGCTCCGCAAAGGCGTTGGCGAACGCCACCACGGTGGAGGTGGGGGGCTCGATCGCCGACAGCCGCAGGGTATCGGCGGAGAGGGCGGAGAGGGGGCTCAGCGCCAGGGCGCTGGCCAGGGCGACAGCGGAAAAGGTGGGGATGCGATGCAAGAGCTTCATGGTCGACTTCCTTGTGGTTGGAACGGAGGAGATGGCGCCCCGCAGGCGCCTCCTGGGTGTCCATTAGAGCAGGGGCCGCGGTCGGCGAGCAGTTCGCAGCCGGCACGGTCCTGCGCACTGGGTGCGTCATCCCTGGCGCAATCTGTGCGCCCCGTCAGAAAGGTGCCAGCCGGGGCCTTCCGCAAATGGCATGGGGGCCGTCCCGGTGGCACAATTGGCCACTGCCATGCCCGCCCGGGCGGCCAAGTCCTTGGAGAGACGACGATGATCAGGGGAAAGCGAAGAAGGGAGCCGGCTGCGGCCGCACCGTTCGGGAGCAGAATGCAGGCCCGGAAGCAAAGTGATGGCTTCCGGGCCAGGAGGAAAAGCATGATGTGCCTGGAAGGCAGGGAGTGAGCCGGGTGGATTTTACGGAAAACCTGCGGCTGCTCTGTGGCCACTATCCGTCGATGGCCCAGGTGTGCCAGAAAATGGGTATCAACCGGACCCAGTTCAACAAGTACCTGAGCGGCAAGGTGCATCCCTCCAAGGCGAACCTGCGCCTGATCTGCGACTTTTTCGGGGTGGAGGAATTCGAGATCCTGATGCCCCATGAACAGTTCACCAAGCAGGTGATCGTGGCCCGCGCCGAGGGCGGTCCCCAGGACGGCTACTCCCGGAAAATGGCCGAGCTGCGCGCCCGGTCCCGGCCGAGCCTGGAGCGCTACCTGGGCTGGTATCACGAATACTACTATTCCCTGGGCTACCCGGGACGGATTTTCCGCTCGCTGATCCGGCTCGGTACCGGCAAGCAGGGCATCGCCTATACCAGGTACGAACGGCTGATCGGCGCGGCGGCGCGCGGCGAAAAAGTGACCCACTGCCGTTACCATGGCATCGCCGTCAACCTGTGCGATCGCATCTTCCTGATGGACTACGAGGCGCTGACGGAAAACGAAATCACCCAGACGGTGCTGTTCCCCTCCTACAAGAGCCAGCTCAAGCACCTGCTCGGCGTGAAAATCGGCGTGTCGTCCAACAGCCATCGCACCCCGGCCTGTACCCGGGTGCTCTATGACTACCTGGGCGACAGCATCGATTTCAAGAAGCAGTTCAGGGTGTGCGGCCTGTATGAGGAAGCCGAGGTCGACGGCCGTATCCGGGCCGCCATCGACAACCGGCGAGGGAGTGATGAACCGCTGTTTCTCGCCATCGGCGAGTAGGCCTTTGCGGCGCCGAACCAAAAAAACCGGGGCTGGGCCCCGGTTGGAAAGGTGAACTTAACTTGAGGTCTTTCAGGAGATCTTCATCAGCGCCGGTATGCCGGGCAGCATGCCCACCATGGCCATGATCACCAGCAGCACCGCGAAGGTGATGCCGGGGATCACCCAGCGGTCCATCAGGCGCAGCTTTTTGCCGCGCTCCTTGTCACCGATAAGTCCCAGGTTGTCGAGCAGCATGGTCATGGACCAGCCGAACACCGGGTTGACGAAGGCGGAGGCGAACACCACTATGCCGGCGGACTGGCTGCTGGTGGTGCTGCGGGTCATCTGCATGCCGGCTTCCAGCAGGGGCATAAAGACGCCGACGATAAGCGCCACCCGCAGCACCGGATCCCACACCGCCAGATCCATGGGGTAGCCCCAGAGGGCGGCGATAACGCAGAACAGGCCGGTGAGCATGGCGCCGGCGGGAATGGGCCGCTTGGCGATGGCCGCCGGAATGATATAGGTGCCCCAGGAGGAGGCCAGGTTGCCGCCGCCGAGCAGGCTGCCCACCGCCTGGCGCACCGAGGCCACGCCCATGGTGTCGTCCACGTTCATCAGCACCTTGTCGGCCTTCTTCGGGTAGTTCAGTTCCTGGAACACCCGCTGGCCCATAAAGTCCGGCGACCACATGGCCACCGCCAGCACCGCGAAGGGCGCCACGCTGATGAAATGGTGCAGCTCGGGCCAGCCCATCTGCCAGCCGGTGCTTTCGCCCCACCAGTAGCTCGGGCTCAGGTGGGGGATGCCCGGCTGGGTCACGAACTCGAATGGCGCGCCCAGCAGTATGGCGATCAGGAAGGCCAGGCCGGAGCCCAGCGGGATCGACAGCCAGCGCATTCCCAGCCGGGCCAGCAAGGCGTACATGATGATGGTGGCGAGGATCACCGCGAAGGCGATATGGCCCATCTCGATGCCCGTGGCCCAGGCGTTGAGCGCCTTGATCTGGCTGAGCAGGCCCATGGCGCCCAGGTAGATCAGCAGGCCGCCGCGCACCCCGTCGCTGGTGAGCGCCATCAGCTTGCTGCCGCCCTTGCTGATGCTGAGGATCAGGCCGAACAGGCCCACCATCAGCCCCAGCGCCAGGGGGTGGCCGCCGGAGGCGACGATCAGCGGGATCAAGGGGATCATGGGGCCGTGGGTGCCGGCCAGGTTGGCGTTGGGGTTGATCAGCCCCGAGAACAGGATCACGAACAGCAGGGCGGCGATCAGCATCTCGAAGCGGACGTTTTCCACCACGAAGTCGTTGCCCAGCCCGAGCGGCCCGGCGAAGGCGGCCACCACGGCGGCCACCATCACTATCTTGCCGATGGTCGCGGCCAGGGCCGGCACCATGTCTTCCAGCTCGAAGCGATAGTCCCGGAACGGCAGGTTGATGCGCCAGCGGCGGGGGGCCATGATCGACAGCTCGTGCTCCAGGTAGGCGGCGCGGCTGTCGAACTCGCGCCGGGGCTTGCGCAAATCGCGGTAACGGGGGGATTGGGCCTCTGACACGGGACTCTCCTTGATGATGCTCATCACTATGGTGTCATGTTGGCGCCCATGGTATGGCCTGTTACCGCTTTGTGCCATGCGACCTAAGTCTTAACAAAATGCCATTCTGTGAAATATTTTTTTAACAGCGGGCGGGCTTGCCCAGGCCCTCAGCCGTCGTCGGGGGCAGGGCTGCCCCGCACGATACGGATAAAATTCTGCAGGGCCGGGGAGTGGTTGTGGCGGTTCCAGGCGAAGTGGATCGACATGTCGCACTCCCGCAGCTCGGCCATGTCGATAAAGTGCACCCCGGGCGGCGAGCTCCAGCGGCAGTCGCCGGGCACGATGGAAATGCCCAGGCCGGCGGCGACCAGGCTGAGGATGGTGATGTTGTCGGCCCCCTGCTGCACCACCCTGGGCACCAGGCCGAGCCGGGTGAAGTAGGCGCTCAGCCGATCGTAGTAGAGGGGAGAGGTATGGCGGGGGCCCCAGACGAAGTCGAACTCGTTCAGCGCCCGCACCCGGGCGGGCGGCGAGGCCACCAGCGGGGAGCCGGCTGGCACCGCCAACACCAGGTGATCCCGGTGGAACAGATGGCTCTGCAGGAAGTCGGGGACCCTGTCCTCCAGATACAGGAAACCCGCGTCTATGGTGCCCTCCTTCAGCCTCTCGCCCTGGGGCCCCGAGAGCAGCGGATAGACCTCCAGCGCCACCTGGGGGTAGTCGTCCCGGAACCGGGCCAGCAGCCGCCGGATATCCGGCACCCACAGGTGGGACACCGTCACCCCCAGGGTGACCTTGCCGGTCAGCCCCTGGCCCAGGGCGCGGATGCGCGCCATCACCTGCTCCCGGTTTTCCAGCATCTTGCCGGCTTCTTCGTAGAGCGCCTGGCCGGCCACGGTCAGCGTCATGCCCCGGGTATGGCGCTCGAACAGGCTGACCTGCAGTTTTTCTTCCAGGGCGTGGATCTGGCGGGTCAGGGCCGGCTGGGCGATATGCACCCGGCGGCTGGCCGCCGACAGGGAGCCTTCCTCCACCACGGCGACAAAATAGTGCAACTGGCGAAAATCCATCTCAACATTCCGGTGTATTCACACCGGTCTCCATACCTTAATGGCATTGCAGGTATAGATATTTACTATTTTTTATATTGCAGTAACAAGTCCTATCTTGATCATTAAGCCGCCACCACGCCGGTGGGGCAAGGAAGCTGATTGCGAAGGAGATGCCTGATGAATACCAACCGCTGGATAGGGTTGCACTTTGTGCTCTGCACCCTGGCCATGATCTGGCCCGGGGCCCTGATCGCCAACCGGGTGGAGCCCATGATACTGGGCCTGCCGTTCCTGTTCTTCTGGTACATCCTGTGGATGTTCCTGCTGTTCGCCGGCCTGCTGGCGGCCTTTATCAAGCAGTATGGAGGCCAGCGCCATGTCTGACGCCGTCATCGTTACCGGCATTACCCTGTCCTACCTGCTGCTGGTGCTGTGGGTGGGGGTGCGCGCCCGCGGCAAGGGCACCGGCTCCAGCCTGGAGCAGTACGTGGCCGGCGGCCGCCACGTGGGGGTGCTGATCCTGTTCTTTATCCTGGGGGCGGAGATCTTCTCCGCCTTCGCCTTTCTCGGCACCCCGGGCTGGGCCTACCAGCACGGCGCGCCCGCCCTCTACATCCTGGCTTACCTGAGTCTTATCCCCATCATCATCTGGGTGATGGGGCCGCGGGTGCGCGAGCTGGGCAAGGCCCACGGCTACCTGACCCAGGCCGACCTGATCGCCCATCACTATCGCAGCCCGGGCCTGGGCGCCTTCGCCGGCATCATCAGCGTGGTGGCGCTGATCCCCTACCTGGCCATCCAGATCGCCGGCGCCGGCCTGCTGTTCCAGGCGGCCACCGGCGGCCTGGTGCCCTTCTGGCTGGGGGCGCTGCTCGCCTTCCTGGTGGTGGCGGCCTATGTGTACTGCAGCGGCCTGGGCGGCATCGGCTGGACCAACCTGCTGCAGGGGGTGATGATGATAGCCATCGCCTGGTTCCTCGGCTGGGCGGTGACCGACCGCCTGTTCGGCGGCGTCGGTCCCATGTTCGAGCAGATCCAGCTGCAGATGCCGGAATACCTGGTGATGCCGGGCGCCACCGGGGTCATGGGCTGGGGCGCCTTCAGCACCGCCATCCTGGTCAGCGCCTTCGGCGGCGCCATGTGGCCGCACCTGTTTATGAAGTTCTACACCGCCGAAAACGACCGTACCCTGCGCCAGGTGGCCGTGTTCTACCCGCTGTTCGCCTACCTGCTGGTGCCGCTGCTGCTGATCGGCTTCGCCGGCATCCTGGTGTTCGCCGACCAGCCCCTGGCCCGGCCCGACGAGGTGCTGCTCAAGCTGGTGATGGACGTGGCCGGCTTCTCGCCCTGGGTGACCGGCATCATGCTGTCCGGCGCCCTGGCGGCGGCCATGTCCACCGGCGCCAACCTGGCCCATACCGCCGCCACCATAGCGGTGCGCGATATCCTCTGCATCTCGGTGATGCGCAAGGCGTCCGAACGGGCCGTGGTGCGCGCCATTCAGCTGGGGGTGCTGGTGGTGTCGCTGCTCGGCTACCTGTTTGCGCTCTACAACCCGGCGTCGCTGGTGGCGGTGCTGCTGGGCGCCTTCGGTATCATAGTGCAGCTGATGCCCATGGTGGTCGGCGCCCTCTTCCTGCCCGCCCTCACCAAACAGGCGGTGATCGCCGGCACCCTGTTGGGCGGCGGCCTGACCCTGCTGTACCAGTTCTATCTGCCGTCGCCGCTGCAGTTCCATCCCGGCTTCTGGGGCTTTTTGCTCAACCTGCTGGTGGTGGCCCTATGGCAATGGCTGTTCAACAACAAGACCGACGCCGTGGCGTCCAAGGTATAAGGAAACCCCATGCAGATACATGAGCTGATCAAGGGCGCCCTGGCCCGTGTCTACGACGATATCGACCACCTCTACCAGGACCTGCACCGGCATCCGGAGCTGCCGTTCGAAGAGGTCGAGACCGGCCGCAAGCTGGCCGCCCGGCTGGACGCCATCGGCTATGAGGTGACCACCGGCCTCGGCAAGACCGGGGTGGTGGGCCTGCTGCAAAACGGCGAGGGGCCCTGCGTGATGCTGCGCGGCGACATGGACGCCCTGCCCATCCGCGAGCAGACCGGGCTCGATTACGCCAGCTGCCGCCACGGCGGGGAGGGGCCGGCGGTGATGCACGCCTGCGGCCACGACCTGCACGCCAGCTGCCTGACCGGCGCCGCCGCCGTGCTCCATGCCCTGCGCGAGCACTGGCGGGGCACCCTGATGGTGGTGCACCAGCCGGCGGAGGAGGTGTTCGGCGGTGCCCGCGCCATGCTCAGGGACGGCCTCTACGAGCGCATCGCCCGGCCCGACGTCATCCTGGGCCAGCACAACATGCCGGCGCTGGCCGGCATGGTGGGCCACATCGCCGGCCGGGCCATGGCCGCGGCCACCACCCTGGGGGTGACCATCCACGGCAACGGCGGCCACGGCTCCATGCCGGCCCAGGCGGTGGATCCGGTGGTGATCGCCGCCCACGCGGTGGTGCGGCTGCAGACCATCGTCTCCCGGGAAGTGGAGCCCAGCGAGCAGGTGGTGGTGACGGTGGGCAAGCTGCAGGCGGGCACCCAGGGCAACATCATCCCCCACAGCGCCGAGCTGGAGATCAACGTGCGCTGCTTCAGCGACGCGCTGCTGCAACAGGTGCTGGATGCTATCCGGCGCATCATCGACGCCGAGTGCCTGGCGGGGCGCTCGCCGAAGCCGGCGGAATACCGGGTGCTGAGCGAAACCATCACCCTGGACAACGACGCCGCCACCGTGGAGCGGCTGCGCCGGGCCCACGGCGACTATTTCGGCGAGCAACGGCTGTTCGAGATGGGCCGGCTCGGCGGCAGCGAGGATTTCCCCTACTTCGGCAACGCCGCCGCCGGCGGCTTCGAGGGCGGGGACATCCCCTACGCCTACTGGTTTATCGGCGCCGCCACCGCCGAGAGCTGGGCCGGCACCCGCGGCGAGCGGGTCTATGATCGCATGCGCCAGCTGCCCATGCCCCACTCGCCCTACTATGCGCCCGACCGCCAGCCCTCCCTGGAAACCGGCATCGCCGCCCTGGTCACCGGCGCCCTGGCGTTTCTGGAGCGGTAGCGGCGGCAGGGCTTTCTGCCACCCCTTCGGCGGGCTTTCAGGCGGCCTGCTGATTGGCATTATCCGCAGGCCCCGCCTGATTCAGCTATTGTCCGGCGCCTTGGTGCTGAAGCGCAGCAGATGGGTGCGCTCCACCAGGATGTAGAGGATGACCCCGGTGGCCAGGCCCCAGCTGGCGCCGTACACCGCCAGCACCACGCCCATGGTGCCGGCGATGCCCCGCTCGGTGTTGTTGTTGAGCTGCTCGAAGCCCACCATCAGGCAGATGTAGCCGGTGAGGATCAGGGTCAGCGACAGGGCGATGGGCAGCACCGGCTGGAAGAAGCTGACCAGGGGCAGCATGAACAGGGCGAGGAAACCGGTGATCCAGAAGGTGCCGGTGCCGCTGTAGATGGACTCCATGGCCTCGCGGCCGTGCTTGTAGCGCTCCGCCATGGTAGCGGCGACGGCGGTCCACAGGGGGCCGGCCAGGCCGGGGTAGGGGGCGAAGCAGGCGTGCAGGGCGTTGCGCAGGGCGGTGACCAGGTGCACCCGGTCGATGTTGTTTTCGATGACTTCGTCGGTGCGCAGTTCATCGGCCCGCTGCATCAGCGACTGGCCGACGATGATGTCGCCGAAGGCGATGATGTAGGCGATCACCGCGGTGGGCACCGCCAGCATAAAGACCCGGGGCTCGGGAAAGCCGACGCTGAACGGCAGGTACTGCCACATGGCGGCGAAGTCGGGCTGGGTGATGCCCCACCTGACGTCGGGCATGGAATATTCGCCCACGGCGATGCCCACCAGTATGGCGATGATCATGCCCGGCACCATGCCGTAGTTGACGATCTTGCGGGCCATGGGCACCCGTTCCAGCAGCCCCTTGAAGGACACCGAGAACATCAGGTACAGGCAGATCAGGCTGCCCAGCACCAGGGAAATGGGGGTGTTGGCCAGGCGGCCGCCGCTGGAGATCTCGCCCATCAGGGCGGCGATGCCGGCGCCGATGATGATGCCGCCCTTGAGTGAGTTGGGCACCAGCCGTACCATCACCGAGCCCAGCCGGGTCAGGCCCAGCACCAGGAAGATCAGGAACACCAGCAGCTGCAGCGCGAACAGCGCCTGGATGGCGGCCGGCCCCGGCTCGAAGTCGCCGAGGAACAGCAGCACCACCGGAATGCCGGGGGTGATCCAGCCGGGCACGAAGGGCACCCCGAGCAGGGCCGGCAGCATAAAGCCGATGCCGCACACCACCACGTAGGCCAGGGCCACCTCGTAGGGCAGGCCCAGGTATTTTTCCAGCAGCGGGATCATGGCCAGGCTGACCACGAACATGATCAGCGCCTGCATCATCTCCGCCGTTTCCCAGCGGTAATGCACGAAAGGCAGGCGGATCTTGAACGGGCCGAGCGGCCAGTGGGGCTGTTCGGCCCCGTGTTGACGTTTGAATACTTGCATGGTTCCCTCCAGCGCACACCACAGGTGTGCGGATCATGGCGTTGAGTGAGCAAAGGGGTGCGACGGCTCCCTGCACCCGGCTGGTCGTCGGCGGCGCGGTCAGAGCTCCCTGGCCCAGTCGCGCAGCACGTATTTCTGCACCTTGCCGGTCGAGGTCTTGGGCAGGTTGGTGAACACCACCGTCTTCGGTACCTTGAAGCCGGCCAGGTGCTGGCGGCAATAGCCGATGATGTCGTTTTCGCTGGCGTACTCGCCGCTTTTCAGGGTCACGAAGGCGCAGGGCGTTTCGCCCCATTTCTCGTCCGGCCGGGCCACCACCGACACTTCCAGCACCGCCGGGTGTTTGTAGAGCACGTCTTCCACTTCGATGGTGGAGATGTTCTCGCCGCCGGAGATGATGATGTCCTTCAGCCTGTCCTTGATCTCGATGTAACCGTTGGGGTGGCACACCGCCAGATCGCCGGTGTGGAACCAGCCCCCTTCGAAGGCCTCGGCGGTGGCGTCCGGGTTCTTCAGGTAGCCCTTCATCACCGTATTGCCGCGCATAAAGATCTCGCCGATGGTCTGGCCGTCCTGGCTGACCGGCGCCAGGGTCTTGGGATCCGCCACCATGACGCCCTCCAGGGTGGGGTAGCGCACCCCCTGGCGGGCCTTGAGCCGGGCCCTTTCCTCCAGGCTGTATTGATCCCACTCCCGGTGCCAGGCGCAGACGGTGACCGGGCCGTAGACTTCGGTCAGGCCGTAGACGTGGGTGACCCGGATGCCCATTTCCTCGATGGCGCCGATCACCTTGGCGGGCGGCGCCGCCCCCGCCACCATGGCGTGGACCGGGTGGTCGATGGCCGCCTTGGCGGCCTCGGGCATGTTGATCAGGGCGTTGAGGATGATGGGGGCGCCGCATAAATGGCTGACCCCGTGCTCGCGGATCAGGGTGAGGATCTTCTGGGGATCCACCCGGCGCAGGAACACATGGGTGCCGGCCAGGGCGGTCACCGTCCAGGGGTAGCACCAGCCGTTGCAGTGGAACATGGGCAGGGTCCACAGGTAGACGGGGTGCTGGCCCATGGCCCAGGTCATCTGGTTGCCCAGGGCGTTGAGGTAGGCGCCCCTGTGGTGATAGATCACCCCCTTGGGGTTGCCGGTGGTGCCCGAGGTGTAGTTGAGGGAAATGGCCTGCCATTCGTCCTCCGGCCACTGCCAGTCGAAGGCCGGATCCCCTTCCGCCAGCAAGGCCTCGTAGTCCAGCTCGCTCACCGGCTCGCCCTCGCCGTATTCCGGGTCGTTGACGTCGACCACCAGCGGCGGCACCGGCAGCAGGGCCAGGGCATCGCGGATCACCTGGTGGAACTCCCGATCGGTGATCAGCACCTTGGCCTCGCCGTGGCGCAGCATAAAGGCGATGGCCTCGGCATCCAGGCGCACGTTGAGGGTGTTGAGCACGGCGCCGATCATGGGCACGCCGAAATGGGCTTCCAGCATGGCCGGGATATTGGGCAGCATCACCGCCACGGTGTCGCCCCGGCCTATGCCCCGCCCGGCCAGGGCCGAGCCCAGGCGGCGGCAGCGTTGGTAGGTGTCGGCCCAGGTCCGGCGGATGGCGCCGTGGATCACCGCCGGATACTCGGGGTAAACGGCGGCGGTGCGCTCGATAAAGCTCAGCGGCGACAGGGCCAGGTGATTGACGGCGGTGGGGGCCAGGCCGGTTTCAAATATGGACATCGTCTTTCCCTCTTGCGAACGTTGGCTTCCGTATCACTGTTGTTTCATTTAGGTAATCTTTTATTAACATGCGATACTTTATAGCAACGGGATATGGTTTATGGAAATATTCTGTAGTCTTATAGTATTTTCACTAGGTGGTGGCACCCATGATTGAGGAGCAACAGCAGGGCATCCGATTGCAGTCCTGGCTACGGCTGCTGCGGGAAGGAGGCCCGGCGGGGGAAAGCGCCGATGCCCTGTGCCGCTATGTGCGGGCTTGCCCCGGCGTACAGCAGGCCTACTGGCTGGGCTGGCAGGAGCGGGGGCGGATCTATGCCCATGAAGGCCGGGGGCCGGATCTGCCGCCGGGGCAGGGCGATCCGCTGCAGGCCAGCGATCTGGCGCTGTACCGGGCCTTGCAGCGACGGCGCTACCTGAGCCTGGAGCAGGCAAGGGAACTGCCTTGCTGGCTGGCGGGCCGGCTGCGGCGGGCCGGGCAGGCCCATGGCGGCCTGCTGCCCCTGGCCCAGCCCCGGCCGGGGATACTGCTGGTGGCCATGGCGCCCGGGGCCGACCCGGCCTGGTTGCCCGAGCTGGGGGTGCTGTTGCACAGCCTGCTGGCTCAGCTGCCCCTGATGGCGGCCAGTAGCCCCCTGCTCAACGCCGATCCCCAGGCCGCCATCGAGTTCGAGCCCGACGCCACGCCGCGGGCGCTCAATGCCGCCATGCAACGGCTGCTGGGGGAGCGGCCCCTGATCGAGGTGGCGGCCCTGCTGCCGGTCAACTACCGCCAGCTGGTGTCCGCCTGCCTGGGTCAGGGCCGTGCCATCGGCGAGGTGGAAGCCCAGGTGGGCGAGCGCATCCTGCTGTGGCAGTTCATTCCCGAGCCGGCCGAACGGCGGGTGCTGGCCCGCTGCCGGGATGCGACCGAGGAGCTGACCGCCAGCCGCGAGGCGGCGGTGGCCACCCGCCTGTACCGGCTGATCACCGAGAACACCACCGATCTTATCTCCCGCCATACCCCCGACGGCTGTTTCCTCGATGCCTCGCCCGCCTCCTGGGTGCTGCTCGGCTACTGGCCGGAGCAGTTGCGCGGCCAGCCGGTGCAGCCGCTGCTGCACCCGCGGGACAGGGCGCTGCAACTGCGCCGGGCGGGCGAGGCCCTGGCGCGGGACGGCTACCTGACCCTGACCTACCGGGTACGGCACCGCCAGGGGCATTATCTGTGGTTCGAGACCGCCTGCCGCGCCATCCGGGAGACCTACACCGGCGCCGTGGTGGAGGTGGTGTGCGTGTCCCGGGACATCACCGCCCGGGTGCAGGCGGAAGAGAACAACCGTCGCCTGGCGGAGGTGGTGAAGGCCAACACCGATCTGGTGCTCTTTATCGATCCCGAAGGGCGGCTGACCTCGGTCAACCCCTCGGGCCGGCGGGCGCTGGGGATCGAGGAAGGAGGGGCGCTGCCGGCCCTGGCCGCGCTGATGAGCGGGGAGGACTTCGCCCGCCTGCAGCGGCAGGGCTGGGCGGCGGCCGAGCGGGACGGCGCCTGGACCGCCGAAGCCCGGCTGCTGCCCCAGGGCGGGGGCGCCGCCCTGACGGTGTCGCTGGTGTTGCTGGCGCACAAGGGCGCCGGCGGCCAGTACTACTTCTCGCTGGTGGCGCGGGACATGACCGAGCGGGAGCTGCGGGAGGCCCAGCAACGCCGGCACCAGGACGAGCTGGCCCATACCGCCCGGCTGGTCACCCTGGGGGAGCTGGCCTCGGGCATCGCCCACGAGATCAACCAGCCCCTGGCCGCCGTGGTCAATTACGCCGGCGCCAGCCTGCGCTACCTGAACGGCATGGCCGACAACCCCGGCGCCCTGGACAAGGTGGCGGAGGGGTTGCACCGCATCACCGGCCACGCCCGCCACGCCGCCGAGGTGATCAGCCGGCTGCGGGGCTTCCTGCGCAAGGGGCAGCGGCGCATGCAGGCGCTGGACATGGAAGAGGTGGTGCGCGAAGCCATCGACTTCTGCGCCTGGGAGGCGGCCCGGCACAGGATCACCATAGTGCCGCAGCTGGCGCCGGCCCTGCCGGTGGTGTACGGGGATCCGGTGCTGCTGGAGCAGGTGCTGCTCAACCTGCTGCGCAACGCCATCGAGGCGAACCGGGAGCGGCACCCGGATGCCGATTCCCGCATCCGGCTGAGGGTGGAGGCCGAGCCGGAGCGGCTGCTGCTGCGGGTCAGCGATCAGGGGCCGGGGGTGGGGCCCGAACAACGGGCGCGGCTGTTCACCCCCTTTTATACCAGCAAGGCGGATGGCCTGGGCTTGGGTTTGTCCATGAGCCGCAGTATCGTAGAGGGCTTTGGCGGCGGCCTGGATCTGGAGCCAAACGGCAGCGAAGGCGCCACCTTCTATTGCTGGCTGCCGCGCCGGCCCGAGGACGGGGCGGGGAACGCCATCGCCGGTGAACAACGGACAGGAGGACAATGATGCCGACCCGGGAGCAAATCGTGTATGTGGTGGACGACGACCAGGGCATGCTGGATTCCACCGTTTGGCTGTTCGAGTCGGTGGGCCTGAAAGCCGAACCCTTTACCAGCGGCCAGGCCTTTCTCGCCGCCTGCGACGCCGGCGCCAATGCCTGCGTCCTGCTCGATATCCGCATGCCGGGCATGGGCGGCCTGCATGTGCAGGAGGAGATGCGCGCGCGCGGCATAGCGCTGCCGGTGATCTTCGTCAGCGGCCATGCCGACGTGCCCATAGTGGTGCGGGCCTTCCGCGCCGGGGCGGTGGATTTTATCGAAAAGCCATACAACGAGCAGTTGCTGCTCGACAGCGTGCAGCAGGCCCTGAGCCGGGGCCGGCAGGAGGCCTGCGACGATGTGGCCAGGCAACTGGTACGCGCCCGGCTGGCGGAGCTGACCCCGCGGGAGCAGGATATCTTCCTGCCCCTGGTGCAGGGCTACGGCAACAGGGAGATTGCCGAGCAACTGGGCATCAGCGTCAAGACGGTGGACTTGTACCGCTCACGCATCATGAAGCGGCTGGCGGCGGACAACCTGCCCGAACTGGTGGGCCTGGCCATCGCCGCCGGCCTGGTCGATCCCCTGGATCTGCGCGGCGCCTCGCCGGGCTGACCGGCTGCGCGCTATTTGCCCTGTTTCCTGCGCTCGGTGATGGTGGCGCCGCCCACGCCGTAGTTGTCGGTGTCGATCTCGTCGATCACCACCACTGTGGTGCCGGGGCCACGCCCCACCACCTGCACCAGCAGCTCGGTGACGCCGGCGATCAGTGCGGCTTTCTGCTCCCGGGTGATGGGCTCTTGTTCCCGGGTGAGCTTGATGTTGACGTAGGGCATAAGGGTTCTCCTTGGGTGGGTGACAACGGGTGTCGGTAACGGCCCCAGAGCAGGGCCAGGGCGCCGAGCAGCACCGCCAGGGCGCCGCCCAGCAGGGCTTGGTCGAAATGGTGCCGCTGGCCGAGGCTCAGCCCCGCCAGCACCGGGCCGATGATCTGGCCCAGGCCGAAGGCGGCGGTGAGCCCGGCCAGGGTGGCCTGGACCCGGTTAGGGGTCAGTTTCCGGCCCAGCGACAGGGTCAGGGCGGTGATGCCCATAAAGGTGCCGCCGAACAGCAGGGCGCCGAGCAGGGCCCCGGCCGGGCCCGGCCAGAGCAGGGGCAGCACTATGCCCAGGGCCTGCGCCAGGTGGGCGGCGATCAGGGTGCCGGCCAGGCCCAGGCGGTGGCCCAGTCCCAGCCAGAGGCCGCAGGAGGGGATGGCCGCCAGCCCCACCAGCAGCCAGCTCAGGTGGCCGAGTCCGGCCAGCGCCGGTTGCTGGTGCAGCATGGCCACCATAAAGGTGCCGGTGATGATGTAACCCAGCCCCTCGCAGAAATAGGCCAGCAGCAGCCAGGGCAGCAGGCCGGGCCTACGCGGCGCCGGCATCTGCGCCGAGGGTGCCGCCGGGACGGACATGGCGGCGCCGGGCAGGCCGAACCAGGGCAGCAGTGCCAGCAGTCCGCCCAGTGCCGCCAGCCCCAGCCAGCCACCCCGCCAGCCGGCCAGGCTGTCCAGCCAGGGCACCGCCAGGGCGCTGAGGGCGATGCCCAGCCCCACGCCGCTGTACAGCCAGCCACTCTTGGCCGCCCGGCCCCGGCGGCCAAGTTCCTCCAGCACCAGCCCCGAGGCCAGCACGAAGGCGGCGGCGCTGCTCCAGCCGGCCAGAAAACGCCACAGCAGCCAGAGCCAGGGGGAGCTGGTCAGGCCCATGGCGGCCACGCAGGCCAGGTTCAGCAGCAGCTGGCGGCGCAGGCGCGGCAGCGGCTTGCTGCCGGGGCGGGAGCCGGCCAGCCAGAGGGCGCCGAGCAGGTAGCCCAGGTAGTTGCCCGAGGCCAGCCAGCCGGCCAGCAGATCCGACAGGGGCTGGTCGGCCTGCATCAGCGGCAGCAGCGGGGTATAGGCGAAGCGGCCTATGCCCATGACGATGGCCAGCAGGGCGATACCGGCGGCCAGGCTCAGGCGCCAGGAGGCGTGGGATGTCACTGGGGCTCCTCGTTCTCGTTCCTGCTTCATCATTGCCCTTGTGCGCCATTCAGTCTAATGATTAGTTATGATGCGGCTTTCATAAAAAGTGATGGGTAAGGCGATGGCGATGGATTTGCATGAACTCAGGGTGTTTCTGGCGGTGTGGGAGCAGGGTGGGGTGACGGCGGCGGCCCGCCAGCTGCACTGCGTGCAGTCGAACGTGACCGCCCGGCTGCAGGCGCTGGAAAGCAGCCTGGGCACGCCGCTGTTCTACCGCCGAGCCAGGGGCATGGTGCCGACGCCGGCGGCGGAAAAGCTGCAGGGCTATGCCCGGCGCATGCTGCACCTGGCGGAGCTGGCGCACCAGGCGGTGCAGCCGGCGGCGCAGCCGGAAGGCAGCCTGGTACTGGGCTCGATGGAAACCACGGCGGCCATCCGCCTGCCGCCGGTGCTGGCGGACTTCCACCGGGCCCATCCCGGGGTGGAGATCCGGCTGCATACCGGCACCAGCGCCGAGCTGCGCCGGGAGGTGCTGGAATACCGGCTGGAAGGAGCCCTGGTGGGGGGCGAGCTGGACCACCCGGAGCTGGAGCAGCAGGTGCTGTTCGCCGAGGAGATGGTGCTGGTAGCGCCGGCAGGCTGTACCGGGCTGGAGGACGAGCGCATCCGCGCCCTGATCGGCTTTCGCCAGGGTTGCTCCTACCAGGCCCGGCTCGACGCCTGGCTAAAGGAGTTGGGCCGGCCGCCGCTGCGCTTGATGGAGTTCGGCTCGCTCGAGGCCATCCTCGGCTGCGTGGCCGCCGGCATGGGGGTGAGTCTGATGCCCAGGGCGGTGGTGGAACACCGGGACTATGGCCGGGGGCTGCGACAGCTGCCGGTGCCGGAGCGGCTGGCCCGGGTCAACACCTGTTTTATCCGCCGCCAGGACATGCCGCCCAGCGCGGCGCTGCAGGCCCTGCTGGCGCGGCTGGGCGGTGGCCATGGGGCCGTCAGGTCCTGAAGCTGGACACCAGTTGCGTCAGCTGGCGGCTGAGGCCGGTCTGCTCGCCGTAGGCGCCTTCGACTTCGGTGGACATTTCCTGCAGCCGGTTGGCCGACTCGCTGATCGCCAGGATGTTCCGGTTGATGTCCTCGGTCACCAGTTGTTGTTCTTCGGCGGCGCTGGCGATCTGGGTCGTCATGTCCCGGATCTGCTCGACCGAGGTCTCTATGGCTTCGAACGCCTGCCTCGTTTCATCGGACAGGGCGATGGCGGCGTCGGACTCTTTCAGGCTGTGCTCCATGGTGACGGAAACGTTCCGGGTACGGCTGACCAGCAGGCCGAGGATGTTGTTGATCTCCTCGGTCGACTGTTGGGTTCGGTTGGCCAGGGTCCGGACTTCGTCGGCGACCACCGCGAAGCCGCGGCCCTGCTCTCCGGCGCGGGCGGCCTCTATGGCGGCATTCAGGGCCAGCAGGTTGGTCTGGCCGGCGATATCCTGAATGGTGGAGATGATATCGTTGATGCTCCCGGTCTCCTTCTCCAGCTCGAGGATGACGGCGTTCGCCTGGCGGATACTGTCGCCCAGCCGGCCGACGCCGGTGGCGCTGCGGTCGATGATCTCCTTGCCGTCGCGGGTCGCGTCGAGGCTCCGATTAGACACGTCGGCGGTGTCGTTGCAGTTGCGGGCGACTTCGTTGGCGGTCGAGGCCATTTCGGTCACGGCGGTGGCGATCTGTTCCAGGGAGTCGCGCTGGTGCCCGATCGCGCCGGCCATCTGGCTGGCGCTGGCGTTGGTGCGCGCCGAAACCCGGTCCATGCTGGTCGAGGTTTCCTTGATGGCGCTCACCAGGCGCTGGGTCGATGCCACGAATTGGTTGAACCAGCGCGCCAGCTCGCCGGTTTCATCCCGGCTGTCGACATCGAGCCGGGTGGTGAGGTCGCCTTCGCCCTCGGCGATGGTTTTCAAACGGCCCTTGACCGCATTGATCGGATTGACGATACGGCCGGCGATCACCAGTCCCAGCAGGCCGAACAGCAACACCAGCACCAGGCTGACGATCAGGGTGGTGCGCGTCAGCTGCTGCGCCTCGGCATACACTTCGTCGCGCTGCATAAAACCGACGAACTTCCAGCCCAGCCCGGGCGACTGGTAGACATTGGCCATGTAGTCGACCCCGTCGATGGAAACTTCGGCCAGGCCGGCTTGCTGGGCCCCGAGCGCCTTGAAGTTTCCGAGTTCGGCCAGGGGCTTGAAGTTGTTGGCCGGATTGCCGCCATCGACCAGGACATTGCCGTTGCCTTCGACGATCATGATAAAGCCGGTCTCGCCGAAACGGATCCGCTGCACCATGTCGGTGAGCGCCTTCAGCGAGACGTCGATCGCCACCACCCCTTCGAAGTCGCCGCGCTCGTCCTGGAAGCCTTTCAGCAGGGAGACATAGACCGAATCGTCACCTTCCCAGTAATAGCCGTCGCGCCGTACCAGCTGGTAGTTGCCGTCGCGACCCAGGTCGAACCAGGGACGCTTGCGCGGATCCCAGTTGCCGTAGTTGTCGCTGCCGGGCCATTCCAGATAGCCGCCGTGCCGGTCGCCCATATAGACGTACCCCAGGGTCGGATTGTTGTTGCCGATGGCGCTGAACAGTTCGAACAGCCGCTGCTCGCGGCCGCCGTTGGCCATGGCGACCTCGGCGGGCTTGCGGCCCTCGTTGAAATAGGTGCTGATGGCGCCTGCGCGGGTCTGGCTCAGGATCGGATAGTCCGCCATCATCGACACCAGGTGGCCCATGGTGTCGAAGAAGTTGCCGAAGGCCTGATCGACGATGGCGATGTCGAGGCTGCTGGCCTCGGCGAAGCGTTGCTTGGCGTCCTGGTTGACGTTGCGCAGCGTCAGTGCCACGACCACGATCACCGGCAACAGGGTGGTGCAGAGAAAAGCCGCGAGCAGTTTGGTTTTAATGCTGGTCATTGAATTGAACTCCGTGAAAGTAGAGCGACGGGAGCGGCGAGCGCCTTCTTGCCCGAGCGGATTTTTTTTCTCTTAGGCAATTATCATGCCCGAATTTAGGAATAGATAGCGTTATTTGAGTCCCGATTTGCGGCTGGGCGAGGACGACGGGGGCTGCGCGGGTGGCGAGCCCGGCAATGGGCCGCCGATGGATGTTACCGAGCCGTTCATGCTCATTTCTCCCTGTGAATGATTCACTGCGGTGTTGAGTCGGGGCTCCTTCCCTGGCTGCCGTTCCAACGGCGAGGTGACTGTTATGACGTGGTAACGAGTGTTGCTCTAAGCCGAAAATATTTTGCGTTATCATCGGATTGACAACAAGCCCTGTCCGCGATGATCGTCGATGGCCATCCTGCCGGACGCATCCGTTATGCCCCCGGCGTGAACGGACCGGCCTCATCGGGAGGGATCCCCGTTTTGTCCTTGATTGCCGCATTCTTGAGTAGTTTGGTTCTGGGTGGTTGCTTAAAAACGACATGGAAATGTCCTTCAGCCCCACTTTGGTCAAGAAACAGTCGGTGTCGGGATTGGTGAGCAAGCGCCGGCTTCCAGGTCACAGGAAAAACCGTACCGTCAGCACTCATCACGGTAGAAGCGGGACGGGAAAGAGGCAGAAAGCGGATGAAGCCGTCCCCGCCCTGTGCCAGTATCGGAACCGGCGTTCACAACAATGGATTATCAGAGGGGGATATAAGGTGATAACCCTGCATTATCTGAACAACTCCCGTTCCCAGCGCATCCTCTGGCTGCTGGAGGAACTGGGGCTGGAATACCGGGTCCGGCATCATGAACGGGATAAAGAAACCCAGCTGGCGCCGGAAAGCCTGAAAAAGGTCCATCCGCTGGGCAAGGCACCGGTGATCACCGACGGCGAGCTGATCCTGGCCGAGTCCGGTGCCATCGTCGACTACCTGGCCCAGACCTATGGCCGGGCGGCCTTGCTGCCGGCGGCGGACTCCCCCGCCTGGTGGGACTATGTGTACTGGCTGCATTACGCCGAGGGCTCGCTGATGCCGCCGCTCTTGATGCGTTATGTGTTCGACAGGGTCAAGGCGGCGCCGGTGCCCTTCTTCGTCCGGCCCCTGGTCAACAGGATAGTGGCGGAGGTGGACAAGGCCTTCCTGCGGCAACAGATCAAGACCCATCTCGACTTTGTGGAGGATCACCTGTCCTGCCACGACTGGCTGGTGGACGGGCGCTTCGGCGCCGCCGACATCCAGCTGAGCTTCCCGCTGGAAGCGGCCCTGAGCCGGACCGGCATGGGCGGGCACTATCCCCGCATCCGGGCCTATGTGGCGCAGCTGCAGGCCAGGCCCGCCTACCAGCGCGCGCTCAAGGCCGGCGGCCCCTACGCCTACGGTCCGGCGGCAACGGACTGAGCCCGAAAGAACTCCGGCCCTTGCCCTCGCCCGGTCTGTGTGATCGAGGTGAGGGTATAAGGCTCTGATTGTTTATTTCTTTTCATTATTGCCTATTACTAGCATGGCGAACCCTGGCTTGCGGGTGCCGGTTTTAATTTATATATTTTTCATGGTGTTATAAATAGACCTCGAATGAGACTGTTGTATTTCCCGGCATCTGTAACCGCATGTATCAAAAATAAGACATCTTATACGAATGCCCTCTTTATTAAGCAAGGTATATTACCAATTGGTTGACCGAAACTCAGTTTTGGTACACCACCCTTTATTGGGCTCCGCTAACCTTTGAAGCAGGGTTAGACAGAAAGACCCTGAACTCGCCCAGAATACCGGATGTATGCAGTGGCGAAACATACTAGACACTAAATGAAGAAAGAGGGATTTTACCATGTCTATTCAAAAGAAAACCTTAGCTGCTTTGGTTGCCATTTCCATGGGTGCGTCTTTCGGCGCTTCTGCCACTGGTTTTTGGTTCCCTGGTAATGGTGGTCATGATGACGAGTGCTGCAGCGGAGATACCAATACCAATGGCTCAGGTAATCTAGCTGACGACAAGAGCACTATTGTGGATATCGATAAAACCGTTAACGTTAAAAAAACCAATATTACTGTAATCGATATCGATAAGACATATGTCAGCCACTATAAATACAGGTACGATATCAAAAAAGCCGAGCAGAAAAACATGACCTACCAAGGCGGTAAAACTGGAGATACCACTTCTGTATCCGTTGCTGCCGGCGCTGCTGACTCTTATGCGGGCAACTACGCTTCTATGAAGCAGAAAAGCAATAACGAAGCCAATGGGGTTGGCGTTGGCTTGGGTCTGGGGTTAGGTCTTGGTATCGGTGCCGGTTTGAGCGAAGGCGGTGACGGTGGTAACGGTGGTCATGCCGTGGATCTGTCCTTCTTGAGCCTGGGCATCATCGATTTCACCAAAGGTGGACATGGTGGTGATGGCGGCGACTCCGGCAGCGTTGGCGTTGGTCTTGGTGGCGGTTCCGGTGCTGGTGCGGGCTTTGGTGCTGGCCTGGCTGTGCTGACACCCGACCAGGATCTGGATCAGTATGCCGCTTCGTCCGCCTGGACCAAAGTCAGCTCTGTATCCATGATCACGTCTGGTAATAACACCGTAGGTAATTCGGGCGCCACCCACGGTATTAACGTGCAACAGGCTATTTCTGGCCAAAGCGCCTTGGGTAACCAAAGCGTAAACGTGAACTCCAGCCTGCAATTCTAACCTTTGGGCCGGTCCTTCGGGGCCGGCTTATTGCCGGAGGGAACCATGAAAAAGATAATAATGTTGTCGGCTTTTTTAAGTGCGTCTGTATTCGCTGGTCAGGAGTTTGACTCGTTACAGGTAATGGATACCGACTTGCTGAGTGAAAGCCGGGGTATGATACAGATATATGATCAAGAGAATAACACCGTTCAGGCAGGCGTTGCCGGGAATGTAATAGGTGCTATTTCTGGTAATAATACTATATCTCCAGGCGCTTTCGTTGGGGCCCATGGTATACTTCTTATTAACTTGGGTAGCGGCCAGTCCAATGTAACCAACATGAGTGCAAATGTTAACTTAATTATGGCCAAATAACCATGAATAAAAAAATACTACTACTAGTAGCTTTTTTTCCGGCGGCAAGCTTTGCGCTAAGCTTGCCCGGTTTTAAGGTGCCGGTGAAAAGTTTTGCCGAGGTTAGATTTGGCGAAGTCATTAGGCAGCAGTACGACTTCAGTTGCGGCTCTGCCGCACTGGCTTCTCTGCTGACGCATCATTACAATATGCCTTTTACGGAGGCCCAGATTTTCGAGGAGATGTACCGACTGGGTGATAAGGACAAGATAGAAACGCAAGGTTTTTCCATGCTGGATATGAAAAATTTTTTGGCGAGACGGGGACTGGATGCGGAAGGTTATAGAATGAACCGGCAAGATATTCTTAGCCTTGGCATACCGGCAATCGCCTTGGTCAACTACGAGGGGTATAACCACTTTGTGGTAGTTAAAGGCATCACGGAGGATAAAGTATTGATAGGTGATCCTTCACTCGGGCTTCATGTTATTGACGCTGAAGGATTTGATAAAAGCAGCAATGGTGTTTTTTTATTGATTAAAGATAAAATGGATATTGCCAAAGCTAGCTTTAATAATCAAGATAACTGGGAACACTCGGCACCCAATGCCCCAACCAGTATGGCGCTAAGGCAGAAGTTGCCACACTTTACCGAACTGATGTTGCCAGCGGATAGGATTTACTAAACGAGGGAATGACTATGAAATGGCTTATGGTGATTTTTCTAATGTTACCTGTTATGGCCTTTTCGAAGAACTTTGACACTTATCACCTGAGTAAGATGTCAGTTGTGCCAGAAAATGAGTTGTCCCAACAGCGGGGTGGTTTTACTCTTCCTGGGCTTAACTACTCAATAGGTTTAAGGATGGAGGCATTGGTTAATAATAGAAGAGTGTTCTTTAGTAATGTTTTTGATATTGCAAATAATAGGTTGGTCCTGCCGGCAGTTAATGGTTTGCCTGCTGGCATGAATATTACGCCCTTGGTAGATAGGGGGCAGATAGGCTATATTATTCAAAATTCGGCCAGTGGGGTTAGAACGGACGTTATACTTAATATCGATATAGTAGCCCCGAAGACAGTCGATACCTTCAGGACTAACCAGGGGGCAGCTAGTAGGTTCCATGATGCGATACAAAGACAGGGTTATTAATCTTATAAGAACAGCGTGAGGGCTTTGCCATGTTGGCAAGGCGCTCATGCTTGCGTTTTGTTATTAATCTTTCTCTAAAATAGGTTTGCTTATCTCAATGTCATATCCGTCATTCCGCACCTAATTCTCCGATTTAAAGTGGTGATAGATGTCACAGAACAGAGTATGATTGAGCAAACTTGCTGACATTAACGCCAATATCTTGTAAATCTATTCGGTTAAATTGTTTTTATCAGCACGTTCCCTCTAAATATTCCCTATCTTCTACGAATGTGTAGCCATCGTAGCCAAAAATAAATCTAAAAGCTGATGCGGAATGTCGGTGCGTTACCAGGGGAGATCTCGACGAACCATTGCTCCCACTCTTTGTAAAACAAGTGATTTCATTCAAGGTCCTTATATTGGGAGGAATTCTGACAGGACCTAAATAGCTGTTCCGAATAGTAGATCACTGTCGGCAGCGACTGGGTTCCGCTAAGCAGACCCTCCGCGCCAGGGATGGCGCAGCGGAGCCCCCAGGGATAGGTTCATGGCGTGTCTGCGTGCGGGGCCCGGTTGATGTAGCACTATTAGGATCAGTTATTTAGGCCCGGCAATGTCGAATGGGCATGAAAAATAGGTGATGATTTGTTGGTCTTTACGATTTATTCAGCGTCTGTGTCAAATGAATAAACAAAAAAATCCCCCGGCTTCTGCCAGGGGAGTCTGTCTATATGGCGAGTAATGTAAACGTCTAGATAATGATTTTAGAACATAATGGGCATGCTGAAGTTAACTTGAACATCGGGAGCGTCCTCGGTTAATCCCGCCTGAGCGTTCATGTTCAAGGTGGTTCTTTCCGTCAGTGCCAGAGAAAAACCCATACTCAAGCTGTCCAGTTGCAACATTTTACTTCCAGGTGCTTTTTTTCCATTTACTTTTGAGGTGAGAACAGTCCTGTGGTTTAGTCCCAGGCTAAAGGATAGGCGATTGTTAACGGCAAAGCCCATCCCCATGCCCATAAAGAAACTGTCGCCTAAACGAACCTCATCATTTTGTCGAAGGGTCATATCCGGATCCGGTGCATCAGGAGGCGGGGTGCTTCCCTGGCTTCTTACTCTTGTTTTAAAATTGTGAGTATAGCCTGCTGTGCCGAAAATAACCGCAGGATCGGTGGGGTAGATCAGAGTCAGGCTGGGCTCGACAGACCAAGCCCCGGTACCCGTGGGGGGTCTTCTGAATATATTGTCGGCGTCCATTTCTTCTTCAAATGGTGATCTGCCCGTGTCTGATTTTACCCTTAGTCCCCCAATCCAGTATGGTGACGTATTCATGTTGAACTGATAACGTATGGCCCCTTCAATGTCACCCAAGGCTCCACCGGTCGATGTCACAGTTCTCGTGTCAACTGTGGGCTCTGTTTTCCTGAAGCGATAGCTATCGTACCTATAAACCCACGGAGCTCTCAGCTCAAGCTCAATTCTGTCGGTTAATCCATAGCGTCCGGCGAGGCCAACAGTAAAGGTGGCCAAGTCTTGATCCTGCACATCGATCAACCCTACGATGATGGCCGGCAATACACTGTAACCCAAAATGGAAACTCGGGTTGAGGTATTCTGGCCATAGCTGAATGAGGGTTCTAGTTCGAATCTTCCTTGAGGCGTCAGCAGCCCTTTACTATCCAGGGAACTGGCTATGGCCTCCACCACTTGTCTATCCTGGGCATGCGCTGTGCTTGCTGCAGAAAGCAGTAGGCTGGCAAAAATAATCCTTTTTTTCATCATTATCTCCTGATTCCATACCTAGCGATAAGACGGTGTAGCGAGGCTCTAGAAATACACAGTAATTCTGCAGCCCTGCCAGTACTGCCTGAAACAAGGTCGAGCACTCTCTCTATGGCAAGGGCATCGGCTTCTTCTCTTGCCTTTCGTAAGCTCAAGTTATGATGGTTGACAACCAGGCTTCCTTCCAGTCCCATAAGGCCGGCGCTTAGATAATCCGTATTGCAGTTGGATACGCCCTTCTTGATCCGTTCCACCAGCTCGGAAATGTTGCCTGGCCAAGAGTGCTTGTCTATGACACTTTCTGCTTCGTTGGTAAATCCTAGAATATATTTACCGTGCGTTCGGCTGATTTTGTATAGATAATGTTTTGCCAATACGGTTTTGTCCTGACCCCTTTCTCTCAAAGGAGGGATTTTTATCCAGCTTTTTCTTAGAAGAATGGAGAACTCAGGGGTGAAGTGATAACTCCCATCCAATGAGTCCGGATCCAGGTTACAGCTGAAAATAAGTTTAAGATTGTCTATGTTGTTGTCTTTAGTGATGTGTTTCTGTAGTCTCTCAGATATGAAATCTATGTTTTTCAGGTACAAGCATGTTGGCTTTGAACGGCTATTGGATACTGCGGCGTCGAAATGAGAGATGCAGTTGTCCTGGTCGGTTTGGGATATGTCTATCTCCAGGAACTGGAACCCTTTTATTTCTGAGAAACATCTGGCCAAGAGACTTTTTCCTGTTCCTGCCTCTCCCGACAAGGTCAGGCTGTCACCCTGATGGTTTTGAAGGTAAATTAAGATATTTTGGAACTCTTCATGATGTCCTATTACGTTGAATTTCTTGAATGACAAGCTCAGGTTGTGTCTAATCTTGGACATGCCATAGGCTCGCCCTATGGTAATGGACAATAGCTCTTCCAATACAGGAGCAGTGTGATAATCATAGCAATGCATGGCAACGAAGAGTTGCCATGCAGGTTGTAATAACTGACCTTGGGATACTATAGCTACCCAAAATACGCCTTGATAATTGTCCAGCCAGCGTTTCAGCTTGGTGCCTGGGGTTTTTAAATTCCTGCAATCTATGATGCCAACCAAGGTTCCCGAACCATTCAGATACAAACCGGCCGTTTCCAAGTTGCTATGCCGCACAATAAGCCAATCTGGATGTTGATTGTTCCATATCCGTAGACCCGAAGACTCAGGAGAGAGCTGAAGCACCAAGACTTCCCTTTCCGAGGCCATTCCGTACCTCCATGTACACATCATCCAAATGATGCCTATCACTATAGAACAGAATGTGGTAGTGGTAGGGAAATTACAAGAATTTGAGGTTATGTGATTGAAAGGTAAGTAAAAATAGTAGAGCTAATAAACTATGAAGGCTGTTGTCATCTTACTCATGAGCGCACCATCAGGCCTTGGAAAAGAGCGTTTTTTTAAATTGAGAACAGATGCTGGCCGAATAATTGTTTCAGAGTTGGGGCGGCCAGATGGGGTATTGCGGGTCGACCTGGGCCCGCTAATTACCGCCCCTACCGGTTGTTATGAGTCTCGTTTGAGGTTATCTATTGATGTGCAGGCGGTATTTCTGCAACTTGCGCACCACGCTCGGCTGGCTGATGGCCAGCCGTTCGGCGCCGGGCGGGCGCCTTATTTGGAAGCGATGGCCGACGGCCTGGCCCGCCGGCGGCAGGAACTGGCGCACTTGTCCAGCCGCAACAACGGCAAGCCCCTGGCCGAGGCCCTGCTCGATCTGGACGACGCCATCGCCTGCTACCGCTACTACGCCGGCCAGGCGCGGGCGCTGGACCAACGGCAGGGGCAGGAAGTGGCCCTAGCCCAGCCCGGGCTGCAGGCCCTGGGCTACCTGGATCCGGTGGGGGTGGTGGCGCTGATCACCCCCTGGAACTTCCCGCTGGTGACCAGCGCCTGGAAGCTGGCGCCGGCGCTGGCGGCGGGCTGCGCCGTGGTGTTCAAACCCTCGGAGGTGACACCGCTGCCGGAGCTGGCCCTGGCCGAGCTCGCCCTCAAGGCGGGGCTGCCCGCCGGGGTGTTCAACCTGGTGCTGGGCGACGGCGAGGGCGAGGGCGTGGGGGCGGCGCTCTCCTCCCATCCGGACATCGACAAGGTGTCCTTCACCGGCAGCAACCGGGTGGGGGAGGCGATCATGGCCGCCGCCGCCCCGGCCAGCCGGGCGGTGGCCCTGGAGCTGGGCGGCAAGTCGCCGATTCTGGTGCTGGAGGACGCCGACCCGGAGCAGGCCGCCGAGCTGGTGATGGCGGGCATCTACTTCAACGCCGGCCAGATCTGCTCGGCCACGTCCCGCCTGCTGGTGCACCGCGCCCTGGCGGAGCCCCTGTACCGGGCCCTGGCCGGGCGCATCGACGCCCTGCGGCTGGGGGATCCCCTGGCCGAGGGCACCGCCATGGGGCCGCTGGCCAGTGCCCGCCAGCGCCGGGTGGTGCTGGACTACCTGGCCGTGGCCGAGGCGGAGGGTCTGGCGGTGGTGCGCGACGGTCGCCACCGCGCCCTGCCGGCACGCGGTTTCTTCCTGGCTCCGGTGTTGTTTCGGGACGTGCCCGCCGCCAGCCGGCTGTGGCGGGAAGAGATTTTCGGCCCCGTGCTCTGCGGCCGCAGCTTCGACGACGAGGAGGAGGCGGTGCGCCTGGCCAACGACAGCGACTTCGGCCTGGCGGCGACGGTGGTGAGCGGGGATCCGGAGCGGGCCCGGCGGCTGGGTCGCCGGCTGCGGGCCGGCACCATCTGGTACAACAGCGTCCAGGTGGTGCCGTGCGAAACCAGCTGGGGCGGCTTCAAACGCAGCGGCATCGGCCGCGAGCTGGGCCCCTGGGGGCTGAACGCCTTCCTCGAGGTCAAGCACCTGTTGGGCCCGGCGGACTGAACAAAGCAACTGATGACAAAGCTCATCACCTGTTTTTCGCCAGGGACTTCCCTTTATCACCGCTGTTTAATAGTGGTCATCTCCGCGAAGGCGGAGATCCATGAAATATTGCACTGGACTCCCGCCTTCGCGGGAGTGACCGCAGAGTCACTCAATGGTTTGCCAACTGTCTGAACGGCCGGCTTGGCGGCCTCTGTCGCGAAGCCGTCGGGGTACCTGTGCAAGCATTAGAAATGGCCGTAAACGGCGCTTCCCGTCACCAGCAGGGCGGCGAGCTTCTCCAGCGCATGCCGATACTGGCTTTCCTCGGCGATCGACATCAAGGACAGGCGGATCGCGTTGTCCGACCGGGGTCCGACCCGGAAAAAGGAGGCACTGCTGACCAGCATGTTTTGCTCTCGTGCCGCCAGGGCCAGGCTGTCGGCCTGCCAGCTATCGGGCAGCTGCAGCCAGAGGTGATAGCTGGTGGGCTGGCGGCTCATGTGGCAACCCTGCAGGATGCTTCCGGCGATCCTCTGCTGGCGGCGGGCGATATCCTGTTGCGCCTTGGCCATCTGGTAGGCATCGCCGGAACGGATCAGGCCACTGGCTACCTCGAACATCAGGGGTGGGGGTAACCAGACCGTGGCGCGGATAAAGGCGGCCAGGTGCCCTGCCTGGGAGGCGGGCGCCCTGATAAAGGCGCAACGGAGGCCCGGACTGATGGCCTTGGACAGGCCACTGATATGAAATCCCAGCTGCGGCACCCGGTTGGTGATGGCTTCCATCCGGTTTTCGTTAAGGAAGCCGTAGATATCGTCTTCCACCAGCCACAGCCGGAACCGCTCGATGACGGTTGCCAGCGACGTCCTGCGCCGTTCGGACATGATGGCGCCGGTCGATAACCTCTATGCCGGACTGCAGAAAAATGGACTGGGCCGGATGGATACGTCTGCCGTGATCGTCGGCGTTAAGGGTAACCCGGCGTAGCCGATGTCTTCGGCACCCCATCGCCGCGGTTTCAGCCGCGGACACCACACCCACGCAGGTTCCACCGGCATTTGTAGGGTCCACTTATCAGTGGACCATCTCACCGACGGGGCCGTGTTCGACCGGCTGAAGTCGCCCCTGCGATGACCGCCTGATGTGCGCAGGCACAGAGGATCTTCAGGTTGAGCTTCATGCCGGGAGACAGTGCCGAGCCCAGGCACAAGCGTACGGTCGTATTCTGCCTGTCATCGGGAAAGAAAATACCGCTGCCGGCGATATGGCACCCCTGCTGTTCCGCCAGGGATGCCAGGGCGGACATATCCGTGTTGGCTGGCAGCACCACCCAGTGGATGAAACCGCCCGCGGGCGGGATATAGCTGGATCCTTCCGGAAACTCCGTGCGTACCAGAATATCGAGATAATCCCTTACCGCGGCGAGCTTGTCCTGCAACCTTGCGCCGTGCCGTTCCAGATAGCCGCGCTCCAGAAAGACGTTCAGAACCTGTTGGGCAAGGCTGGAAACCGACAGATTGCGCGCGAACATCTGTGCGAGGATGGCGTCCCGGTAGTCTCCCGGCACACACCAGCCGACCCGGTAGCCGGGAGCTATGGTTTTGGAAAAGGAGGAGCAATAGAGGGTCCGGGAGCCTGCCGCCAGGCTTTTTAGGGCGCGTGGACGTGTCTTCCCCGGTGTCAGGTCGAAGAAAATATCATCCTCGATAATGGGAATGCCGGCGGTATGGGCCAGCCGGGACAGGCGGGCACGGGCGTCGTCTGGCATGATAAAGCCCTGCGGGTTCTGCAGGGTGGGGTTGAGGTAGATGGCCGTAATCTGTTGGTGCTTCAGCGCCTCTTCCAGATGATCTACATCCATGCCGGTACGAGGATGGGTACGGATCGGTAGGGCGCGCATGCCGAGCCGCTCGATGATTTGCAACATGCCGTAGTAGGTCGGCATTTCGATGGCGACCACGCCACCTTGGGGCGCCACGGCTTCCAGGGCCAGCTCCAGGCCGATGGTATCGCCGGAGGTGATCAGAATGTCATCTGGTCCGCAGACCACGCCGCGGGTGAGCATGAGCGCGGCGAGCCGCCGCCGCAGATCCGGCAGGCCCGGGGGCGGTATGAAACCGGTGAGTAGGCTGTCATACCGGTCGGCTACGGCGGAAAGGCACTTTTTCAACAGGGTATGGGGGATCAGATCATCATGCAGGACCGCGGAACTCAGGGAGGCGGACTTGAGCCTCCCGGCGCGCGAGAGCATGGCCACGACGGCGTGATTGACATTGACCGCAACACTGGCAAAACCCGTTTCATCTGCTGGTACGGCCTGGGTTTTGGCGGCGACAAAGTAGCCGGTTCTGGGCTCGGCACGGATATAGCAGCTGGATTCCAGATCCCCCAGCGCACGCTGTACCGTGGTTACACTGGTATCGAACATCCGGGAAAGTGCGCGAATGGACGGCAACTTCATTGTTTCCGGCCATTCGCCACTATTTATTTGGCGAACGATCCAGTGCCTTATCGTTTTCCAGCGGGGTTCGTTCCGTTGTTCAATACAATACATGTTTTGTCATAGCCATTAAGAACTATGACATGTATAACAAAATGCTTCCGGCCGCGGCAACGATCACTATGCTGAGCACCACCAGGCCGAAGGCAAATCGGATCAGGCTGTGTTCCTCCTCGCGACTGGCGGCAGCCAGGCCGGTGATAAGGGACAGGATCGAAAGCGAACCCAGGGCGCCATGCCCGGCCGCACTGTTGACCATGGCGGCAAGCCAGGGACCCTGTGTCGTCTCCAGACCTGCAATGGAAGGCATGATCAAGGTGTTTCCTCCCACATTGGAGCCCGTGACGTAGCCGGCAATACCGGCAATGGCGGCGACCATGGGGCCCAGTGCGATGCCGGTCAGCGATTGTAACCCCTGTTGGGCTTGCAGCAGAAAACCGGCCTTGACCATGATCTGTGACATCAACAAGAAGAAAAGGATGGTGGCCACCGGACGTTTGGCACGGGCAAATAGCTGGCTCCAAGGGAATTTAACATGGAGTTCAGCTTGCTCGCGTTGCCGTATGGACATCATCAGTGCCACCAATGCTAGCGCTACTCCCGGCGACGCCAGTGGTTTCCAGGCCACGCTGTCGCCGTTGATTTCCCAGTAGCCGTCCCAGCCAGTGGCGAGGAAGAGCCCTCGCAAGGCAACGATAATGGCTAGAAGAGCCAGGTAGGGCCATGCCGCACCTGGCCAGGCAACCAGGCGCCTGGTGTTCAGGAAGGAGAAGACCAACCCCACGCAAGAGACAGCAAGGCCAGCCATGACTCCAGCGATTTCCGGTCCTGTCCACCGGCTTGTCATATAAAGCACGGCAACAAAAAGGGCGGTGACAACAAAGAGGGCGAGCCAGGGACCAAGGGTACGGATACCGGCCAGCCATAAGGCGATGGCGGCCAATACCAGGAAGACGGGGGCGCTGATCAGAGCGGAGTGGCTTGCCAGTACCTCGGATGGCTGGGCGGCGAGGAGAGCCCCTATCAGGGTTGCCAGGCCCAGGGTCCCCCAAGGCATTATGACCATACCGGACAGGGCAATGCGCAGACCAAGCTGCCGGGAAAACAGTCCCATCAAGAGCGGGACGGTGGCGATCAGGGAAACACCGAAGCCCGTCATGGCTTCAAGCAGCGGAGCCAGACCAAGCACAATAAAAATAACTTGTGCGGCGGGCGGCCACCCCAGCTCTTTCACCCAGGCGCCGATGGCTTGTGGCGCTCCCTGTTTTTCCACCAGGATGACAAAGGCCAGCCCCGGCACTATGACGCCAGCGGTGCTGAGAAACAGGACACCCGTATCCGTGGCGATGGCCAGAGCTACGGCCCGGGATAAGGGAGCCGCGACCCCCAATCCCCACAAGAGTAGAACGAGGGCCACGCCGATGAGTGCTGCCTGTACGGGCGGTCGGCGGAAAGCCAGGATCAGTGCCACCACCATGCCGATGGGGGACATCTGGAGAAGCAGTGTCGTTGCCATGAGTGTCTCCTTAGTCCTGGGTTTGCCCGGAATACACCGTGGCCAGCATGGAAGGACGTTTCCGGAATTCCCGGTACCAGTCGGTCAGGCGCGGGCAGCCGGAAAAATCCGGCAGTTTGCGGAACAGGATCCAATCGAGCGCCGTAGCCAGGGCGATATGGCCGATGGTCATGGGACCGTCCAGGGGAACCCTTTTTTCGATGAAGTCATAGGTCGTCATGAGCTTTCCCGCCTGCCCCTCGGCGTAAAGCGCATAGCGAAACGCTTCCGGCCGGCGTTCTGTCTCGGAGCGCAGCCGGATGCCCGCATCACAGATGCCCTGCGCCAGAGCCTCGAGGCGTAGCGCCGCCCAGCGTGCGGAGCCTTGCTCCGGGATGAGCCGGGGTCCGGCATGCAGGCTGTCGAGATAATCGCAGATCACCAGGGAGTCGAATAGCGACGAGTCATCCGGCAGTATGAGAACCGGCACCTTGCCGAGCGGATTCATCCGGTAGACTGTTTCGTTGCGACGAACGGGGCTGGTCTCGTGGTGAATAACGTCCAGCCCGGCGGCCTGGCCGGTTTCATGGGCGAAGACCAGCACCTTGCGGGCATAGGGGGAGTGTGTTTGGTACAGAAGCTTCATGGACTCGGACCCAAAGTTATTGTGGATTTACACAGAAATTTTCATTCTGTTGGAATTTGACCCGGTAAAAATCACTGCCAGACAGGATTCCCCGGGGCAGGCCGAATCAATATGCGTGATGGGGGCTAACGAAGAGATAGACAGATCATGAGTTTTTTTCAGTACAGGTGTGATTTCAGAAGAACTCCGGTTCGGCCCTGTACCGGCGCCGGCGGCCTTCTTTACAGTTTCTTTATACCCGCCCCCTCAATCTAAACACCCTTCTTATGCGCGTTTTCGTAGGCTTGGGGCATGGCTTTCGGAGACTTCAACCATGGCAAAAAAACGTATTGCGGTGATCGGCCTGGGCCGGTTCGGCTCGGCCTTCTGCCGGGCGGCGCGGGGCGCCGGCCTGGAGGTGATGGCGATGGACTCGGATCAGGGACGGGTGCACGCCATCGCCGATGACGTGGCCGAGGCCATCATCGCCGACGGCTCCGACCCCAAGGTGACCGCCAGTATCGACTGGCGGCAGTTCTTCGCGGTGGTGGTGGCCATCGGCACCGATCTGCAGAGCAGCCTGATCACCATCCTCAACCTGAAGGAGGCGGGGGTGGAGGCGATCTGGTGCAAGACCCGCGACAGCTATCACCACAAGCTGGCGCTGAAGATGGGCGTGAGCCGGGCCATCAACCCGGAGCAGGCGATGGGCGAGATGGTGGCGGCCTGGCTGGGTCACCCGGAGTTGTGCAGCCGCCAGGTGCTGACCACCGGCCAGGTGGTGGCAGAAATCGAAGTCACCTCGGCCCATATCGAGCGCAACATCATGTCCCTACTCGGGCGGCACCAGGTGAAGCTGCTGTCCCTGTCCCGCTACAAGGACTACCAGCCCGAGCAACTGGCCCAGGCGGGCCGGCTGCAGCCGGGTGACAAGCTGTTGTTACTGGCCGGCGAGGAGCAACTGGAAGCATGTCTGCGCAGCTTGTCCTGACCCACAAACGGCTGGGCTCGCCGGCGCTGCTGTTGCTGCAGGGCTACCTGGCGCTGGCCCTGGCCGGCAGCCTGCTGCTGTTGTTGCCCGCGGCCCGGATCACGCCGGTGGGCTGGCTCGACACCCTGTTCACCGCCGTGTCGGCGGTCACCGTCACCGGCCTGGTGGTGGTGGATACCGGCAGCGACTATTCGGCCCTGGGCCAGACCATCATCGGGCTGCTGATCCAGCTCGGCGGCCTGGGCTACATGACCCTGGGGGCGGCGGCCATGCTGTCGTTCAACGCCAGCGTGGGCCTGCGCAACCAGGCCATGCTCAGCTCCTTCTGGCAGGTGGGGCCGGATCTGCGGCTGTCGGACGTGCTCCGCTTCTCCCTGCTGTTCAGCCTGGGGGTGGAAACGGTGCTGACGGCGCTGTTTGCCCTGCACTGGGTGCCGCTGCTGGGCTGGCAGCAGGGGCTGGGCACCAGCCTGTTCCACGCGGTCTCGGCCTTCAACAACGCCGGTTTCGCCCTGTTCGGTGACTCGCTGATGTCGGTGTCGCCGGGCTGGATGGTGCTGGCCCATGCGGCGGGCTTTATCATCGGCGGCCTGGGCTTTGCGGTGCTGTTCGAACTGCTGGTGCTGCGCCGTTGCCGTAGCGTCCATACCCGGCTGGTGCTCTGGGCCACCCTGACCCTGCTGGTCGTTGGCACCCTGCTGCTGCTGCTGTTCGAACACGACCACAGCCTGGCCGGGCTGGGCTGGCGAGAGCGCCTGCTGCATGCCTTCTTCCAGAACGCCACCGCCCGTACCGCCGGCTTCAACAGCCTGGACATCGCCGCCATGAGCCCGGCCGGGCAGAGCTGGCTGATGCTCAACATGGTGATCGGCGCCGGCCCCGGCTCCACCGCCGGCGGCATCCGCGTCACCACCTTCGTGCTGCTGATCACCGGGGTGGTGGCGGCCCTGCAGGGCCGCACCGAAACCCGCATGCTGGGGCGCATGCTGGGGGTGGAGTTCATGCTGCGGGCCGCCGGTATCCTGGTGATCACCCTGATCCTGCTGTTGCTGGTGACCCTGCTGGCCTTCTACCTGATGCCCGGGGCGGATCCCTTCGCGATGATCTTCGAGCTGATCTCGGCCCTGGGCACGGTCGGGCTGTCGACGGGCATGACCGGGGAGTTGAGTCCGGGCGGCAAAGTGCTCATCATGGCGGTCATGATGATTGGCAAGCTGAGCCCGGTGTATCTGTTTACCGCCCTGGCGGGCAACCCGGAGCGTCCGCTGCGCTACGCGGGAGGCCGTATTGCCCTGGGATAATCCACGCCTGTCGCCCTGGCTTGTGAGCCTGGGCGGCCCCCTGCTGGCGGCGATGTTGTTGCTGCCGCTGCGGGGCTGGCTCACCACCACCGATATCGCCATGGCGCTGCTGCTGGTGGTGGCGGTGATAGCGGTGCGCCAGGGCAGCCGTTTTGCCAGCCTGGCCACGGTGCTGAGCGTGCTGCTGTTCGATGTGCTCTTCGTCGAGCCCTACTACACCCTGCACGTGCACAACCTGGACTACCTGCTCACCTTCGGAGTGATGCTGGCGGTGGGCCTGCTGATCAGCCGGCTCAGCGGCCAGTTGCGCGGCCGGCTGGAACGGGTGCGCCAGCTGCTGCGCCAGCTCAGGGGCATGTTCCTGCTGGCCCGGGGCCTGCCCGGACACGGCCGGTCCGAAGCCATGTACGACTTCGTGACCCAGTTGCTGGGCCGCCGGCTGGGCTGCCCGGTCAGCGTCCGCCCCGAGCCGCCGGCAGAGGGCGAGGCGCTGCCGGTGTTCGACAAGCAGCGGCTGGTGGCCTACCTCTGCTGCGCCGCCGGCCCCTACAAGGCCAACCGTACCCTGCTGCGGGTGGCTGCCTCCCTGCTGGGCCAGTCCCTTACCCGGGCCCGCCTGGCCCGGGCCGAGCAGGAAGCACGGTTGGAGGCGGAACTGGCCAGCGGCCGCAACGCCCTGCTGCGCTCCCTGTCCCACGATCTGCGCACGCCGCTGGCCAGCATCATGGGCAATGCCAGCATGCTGGCGGATCCCCAGGTGCGCCTGGGCGAAGCGGAATACCGTGAGATCGCCGAGGCCATCTACCAGCAGAGCCGGGTGCTGAGCAGCCATTTCGACAAGGTGATGGAGCTCAACCGGGTGCAGCGCCAGGAGCAGCCGAGCCTGCAGGTGGTGATGCCGGAGGAGGTGGTCAGCGCCGCCCTGCGCCGGCGCGGCAACCTGTTCGACGCGGTGCGCTTCGATTTCGCCATCGACGACGACACCCCGGTGCAGGGCGACGCCACCCTGCTGGAAATCGCCCTGGCCAACATGCTGGAGAATGCGGTGCGCCACGGCCAGGCGCCCTTCCGGCTGGAAGGGCACTGGCACGGCGAGCTCTACGCCTTTACCCTGAGCAATGGCTGCGGCGAGCGGGCGCCCCGGCCGCAGCGGGACGGCGGCGCCGGCCTGGGCGTGCCCATCTGCCGGGCGGTGGCGGATCTGCACCAGGGCGCCTTCTACCTGACCGAAGCCGATGACGGACACACGATGACGGCCCGCCTGGTATGGCCGGCCTGGAGAACAGAAACATGACGGCCAACCAGCCCCATATCCTGATCATCGAAGACGACGCCTCCATGGCCCGTTTTCTGCAGACCCTGCTGCGCAGCCACCAGTACGGGGTGGAAGCGGCGGCCGGCGGCGCCGAGGGGCTGCGCTGCCTGAGTGCCCGCACCCCGGATCTGGTGCTGCTGGACCTGGGCCTGGGCGACATGGACGGGGTGGCGCTGCTGCGCGAGCTGCGTTCCTGGTCCGACATGCCGGTGATCGTGATCTCGGCGCGGGAGCGGGAGGCGGAAAAGGTGGAAGCCCTGGACGCCGGCGCCGACGACTACCTGACCAAGCCGTTCGGCGCCCAGGAGCTGCTGGCGCGGATCCGGGTGGCCCTGCGCCGCCCCGGGCGGGACGCCGAGCTGCCCCTGCAACTGGGGGATATCACCGTGGATCCGGCGGCGCGGCGGGTCTGCAAGGGTGGCGAGCCGCTGCACCTGACCCCCACCGAATACAAGCTGCTGCTGTTCCTGCTGCGCCACGCCGAGAAGGTGGTGACCCACCGCCAGATCCTGAGCGCGGTCTGGGGTCCCGCCCACGTGGAGCACCACGAATACGTGCGGGTGCACATGTCCCAGCTACGGCAGAAGCTGGAAGCCCAGCCGGCCCACCCCCGCATCCTGCTCACCGAGCCGGGCATCGGCTACCGGCTGGTGGTGCCCTGAGCTCGTGGCGAACGGCGCCGGTTCCCAAGAATCCGTCATGTCCGCGAAGGCGGGCATCCAGGAGCGGCCAGCACAGGTCTTGCTCCCGGCAGGGTTTGATGGACTCCCGCCTTCGCGGGAGTGACAGGAAGAGTGGCGAACGGCGCCCTTCCTGCGTTGCCGGCGGGCTCCTGCGGCTAGGCCCCGCCCAGCAGCAGTGCCAGCAGCAGGATATTGCCGAGCAGCAGCAGCAGCGCCAGCACCCGCCAGAAGGCGAGGGGATGGCGTTCCACCAGCGGCAGTTGCTCCTCGCGCAGGTAGGCCGGGTTGGGTTTCCTGAGATCCGCTTCCAGCTCGGACAGGGCCGGGTAGCGCTGCGCCGGGTCGAGGGCCACGGCCCGGCCGATGGCCTTGTCGACCCAGTGCGGCAACTGGGGCTGGTACTGGCGCAGGGAGGTGTAGCGCAGCCGGTTGAGCTGGCCCCGCCCGCTGGCGGCGGCCAGCCGCTCGCCGTAGGGCAGCTTGCCGCTGAGCAGCTGGTAGAGGATGCAGCCCAGGGCGAACTGATCGGAGTGAGGGCCAACTTGGGCGCCAAGCAGGTATTCCGGCGCCGTGTACTGCTTGGTGCCGAGCAGGGTCTTGCGTTCCAGCGGGGTGGCGATATCGGCGATGCCGGCGATGCGGGCGGAACCGAAGTCGATGATCTTGAGCAGGCCCTCGTCGCTGACCAGGATATTGCCGGGTTTGAGATCCTGATGCAGCATGTCCAGCCGGTGAAAGGCGCGCAGCCCCGCAATCAGCTGGGGCAGCAGCCGGCGTACCTCGCCCAGGGGCAGGGGGCCGTCGTCGTCCAGCATCTGTTCCAGAGTGCGACCTTCCAGGTATTCCAGCACATAGTAGAGAAAGTGCCGGGGCCGTTGCTGCTCGATTACCCGCACCACATGGGGGCTGTTGATGCGCCGGCCCACCCACTCTTCCAGCTGGAAACGCTCCAGGTAGGCGGGGTCGTCCTCGAAATTGACCGAGGGGGTCTTGAGCACCACCTTGTCGCCGCTGTCGGTGTCCACCGCCAGGTAGAGCTGGCTGGTGGAACTGGCGTGCAGCTCGCGCAGTATGCGGTAGCCGTCCAGGATCATGCCCTGTTCCAGTTCCGGCGGAAACGGCAGGGCGGTGAGCCGGGCCACCACTTCGTCCACCTCCGGGCGGGGCAATTGGTCGATCCGCAGGATCTGGCAGCTGATATTGTCGTCGCTGCCCCCGGCCAGGGCCGCCTCGCAGATGGCGGCGGCGCAGGTTTCCGGGTCCGGGTGCTGGCGCAGCAGCCGCCGGAGTTCGCCGTCGGGCACGAACTCGTAGACGCCGTCGGTCAGCAGCAGGAAACGGTCGTCATTTTCCGCCGGCAGCGATTTGTAGTCGATTTCCAGACCGTAGTCGATGCCGAGTGCACGGCCCAGATACTCGCGGTTATTGCCCAGCCGAACGCGGTGATCCTGGGTCAGGGGCTCGAGGTCGTCGTTGCGCCACAGGTAGATGCGGCTGTCGCCCACGTGGAACAGGTGGGCGGTGGTGGACTTGAGCACCAGGGCGGAGAAGGTGGTGGCGGCGGAGCGGGATTCATTGAGGAACTGGCTGCCCTGGCTGCACAGCCAGAGGTTGATGGCGGTGAGCACCTTGGCCCCGGATTGCTTGACCGACCAGCTGTCCGGGGTGCTGAAGTAGTCGGAGATAAAACCGCGCACCGCCGACTGGCTGGCCAGGGCGGCCAGCTCGCTGCTGCTGATGCCGTCGGCCAGCACGCAGGCCAGGCCCTTGGCGTCGAGCAGCTGGGGGTTGTCCGGGGCGTAGAAGCCCAGGGCATCCTGGTTTTCGGCTTTGCGCCCGGCCAGCGAGTGCTGGCCGCAGCGAACGTTAAGGCTGCTGGTCAAAGGGCGCCCCCGGTGGTGTGGCTGATCGGTGCTTTAGTGTACATCTATCATCTGCACTGTGCCGTCGGGCAGCACTTCCGCCATCTGGCCGCTCGGTTCGTCCATCAGCTGCACCGCCGCCATGGTCACGGCGGCCATGGTACAGATCACCCAGAAGAACACCTGGGGCGACACGAAGGACAACACGGTGAGGAACACCACGGCGCCGACGTTGCCGTAGGCGCCGGTCATGCCGGCGATCTGGCCGGTGAGGCGGCGCTGGATCAGCGGCACCACGGCGAACACGGCGCCCTGGCCGGCCTGCACGAAGAAGGAGCAGGCCATGGTGGCCAGCACCGCCAGCACCAGCGGCCAGCTGCTGTCCATCAGCCCCATCAGGAAAAAGCCCAGGGCGGCGCCGGCCAGGCTCAGGGTCAGGGTCCGTTTGCGGCCGAGCCGGTCGCTGAAATGGCCGCCGCAGGGGCGGGACACCAGGTTCATAAAGGCGAAGGCCGAGGCCAGAATACCCGCCTGCACCGCGCTGATGCCGAAGGTATCGCTGAAGAACAGCGGCAGCATGGACACCACCGCCAGCTCGGCGCCGAAGGTAGCCAGGTAGGCCAAGTTGAGTATCGCCACCTGCTTGAACTTGTAGCGGTGGATGGCCGGCACCGGCTTGTGGAACACTTCTTTGTTGACCTTGATGATGTGGTACAGCTGCCAGGCGAAGAGGGCGGCCAGACCGGCATAGATGCCGTAGGTCGCGGTGGCGGACAGCAGGCTCACCCCTTCGGGTGACAGCTTCCAGGCCAACAGGGCCAGGGCTGCGTACAGGGGGATGCTCATCAGGATGTAGAGCACGAAGTCGCCCTTGCTGGTCACTTCCATGGCGCCGGTCTTCTTGGGCTTGAAGTAGGTGGAGCCCTTGGGGGTGTCGGACACGCTGAAGTAGTAGATAAAGGAATATACCAGGGCGATGGCGCCGGTCAGGCCCAGGGCATAGCGCCAGCCATTATCGCCACCGAACAGCAGGGCGATGGCCGGCAGCACCATGGCGGCGGCGGCGGAGCCGAAGTTGCCCCAGCCGCCGTAGATGCCTTCGGCAAGGCCCACCTGCTTGGCGGGGAACCATTCGGAGATCATGCGGATGCCGATGACGAAACCAGCGCCGACAAAACCCAGCATAAAGCGGGCCAGCGCCATCTGTTCGAAGCTCTGGGCCAAGGCGAAGAAAAAGCAGATCAGGCTCGAAATCCCCAACAGCAGCGAATACATCACCTTGGGACCGAACTTGTCCACCAGCATACCCACTACTATACGGGCCGGTATGGTCAGGGCCACGTTGAGGATCAGCAGGGTGGATACCTGCTGGCTGGTCAGCCCCATGGAGTCGCGGATAAACACCAGCAGGGGGGCATGGTTGAACCAGACCACGAAGCTGATGAAAAACGCCAGCCAGGTCATATGGAGGATGCGGCTGTTGCCGCTGAAAGATAGAAGCTTGAGTTTGGAAGCAGACATATAGGTGTTCTCGCTAAGCCCGTGACAACAATGTTGTATGGGCCTAAGCCGGAATCATGCCAAGCTGGCAATACCTTGTTTTTATTGCCTATTGTGCTTGGCCGGCTGGGGGGTGGGTTGGCCTGGGAGCACCAAGTTAAGGCGCTCCGGCAGTCAAATGCACGATCTGTGTGCAGAAAAAGGCCTATTGCACCAAAGTGGTACCACCAAAGTGGTAGTTTTGCGCCATGAAGGTGCTCAGGCGCCCTTCTGCCGATCCCGCCACAGCAGCCAGAGCCGGGTGTCCAGCTCCAGTTGGTGATAAGTCGGCTCCATATGGCAGCACAGCTGGTAGAAGGCCTTGTTGTGCTCCTTCTCTTTGAAGTGGGCCAGTTCGTGAACCACTATCATGCGCAGGAATTCCGGCGGCGCCTCCCTGAACAGGGCGGCAACGGTGATGCTGTTGTGGGCCTTGAGCTTGCTGCCCTGCACCCGCGACTGGTAGGTGTGCATGCCGAGCGCCTGCTTGAGCACGTTGAGCTTGCTGTCGTAGCGCACCTGGCTGAGCGGCGGGCTCTTGCGCAGGTACTGGTTCCTGAGGTTGTTGATGTAGTCGTACAGCGCCCTGTCGCTCTGGATCTGATGGCGGGTCGGGTACTTGCGCTGCAGGTAGCCACCGAGCCGGCCGCTTTCGAGCAGCTCGCCGGCCTGGAGTTGGATGGTTTCCGGATAACCGGCCAAATATTTGAGGGTATTCACCAGAGAAGCCCCGTACTGCATAAACCGAGGCCCATTATACGCCGAAGCCGGGCTGCTTGTCCCCGTGGACTCAGGCGTAGCGCCGGCCCAGGGCGACGCAGGCCACCACGGCCAGGCAGATCCAGATGGCTTGGGCCGAGATCGGCTCGCCGAGCAGCAGGGCGGCGAACCAGAGGGCGCCGAAGGGCTGCAGCAGCTGCACCTGGCTGACCTGGGTCACGCCGCCCAGGGCCAGCCCCTTGTACCAGAAGAAAAAGCCCAGGAACATGCTGCAGCTGCCGAGGTAGAGGAAGCTCAGCCAGCCTGCCGGGCTGGTGAGGGCCGGCTCGGGGCGGCTCAGCCAGATCAGCGGCGCCAGCAGCGGCAGCGACAGCACCAGCGCCCAGCAGATCACCTGCCAGCTGCCCAGCTCCCGGGTCAGCCGGGCCCCTTCCGCATAGCCCAGGCCGCACAGCACGCAGGCCAGCAACAGCCACAGATCCGCCAGTTGCCAGTGGCCCTGGGCCTGCTGGCCGGCATAGAGCAGCACCAGCGCCGTGCCCGCCAGGGCGCACAGCCAGAAGACGGGCTTCGGCCGGTGTCGGTGCAGCCAGGCGCCGGCCAGGGCGGTGCACAGGGGCAGCAGGGCGGTGACCAGCACGCTGTGGGTGGCCGACACTGTCTCCAGGGCGAGGGAGGAGAGGATGGGAAAGCCGAACACCACACCGGCGGCCACCACCGCCAGCCGGGCCCACTGGCGCCCGCTCGGCAGGGACTGTCGCGTCGCCGCCAGCAGCAGCAGGGCCAGCACCCCGCCCAGGCCGGCGCGGCCGGCGCCCACGAACAGCGCCGGCATTTCCTGCACCGCGATGCGGGTGGCGGGCAGGCCGGCGGAAAAGGTCATGACCCCGAGCAGGCCCCAGGCCATGCCGAGCAGGGGGCGGGTATCGAGGGAAGGGGGGCTGCTGGTCTTCATGGCGGACTCCGGTTGCTTGCTTTTGGTCAGCTTAGCCGCTTTACTACCGGACAATCAGGACACTTCCTATAAAAATGACCCGAGTGTACAGGTAGTAACGCCATGACAATTTCCGCCGCCGACTGGGCCTTCGACAAGGCCGACAACCAGCCCTTCGTGGAGCAGCTGGTGCGCCACGCCACCCAGGCCATAGGGGAGGGGCGCTGGAAGCCGGGGGAAAAGCTGCCCTCGATCCGCGCCCTGGCCGAACAGCTGGCCGTGAGCCGCTTCACCGTGGCCGACGCCTACGAGCGGCTGGTGGCCGCCGGCCTGGTGGTCAGCCGCCAGGGCAGCGGCGTTTACGTGGCGCGCAGCCCGCAAACCCGCCGGCTGGTGCTGGAGGTGGATGCCTCCGCCAGCGCCATGGCCCAGGAGGTGGCGCTGCTGCGCCAGGTGATGGACACCGAGCGCTTCCGCTACAAGCCCGGCAGCGGCTGCCTGCCGGCGGACTGGCTGGGGGATCAGGACATCCGCTCCGCCCTGCGCGAGCTGGCCCGGCAGCCGGCGCCGCTCACCGAATACGGCAGTGCCCAGGGCCACCCGGCCCTGCGCAGCCAGCTGGCGCTGCGGCTGGAACAGCATAATATCCAGGTAGAACCCTCCCAGATCCTGATGACCGCCAGCGCCTCCCACGGTGTGGACCTGGTGCTGCGCGCCCTGGTGCGGCCCGGCGACCGGGTGCTGGTGGACGATCCCGGCTTCTACAATTTCCTCGCCGCCCTGCGTTTGGCGGGGGCGGTGCCGGTACCGGTGCCGCGGCGGCTGGAAGGGCCGGATCTGGCGGTGTTGCGCCAGGCCCTGGCCGAGCACCAGCCGGTGCTCTACATCACCAACTCGGTGCTGTGCAATCCGGTGGGGGCCAGCGTTAGCCGCGGCCGGGCCTACAAGGTGCTGAGCCTGCTCGCCGAGCACCGCTGCTGGTTGCTGGAAGACGACATCTACGCCGACTTCGACCCCCAGCAGAGCCTGCGTTATACCAGTCTGGCCGGCTTCGAGCGCACCCTCTACCTGGGCAGCCTGTCCAAGACCCTGTCGGCGGACTTCCGGGTCGGCTTTATCGCCGGCAACCCGGCGATGATCGCCGAACTCACCGATATCAAGCTGATCACCGGCATGTCGACCTCGCCGTCGGTGGAGAACGTTGTCTACCGGCTGCTCACCGGCGGCCGCTACCGCCGCCATGTGGAGCTGCTGCGGCGGCGGCTGGACGAGGTGCGCAACCCGGTGCTGGAACGTTTCGAAAGCCTGGGATTCGGCATCGGCCACCGGCCCGCCGGCGGCTTCATCTGCTGGCTGCGGCTGCCGGACGGTATCGGCGCCGGCCGGCTCAGTCGCTACGCGGCGGAGCAGGATCTGCTGCTGGCGCCGGGCGGCCATTTCAGCCGCCAGCCCGACGCGGACAGCCATATGCGCATCAATATCGCCCAGTGCCAGCATGAAGCCGTCTGGTGCCGGCTGGAGCTGGCACTGGAGCAGGCCGCTCAGTCCGCGGCCAGTTGAGCCTGGATAAACTCGCGCAGGCGCCGGTCCCGGTTTTCCGGGTGCTCCCGGACGCAGGTGGTGCAGTAGTGGCCGCCCTGGGTGGTATAGAAGCGGCAGCAGCCGGCGCGGGTGCGGAAGCTGCGCCGGGCCAGCTCGCGGCCGGGGTGGTCCGGGTCCGGCAGGACGATGTCGATGAAGCCGGTTTTGCGGTTGTGCAGCGGGGAGCCGGGCTCCTTGAGCACGGCCAGGGCGAGGGCTTTGGCCTTCTCTTCGCAGCCGAGCTGCTGACCCGCGTGCAGGAAGGCCTGCGCCACCGAGTCCGCCACCAGGCACCAGAGGCCCCGCTCGGGCAGGCCGCAGCGCCGGTGCAGCAGGTTCACCAGTGGTGTCATATGCTCCTCAAGCCCGTGCCGCAGCCGCCGTTCCGTCTCTTCCCCGGCGTCGGCCGGGTAGCCGGCGGCAAAGCGCAGCAGCAGGCGGCGGGCGGTGCCTTCCTGGCCTTCATGCCGCCATTGGTACTCCTCCATTTTCAGCGCCAGCTGCGCCGGGCCGAAGCCGGGCAGCCGCCCGCCCAACAGCAGCCCGGCCAGGGGCAGGGCCAGGTACCAGGCGTAGCGGCCGAGCAGGAAGGCGCAGCGGGTCTTGAGATCGGTGTCGGGGTAATGGCTGCCCTCGTGTTCCAGCCAGGCCTCCAGCAGCGCCGAGCCGGGCGTCATCAGCGCCGCGGCCGGGGTCCAGCCCGGGCCGGCGGCGCCGCACGACCAGCCGCTTTCCCCCAGCCGGGCCGACAGCTCGGCCAGCTCCTCGGCCAGGGAAGGGAGTGCCAGGGGGATCCGGAGGGATGGGCTTGCCTGCATGGGGTCCTCGTCGGGAAAAGGGCGGCCGGACTGGGCCAGCCTGAATCTGGCGACAAATATTAACGATAATTGTTTTTATTTCAATGCTGAAGTTGGGTGGGTTGCGCAAGGATCCGTTGTCGATTCAAGGAGCGGCTTGAGATATATAGCCGGCCAGGGCCGCGCCTGGAGGGGATGGGCTGTGGTGGATCGAGGCGGTGAATTCGTTGTGGTGGGTACGAATTCACCGCCCTGGGGGCTGGCCGAAAGCATTCGGCGCTGTCCACGCCGGGGGAGGTGGTGGACTGATTGTGGCCGATCTCTGACCGTATCCGTCAGATCTCGCTCATCCCATCTGTGACTGCAGGTAATTCTGCAGCCCGACCTTGTCGATCAAGCCCAGTTGTTTTTCCAGCCAATAGGCATGGTCTTGTTCCGTATCGGCCAGCATCTGTTCGAGGATTTCCCTGCTCTGGTAATCCTTCTGATCCTCGCAGAGCTTGATGGCGCTTTTCAGTGCCTTGTCGACGTCGTATTCGAGTTGCAGGTCGTTTTTGAGCATCTGCGGCACATCCTTGCCTACTTTCAGGCCTGCGCGCTGGGTCATGTCCGGTGTTCCCTCCAGAAACAGAATGCGTTCGATCAGCGCCGCCGCATGGCCTTTTTCATCATCGAATTCGTGATCGATACGTTCATACAGCTTGTTCAAGCCCCAGTCCTGATACATGCGGGAATGGATAAAATACTGATCCATGGCCGTTAACTCTCCGGCCAGCAGTTCGTTCAGGGTGTCGATGACTTTCTTGTTGCCTTTCATACCCAAGTCTCCCTACATCTGTGCCTGCAGATAGTTTTCGATGCCTACGTCCCGTATCAGCCCCCGCTGGGTTTCCAGCCAGTCGACATACTCCTCCTCGTCTTCGAGGATATCTTCCAGTAATTCCCGGCTGACGTAGTCCCCCTTGGACTCGCAGTAGCCGATGGCCTCGCGCAGCAGGGTCAGTTGTTCCATCTCCAGGGCCAGGTCGCACTGCAGCATCTCTTCGGCGTGTTCCCCAATCTTCAGCAAGTCGAGCTTCTGGAGGTTCGGCAAGCCCTCGAGGAAGAGTACCCGCTCGATCACCGCATCCGCCTGTTTCATATCCTTGATCGATTTCTTGTACTCTTTTTCATCCAGCTCTTTCAGCCCCCAGTTTTTGAACATACGGGCATGGAGAAAATACTGGTTGATGGAGGTCAGCTCCGTGGTCAGGACCTGGTTCAGATACTCGATGATTTTTTTGTCGCCTTTCATGGGAGGCCTCTCGTGGCAACCGGGTGAGGAAGTGGTTCTGTCACAGCTAAATCCTAGGCGGGAAATCTGAATATCTCCATAAAACCTACAAGCTGTTCGGTGGCCGGTAGCGAAGCTAGGATGAGGTCCATTCGGGTCTAGTTGCCGGATGCGCCAGGGTAATGCGCACCACTACCGGATCGGGTGAGTTTCGGCTCTCGCTGCCGGAGGACTGCTCTGTACGGAAAACACTGGGATGTACCTATGAGCCTTGGCGGCCACGAAACAAGAAAAAAGTTCCCTTGCATATTGAAATAACAAATCAAATACAAAATAATGTGCAAATAAAAATTATTCTCGTTTAATTTAAGGTTGCTTCCCTATGCCAAGGAACAGCGCGCTTTCATCCCACTTCCCTCATCGTCGCCCCCTTAGTGTCCTAACCGGTCTGGCTCTGTTGCCCGGCCGTACCCGTATGCCGGAAGGCTTTTTGACGTTCTGACCCATCGCAAAGGACGGCGGAAGAGGAGGAAGGTCGCTCTTCGCCTGCCCATGGATATCGGCCTTCAGCACAGAGTTAAGGATTTATGCGCAAGATGAACAAGGTGTCGCCGGTGCTGGCGATGATGGTGGCGGCCCCGCTGGCGGTGGAAGCCCAGGTGGCGGAGCCCTATGAGCTGGAGACGGTGGTGGTCAGCGCCACCCGCCAGGGGATGGCGGCGAGCGAGCTGGCCCATGCGGTGACGGTGATCGACCGCGAGATGCTGGACACCCAGTTGCAAACCGCCCGCAACCTGGGGGAAGTGCTGGCGAAGACGGTGCCGGGCATGGCGCCGGCCAGCCAGACCCTGACCAACTTCAACCAGACCCTGCGCGGACGCAACCTGCTGGTGCTGATCGACGGCATCCCGCAGAACACCAGCCGCAACGTCAGTCGTGATCTGATGAACATCGATCCCGCCAATATCGAACGCATCGAGGTACTGCGCGGCGGCAGCGCCGTGTATGGCAGCGGTGCCGCCGGTGGTGTGGTCAATATCATCACCCGGCGCAACAAGGACGAAGCGGTGACCAAGCTGGGGATGCAGAGCTCCCTGTCCAGGGTGACGGGTGACGGCCTGGGCTATCGCGGCGAACAGTCCCTGGGCGGCGGCAACGACACTTTCGATTATGGCCTGAACGTCGCCTGGGAGCGTCAGGGGGCGGCGTTCGACGGCAAGGGCTCCCGCATCGCGCCCGAGCCCAGCCAGGGCGACCTGTCGGATACCGACAGCCTCAGCCTGGCCGGCAAGGTCCGCTGGCACCTCGATGCCGGCACCCTGACCCTCTCCGCTAACCATTTCGATGCCGAGCAGGATACCGACTACGCCTCGGATCCGGCGGTCAATGCCGCGGCGCCGGGAGATGTCCGGGCCCGCGCCATCTCCGGGCTGCAACTGGACAAGCAGAACCGCACCCGCAACAGCCTGGTGAACCTGGCCTGGAATGCGGACCATACCCCGCTGGGAGGGGTGGACGCCCAGCTCTACTACCGCGACTACCATGCCCGTTTCACCCCCTACGACGCGCGTCACCTCGCCTCCTGGGGGAATAACCTGGCGCAGACCTACCTGGACAGCGAGACCCTCGGCAGCCGTCTGACCATCAACTCGGCGCTGAGCGACAACACCCTGCTGCGCTGGGGACTGGATCTGAGCCGGGAAAAATCGGAAATGCCGATGACCACCTATGACGGCGCCGCCTTCGACAGAAGCGGCGGACTGGTGTTCGTCGATACGGGAGACAAGGTGTTCATGCCGCAACTGACCCAGCGCACCGTCGGTGCCTTCGCCCAGCTGGAATACGACTTCAGCGAGCGCCTGCGCGGCGAGGCCGGTACCCGCTACGAATATGCCAAGGCCTCCTTCGGCGATTTCACCACCCTGGGCGGCAATGCCATCGAGGGCGGCGACGTCAGCTTCGACGACTTCCTGTTCAATGCCGGCCTGCTGTACAGCCTGACCGACAGCATGGAGCTCTACGGCAACTTCTCCCAGGGCTTCGAATTGCCGGATCTGGGCCTGCAGTTGCGCATTGCTCCCGCCGGCTTCAATGTGAACGACTCCCAGCTCAAACCGGTCAAGAGCAATAACTACGAGCTGGGCTGGCGGGGCGACTGGGGCAATACCCGGGGCAGCCTGGCCCTGTTCTACAGCACCTCGGATCTGGGGCCCGTCGCGACGGAGAATTTTGCGTTCGTCCAACGCCGGGCCAAGGAGCGGATCTACGGGGTGGAAGCGACCCTGGATCACCGGCTCAACGAGCAGTGGCAACTGGGCGGCCTGCTGACCTGGATGGAAGGTGAAAGCTATAACGAGGCGGCGGGCGAGTGGAAGGCGCTCAACGGCTATCGTATTCCGCCGCTGCAGGTGCGGGCCTATGTGGAGTACCGCCCTTATGATCAGTGGTATCACCGGTTACAGGCCAACTACAGCGGCTCCCGGGACGACGCCTTCAAGGATCAGGTGGGGTTCGGCAGCCGCCAGGTCGCCAGCTACACCACCCTGGACTACAGCACCCGCTACGACCTGGGCCGGCACGGCGTCAGCCTGGGGGTGGAAAACCTGCTGAACCGGGACTACTACCAGGTTTATGGCCAGTTGCTGCGGGATAACAATAACACCAGCCATATCCCCGCCAGCGGCGCGACCCTGAAGCTGGGCTACCAGTACCGGTGGTAACACGGATCCTCCTGTCGCTGCTGGTGTTGCTGCACCTGCCGGCCTGGGGTGAAACGACGGCACGGTGCCGCCTGTTGCCCCATGCCATGGGTGAGAGCTGCGTGCCGGAACAGCCCCGGCGGGTGGCGGTGCTGGATACCGGCGAACTGGACATGGCCCTGGCGCTGGGGGTGACGCCCATCGCCGCCACCACCGCCTATCAGGTCGGGCAGTTTCCCGCCTACCTGGCGCTGGAGACGCCGCCGGTGGCGCTGGGTGTGATGCAGGAGCCGGATCTGGAACGCCTGCTGCGACTGCGGCCCGATCTGATCCTGGGCAGCCGGTTGCGCCATGGCCGGCTCTACCCGCTGCTGTCCGGTGTGGCGCCCACCGTGTTCAGCGAGAGCGTCGGCGCCGGTTGGGCGGAGAATTTCCGCCTGTTCGCCCGGGCCCTCGATCGCGAGCCGCAAGCGGAACGGCGGCTCGCGGCCATTGATGCCCGTTGCCGGCGCATCGCCGCCCTCCATGCCCGCAAGGGCTATCCCACCCTGTCGCTGGTACGCTCGATGCAGACCCATGTCCGGCTGTACCTGAGCGATTCCTTCGTCGGCAGCCTGCTGGCGCGTTGCGGGCTGGACAGGCCCGCGTCCCAGGCGGGCGTCGGCTTTGCCCGGCAACTGGCGTCGCCCCGCCATATCGAGGCCCTGGACGGCGATATCATACTGCTGAGCGAATACGCCCCCGAGAAGGGCTCCCTGGTCCGGCGCTGGCAGGATTCCGCCTTCTGGTCGTTGCTCGGCGGGCGGCTCTACGAGGTGGACGACGGCTACTGGATGCTGGGCATAGGCCCGCTGGCGGCGGAAAAGGTGCTGATGGATCTGGAGCGGATTATCGATGACTACCACCCCCGTTAGCCGCCGGCGGCGTTGGCTGCCGCTGGCCGTGTTGCTGCTGCCGTTGGCCTTGCTGCTCGGCGAGGAGGGGCTGGCCGGGCCCGGCTGGCACTGGCTGCTGGGCAAGGAGGCCATGGCCCCGGTCGATTACCTGGTGCTGACCGAACTGCGGCTGCCCCGGCTGCTGGCGGCCCTGCTGATCGGCGCGGCCCTGGGCTCCGCCGGTTGCCTGCTGCAGCGGCTGACCCATAATCCCCTGGCCAGCCCCGGCCTGCTCGGGCTGAACCAGGGCGCGGCCCTGGGACTGGTGTGCCTGCTGATCTCGCCCCTGCCCTTTACCCTGTGGCATGCCGGCCTGGCCGCCCTGGGCGGGGCCACCCTGGCCATGGTGCTGGTGTTCGGCGTGGTCAGGCTGGCCACCGGCCGGCTGGCGGCCGACAGCCTGCTGCTGTTTGGCGCCCTGCTCAGCACCCTGCTCGGCAGCCTGGGGACCATGCTGCTGCTGCTGGATCAGCACGCGCTGGACGTGATCCGTTTCTGGCTGGCGGGCTCCCTGTCGCTGGTGGTGCCGGCCCAGCTTCCTCCCCTGGCCGCCGTGGTCTTTCCCGCCCTGCTGCTGGCGCTGCTGTGCGGCCGGCCGCTGGAGATACTGGAAACCGGAGGCGATACCGCCCGCAGCCTAGGGGTGAATCCCGTGCTGGTGCTGCTGGCGGTGTCGGCCGTGGTGCTGCTGTTGACGGCGGCGGCGGTGGCGGTGAGCGGCCCCATCCTGTTCGTGGGCCTGGTGGTGCCGCACATGGCCCGCTTCTGGCTGGGAGACAGGCTGCACCGGCAACTGCTCGGCAGCATGGCGCTGGGCGCCGGCCTGCTGGCGGCGGCGGATGCCCTGGTGCTGGCCGCCGACGAACAGGACCGGCTGCCGCCGGGCATGGCGCTGGCCCTGCTGGGGGTGCCCTGGTTCCTGTGGCTGGTACGACGGAGGTACCTCGAGCGGTGAAGCGACATCTGAGTCATTACGGTTATCTGTGGCTGCTGCCGCCGGTGCTGGCCTGGTGCCTGCTCAACGGCAGCGTCGACACCCTGTCGCTGCTGCTGGCGCCGGAGCAGCGCGGCCTGACGTTGCAACTGATCGGCGAGCTGCGCCTGCCGCGGGTGCTGACCGCGGCGTTGGTGGGGGCCGGGCTCGGGCTGGCGGGGTTGCTGCTGCAGACCCTGTCCCGCAACCCGCTGGCCGATCCGGGCATCATCGGCATCAACCAGGGGGCGGCGCTGGCGGTGGTGCTGGCGTTGCTGCTGGTGCCTGGCCTTCCCCCCCAGTGGCTGCCGTTGCTCGGGTTGCTGGGCGGCCTGGCCAGCACGGCCCTGCTGTGGTGGCTGAGCCGGGGCACGGCGGCCGTGGCCCTGATCCTGATGGGAATCGGCTTGAGCAGCCTGCTGAGCGCCCTGATCGGTTGCCTGCTGATCCTGGCCGACAGCCAGCAAATCGCCATGGTGATGACCTGGCTGGCGGGCAGCTTCGCCGGCAGCCACGGCGAGCTGGCGCTCACCACCCTGGGCTGGTCGGCGCTGCTGCTGCCCGCCGGCTGGCTGCTGTGCCGGCAACTGTCGCCGCTGCTGCTCGACCCCCTGAGCAGCCGCATGCTGGGCACTCCGGTTGCCCTGCTGGAATGCCTGTGCCTGCTGCTGGCCTGCGCCCTGAGCGCCATGGCGGTGGCGGCGGCCGGCACCCTCGGCTTCGTCGGCCTGCTGGCGCCCCATCTCGCCCGGGCCCTGCATCCGCCCCAGCCCGGCGGGCTGGCGCTGCCGGTGATGGGCTACGGCGCCCTGCTGACCCTGCTGGCCGACTGGCTCGGCCGTGGCCTGTTTGCCCCGGTGCAGTTGCCGGCCGGCCTGATGCTGGCCCTGCTGGGAGTACCGGTGTTTGTGCTGTTGCTGCTCTGGCAGCAACGTTTGCGAGGAAAATAAGAGATGAACGAGGATGCCATCCGGGCCGATGGCCTGAGCGTCGGCTACCGTGGCCTGCCGCTGATCGAGCGGCAGGACGTGGCGATACCGGCGGGGCGCATCACGGTGCTGCTGGGGGCCAACGGCTGCGGCAAGTCGACCCTGCTCAAGACCCTGGCCGGGTTGCAGCCCGCCCGGGAAGGACGCATCCGGATCGGGCGGGAGGAGCTCGCCGCCATTCCGGGGCGCCGGCTGGCCCGCCGGCTGGCGTTTTTGCCCCAGCATCCCGCCGCGCCCGATACCCTGACCGTGGCCGAGCTGGTGATGATGGGGCGCTATCCCTACCGCCGGCCCCTGATGCCGCCGGCCCCGGCGGACCATGGGGCGGTGGCCGAGGCGCTGCGGCAGACGGACATGGCGGCCCTGGCGGGGCGCCGCCTTTCCGCCCTCTCCGGCGGGCAGCGGCAACGGGCCTGGCTGGCCATGGTGCTGGCCCAACAGACCGACATCCTGATGCTGGACGAGCCGACCAGCTACCTGGATCTCAGCCACCAGTACGAGCTGCTCAACCTGCTCCGGCGGCTGAACCGGGAGCAGGGCAAGACCCTGGTGCTGGTGCTGCACGATCTGAACCAGGCCTTCGAGTTCGCCGACCATCTTATCTACATGAAGCAGGGCCGGCTGGTCGCCGAAGGTTCGCCGGCCGAGACCGCCACCCCCGAGCTGGTCGACACCATCTTCGGCCTGCACTGTGACATCCGGCCCCATCCCCAGGCCGGCTGCCCGCTGCTGATCCCCCTGGCGGGGTGCCGCTAGCCCTGTCTCCCGGCGCTCAGCCGGCGCGCCAGCCGCCGCCGAGGGCCTTGAACAGGTTGAGGGCGCCGTCCAGCCGGTTCTGGCGCAGGATGGCCAGCTGCTCTTCGGCGCTGAACAGGGTGCGCTGGGCGTCGAGCAGGGCCAGCAGCTCGTCGGCGCCTTCCCGGTAGCGGGCCTCGACCAGACGCAGGCTTTCCCGGGCTTCGTCGACGATCAACTGCTGCTGGGCTTCCTGGTCCCGGAACAGGGCGGCGTTGCCGAGGGCGTCTTCCACTTCCTTCAGGGCGGTGAGGGCGGCCTTGCGGTAGCCCTCGGCCAGCTCCCGCCGGCGGGATTCGGTCAGCCGTACCTGGGCGCGCAGCCGGCCGCCGTCGAACAGCACCTGGCTGAGCGAGGCGCCCAGGCTCAGGCTGTGGCTGGGATCCGCCAGCGACAGCAGGGCATTGCTTGCCAGGCCGCCGCTGCCGGTGAGCTGCACCGAGGGAAGCAGGGCGGCGCGGGCCGCCGCCAGGTTGGCGTCGGCCGCCAGCAGCGCGGCTTCGGCGCTGGCCAGATCGGGGCGGCGGCTCAGCAGCTCCGACGGCAGGCCGGGGCCGACCGCCGGCACCGCCAGCGCCATCAGCGCGCCGGCGTCGAGTTCGAACGACTGGGGCGCGCGGCCCAGCAGTATGGCCAGGGCCGAGCGGGTCTGTCTGGCCTGTTCCCGCAGTGGCAGCAGGGCCGCCTCCTGGCTCAGCACCAGGGTGCGCTGGCGGCGCAGGTCGCTCAGGGCGGCGGCGCCGTAACGGTACTTGGCGTCCACTATCGCCAGGTTGTCCCGGGCCAGGGCCAGGTTGTGCTCGTTGATGCGGATGCGTTCCCCGGTGGCCAGCCACTGGAACCAGGCGCTGGCCACCGCGGCGGTGAGGGTCAGGCGGGCGCTCTCGTAGTCGTGGCGGCTGGCGTCGAGGCCGGCGTCGGCGGCCAGCCGCCCGGCCCGGTTCTTGCCCCAGAAATCCAGCTCGTAGCCCAGGGCCAGCCCCAGGCTGCTGCGCTCGCCCACTTCGCCCGGATCCGACCAGTTACGGCTGCTGGCGCCGCTGGCGTTGAGGCTGGGAAAGAGCGAGGCGCCGGCGGCGGTGAGCTGGGCCTCAGCCTGGACGATGCGCTCGGCGGCGATGCGCAAATCCGGTGCTTCGGCCAGGGCCTGCTCGACCAGGGTGTCCAGGGTGGGCGAGCCGAAGCCCCGCCACCACTGGCGATCCAGCTCGGCGCTGCCCTCGGCCGGGCTCAGCCAGTGCCCGGCCAGGGGCGGCGCCGGCGGGGCACCGGCCTCGGGCAGGGCGCAGCCGGTCAGGCCCAGCAGCAGCAGCAGGGACAGGGGACGTAAGGGTAAAACGGTCATTGTTACTCCGAAGCCAGGGCGATAACAGGGTCGAGCCGGGCCGCCTTGCGCGCCGGCAGCCAGCCGAACACCAGGCCGGTGGCGAAGGCGCAGCCGAAGGCGAGCAGCACCGGCGACAGGGAGATATGGACGGGGAGCTCGAAGCGGGCCACCAGGGCCGCGGCGCCCAGCCCCAGCAGCACGCCGATGGCACCGCCCAGGGCCGAGACCACCAGCGCCTCGGTGAGAAACTGCTGCAGTATGTGGCGGGTACGGGCGCCGGTGGCCATGCGGATGCCGATCTCCCGGGTGCGCTCGGTCACGCTCACCAGCATGATGTTCATCACCCCGATGCCGCCCACCAGCAGCGAAATGGCGGCGATGGAGCCGAGCAGCCAGGTGAAGGTCCGGGTGGTGGCCGAGACGGTGTCGATGATGGAGGACATGTTGCGGATCTGGAAGTCTTCCACCCCGTGGCGGGCCAGCAGCAGCCGGTGGATCTCGGTTTCGGTGTCGCCGATACGATTCACGTTGTCCACCGCCACCACCAGGTTGCGCAGGAACTGCTGGCCGAACAGCCGCAGGCCGCCGGTGGTGTAGGGCACGAACACCACGTCGTCCTGATCCTGGCCCCAGGGCGAGGCACCCTTGGGCGCCATCACCCCTATCACCTGGAACAGGATGTTGTTGACCATGACGTACTGGCCCAGGGGATCCGTATCCGGGAAGAGGGCGTCCACCACCGACTGGCCCAGCACCGCCACCGTGGCGTAGCTCTGCTCGTCGTCTTCGTTGAAGAAGGTGCCGGCGCTCAGGGCCCACTGGCGGGCGAAGGGGAAGTCGGCGGAGGTGGCGTTGATCTCGGGGCTGTGGTCCAGGTTGCCGACACGCAGGGTAGCGGAGCCGCCGATCTCCGGTACCGCCGCCGCCACGTTGGCCACGTCCTTGATCGCCTCCATGTCCGCCGGCACCAGGGTGGAGGTACCCCGCCGGCCCCACTGGTTGGGGGCCCCGGGGCGCACCACCAGCAGGTTGCTGCCCATGGCGCTGATGCTCTGCACCACCTGCTGCTGGGAGCCGTTGCCGATGGCCAGCATGGTGATCACCGAGGCCACCCCGATGACGATGCCGAGCAGGGTGAGGGCGGCGCGGAACAGGTTGCTGCGCAGGGAGCGAAAGGCGGTGCGCACCGCTTCCAGCAGTTCGGTGGCAAGCGAGCCGGCGGCGCGGGGGCGGGCGGGGGGCGTGCCCTCCCGCCGCCCCTGGGCCGGGCCCGGATCGGCGACGATGCGGCCGTCGCTGATCTCGATGATGCGCTCGGCCTGGGCCGCCACCTTGGGGTCGTGGGTGATCAGTATCACGGTGTGGCCCTGGCGGGCCAGGCCGGTGAGCAGGGCCATCACCTCGGCGCCGCTCTTGCTGTCGAGCGCGCCGGTGGGCTCGTCGGCGAGGATGATGTCGCCGCCGTTCATCAGCGCCCGGGCGATGGACACCCGCTGCTGCTGGCCGCCGGAAAGCTGGCTGGGCCGGTTTTCCAGGCGGTTTTCCAGCCCCAGGGTAGTGAGCAGTTGCTCCGCCCTTTCCCGGCGTTCGGCGCGGGACAGCCCCGAGTAGAGGGCCGGCACCTCGACGTTCTCCCGGGCGCTCAGGCCGCCCAGCAGGTGGTAGCTCTGGAACACGAAGCCGAAGGTGTCCCGGCGAAGCGCCGCCAGCTCGTCGCCGCTCAGGCTGGCCACGTCCCGGCCCAGCAGCCGGTACTCGCCGCCGCTGGGCTGGTCCAGGCAGCCGAGAATATGCATCAGGGTCGACTTGCCCGAGCCGGAGCTGCCCATGATGGCGACGAACTCGCCCCGGTGGATGGCGAGATCGATGCCGTGCAGCACCCGGGTGGCCAGCTCGCCGCTGCCGTACTGCTTGGTGATGCCCTGGAGGGCGATCAGTGGCGTGTTCATCAGAAGCGCATCCTCATGCCGCCGCCGGGGCGACTGTCCGCCGTGGCCGGCGCCACGTTCAGCACCACCTGTTCATTCAGGGCCAGGCCGTCGCGGATCTCGGCCTGGATGCGGTTGTTCACGCCCACTTCCACCCGGCGGATTTCACTGCTGCCCACCGCAGTGAGTACCCGCACCTCGGCCTGGCTGCGGTCGCGCCGGTCCGGAAAGCTCAGCGCCGACATGGGTACCAGCAGCACGTCCTGGGCTTCGGCCAGCACGAAGAACACCTGGGTGGTCATCTGGGACATCAGCCGGCCCTGGGGGTTGTCGATGTCGAACAGGGCGTTGTAGAGCACCACGTTGTTCTCCACCACCGGGGTGGGTTCTATCTTGCGAAGCTGGCTGTACCAGCGCCGGCTGGGCTCGCCCAGGGTGGTGAAATACACCTTCATCCCGGGGCCGAGCTTGCTCACGTCGGCCTCGGACACCCTGGCCTGCACCGTCATGGTGGCCAGGTCGGCGATGCGCATCAGGGTCGGCGCCTGCTGGGTGGCGTTCAGGGTCTGGCCCTGGCGTGCCTCTATGCTCACCACTGTGCCGTCCATGGGGGCGTAGATGCGGGCGTAGTCCAGGTTGGCCTCGTCGGCGCGCAGGCTGGACTCGGTCTGGCTGATCTGGGCCTTGAGCGCCTCTATCTGGGCCTCGGCCGAGCGCAGGCCGGCCTCGGCGGTCTGCAGCGCCTCGCGGGAGGTGGCGTTTTCCGCCATCAGGTTCTGCTGGCGCTGGTACTGGATGCGGGCCAGGGTGAGCTGGGCTTCCCGGTCCTTGAGCTGGGCCTGCTGGTTGCGCAGCTGGGCGCGGCTGGCGTCCACCTGGGCCAGGTAGACGGTGGGGTCTATCTCCGCCAGCAGATCGCCGGCGCGGACCTTGTCGCCCACTTCCACGTGGATCACCTTGAGCTGGCCCGAGACCTGGGCGCCCAGGTCCACGTAGTCGCTGGGCTGGAGCACGCCGGTGGCGGTCACCTGGTCGACCAGTTCGCCCTGCAGCACCGCCACCGTGACCGGGGCCGCGGCGGCGTCGCCGAACAGGCGGTCGGAGAAAACATAGGTGCCGAGGGCGATAACCAGCAGGGCCAGGCCCAGCCAGAGAAAGGTGGTTTTTTTCATCTTGTCTAAATTCCAGGTGAACACCGGTGGTGTTGGACCATGGTGGATGGGTGATGTTCGGCTATTCAACCGCTTAAATGTCACCAGAGTTTGTCAATGTTTCACAAATCCGGTTCTTTGACAAAGTTGACCGTTGAGATGGAAAAATCGGCCCATTGCTCTCCTTTCCCGACAGGCTTTGTCTCGAGCACCATATAGCTTAAAACCTGGGCAGTGACGATTCCTGGTGCGTGGGCTGCCGCCATGGCTTGGGTGTTGCGCCCCACCGGCAAGGTGCACACGCCAGACCGCTTGATTTTTAAACTATGACGGTGCTCTAGGGTTGGAGGAAGTGGGTCGGGTGCCTCACTCGTCGACCAGAACGCCTTCACCCTGGAGCAGGCGCTGCTGCAACGGGCCCTGGCCGGGGACTGATCAGGCCAGGCCCAGCAGGCTGCGGGAGTGGGCCTGGGCGGCCTGGCCGTAGACGCCGGCGATCACCTGGTTTCTAAGTGCCATCTGGCCCTGGGCCCTGTCTGGCGCAAGCGCCGAGGCCGGCGCTTCGCCGCCGGGCTCGGGCGTTGGGCCCGAGGGGTTGTCCTGGCCGGGGGTAGTCCGGGTGGGAGCGGTCGCTTCCAGCAACTCGGCCTGGGCGTTGCGAATATGCTGTTCGGCCCGGGCGGCGGCGGCCTTGTCGGCCTGGGAAGGCTCGGCCGGCGCCAGGGCCGCGGCCTTGACCTGGCGCATCTTGTCGATGGTGGCCTGGGGATCGCCGGGGACGGGGGCGATATCTATCTGCACCTCGCCGCCCACCGCATACTGCTTGCCGTCGGGGCCGGTTTCGAACTCATAGCTGGGTGCGCCGGCATACTGGCCGCCCACGCTGGCGTGCAGCTGTTCGTGAATGCGCACTTCCCGGTCGCGCTGTTGCAGCTCTTGCAGTTGCTCCACTTCCTCGGCGCTCATTGCCTCGCCGGAAGGCTTGGTCGGCCGGGCGGGCTCACCGCTGGCCTCGGTTGCTTCGCCTTCGGTTGCTTCGCCTTCGGTTGCTTCGCCTGCGGCGGCTTCATCCGCCGCCTGCCCGGTGGCGGTGTTGTCCTTGGCATCGGCAGTGTCGCCGGTTTTGCGGCCACGGGCATCGTACAGCTCGATTTCCCCTGGGCTGGCGGCCTGCTCCCGGCGCGGGTCGGAGCCGGCAAAGGCATCGGCCTGTTCGGCGGGCGGGATGCGCTCGCGCTGTTCGTTGTCCTGGCGGGGCTGGCCGGCGGCGGGCGGAGCCGGGGCGAAGGCGGCGTCGTGGAAGGCGGTGCCTATCTGCATGGCTAGACCCGGATGTCGATCAGGGTGCCCAGCACCTCGTCGGCGGTACGGATGCTGTTGGCATTGGCCTGGGCATGAAGCTCGTCCAGCTTAAGTTGAATCAGGCTGTCGGTCACCGGTTGCTGGCTCGCATCCACGAACTGATCCGGATTGACTTCGGGCGCGCTGTCGGACCGGTTGGCGACCTGGTTGAGGTTCTGCCGGCTGATATTGACCGAGGCCTCGGTCACGCCGTCGGCGGCGCGCTGGTAGCCCTGCAAACCGGCGGAAAAGGCGGACTGGATATTCATCGGACCTCGCTTGGGCTTCGTTCGGAGCGTTCAATTATTCATCATAACGGCCGGTGGGGAAAGGCGTAAATGAAAAAGGCCCTCCGCAGAGGGCCAAACAGTAGGGCTTGAACAGGTATCAGAAGCGGATATTGGTGGACAGCCAGAGACGGCGGCCTTCTTCCAGGGTGCCGCTGGTGGCGGCGCCAGACTGGGTGTAGTCGGAGGCCCAGGCCGCGCTGCCGTTGCCGGCGGTGTAGTGGGTGCCGGTGGTGAAGTCCTTGTCGAACAGGTTGTAGATGGTGGCGTTCAGGGTCACGTTGTCGGACGCCTGATAGGAGCCGCCGAAGTGGAACACCTCATAGCCCTTCAGATCGCCGGCCGCGTCGAACAGCTCTTTGTTGGCGGCGGACAGATTCTCATATTTGTTGAGGAAGCGCGCCCGCTTGCTGCGATACTCCCCCTTGAACCACAGGGTCAGCTGCTCGGTGGCATCCCAGCTCAGGTTGGCATTGAGCAGGTGCCTGGGGGTGTTGGTCAGGGGCTCCCCCTGATCGACACCGCTCTTCTGCTCGCTGTCGGTAAAGGTGTAGTTGCCCGCCAGTTTCCAGTCCGGGGCGAAACGCCAGCTGGCGCCCAACTCCAGGCCCTGGGTCAGCGCTTCGTCCACGTTGATGGACTGGGCAAAACTGTCCTGGGTGAAACCGCTGCCAAAATCGACACAGCCCGGCTGGTTGGGATTGCTGGCGGCATGGCAGTTAGGACGGGGATTGCCGGATGCTATCTTGTCCTTGAACTTGTTGTGGAACAGGGTGGCGTTGGCGTTGAAACCGTCCAGGTTGTCGTAGTAGACACCTACCTCGGTATTGGTGGTCACTTCCGGCTGCAGGTCCGGGCTACCGACGGTGATGGTGGCACCCTGGGCGGTCACGCCGTTGATGCCATCATGCAACTGGTTCAGGCTGGGGGTCTTGTAGCCGCGGCTGACACCACCTTTCAGGGTCCAACTGTCGGACGCGGTCCACACCAGGTAGCTGCGGGGGCTGACATGGCCGCCGAAGGCTTCGTGATCTTCGTAACGGGCGCCCAGGGTCAGGGCCAGATCATTGCGCAGCATCCATTCGTCCTCGGCGAACAGGGCCCAGGATTTCTGCTTGAATTTTTCGGTGGCGATGCCGTCTACCACTTCCGCATCCCACCATTGGCCACCCAGGGTGGCGATATGAGCGTCGCCGATGGGCGCCACCAGCTTGGTGTCCAGCACCAGATCGGTGGACTTCAGCTCCCGATCGTTACCGCCGATCAGGGAAGGGTAACCGGTATAGGCCACGCCTAGGGTGCCGGGGATGGTGCGGCCGATGGTCTCGGTGGTGTTGTGGGTCAGGCTGCTGTCCAGGGTGCCGAAGCCCAGGCGGGCGGTGTGGCTCAGGGCTATCTGCTCGCGTTCGAAGCGCAATTCGTCCTTGTAGCCGTTGATCCTGGTGGGGGCGTCCGTGGTGCAGCCGGCGGTGGCGTTGCCGCCGCTCTTGCCGTCCAGGTTGCCCAACTGGCAGTCATCGTTGTTGTACACCTGCCGGCCTTGCTCCACATCGAGGGAGATATCGTGGTTCTCGTTCGGGGTCAGGCTAAGGCGTCCGCCCACCGTGTAGTTGCGTCCTTCCACCGGCGAGACGCCGCGCTTGCTGACCTTTTCATCGTTGTCGAAGGTCAGGTCGGAGGCGCCCCGATCGAACACGCTGCCCCGCACTGCCAGGCCGAGCAGGCCGTCCACCAGGGGACCGCTGGTATAGAAGCTGGCACCGCCGGTATCGCCATAGTCGCGGTTTTGCTGGAAGGTGTGATCCAGGCTGAGCGAGCCGCTCCACTCGTCGGCGACCTTCTTGGTGATGATATTGATCACGCCACCCATGGCATCGGAGCCGTACAGGGTGGACATGGGGCCGCGGATCACCTCGATACGCTCGATGGCGGACATCGGCGGCATAAAGCTGGTGGAGGTTTCGTTGAAGCCGTTGGGGGTGACGTTGCCGGCCGTGTTCTGGCGGCGGCCGTCGATCAGGATCAGGGTGTAGTCGCTGGGCATGCCGCGGATGCTGATGTTAAGCCCGCCGGTCTTGCCGGTGCCCTGGCGGATGTCGATGCCTTCCACTCCGTCCAGGGCCTGCGCCAGGTTGCTGTAGCGTTTCTGCTGCAGCTCTTCCTGCCCGATGACGGTAATGCTGGCCGGCGCGTCCTTGACGTCCTGCTCGAAGCCGGCGGCGCTGACCACTACGGTATCGAATACCTGGGTCTGGGCCTGGGCGGTGGCCACCAGAGCTGCATTCAGCAGCACCATGGAAACGGCGCTGGCAAGGCGGGTGGGCTTGGGCATGGGCATTTCTACACTCCTGTACAAAGATACCGACTGGCGATAAAAATAAACTTACTAATGAGAATTGTTATCAAAAGCGTGGGCATTGTAGGGAAATAGTTCCCGAAGGGTGAGGGAAAAAGGTGGAACAGATTGTTCCATATATTGGAACAGGAGGTTTTTGTCCCCCTTTTCGGTAAGGCTATTTACGACGATTTTTATATTTTTATTTTAAAAATCAGTTTGTTGTTATTAGTTTCAAGATGGCTGTGTCTTATCATGATGACGGTGAATGGACCACTTTGAGGCTAATCCTGCACCCCTAAACAAAGTTGACAATTATTCTCATTGGCAACATCATCCGAGCGTTTTTGGATACCCGAACCTGCACGGAGCGCCATCTTCCCCATGCCCAGCCAGTCGACCCGTTTTTCCCAGGCCCCCCGCTGGGTCCGCCCCCTGCATACCTACAGTTCCATGCTGATGCTGGTGATCATGTTGTTCTTCACCTTCACCGGCCTGACCCTGAACAACCGCCACTGGCTGCCCGAGCCCGAGCCGGAGCGGGAGGCCGAACTGAGCCTGCCCGCGCCCCTGGCCGGCTCCGGGCTGTGGCGGGAGGATCCCCTGTTGGCGGCGAGCCAGGTCTGGCTGTGGCTGCGCGACGAGCGGCAACTGGCCGGCGGCGAGGTGCGCTTCGACTGGTCGGAAGACGAAGGGCTGCTGCTTATCGATATCAAGCGGCCCGGTGGCTACAGCCTGGTGGAAGTGCTGCCGGAAGAAGGCGAGGTGTGGCTGGCCAGCCGCCACTACGGCTGGATGGCGGTGCTCAACGACCTGCACATGGGCCGCTCTAGCGGTGCCGGCTGGCGCTGGTTTATCGACGTCTCGGCCCTGGTGATGCTGCTGTTCACCCTCACCGGCCTGTGGCTGGTGCTGCCCATGCGCCGTCGCCGGGGCCGCATGCTGACCCTGAGCGGCCTGGGCACGGCGCTGATGGCGGCCCTCTACATCTGGTTCCTTTACTGAGTGCGGGAGTGCACATGAAACAGCCATTGCTGGCACTGATGCTGCTGGGGGCCGCGCAGGCCCACGCCCAGCAGGTGGACATTGACCTGAACCTGCCCGAGATCGGCGGTGCCATGTATTACCGCCCCTATGTGGCGGTATGGGTGGAGGACGCCGACGAGCAGCCGGTGAAGACCCTGGCGGTGTGGCGCAAGGAGCCGGACTGGCTCAAGGACATGCGCCGCTGGTGGCGCAAGGCGGGCCGCTACGACCAGGGCGAGCTGGACGGCGTGACCGCGGCCACCCGCAAGCCGGGCCGGTACCGGCTGAGCTGGGACGGCACCGATCAGCAGGGCAGGGCGGTGCCGCCGGGCCAATACCATATCAACGTGGAAGCGGCGCGGGAGCACGGCAGCCGCAGCCTGGCGCGCCAGGCCATCCAGCTGGGCGGCGGGGCCGCCACTCATCACCTCGAGCCGAGCGAAGAGCTGGGCGAGATCACCATTACCCTGGGAGCGCAATAACATGAAAGCATGGACCTCATCCCTGGCCGCCCTGGCCCTGGTGGCGGGCACCGCCTCCGCCCACCCCGTCTGGATGCTGCCGAGCGAATTCAGCCTGTCCACCGAGGAGGCCCACTGGATCACCGTGGACGCCACCGCCTCCCACGGGGTGTTCAGCTTCGACAAGCCCATCGGGCTGGACAACGTCACCCTCTACGGCCCGGCCAACGAGCCCCGCCGCATCGGGCCCTACTTCAAGGGCCAGCGGCGCAGCGTGTTCGACCTGGAGCTGGTGGAGAGCGGCACCTACAAGGTGGAGCTGAGCTCCCCCACGCGCTATTTCACCAGCTATGTGGTGGGCGGCCGGGACACCCAGCGCCGGGTGTTCGGCAACAAGCTGGAAGTCCAGGCCGAGCTGCCCAAGGGCGCACGGGAGGTGACCACCTTCGCCGCCCAGACCATCAGCGCCTTCTACGTCACCAAGCAGGCCCCCAGCGACGGGGTGCTGGCCACCACCGGCAAGGGCTTCGAGCTGGACGCCCTGACCCACCCCGGCGACGTGGTGGTGGGCGAAGAAGCCCGCTTCCGCTTCACCTTCGACGGCGAGCCGGTGGCCGAGCTGGCGGTGGAAGTGGTGCCCCACGGCACCGCCTTCCGCGACTCCCGGATGCAGACCGAACTGGTCAGCGACCAGGACGGGGTGGTGCGCTTCACCCCCGAACTGGCCGGCCCCCACCTGCTCAGCACCAATATGCGCCGGACCATCGACAGCCCGCTGGCGGATCAGGCCGGGGTCAATTACCTGCTGAGTTTCGAAGCCCTGCCCGAATAGGAGAAAGACGATGCTGCGAGCCCTGTTGCTCGGCCTGGGCCTGGGGCTGTCCGCCCCCGCCCTGGCCCATTATCCGGTGATGGACTGCCAGCGGGACGCCGAGGGCGTGGAGTGCCGGGTCGGCTACAGCGACGGCACCCTGGCCGACGGCGCCGAGGTGGTGATGTACAGCTACGACGACGAGGTTATCGCCAGGGCGGTGGCCGACGCCCATTCCCGGGTGCATTTCCCCTGGAGCGAGCAGGAGTTCTACATCCAGTTCGACGCCGGCCATGAGGATCCGGCGGAGTTCGACTATGTCGAGCTCTGAGCCGGGTGCCGAGACGGGGCGCTTCACCCTGGAGCGGGTGCCACCCGACGATGGCCGCCGGGAAAGCCTGTGGGTGGCGCTGGCCATGCTGCTGGTGCTGGCTGCCGGTGCCGCCGGCATCTGGTTGCGGCAGGAGGCGGCCGAGCCACCCGCGGCCCACCTGAGCCTGAACCGGGAGCAGACCCAGTGGCTGACCGAGTTGTCCATCGGGGCGGAGGAAATCCGCTTTATGGCGCCCTCCGGCGGCCCCTGGCCGGAGCCGGCCGCCCTGGCCGCGTTGGCGGTGCCCCCCTTCGACCGGCCCGAATATCGCTGGCAACAGCCGGCGGCGGACTGTTACCAGGCGGTGGACCCTGCCAACCTGGGCGACTTTGCGCTCTGGCTGGCCCCCGAGGGCGGCATTTTCTTCCATGCCGGCGACTCTCATCCGCTGACCGGCTGCCACGAACTGACTTTCTGGACCCGAATGGATAATAAACCATGAACCGATGGCTTCTGCTTTGCGCCGGCCTGCTGGCCACCACGTCCGCCTGGGCCAAGCCCCTGGTGGTGGGCATTACCCTGCACCCCTACTACAGCTACGTCAGCCATATCGTCGGGGACAGAGCCCACATCCAGCCGCTGATCGAAAGCGGCTTCAACCCCCACAGCTACGAGCTGCAACCGGCGGATCTGAAGCGGCTGCTGGAGATGGACGCGCTGGTGCTCAACGGCATCGGCCACGACGAATTCGCGGTGCACGCGCTGGAAGGGCTGGAGCTGCCCCGGCTTACCCTGATCCAGGCCAACCGGGATCTGCCGCTGCTGTCGTCCGGCAAGGGCAGCAACAGCTACAATCCCCATACCTTCGTGTCCATCGACGCCGCCATTCGCCAGCTGTACACCATAGCCCGCGAGCTGGGCCGGCTGGATCCGGACAACGCCGACTACTTCCAGGCCAACGCCCTGGCCTATGGCCGGGAGTTGCGCGCGCTCAAGAACCGCTACCGGGGCCAGTTGCTGGAGCTGGACCTGTCGCGGGTGCGCATCGCCAGCACCCATAACGCCTACGGCTACCTGCTGCAGGAGTTCGGCATCGGCATCGACACGGTAATAGAGCCGGCCCACGGGGTGGAGCCCAACGCCAGCCAGCTGCAGCAGACCATAGACCGCATCAGGGACGCCAACATCCAGGTGCTGTTCACCGAGCTGGACATGGACAACCGCTACGTCCGGCTGATCGAGGAGGCCACCGGCATCCGCATCTACCATTTCTCCCATATGACTTTCGGAGACTACGATGCCGGGCTGGTCTCGCGCGAGATGGAACACAACCTGCAAACCCTGGTGCAGGCGCTGCGCTTCGCGGCGGAGGCATCCTGATGGGGCCGACGCTGGAGCTGGAACGGCTCAGCCTGAGCCTGAACCGGGTGGAAATACTGGCGCCCCTGTCCGCCACCCTGGCGGGGGGAAGGCTGCATGCCATCATAGGCCCCAACGGCGCCGGCAAGTCGTCGCTGATGAAGTGCCTGCTGGGGTTGCGGCCCCACCAGGGCGATATCCACCGGCGCTGGCCGGGGCGGCCCGACAGGCCCGCCTATGTGCCCCAGCAGGCCCAGTTCGAGCCCTCGCTGCCGATCACCATAGAGGAGTTCATGCTCAGCACCCTGAGCCGGCGGCCGCTGTTCGGCTGGGAGCGGCACCGTTGCCGGGCGCGCATCCGGCAACTGCTGGCGCGGGTCGGGCTGGAACACAAGGGCCAGCTGCGCCTGGGCCAGTTGTCGGGCGGTGAACGCCAGCGGCTGCTGTTCGCCCAGGCGCTGGAGCGGGACTCGTCGCTCTGGTTTCTGGACGAGCCCATGACCGGGCTGGATCAGGAAGGCCAGATGCTGATCAACCGGGAAATAGCACGGCTCAAGGCGCGGGGCTGCACCCTGCTGGTGATCCATCACGACATGGAATGGGTGCGTCGCTACGCCGATGAAGTCTGGCTGATCGACGGCGGCCTGCGGGCCCATGGCCGGCCCGAGCAGCTGTTGCCCGCCGACGGGCCCCGCCCGCTGGAGGCCTGCGCCTGATGGAAAGCCTGCGTCAAAGCATTTTTGCCCTGTACGAGGCGGGAATATTGCCGCCCATGTTCCAGTACGCCTTTCTCACCAACGCCCTGGTGGCGGCGCTGCTGATGGGGCCGCTGCTCGGCGCCCTGGGGCCGCTGGTGGTGGTCAAGCGGCTGGCGTTTTTCTCCGAGGCGGTGGGCCACGGCGCCCTGACCGGGGTGGCCATCGGCATCCTGCTGGGCGAGCCCGCCACCCAGCCGCTGGTGGCCCTGTTCAGTTTCTGCATCCTGTTCGCGCTGCTGCTGCACTGGGTGAAAAGCCGCACCCAGGTCCCCTACGATGCCCTGGTGGGGGTCTTCCTGTCCTTCGCCATCGCCCTGGGCGCGGCGCTGCTGCTCTATGTGGCGAAGAAGGTCAACGTGCATATCCTGGAAAACGTGCTGTTCGGCTCCATCCTCACGGTCAAGGACGGCGACATCCTGGTGCTGGCGCTGATCGCCGCCCTGGCCCTGGTGCTGCTGGCCCGGGGCGCCAACCGGGCGCTGCTGGCCAGCCTGTCGCCGGAGCTGGCCCAGACCCGGGGTATTCCGGTGCGGCTGTACGACTACCTCTTTATCCTGCTGATCGCCCTGGTCACCGTGGCCTCGGTCAAGGTGGTGGGCGCCATTCTGGTGGGGGCGCTGCTGCTGATCCCGGCCACCGCCGCCCGGCTGGTGAGCCGCAACGGCCGCCAGTTCTTCTGGCTGTCGGTGCTGTTTTCCACCCTCAGTTGCTGGCTCGGCATCCTGTTGCCCATGGCCGGCGCCCTGCCCATTCCTTCCGGGGCCGCTATCGTCATTATCGCCTCGTTCGGCTTCGTGCTGGCGCTGGGCGTCCGTCGCTGGAGATCCATCGAATGAAACTGCGCTGCTGCTTGTGCCTGCTGCTGTTGTTGTTGCCGCTCGGCGCCCGGGCCGCCGCCGTGGCCAGTGCCGTGCCGGTGCTGCACGCCCTGAACCGGTCGCTGCTCGAGGGCACCGGGCTCGAGGCCCGCTACCTGCCCCCGGCCCGGCTGCCGGTCAACCGCATCGGCGGCTGGCTGGGCAAGGCGGATGCCGGCCAGTTGGCCCCGGCCGAGGCGCTGCTGACCATTGAGTCGGTATGGCCCGGCCTGGAGCTGTATCCCTTGCTGCGCCAGCTCGATATCCGGGTGGTGCCCATCGACGTGGCCAGCGAAATCGCCCCGGGCGGGGCCCGGGTGACCCAGCGGCCCGGACTGGCTTCTCCCGACTATTTCTGGCTCGACTTCGCCAACCTGACCCTGATGGCCAATGTGGCGGCCCGGGATCTGGCGCGGCTCTGGCCCGAACAGGCGGGGCAGATTGAAGCCAATCGCCTGGTGCTGCAACGGCATATCCAGCAGCAGGCGATGCGGCTGGACGAACTGCTGCTGAGCCACGACATCGGCTCGGTGGCCTTGATGGACGAGCGGCTGACCCCCCTGGCCCAGGCCATGGCCCTGCCCCTGGTGGCGCCCGAGTCGGCGGATTTGCTGCTGGCCGCCGGCAAGGCCGAGGCCGGCACGGCGACGGTATGGGAGCTGGACCCGCTGGCCCGGCCCCAGCGGCGGGATTTGAGCGGCTGGCTGACCGGCCAGCTGGACGCCCTGGAGCGGGTGCTGGCGCCCTGAGCAAGGTACCCGAGCACATGGCCAACGCCAGTCCGGACACCGGCTGTTTCCGCGATTGATATAGCGGCGCCATTACTTCCCATACAAATGAGAATGTTTCAAAAAACCATTTTCCTATCCTGTTAAAATTCTTGCCCGAATAGCGTAGGATAAGGCCAATTCGTCTGTTCCATAATTCGGAACAGGCGCACGGATGCTTGAATCCACCCATTGCACGCGGCCATCACGACGGGATGACGACGATAAGGCGTGCTTAACGTTCATGGTTTGCTGATGCACGATTTACTGGAACTGGAAGGTTTTACCACCGTCATGGCCTGCGGCAGCCTGACCGAGGCGGCCCGCCAGCTGGACATGCCCAAGTCCACCCTGAGCCGGCGCCTGAGCCAGCTGGAGGAGCGGCTGGGCCAGCCCCTGCTCAACCGCCAGGGCAACCGGCTGCAGGCCACCGAAGCCGGGCTGCTGTTCGAGCAGTACAGCCGGCAGATACTGCGCCTGGCCGAGCAGAGCCGGCAGGCAATGGACGACCTGCGCGAGGAAGTGAGCGGAGAATTGGTGGTGCGGGTGCACAGCAGCTGTTGCCGGAGCTGGTTTCCCCGGGCGCTGGAAAGCTTTCTCGCCGACTATCCGGGCATGCGTATCTCACTGCATACCGAAACCCGGCCGCCGCGTCCGGGGGAGGGCCAGGGGGAGATTTGGCTGTGGGTGGGCAAGGATCCGGAATGCGGCCTGCGCCATGAGGTGCTGAGCTACTGGCCTTGCGGCCTCTACGCCAGCCCGGGCTATATCGCCGCCCGGGGCCGGCCGAACCACCCCCGCGAGCTGCCGGCCCATGCCTGGGTGGACTGGCTGGGCGAGGCGGGTGACGGACTGTTGCTGCGGCATGAGTCCGAGGGTGAATACGGGTTTCAGCCCCCGCCTTCCCGCCTGATGGTAGACAACCTGGTGCTGCAGATGGACGCCATTACCCGGGGCCAGGGCATCGGCATACTGCCGGTGCAGTTCGCCGAGGGCTATATGGCGGCCCATCCGGGCAACCTGGAGCGCTGCCTGCCCGAGTGGCGGCTGCCGTCACGGCCGGTGGGGCTGTTGTATTCCTTCGGCCGCCAGCCGCGCAAGGTAACGGCGCTGCTGGCCCATATCCGCAAGTCGATGCCGGACACCTGGCGCTACCAGGAAGAGCAGGGCTGCTAGCAGCACAGCCGCTGGCGTTCGGGCCTGTTGCCCATGTGCGCCAGCCGGGCACGGGCCGGGGCTATATAGTCTTGGTAGTGGCCGAAGGTGTGCTGCAGTATGGCCAGGGCGCCCGCGTCCAGCGCCGGCGACAGCCGGTAGTAGACCCACTGGCCCTCGCGCCGGTCGGCCAGTAGGCCGTGCTGGCGCAGCAGCGCCAGGTGACGGGAGATCTTGGGCTGGCTCTCGTCCAGGGCGTGGGTCATTTCACAGACACACATTTCCTGCTCGGCCATGATCATCAGCACCAGCTGCAGTCGGGTATCGTCCGACAGGGCCTTGAACAGGCTGAGGGGGAGGCGATCGGCTACCACAGGGGCTTCTCCTGGCGATCCTGCACCAGTACCAGCAGCTTGATGCGCTCGTAGATTTCGTGCACCACCTTGGTGGCCTCGGGCTGGGAGCAGCAGGAGGCGTCTTCGAAGTGCCAGGCCATGAAACGGGCCGACGGCACCGCCTGGGCGGCGGCCTCGGCCTGTTCGCACAGGCTGATCACGATATCGAAATACTGGTCGGCAACCCTATCCAGCCCTTTGCTATGGAGCCCTTCGGTGTTGACGCCAAGCCGGTGCAGGGCGGCCAGCGCATTGGGCTCTATATCGGAAGGCTGGAGGCCTGCGCTCGTTACCTCGTAGCGATCGGCCGCAAGGTGTTTGAGCAGGGCCTCGGCGATAGGAGAGCAGACGGCATTGCTGTGGCAGACAAAAAGCACACGAGTCATGACGGAATCTGGGTCCTGAATGATGGCAACATCATATATTTGGACTTTCGTATGTCAACGCCGGTTTCATTCTATTGTCATCTGGCTGGGCTATGGCCGGATTTTTTTATGCTCAAACGTTTGCGCATTTTCTGTACCGGTGAGCCGGGCGCGGCTTTTTGCTAGACTCCGCCGACCGTTGTTTTGAGGTAAAGACAAATGAAGTTTCCCGGCCAGCGCAAGCACAAGCATTTCTTTCCGGTGGAGGCCCGCGACCCGCGCCTGAGCGAACTGCTGCCCCAGAACAAGCCGGTGTCCGGCCATATCTGCGGCATCGACCAGGTGCTGGTGGACATCGAGGCCCAGGTGGACGACGCCTTCCTGGCTCGCCACGGCCTTTCCAGGGGACACTCCATGCTGCTGGCGGCGGACAAGGCCGAGGGCATCTACCGGGAACTGCTCGATCGGGAACTGATCGTCTCGGAATTCGCCGGCGGCACCATCGGCAACACCCTGCACAACTACTCGGTGCTGGCCGACGACAGGTCCGTGCTGTTCGGGGTGATGAGCGAGAACATCCGGGTGGGCAGTTCGCCCTACCGCTACCTGTGCACCTCCTCCTCCCGGGTGGATCTGAACTATCTGCAGCCGGTGGCCGGCTCCATCGGCCAGTGCATCACCCTGATAAGCCCGGACGGCGAGCGCAGCTTCGCCATCAACAAGGGCATGATGGACTGGCTGACGCCCGCCTACCTCGACAAGACCCAGATCCAGACCGCCTCGGCGCTGGTGTTGACCGCCTACCTGATGCGCTGCGAACAGCACGAGCCCATGCAACAGAGCGCCCTGCGGGCGGCCGAGTGGGCGCGGGAAGCGGGAGTGCCGGTGGTGCTGACCATGGGCACCCGCTTTATCGTGGAAGACCGCAAGGACTGGTGGCAGCAGTTCATCCGCGACCATGTCACCCTGGTGGCGATGAACGAAGACGAGGCCCTGGCCCTGACCGGCATGGCCGACCCGCTGCTGGCCTGCGAGCAGGTGCTGGAATGGGCCGACCTGGTGTTGTGCACCGCCGGCCCGGCCGGCCTTTACCTGGCCGGTTACGTGGATGACGAGCACAAGCGGGAAACCAGCCGGCCGTTGCTGCCCGGCGCCATTCCCGAGTTCAACCGCCATGAGTACTCCCGCCCCATGCGCAAGGCCGACTGCACGGCGCCGCTGAAGATCTACACCCATATCTCGCCCTACATGGGCGGCCCCGAGCGCATCAAGAACACCAACGGCGCCGGCGACGCGGCCCTGGCCGCCCTGCTGCACGACCTGGCCGCCAACGACCACCACCGCCACAACGTGCCCGGCAGCGCCAAGCACCGGGCCCGGCACCTGACCTACTCTTCCCTGTCCCAGGTGAGCAAGTACGCCAACCGGGTGAGCTTCGAGGTGCTGGTGCAGCACTCGGCCCGGCTGTCCCGCGGCCTGCCGGAGCGGGAAGACTCGCTGGAAGAAGCCTACTGGGCCCGGTGAAGGGCCGGCCCGGCTTGTTGCCGGGCCGGGTTATCTGTTACAAGTGAAGGGCGCGTACCGGCATTAAGGCAACAAGATGGATTTTCCCGCACGAGTAAAGCAGCAGAGCTGCATGGATTGCCTGAGCGGCCAGTCGCTGGGGTTTGACATCAGGATGGCGTTCCAGCCCATCATCGACTGGCAGCGGCAGGAGGTATTCGCCTACGAGGCCCTGGTGCGCGGCCCGGAGGACCAGGGCGCCGGCTGGGTGTTCGAGCGCGTCACCGACGACAACAAGTACTATTTCGACCAGTCCTGCCGGGTCAAGGCGATAGAAACCGCCAGCCGCCTGGGCTGCGACAAGCTGCTCAGCATCAACTTCCTGCCCAACGCGGTGTACAACCCGGAAACCTGCATCCGCGCCACCATAGAGGCGGCCAGCCTGTTCGGCTTTGATCTGCGCAAGATCATCTTCGAGGTGACCGAAGGCGAACAGATCCTGAGCCAGGACAAGCTCAGGCGCATTTTCGAATCCTACGCCCGCCACGGCTTTTTGACCGCCATCGACGACTTCGGCGCCGGCTTTGCCGGGCTGGACTGGCTGCACGGCCTCAAGCCCGCCATCCTCAAGCTCGATATGAGCCTGATCCGCGACATCCACCGGGATCCCGCCAGGCAGCAACGGCTGGCCGAGGTGCAGCGGATCTGCCACGAACTGGGCACCCTCATCCTGGCCGAAGGCATCGAAGTGGAGGAAGAGCGGGACTTTCTGGTTAACGCCGGAGTGCGCTACCTGCAGGGCTACCTGTTCGCCCGCCCGACCCTGGAGCACCTGGCCGGCCGGGACGAGATCAACGGCTGGCGCTAGGGTCCGTTTCAACGGACCATCCCGCCACCGCCACCGCCACCGCCACCGCCACCGCCACCGCCACCGCCACCGCCGCCGCCACCGGCGCCGTGGTTTGGTCCGATGTAGATACTCTGTTTAAAATCAAGATTTCATGTGCTCTTCACTGAACAGCAAAGCGGAATCGAACGCCGTTTCAGTCTGCATGCAGGCCCATAGTCCGGTGAGGTATT
>NZ_JAERTZ010000002.1 GCF_016746085.1 Zobellella iuensis
CCAATTAGTTACTGACTAAGACGCTTTTGCGGAGCGGTAGTTCAGTTGGTTAGAATACCGGCCTGTCACGCCGGGGGTCGCGGGTTCGAGCCCCGTCCGCTCCGCCATCACTCAAAACCCCAGCAGAGATGCTGGGGTTTTTTCGTATTGGCTACGCCGGACGGCTGGATGATGTCGGCGCGCTGCGCCTTCGCTTCAAAGGCGATGTCTTTGCCACTGCGCCATCACTTCAAAGCCCTGACTATTTGGTCAGGGCTTTTTTGTTTTCGGTTGCACCGGATCTTCGGTGTCGCTGCCCTGGCGATCTTGATCACACTTTATTAACAGCCCGCCTTCTGCTTTTTTCTGTTATCTCATTTAAATTCAATATCTTGTGCTTATTTTGGTCTTTTTGGTCAGCTTCTGGCGAGATTTTGAGATTGCCAATACTGTTAATGGAATGTATATATAATTATGAATTCATAATGATGTTGAAGGCGACATCAAACCCGAGGAGAAGGCGATGGATAGCAATGTACACTCTTTTGGTCACAACTTTAAAAAGAGTTTGTTAACGGTAATGCTGGGTGCCGGCCTGTTTGCGGGGACGGCGGGGGCCGAGACCCTGAGGGTGGCGGGCAACTTCGCGGCCGATCACTCCAGCAGCCTGGCGATGGAAGTGTTCAAGCAGGAAGTGGAAACGGCCACCGAGGGCGATATCAAGGTACAACTGTTTCCGGCCATGCAGTTGGGCGGTGCTTCCGAAAACGTGGATCAGGTGCGATCGGGGGTCTTGAGCATGACCTGGATCGGGGTTTCCTTCCTGTCCCGTACCGTGCCCGAGCTGGAAGCGGTCAGCCTGCCCTTCGTGTTCAAGGACAGGGAAACCGCGTTCAGGGTGATCGACGGCCGGGTCGGCGAGCTGCTCAACGACAAGCTGGCGGACAAGGGGTTTGTCGCCCTGGGCTTTATGGAACTGGGTCCGCGTCATGTTACCAACAGCGTCAGGCCCATCGACTCCATCGATGATTTCGCCGGCCTCAAGATCCGCCTGCAACCGAACGAGACCCACCTCAAGACCTTCCGTGCCCTGGGCGCCAGCCCGACCTCCATGGGCATCAACGAAGTCTATTCCGCCCTGCAGCAGAAGGTGATCGACGGCCAGGAAAACCCCTTCAGTATTATCCGCAAGAACAATTACCAGGAAGTGCAGCAGTACCTGACCGACACCGGCCACTTCTTCGACTTTATCGTGGTGGTGGCCAACAAGAAGCGTTTCGACAAGCTCTCCGCCGAAGAGCAGCAGCTGATGCGTGACGCCATGGCCAAGGCGGTGCAGTGGCAGCGGGAAAAAGCGGCGGAAGAGGATCTGCTGTCCCGGGAGCAGCTGGTGGCCGCCGGCATGCAACTGAACCAGGTAAGCCCCGAGCTCTACCAACAGATGCAGCAGCAGACCGCCGGCATCATCGAGGAGCTGAAAGCGCGCCTGGGTGATGAACTGGTCGATGCGGTGCTGGAGGATGCCAAGTCATGAAATCCGGTCATTCCGAGCAGGCCGGCATGCTGAGCGGGCCTTCGCCCCTGCCTTCGCCGGCCGCGGCCCTACGCCGCGGCCTGCTGGGACTGGACGGGCTGTCCCGTTACGCCATCTGCACCAGCATGGCCATCATGGTGCTGCTGGTGTCGGCTCAGGTGTTCTGTCGCTATGTCTTGTCCGAGTCCATCGACTGGGCCGATGAAATGTCCCGCCTGGCCTTCGTGTGGGCGGTGTTCCTCGCCATTCCCCATGGCCTGAAGCAGGGTGTCCACGTGGGCATCGACGTGATCACCAACCGGCTGCCGGCCCGGCTGCAGGAAGGGCTGGCCCGGCTGATGCTGGCGGTCAGCGGCGTGCTGATGGTGGTAGTCTGCTACCAGTCGGTGCTGGTGGCCATCGAGGGCTGGGACGAGCTGATGCCGACGGTGCCGGTGAGCGCGGCGGTATTCTACGTGCCGGTGATGCTGAGCTGCGGCCATGCCCTGCTGCATTTGCTGTTTATGGCCTGGCAGGGCACCCGTGTCTGGGCCGATGAGGAGGACGCCTCATGACCACCCTGGCGATTATCACCTTCCTGATCCTGGCGTTGCTGGGCATGCCGCTCGCCTTCGCCCTCGGGCTGGCGGCCCTCGGCGGCCTGGCCTACAGCGGCATCGAGCTGTCGGTCATGCCCCAGCGGATGATGCACGCGGTCAACTCCTTTCCGCTGATGGCGATACCGCTGTTCATGCTGGCGGGCGAGCTGATGGTCGGCGGCCAGGTGATGCAGCGCACCATCGACTTCGCCAACGCCTTCGTCGGCCGGGTCAAGGGCGGGCTGGCCCATGTCACCCTGCTGTCCGGGCTGGGCCTGGCCTCGGTGACCGGTGCCGCCGTGGCGGGCGCCAGTGCCTTGGGCACCACCATGATGCCGGCGATGAAAAAGCATTACGACGCGGGCTTCGGCTCGGCGGTGGTGGCGTCCGCCTCCAACCTGGGGCCCATCATTCCCCCCAGTGCGGCGATGATCGTCTACGCCCTGATGGCCGGCTCCTCGGTGTCGGTGGGCGGCCTGTTCATGGCCGGCGTGGTGCCCGGCATCCTGCTGGTGGTGGGCATGATGGCGCTGTCGAGCTGGATTGCGCACCGCAAGGGCTATGCACCCACCGGCGAGCCCTTCAGCCTGAAGAACCTGCTGCTGCAAACCCGGCGGGCAGGGGCCATCATGCTGATGCCGGTGGTGGTGATCGGCGGCATCGTCGGCGGTGTTTTCACCGCTACCGAAGGCGCGGCCATAGCGGTGATCTACGCCTTTGTCATCGGCAAGTGGGTGACCCGCAAGCTGGCCTGGGCCGATCTGCCGGGCTGCATGTTCCGGGCGGCACTGACCTCGGCCGTGGTAGGCGCCCTGATCGCCTTCGCCACGCCGCTGACCTTCCTGTTCACCATCGACCTGATCCCGCTGCGGCTGTCGGCATTCATCCAGGCGCTGACCGACAATCCCCATCTGTTCCTGGCGCTGGTGATGGCCATGCTGCTGGTGGTGGGCATGTTCCTGGAGTCGAACGCAGCATACATCATGCTGGTGCCGCTGTTCGCCCCCATCGCCCTGGCCTACGGCATAGACCCGCTCTACTTCGGGTTCCTGTTCGTGTTCAACCTGGTGATTGGCATGATGACGCCACCGGTCGGGGTATTGCTGTTCGTGATGTGCGGTATCGCCAAGATCCCCATGTCCCAGCTGCTGCGCTACGTCTGGCCCTTTATTGCCCTGCAGTACCTGGTGCTGGTGTTGTGCTGGATTTTCCCCGGGATAGTGACGGCCCTGCCGCGCGCCCTGGGTTATTGATGACTTACTGTGATGACTACAAGGAGCAAGTGATGACTGATCGTACTTTATTGGGTGTGCTGACCCCTTCTTCCAATACCACCCTGGAGCCGGTCACCGCCGACATACTGCACGGCGTGAACGGCGTCAGCGCCCATTTCGGCCGGCTCAAGGTGACCGAGATCTCGCTCACCGACCAGGCCCTGAGCCAGTTCGACAACGAGCCCTTCCTGCAGGCCTCCCGGCTGCTGGCGGATGCCCGGGTGCAGTCCATTACCTGGAGCGGAACCTCTTCCGGCTGGCGGGGATTCCAGGACGATGAGATCCTGTGTCGGGCCATTACCGAGGCCACCGGTATTCCGGCCACCACCTCGGTGCTGGCGCTGAACGAGCTGTTCGACATCACCGGGGTCAAGCGCTTCGGTCTGGTCACCCCCTATCTGCACGAGGTGCAGCAAAAGGTGATCAACACCTATGCCGCCGCCGGCTACGAGTGTGTGGCCGAACGCCACCTCAACGACAGGGGCAACTTCTCCTTCTCGGAGGTGAGCGAAGCCACCATAGCGGAGATGATCCGCGCCGTGGCCCGCGAACAGCAATGCGACGCCATCACCGTCTTCTGTACCAATTTGCGTGGGGCCCGGGTGGCGGCGGATCTGGAGCAGGAGCTGGGCATTCCCATCTACGACACCGTGTCCACCGGGGTGTGGAAGGGCATGCTGCTGGCCGATCGGGATCCCGCCCAGGTCAAAAATTGGGGCAATTTATTTTCACTTAAGCCATAATTATATATTATGTAATGCAGAGCCCCGGCCGGTCCGGGGCTTTCACGCTGGCAGGCCGGGGCGAACAAGACCGGGATCACCCTTGCGGGGTCCGGACGTATCGCTTTTACCGGCAACAGATTAAGGTAAGCGGCCTACAAAGCAATAACAACAGGAGCACGATGATGGCTACAGCAATCAATACCCTGGGGAGAAACTCTCTGCGTCGTCGTTCGCTGCACGAAGAGGTGGCCGATTGCGTCCGCACCATGATCATCGAGGGCGAGCTCAAGGAAGGGGAGCGCATCAACGAGCCGGCGCTGTGCAAGCAGCTGGACATTTCCCGCACACCCCTGCGGGAGGCGCTGAAGGTGCTCAACTCGGAAGGCATGGTCACCATAGAGCCGAACCGGGGCGCCCGGGTGTCAACCATTACCCCCGAGGAAATCCGCGAACATTTTGAAGTGATCTGTTCCCTGGAGCGCCGGGCCGCCGAGCTGGCCGCCCAGCGGGCGACCGAAGCGGAGCTGACCCGGCTGGGGCAACTGCAGGACAAGCTGGAGCAATACCACCAGGAGCAGGACAAGCACCAGTATTTCGAGATCAACCAGCATATCCACCGGCTGATCATCGAGCTGGCCGGCAACGAGACCCTGACCCAGCTGCACCACCAGCTGATGAACCGGGTTAGCCGTGGCCGCTACCTGGCCATCGGCTTTCATCACCGCTGGGAAGAATCGGTGACCGAGCACCGGGCCCTGCTGGAGGCACTGCAGGCGCGGGACGGCGAGCGGGCCGGCCGTATCCTGGCCGAGCATGTGATGCATACCGGCGATCTGCTGGTCAGGGAGCTGGAAGACAAGCAGCAACGGCTCGGTTGAGCACCGCGACAGGGTCTGTGGCCAGGCCCTGAGCATCCCGTTTTTCCCCTTCTCCCACACTGCCTCACCTGCCGTCGCCCCTGGAATAGCGATCAGTTTGAATGTTGGCAAAGAGAAGAGGCCGACAGCCTGACTTCTTGGTCACAAGTCCGGCTGTCTGACTTGACGCAGATAAGAGGCAACAGGGCCACCTCCACCGACACGCCGCAAAATATGACACTCGCTGTTTCGGCCTGCTGCGAACATTCACTGGATGTTCGGTCAGGCCGAAACAGCTCGTCGCGGCGAGCAAGCTCGCCCCCTGTACGCTCGCACCTGCCGGATGTTGCGGAAACCGCCGTATCATCGCTTCGCGATGCTGGCGGCGGTGCAAGGCGCTTCACGCCCCCTGGCAGGTGACGGTCGGCGGAGGCCGTCCCTGTTGCCTCTTTCCAGCCCCGACGATGCCTGATGGTGGTGCTAGCGCACCGATCAGTTTAAAAGTTGAGCAGCATGATGTTTTTTGGGGCGCGGGCGGCCCGCCAGCGCTCCACCAGCGAGGTGTCAATCTGCACACGCCGGCGTCTTTCCCTCCTTCATCTCCTTTTGATCCCATTGGCCGTTATGCCAGCCCTGCCGTTTTATCACCAAATTTAACTTAATTTTTACATTTTGAGATCTTCTTCACATTAACCTCTCCCGGGATTTGAATACGGTGCACATGGATGATTAATTACGTATACATAATTATGAATTAAAGATTCATGCAGCAATACACCGACAGGGAGGAAGGAGTCATGTCCGAGTTTGATCTGGTGATCCGCAATGGCCGCATCGCCACCGCGGCCGACATCACCGACTGTGATCTGGGGATCCGCGACGGCCGCATCGTGGCCATGGGCCTGAACCTGGCGCCGGGGCGGGAAGAGCTGGACGCCAGCGGCCTGCTGGTGCTGCCGGGCGGGGTCGACGGCCACTGCCATCTGGACCAGCCGATGCCGGACGGCCTGCGCATGGCGGACGACTTTTTCACCGGCACCCGCTCCGCCGCCTGTGGCGGCACCACCACGGTGATGCCCTTCGCCGCCCAGGAAAAGGGCCAGTCGCTGAAGGCGGCGGTGGCAGACTACCATCGCCGGGCCGAAGGCAAGGCGGTGATCGACTACGCCTTTCACCTGATCGTGAGCGACCCCACCGAGACGGTGCTGAAGGAAGAACTGCCGGAACTGATCCGCCAGGGCTGCACCTCGTTCAAGATCTACATGACCTACGACGACCTCAAGCTCAACGACGGCCAGATCCTGGACGTGCTGGCGGTGGCCCGGGCCGAGGGCGCCATGGCGATGATCCATGCGGAAAACGCCGACTGCATCAGCTGGCTGACCCGGCGCCTGCTGGATGCCGGCCACAGGGCGCCGCGCTTCCATGCCGCCGCCCGGCCCATGCTGGTGGAGCGGGAGGCTACCCACAGGGCCATCGCCCTGTCCGAGCTGGTGGACGTGCCCATCCTGATCGTGCACGTGTCCGGTGCCGAGGCGGTGGAGCAGATCCGCTGGGCGCGCAGCCACGGCATCAGCATCTATGCGGAAACCTGCCCCCAGTACCTGTTCCTCACCGCCGAGGATCTGGGGCTGGACGGCTACGAGGGCGCCAAATGCGTGTGCAGCCCGCCGCCCCGGGATCAGGCTAACCAGCAGGTGATCTGGGACGGGCTGGAAGACGGCCTGTTCACCATCTTCTCCTCGGATCACGCGCCCTTTCGCTACGACGATCCCCAGGGCAAGAAGCCGAACGGCGAGGAGGTCGCCTTTCCCTACATCCCCAACGGCATCCCCGGGCTGGAAACCCGGTTGCCGCTGCTGTTCTCGGAAGGGGTGAACAAGGGCCGCATCAGCCTCAACCGCTTCGTGGAGCTGACCGCCACCAACCCGGCCAAGCTGTATGGCCTCTATCCGCGCAAGGGCAGCATAGCGGTGGGCGCGGACGCGGACATCGCGCTCTGGGATCCGAACCGGCAGGTCACCATCCGCAACGAGCTGCTGCACCACGACGTGGATTACACCCCCTACGAGGGCCGCACCGTCACCGGCTGGCCGGTGCTGACCCTGAGCCGGGGCAGGGTGGTGTGGCGGGACGGCAAGGTGCTGGGCCAGGCCGGCCAGGGCCGCTTCCTGCCCTGCGGCAAGCCGGAGATGGCCAAGCCCAAGGTCAGGGGATAGGCGACAAGGTTGTTTTCGGGCCCGCGGGCCCTTACCGGAGGCTTTGCCTCCATCATCAAGGCAGTTCAAGGAGCGAGACATGTCATACAAGAGCGGGCGTCACTTTCTGCAGATCCCCGGGCCCTCGCCGGTACCGGACCGGATACTGCGCGCCATGGACAACCCGGTGATCGACCACCGGGGGCCCGAGTTCGCCGATCTGGGCCAGGCGGTGCTGGCGGGCATCAAGCGCATCTTCAAGACCGAGAGCCCGGTGGTGATCTATCCCGCCTCCGGCACCGGGGCCTGGGAGGCGGCGCTGGTCAACACCCTGAGCCCCGGCGACCGGGTGCTGATGTGCGAAACCGGCCAGTTTGCCACCCTCTGGCACGAGCTGGCCAGCAAGCTCGGGCTGGAGGTGGAGTTCATCCCCGGCGACTGGCGACACGGCGCCGATCCGCAGGCCATCGCCGAGCGCCTGCGCCGGGACGACGGCCACCAGATCCAGGCGGTGTGCGTGGTGCACAACGAAACCTCCACCGGGGTGACCAGCCGCATCGGCGACATTCGCCGGGCCATCGACGACACCGGCCATCCGGCGCTGTTCATGGTGGACACCATCTCCGGCCTGGCCTCGGCGGATTACCGCCACGACGAGTGGGGGGTGGACGTTACCGTCTCCGGCTCCCAGAAGGGCCTGATGCTGCCGCCGGGCATCAGCTTCAACGCCCTGAGCGACAAGGCCCTGGCGCGCGCCAAACAGGCCCGGCTGCCCAGGTCCTACTGGGACTGGGGCGCCATGCTGGCCAGCAACGCCACCGGCTACTTCCCCTACACTCCGGCCACCAACCTGCTGTACGGCCTGAAGGAAGCCATCCACATGTTGGAGGTGGAGGGGCTGGACCACGTCTTCGCCCGCCACCAGCGCCATGCCGAGGCCACCCGCCGGGCGGTGCAGGCCTGGGGCCTGGAGGTGCTGTGCCTCAACCCGGCTGAGCACAGCCCGGTGCTGACCACGGTGCTGCTGCCCGAAGGCCACGACGCCGACCGGCTGCGCCGGCTGATCCTGGAGCGGTTCGACATGTCGCTCGGCGCCGGCCTCGGCAAGCTCAAGGGCCGGGTGTTCCGCATCGGCCACCTGGGCGCCATCAACGATCTCACCCTGCTCGGCACCCTGGCCGGGGTGGAGATGGGGCTGGCCTGTGCCGGCGTGCCGCACCAGCCCGGCGGCGTGCAGGAAGCCATGCGTTTCCTCGCCGACCGCTGAGCCCGTTTCGGTGGTCCGCCCCGGGCGGGCCACCCCGGATGCAATCCGCATGTTCAAGGAAGGAGTACCTCACGATGAGAAAGTTACTGTTAGCCACCCTGCTCGGCACCACCCTGGCCGGCACCCCGGCCCTGGCCGAAACCATCAACCTCAAGGTGATCGGCCAGCCCCTGGCCACCGGCCTGATCCAGAAGAACAAGGAGCAACCCTTCTTCGAGACCCTGGCGGAAAAGACCGGGCTGCCGCTCAGCATCAACTACAAGCCGCTGGACACCACCGGCATCAAGGACGTGGAGCAGCTGCGGGTGCTGAAATCCGGCCTGTTCGACCTGATTTCATTGCGCATGTCCCAGGTGTCCCGGGACGAGCCGACCATCCTCGGCCTGGATCTGGTGGGCCTTAACCCGGACTTCCAGCAGGGCCGGCGGGTAGTGGAAGCCTACCAGGACACGGTGGACCAGCGCCTGCAGGAGCGGTTCAACACCAAGCTGCTGGCGGTCTGGCCCTTCGGGCCCCAGGTGCTGTTCTGCAAGCACCCCATCAACAGCCTGGCGGACGTCAAGGGGCTCAAGGTGCGGGTCTATGACCAGAACCTGGCCCAGTTCGTGGAATCGGTGGGCGGGGTGCCGGTGCCGGTGGCCTTCGGCGACGTGCACCAGAGCCTGGCGCTCGGCATGATCGAATGCGCCATCACCGGCCCCAGTTCCGCCAACTCCGCCGGCTGGCCGGAAGTCACCACCCATATGCTGCCGCTCGGCTTCCAGCTGGCGCTGAACGGCTACGGCATCAACCTCAAGACCTGGAACAAGCTGACCCCGGAGCAGCAGCAGCGGCTGCAGGCGGCCTTCGACGAGCTGAGCGAGGACATCTGGAGCTATTCGGAAGAGCTGTTCCTGGATGCCAGCCGCTGCAACGTGGGTGCCGAGCCCTGCACCACCGGCACCAAGTACAAGCTGGTGGACGTGCCGGTGAGCGAGGCGGATCTGGCCATCCTGGCCAGCACGGTACAGAAGGTGTCCTACCCCACCTGGGCCGAGCAGTGCGACAAGGCCAACCCCGACTGCTCCGCCAACTGGCAGCGGGATCTGGCCGGTATCGCCGGGCTGTAAGCTCAGGTCGCGGGCGGCGGTAGCCGCCCGCGACCGGCAACAAGGAGAGGTTGAAATGAAGCGAATCGAGCAACTGGCCAGTCTGGCCTTCGGCGGCATGTTTCTGCTGCTGTCGATGTTGATCGCGGTAGAAACCCTGCTGCGCAAGTTCTTCAAGGTGTCGCTGCAGGGGGTGGACGAACTCAGTGGCTATGCGCTGGCGGTGGGCGCCACCCTGGCCTTTACCATCGCCCTGTTCGGGCGGGCGCACATGCGCATCGACATCTTCCACGAACGGCTGCCGGCGAGGCTGCAGGGCCTGCTCAACTGGCTGTCGGCCCTGTTTATGACCGGCCTGGGGCTGTTCATGGCCTGGGTCTGCCTGAACGTGGTACGCGAGACCCTGGACTACGGCAGCACTTCCCAGACCCCTTGGGCCACGCCGCTGATCTACCCCCAGGGGGTGTGGCTGGCGGGGCTTTCGGTGTTTGCCCTGGTGGCCCTGGGGTACGGCCTGCGCGCCAGCTGGCTGCTGGCCAGGGGCGACCTGGCGGCGCTCAACCGGGAGTTCAATCCCAAGGGCGTGAGTGAAGAGCTCAAGGCCGAGCTGGAGGACTTCGCCCAACGCCAGCAACAGGCCAACGACGGCATGACACCGGCACTGGCCGGGGAGGGAGCGAAATGAGCGTCACCACCGTCTTTATCGGCTTTTTCGCCATGCTCGGCATGCTGCTGCTGGGCCTGCCCATCGCCGTGGCCATGGCCCTGATCGGGGTGATCGGCGGCATCATGGTATTCGACTGGACCTTTATGGATTCCATCGGCGCCGTGGTGTGGAGCGTGCACAACGAGGCCCTGCTCACCGCCATCCCGTTGTTCATCCTGCTCGGCGAACTGCTGCTGCGCAGCGGCATCGCCGACAAGATGTTCCTGGCCATGGCCGCCTGGCTGGGCCGGCTGCCCGGGGGCTTGCTGCACACCAACATCGGCTCCTGCGCCCTGTTCGCCGCCACCTCCGGCTCCTCGGTGGCCACCGCCGCCACCATCGGCACCGTGGCCCTGCCTTCGCTGAAGGAGCGCAACTACTCCATGCGTCAGTCGCTCGGCAGCCTGGCCGCCGGTGGCACCCTGGGCATACTGATCCCGCCCAGCGTCAACATGCTGATCTACGGCTCGCTCACCAACAACTCCATCGGCAAGCTGTTTATGGCGGGGCTGATCCCGGGCGTGCTGCTCAGCCTGCTGTTCATGGTCTATATCGGCTTCGCCAACATGGGCCGGGACAGCATGCGGGAGGAGCGGCTGCCCCTGGCCGAGAAGCTCAGGCTCTCGCGCCACCTGATCCCGCCGGCGGTGGTGTTCGGCATCGTCATGGGCAGCATCTACACCGGCCTGGCCACCGCCACCGAGTCCGCCGCCCTGGGGGTGATGACGGCGCTCTACTTCGCCTGGCGCTCGGGCCGGCTGTCGCTCGCCTTCCTGCAGGAGTGCTTCGTGCAGACCGCGCGCATCACCGGCATGATACTGCTGATCATCACCGCCGCCTTCGTGCTCAACCTGACCATCAGCCTCACCGGGGTGGTGGATGAGCTGACCGCCTGGGTCACCTCCTTCGGGCTCAGCGTCACCGGCCTGCTGCTGTTGCTGATCCTGTTCTACCTGGCGCTCGGCATGTTCATGGACGTGCTGTCGATGCAGGTGCTGACCATTCCCATCACCTATCCCATCGTCACCGCCCTGGGCGTGGATCCCATCTGGTACGGGGTGTTCGTGGTACTGATGTGCGAGCTGGCGCTGATCACCCCGCCGGTGGGCATGAACCTGTTCGTGGTGCAGAGCGTGCGCAAGGACGGCGGCAACATCAGCGACGTGATGTGGGGAGTGGTGCCCTTTATCCTGATCATGATGTTGTTCACCCTGAGCCTGATGATGTTCCCGGAGATCGCCCTATGGCTGCCCAACATGATGTAACCCAGAGCTGGCGCCTGGGCGCCCTGGAGCTGGCGGCGGCCTACGCCGCCGGCACCCTGACCCCGCTGGCGGTGGTCGAGGCGCTGGGCGAACGCATCGGCCGGCTTAACCCGAAACTCAATGCCCTGATCACGATAAACCCGGCCGCCAGGGAGGACGCCGCCGCCGCCACCGCACGCTGGGCCGAGGGCACCCCCCTCAGCCCGCTCGACGGGGTGCCGCTCACGGTCAAGGACCACCTCAACGTCGAGGGCCTGGCCACCACCTGGGGCAACCGGGCGCTGGCGGGTCGGATTGCCGAGGAGGACGAACTGGCGGTGGCCCGCTGCCGGGCGGCGGGGCTGGTGATCCTGGGCAAGACCAACGTGCCCGAGTTCACCCTGGAGGGCTATACCGACAACGCCCTGTTCGGGGTGACCCGCAATCCCTGGAACCCGGCGCTGACCCCGGGCGGCTCCAGCGGGGGCGCGGTGGCGGCGGTGGCGGCGGGGCTCTGCCCGCTGGCGCTGGGCACCGACGGCGGCGGCTCCATCCGCCGGCCGGCGTCCCACACCGGCCTGGTGGGGCTCAAGCCCTCCATCGGCGCCGTGGCCCGGGCCGGCAGCCTGCCCCAGGTGATGCTGGACTTCGAGGTGGTGGGCCCGCTGGCGCGCACCGCTGCGGACGCCGAGGCGCTGTACCGCGTTATCGCAGGCCCCGACCGGCGGGATCAGGGCTCCCTGTGGGCCCGCCCGGCGGCCAGCGCCGGGCCGCTGCGGATCCTTTACGTGCCGCGCTTCGGCGAACAGCCGCTGGATCCGGAGATAGCGGAGAGCGTCGAGCGGGCGGTGGCGGTGCTGGAAGGGCTGGGCCACCGGGTGACCCGGGGCGCGCTGCCCTTCGGCCTGGCGGCGGTGGACCGCTTCTGGCCGATGATGGGAGCGGCGGCGGTGGCGGCCATCTTCGCCGCCCTGCCACAAGCCGAGCCGGTGGCCGCCGAGCGCTTCCGGGCCCTGGCCGCGCAGGGACGGCAGCTGCCGGCGGCGGACTACCTGGGCGGTTGGGAGGGCATCCGCCGTTTCCGGGAGCGGGTGAGCCGGGCCTTCGAGGCGGTGGACATCATCATCACCCCCTCGGCGGCGGCGCTGCCCTGGCCGGCGACAGAGCCTTATCCGCCGGAGATCGCCGGCCAGGCGGTGGGGCCGCGGGGCCACGCCATCTACACCGGCTGGGTCAACGCCTGCGGGCACCCGGCCATCAACCTGCCGGCGCCGCCCTCGGCGGGCGGCCTGCCCATCGGCTTCCAGCTGGTGGGCGCTTTCGGCCAGGACGCGCAGCTGCTGCAACTGGCGGCGGACTATGAACGAGCAAACGGGCGGGGCTGGCGCTGGCCGGCCCTGGCGGAGCAGACCACGACAGGATGACCAGAATGGAACAACAGGAGATGCAACAGGCGGTGGCATTGGTGCTGGCCGCCTACCGGGGCGGTGAGCAGTTCGACACCCCGGCGGAGGCGGTGGGGCCGCAAACGGTGGCCCAGGCCTATGCCGTCCAGGACGGGGTGGCGCGGGCGCTGTGGCCGGGGCAGCGCACCCGCTGCTGGAAGGTGGGGGCGCCCAACAAGGACAGCGAGCCCTACAGCGCGCCCATCCCGCCCCGGCGGGTCCACGCCAGCGGCGCCCGCCTGAGCGGGGATGACTTTCACATGATCGGCATAGAGGCGGAGCTGGCGTTCCGGGTGACCCGCTCCCTGCCGCCCCGGGCCTGCTTGTATGAGGAGGCCGAGGTGCGGGCGGCGCTGGGCGAGCTGTGCGTGACCATCGAACTGGTGGACACCCGGCTGCGCCAGTGGCAGCAGGCCGGCGCCCTGTGGCGGCTGGCGGACAACCAGATCAACGGGGCGCTGATCGTCGGCGGCGGCATCACCGACTGGCAGGGGCTTGAGCTGGCGCAACGGCCGCTGGCGCTGACGGTGAACGGCGAGGTGCTGGCCGAGCAGCGTGGCGGCCACCCGCTGGGGGATCCGGCGAGCCTGCTGGGCTGGTCGGTGAACCACCTGGTGGCGCGCAACCAGGGGCTGGAGCCCGGGGATCTGATCACCACCGGCAGCTGGACCGGGATGCGCTTTATCGGCCCCGGCGCCGAGGTGTGCGCCCGCTTCCCGGGCATCGGCGAGGCCAGGGTCAGGATAGACTGAGTCCCGCGTCCGTTCCGGGCCGGGCCCGGGTAAGGAGTTTATCATCGCCTGGTTACTTCCCGGCGGCCTCTGCGCCGCCATACTGCTGGCCCTGCTGCTGCCCGGCCCCGGGCTCTGGCTGGCCCAGTGGCAGCCGCTGCCCTGGCTGGTGGCGGTGATCTTCCTGGTCAACGGCCTGCAGAGCCGGCTGCAGGAGCTCAGGCCCGAGCCCGGCTTCGGCCGGGTGTTCCTGGCGGCGCTGGTGATCAGCCTGCTGCTGTCGCCGCTGGTGGGCTGGCTGATCTACCAGCATGGCGGCCTGGCACCCGGCCTGGCGCTGGGGCTCTTGGTGGTGTCGGTGGTGCCGCCGACGCTCTCGTCCTGCGTGGTGCTGACCCGGCTCAGCGGAGGCCAGGCCCAGTGGTCGCTGTTCATGACCCTGGGGCTGAACCTGCTCGGCATCGTCACCATCCCGCTGATGCTGAGCCTGCTGATCGGCCAGGGCGCGGCGCTCTCGCCCTGGCCGCTGCTGCACAAGCTGTCGTCCATGGTGTTGTTGCCCTTCGTGCTCGGCCTGGTGTTGCGCCAGCTGCTGGGCGGCCTGGTGGTGCGCCGCTGGATGGGGGTGGTGCCGACCCTGAGCGTGGTGATCACCGCCTGGATCACCCTGTCCACCAGCCGGGAGGCGCTGCTGCAGCTGGGCTGGCCGGATCTGCTGGCGCTGGCGGCCTGGTCGCTGCTGCTGCACGGCACCCTGCTGGGGCTGTGCCTGCTGGCGGGGGCCGGGCTTGGGCTTGCCCGGCCGGCCCGGCTGGCGCTGCTGTTCACCGCCGCCCAGAAGACCACGCCGGTGGCGGTGAGCGTGCTGGTGGCGATGAACGCCGCGGGCGGCCTGGCGGTGGTCGGCTGCATGGTGTTTCACTTCCTGCACATGCTGGCCGACTCCCTGCTGGCCTCGCGCCTGGCTCCCCGGGCGCGGCCCGTCCCGGCGGGCGGCGAGGCCGGCTTATGAGCGCGGCATTGCCCCGAGTTGGGGAACGCTGTCACAGCCATGCCGTTCTATTCGGCAGGATACCGGCACCTGACTGGGATGGAGTTCGTGGTTAGATCCAAGGGTTCCATCCCGCTGTTATTGGCTGCGATTCGATATAAGCAATTTCCCCGGGACCCGGGGCCCCGACGCCATAATTAAAGCGGACACTGTTGGAGCCGGCCTTGGACGGGAGCCGGATGCCGGCGCCGTCGAAAAAGGCAGGAGGTAGGGTATGAACAAGCACAGCAAACTGGGCCTGGCACTCGTCCTCGTGTTCGGCATGGTTCCCCTGGCGTTTGGGGCGGGCACGACCGCATCGGGCGAACACTACGGCGAGCAGCTCGGCAAGGTCGCGTTTGCCGTGTCCTGCCAGGCGCAGGCCGCGGCCCTGGTGGAACGGGGCATGGCACTGTTGCATCACATGACCTATGAAGGCGCCGAGGCCGAGTTTGCCCGGGCCGCCGAGCTCGATCCCGGCTGCGCCATGGCTTATTGGGGGCAGGCCATGAGCTACATCCATCCGCTGTGGTCGGACCCGCCCTCCCGGGAGCGCTATCAGCAGGGGGCGGCGCTCATCGACAAGGCCAGGGCGGCGGGGGCTGCCAGCGAGCTGGAGCAGGCCCTTATCGCGGCGGTGGCGGCCTACTACCGGCACCAGTGGGAACCGGACGAGCGGCCCCGCCTGGCCAGCTTCGCCGAGGGCTGGCGCCAGGCCTACGACGCCATGCCCGAAGAGCACGAAGTCATGAGCTTTTACGCCCTGGCGCTGATCGCCACGGCGGATCCGGCGGACAAGAGCTACCGGGCCCAACTGGAGGCCGGCCGCCTGGCGGAGCAGGTACTGGCGGACAACCCCCAGCATCCGGGCGCCCACCACTATGCCATCCATGCCTATGATTATCCGCCGCTGGCGGAAAAGGCCCTGGCGGTGTCGCGGCGTTACGGCGAAGTGGCGCCGGAGGTGCCCCACGCCTTGCATATGCCGTCCCATATCTTTACCCGCGCCGGCCTGTGGCAGGAGTCCATCGGCTGGAACCGGGCCTCGGCCGAGGCGGCCCTCAAGCACCCGTTCGGGGACGCAGTCTCCTTCCACTATCTGCATGCCCTGGATTACCTGGTGTATGCCCATCTGCAGGGCGCCGAGTACGGCAAGGCCGAGCAGGAGCTGGCGCGGATCACCGGCATAAATGGTCCCATCCAGGCCCATGCCGCCTCCGCCTATACCCTGGCGGCGGCCCCGGCGCGGCTGGCCCTGGAACGGCAACAGTGGGAGCAGGCCGCCAGGCTGGAGCCCCGCACCCCGGCGGATTTTCCCTGGGAGCGATTCCCGGCCATGGAGGCCATCAGCCACTTCGCCAGGGCCCTGGGTGCCGCCCATATGGGTGAACCGCAACTGGCGCGGGACGCCATCGCCCGCCTGGGCGAGCTGCGGGAGGCCGCGGCGACCACCTCACCTTACTGGGCCAGGCAGGTCGACATCCAGCAAAAGGCGGCCGAGGCCTGGCTGATGTTCCTGCAGGAGAACAAGGAGGAAGGCCTGCAACGGATGCGTGCCGCCGCCGAACTGGAAGCCGGTACCGAGAAGCACCCGGTCACGCCGGGCGAGGTGTTGCCGGCCCGTGAGCTGTTCGGCGACATGCTGCTGGAGCTGGAGATGTACAGCGAGGCCAGGGCCGAATACGAAGCGGCGCTGGCGCGCTCGGCCAACCGCTTCAACAGCCTGTACGGCGCCGGCCGGGCCGCCGAGCTGGCCGGCGACCGGGAGGGCGCCGCCGGCTACTATCGGCGGCTGGTCGAGCTGGCCGCCCAGGCGGATACCGAGCCGGCGCGGCTGAACGCGGCCAGGCAGTTCCTGGGCCGGCCTTAGCCGGCGGGGGATCCCGGCCAAAGGGCCGGGTCCCTCTTCCTCGCCCGGTTCAGGGCCGGATGGCAAACTTTTCCACCGCCTGGCGGATGCGCAGGCCGATGGCGGCCATATCGCCGTCGTCAACCAGTTGGGTCGGGGTCAGCCAGGTGCCGCCGCAGCAGGGCACCCGCGGCAGCGCCAGATAGTCGCCGGCGTTGTCCGGGGTCAGACCGCCGGTGGGCATCAGGCTGATCTGTTGGTAGGGGGCGAGCAGGGCCTTGACCATACCGACACCGCCGGAGGCCTCGGCGGGAAAGAATTTGAGCAGGCTCAGCTCCAGCTCCAGGGCCTGCTCGATCTGGCTGGGGCTGTTGATACCGGGGATAAAGGGCACCCCCAGCGCCCGGCAGGCCGTTACCGTCCTGGGGTTGAGGCCCGGCGCCACCATGAATTCGGCGCCGGCCGCCAGGGCGGCTTCGGCCTGGCCACCGTCGAGGATGGTGCCGGCGCCGAGCAGCAGTTCGGGCCTGGCTTGCTTCATCCGGCGGATGGCTTCGGCGGCGCCGGCACTGCGGAAGGTCACTTCCGCCACGGCCAGGCCGTTGTCCGCCAGGGCATGGGCCAGGGCCGGCGCCTGTTCGACGTTGTTGATCTGGATCACCGGGATGATCTTGAAACGGGCCAGGGTGGCGGTCAGTGAGTTGTGCTGTGACATGGGACTTCCTTATAGCAGGGACAACATGGCATCCCGGGGAGCGATGGCGCCGGGATGCTGGATAACGATGCCGGCCATTTCATGGCCCAGCCGGGCGGCGACGGCCGGCGCTTCACCCGCGAGGCGGGCCGCCAGGTAACCGGCGGCGAAGGAATCGCCGGCGGCGCAGGTGTCCAGTACCGAGTCGACCGGTGCCGGGGCCTGTGAAAAACGCGCCTCATCGAGGGCGATGAGACAGGGGGCGGCGCCCCGCTTGAGCACCAGCTCCCGGCAGCCGGCCCCCTGCCAGCGCGCGAGCAGGGCGTCGGTGGTTTCAGCGGGATAGAGGGCCTGCTCGTCTTCTTCGGTCAGCAGGGCCAGGGTGACCAGGGGTGCCAGCCGGTCGTGCCAGTGCCGGGCCTCGCCGGCCGGCCACAGCCGGGGCCGGTAGTTGTTGTCGAAGATCACCGCCATGCCGCGCTCCCGGGCCTGCCGGGCGCAGGCCAGCAGGCGCTCGCGGCCGGCGGGTGGCAGTATGGCCAGGCTGATGCCGCTCAGGTAGAAGGCATCCCAGTGATCCCGGGCCAGGCTCTGCTCCAGCGGGGTGTCCGGGCCGGCGAAGTAGCCGCGCACCGGGCTGTTGGCGCGCCAGTAGTGGAAGTGGCGCTCCCCGTCGGGGCCGGTGGTGACCAGGTAGAGCCCGGGGGTGCCCCCGGACCGGCGCTCGACCCAGCGGCAATCGATGCCTTCCTCCCGCCAGGCGCGGAGCAGCCCGGCGCTGAGTTCGTCGTCGCCGAGGGCGGTGGCATAGGCCACCCGGTGACCGTGGCGGGGGCCGAGCCGGGCCAGGTACAGGCAGGTATTGAGGGTATCGCCGCCGAAGCGCAGCGCCAGCGGCGTGCCGGAAATCTCCAGCATGCATTCGCCGAAACCGATGATGTTCATAGGGGTCTCCAGGCGGCCGCAGCCGCCTTTTCAATCAGGCCGTCTTGGTGGTGCCGTTCTTGGGCGCCGGGCGCAGACCGGCGGTTTCCATCTGTTCCCGTTCTTCGGTCAGCAGGCGCAGGGCTTCCTCGGGGCTGACCTTGTTGGCCGGGGTGAGCAGGCTGATCACCGTTCCGGACAGGGCCGCCACCAGCACCGAGGGGATGCAGGGGTTGCCCCAGTAGGCGTTCCAGTCGGCATTGAGGATCACCGCGAAGGCGGCGACGGAGGCGCCGACCAGGGTGGCGATGGCTCCCTGCCAGTTGTAGCGCCGCCAGTAGCGGCCGAGCAGGGCGCAGACGAACATGCCCGACATCACGGTGGAGATCATCCGGGTGATGTAGGTGATGATGTCGTTGGAGGTCAGGGCAAAGGCCAGCGCCAGGCCGATCACCGCGATCAGGGCGATGCGGGAATAGGCGATGGTTTTTTCCTCCGCCGGCATGCGGCCGGTCACCAGTATGTAGAGATCGCGCAGCATGATCGACACTCCGGCGATGGCGTCCGAGCTGGCGGAGGACATGGTGGCCGACAGGCCGGCGATCAGCACCACCAGGGCCAGGCCGGCGGGCAACACGGTGGCGGCCACGAAGGGGAAGGCGAAGTTGTTGTTGTCCAGCCCCGGATCGATGACGTGGGCGGCCATGCCGATGATGGCGGGCAGGGCGGCGAAGAACAGGTAGAGCACCCCGGAGATCACGAAGGAACGGCGCACCGTGCCCACGTCCTTGCCGGAATAGATGCGCTGGCGGAAGGAGGGCGTGGCCAGCACGCCCACCCCGACCACCACGGCCAGCGACAGGGCGGGCAGCGCGCCCAGCTTGTCCACCGCGAAGGGCGTCAGCACGGCGGGATCCAGGCCCTGGTGGAGGTTGTCCCAGCCGCCGATATAATGCACGGCGCCCAGGGCCATCAGGATAAAGCCGAAAAACAGCACCACCGCCTGAATGGTGTCGGTCCAGACCACGGCGGTGTAGCCGCCGATCACCACATAGATGGTGAAGGCCAGGGCGATAAACAGCTTGGCCACCGTCATGTCGATGCCCGTGGCCCAGGACAGGTACAGGCTGCCGCCCAGGATATGGGCGCCGAGCCAGCCGATGCAGGCCACGAAGATCAGCACCCCCACCAGGTTCTTGACCAGCCGGTTGGCGCCCACGTAGTAGGACAGCTCCTCGCTCATGGTCATGAAGCGCAGCTTGCGCACCGGGGCGAACCACCAGGCGGTGAGCAGTATGCCGACGGCGCCGCCGATGCCGTAAAGCATGCCGGCCCAGCCGTTGGCATAGCCGAAGCCCACGGCGCCCATGCTGGAGCCGGTGCCCACCATGGTGGCGACCGTGGTGCCCAGGGTGAGGAAAAGGGGGAGGGAGCGGCCGCCGAGCAGGAAGTCGGTGCCGGTTCGGTGCCGGCGGGAAACCCGCCAGCCCAGCCAGATCATGAAGATAACGTAGGCAATGAAGCCGCCCAGAAACAGTGTACTGTCCATAACACACCTTTTATAATTGCGTCGCTAAAACATTTGATTGATTTGGGCACCGCTCGTCGGTGCCGCTTTTTTATCCGGCGGCACCCGGCCGCCATCCGCCTTATTGGGGCGTCTTGTAACAGGTCAGATCCACTTCCACCTTGCAGTCCACCACCAGGTCGGCCACGGCGCAGATGCGGGCGGGGGGATGCTCGCCGAAGTACTCGCGGAACACCTTGTTGAAGGAGGTGAAGTAGCGGGCATCGGTGAGGATCACCTTGACGTGGACGACGTGCTCCAGGCCGTAACCGGCATCGCGCATGATCTCCAGGCAGTTCTCGATGGCCAGCCGCGACTGCGACACGATGCCGCCCTCGACCACCTCGCCGTCCTTCATCGGGGTCTGGCCCGACACATACAGCCAGCCGCCGGCTTCCACCGCCCGGGCGAAGGGCAGGTGCTGCCCGCCGGTGCCGGTGCCGCCTTCGATACCGTAACGCTTGATACTCATTGCTGTTCTCCTCGATGGTGTTTGGGATAAAGGAAACGACCCCGCCGCTCGCCGGTGGCCTGGCCCTGGCGGTAGCAGGGGCGGCCGTTGACCAGCACCAGTTCGATGCCGGGGGCCGGGGTGCAGGGGCGTTCAAAGGTGGCGCCGTCCCGGATCCGTTCGGCATCGAACAGCACCAGATCGGCGAAATAACCGGGCCGGACCAGGCCGCGGTCCACCAGCCCGAAACGGCGGGCGGACAGGCCGGTCATCTTGTGCACCGCCTCGCTCAGGGAAAACAGCCGCTGCTCCCGGCAATAGTGGCCCAGCACCCGGGGAAAGGCGCCCCACAGGCGGGGATGCGGGTGCGGATCATTGGGCAGGCCGTCGGAGCCGACCATGGTCAGGGGGTGGGCGAGCACCCGGCGCACGTCCTCTTCCGCCATGCAGTGGTACACGGCGCCGGCGGGCATCAGCCGCTCCGCCGCCTGCAGCAGGGGCAGCTCCCACCCGGCCGCGATCTCGGCCAGGGGTCGGCCGGCCAGCTCCGGATGGGGCTCCGACCAGGTGATGAAAATCTCGAAATCGGCGGTGACCTGTTTCAGATCCAGGGTCGAGGAGCTGGCGGCGTAGGGATAACAGTCGCAGCCCACCTCCTGATGCCGGGCCGCCTGCTCCAAAGCCGCCAGGGTCTGCACCGTCCGGCCCCAATTGCCGGCGCCGGCGCACTTGAGGTGGGAGATGACCACGGGCACCCGGCCATGGCGGCCGGTGGCGAAGGCTTCTTCCATCGCCTCCAGTATGCCTTCGAACTCGGTGCGCAAATGGGTGGTGTAGAGGGCGCCGTGGGCGGACAGCTCCTCCACCAGGGCCATCACTTCCTCGCTGGGCGCCGCGTTGGCACTGGCGTAGGCGAGGCCGGAGCTCAGCCCCAGGGCGCCCTGCTCCAGGGCCTGGCGCAGCTGGGCGCGCATGGCGGCGATCTCCGCCGGGCGGGCCGGGCGGAACAGGTCGTCCATCTGGTTCTGGCGCAGGGCGGTGTGGCCGACCAGGGCGGCCACGTTGACCGCCGGCCGGGCCCGGTTGACCGCCGCTATGTAGTGGCCCAGGGTGGGGTAGCGGAAATCTTCCCGCTGGCCCAGCAGGTTCATGGGATCGGGCGGGTTGCCCTTCAGGGTCACGGGCGCGGCGCTGATGCCGCAGTTGCCGACGATCACCGTGGTCACCCCCTGGCTCAGCTTGGGCAGCATCCCGGGGGTGCGGATGACATTGGTGTCGTCGTGGGTGTGCACGTCGATAAAGCCCGGTGCCAGCACCAGCCCCCGGCCGTCTATCCGCTGCTCGGCCTCGCCCGGCAGCCGTTCGCCAACGGCGGCGATGCGCTCGCCCTGGACGGCCACATCGGCAGTCCGGGGCGGGGCGCCGGTGCCGTCTACCAGCGTGGCCTGGGTGAAGATGATGTCGTAGTGCATAACCGTCCTTTTCCTTTGTTCCGGCTCAGTCGCCGAGGGGTTGTCTGTCGGTGCCGCCCCGGTGGGCATCCAGGGTCAGCTTGAGTCGCCGCAGCTGATCCCGCACCTGGCGCTTGTGGCCCAAGGCCAGTTCGGTGGCCAGCACATCGAGCAGCGCCATCATGGCGTAGCGCGAAGCGGTGGGCTTGTAGATAAAGTCCGTTTCCTGGGTGACCAGCCCCAGGGTCAGGTCGGCCACCTTGGCCAGGGGCGAGCCCTTGGGGGTGATGGCGATGACCTTGGCCCCGTAATGCCTGGCGATGTCCGCCGACTCCACCACCTCGGGGGTAAAGCCGGTCAGCGACAGGGCGACGAACACGTCCTTGGCCGATACCGAGGAAGCCACCATGCGGCAGAGCAGGCCGTCGTTGTAGCTGCTCACCACGAAGCCCAGCCGGAACAGGCGATACTGCAGCTCCTGGGCCATGATGGTGGAGCCGCCGCCCATGCCCACCACCAGGGTCTGGCGGGCCTGGCTCAGCCAGCTCACCGCCTGCTTGATGGCCGTTTCATCCACCACCTTGCGGTTGAGCTCCAGCACATTCTTGATGCCTTCATAGATGCCGTTGATGCCGTCCAGATCCGGCGCCTCGTGGATAAAGCGCTGGCCCACCGCCAGGGACTGGGCCAGGCGCACCTTGAGATCCCGTACGTCCCGGCAGTCCACCGCCTTGGCGAAGCGGGTGATGGTGGCCTGGCTGACCCCGGCTTCCCGGGCCAGTTCGCCGATGCTGGCCCGGGAGGCGGCGGCGATGTCATCCAGCATCAGCTGGGCCACCCGCTTCTCGGCCTCGCTCAGTTCCGGAAATTTTTCGGTGATGCGGGACACTATGTCTATCTCGTACGTCATCTTGAACCTCGTCAAAATTATTGGTTTTTTTGCTTTCCAAAACAGTGAAAATGCGCACAATTGCATGGGTTGATTATGATATTTTGTACCAAGTTTTCATATATCAATTTTAAATTTAATTTAAAAACAATAACTTAATTTGTGTTACTTTTTTTAGTTTAATTATCAATCAGAGGTTTTTGGTTATGAAGTATCAAGATGAACGGCTCGGTCGACACAAGGGCGGCGTGCCTTGCGCACGGGGCGACGGGGGTTACCAGGTGCTGGAGGAAGACGCCTGTCTGCCCCTGGCGATGATCAAGCTGTCTGCCCTGGAGCAGAACCTGGCCTGGATGCAGCGCTTTATGGCCAGCCAGGGCATGGCCTTCGCCCCGCACGGCAAAACCACCATGAGCCCGGACCTGTTCCGGCGGCAGCTGGCGGCGGGCGCCTGGGGCATGACGGTGGCCACCCCCCAGCAGGCCTGGGTCGCCCGGGAGGCCGGAGCCGAAAGGATACTGATGGCGAACCAGCTGGTGGGGAAAGCCAATATGGCGCTGGTGGCCGAGCTGCTGGAGACCGGAGTCGACTTCTACTGCTGTGTCGACAGTGCCGCCAATGCCGTCCGGCTGTCCGAATTCTTCGCCGGGCGCGGGCAACGGCTGCGGGTGCTGGTGGAGCTGGGGGTGCCGGGCGGGCGCTGCGGCTGCCGCTCCCTGGACGATGCCAAGGCGCTGAGCGAGCGGATCCTGGCGCTGCCGGGCCTGGAATTGGCCGGGGTCGAGTTTTACGAAGGGGTGATCGGCGGTGAGCAGGCGGAGCCGCGGATCCTGGCGCTGGTGGCGGAGGCGGTCGGGCTGCTCGGCTACCAAGCCGAGCGCAGCCCCCGGCCCCTGCTGATCACCGGTGCCGGCTCGGCCTGGTACGATCTGGTGGCCAAGGGGCTGGATGCCGCCAAACTGCCGGCAGGCGCCCTGCCGCTGCTGCGCCCGGGCTGCTACCTGACCCACGATCTGGGCATCTATGCCGAGGCCCAGCAAGGGGTGATGGCACGCAGTCCGGCGGCCTGCGAGCTGGGCGGCGATCTGGTGTCGGCCCTGGAGCTGGCCGCCTATGTGCAGTCGCTACCCGAGCCGGGCCAGGCGGTGCTGGGCTTCGGCAAGCGCGACGTGGCCTTCGACGCCGGCCTGCCCGTTCCCCTGGCCCACTATCGGGACGGCCGCCGGCTGGGAGAGGCGCTGGCCGGTTGGCGGGTGGAGAAGGTGATGGATCAGCACGCCTTTATGACCTTGCCGGCCGATACCGAGGTGCAGGTGGGGGATGTGGTGCTGTTTGGAACCTCACACCCCTGCCTGACTTTCGACAAGTGGCGCCGGCTGGCGCTGGTGGATGACGATTACCGGATCCTGGAATCCATAGAAACGCGATTCTGACCCCCTCCACTCCGGGCGGTGGGGAGACCGCCGCCCGGCTTTTCAACTGGCCAGCAACTGTGCCACTTCCCCGAACCGCTGCCGCTCCAGGGCGCCGAAGCCGGGCTTGCCCCTGGCCTTGAGCCGGTTGAGCAGGGGCGTGCTGATGCCGCACAGGAAGCAGGCCAGGCTGTGGGCGCTGAGCGGGGTGCCATCCTCCTGCTGCAGCGCCCGGCACCACTGCTCCAGTTGTGCCGGTGTGGGCAGGGGCGGCAACGCCGGGGCCGGCAGCCGGGCGGGCCGGCCGGCGCACACCGAGCAGTGGCCGCAACGGACCGGGGCCTGGTGATCGGCGAAATAGCCGGCCAGGCGCCGGCTCAGGCAGTCGTCGCTCTCGAAGAAGTCGATCATCTCCTCCAGCCGGCTGAGCTCGCTGCGCTCCTTCTGCCGGAAGAGGGCATGCAGCCGCGCGGCTTCCGCCTCCGGATCGAAGCCGGATTGCAGCACCCGGTACACCTCGATCATCTGCTTGCTTTCCAGGCTGATCCAGCCCTGCTGATGCAGGTAGTCGAGGGCGCGGATCACTCGCTGCCGCTCGCCGCCGGCGCGCTGCCAGATGGCCTCGAAATTCACCTGGCACCAGCTGCGGGCCTGGGGCGAGCCGTCGAATACCTGCCGCAGAAAGGCCTGGCGCTCGCCCTGGAAGGCGGCGAGGATCTCCTCGCGCGGCCTGAGGAACTTGAAACGATAGTCGGCGAAATAGCTGTATTGCGGCTCGATAATGCCGTCCAGCTCCAGGTACACCAGCAGCGTCTTGAGCGGCAGCAGGCGGATGTTGGTGGCGTTGGAGAGCCGCAGCGGCATCAGCTCCCACTGGGGGCCGGCCTGCTGTAGCTCACCGAGCAGGGCGCGGATGGCGGCGGGCTCGGGGGTGTCGCCGTAGACGAAGTTTTCCAGCACATTGAGCCCGGCCCGGTTGCCCAGCAGGGTGCAGGTGGAGGGGTTGCCATCGCGCCCGGCCCGGCCGATCTCCTGGCTGTAGTTCTCGATGGACTTGGGCAGATCGTAGTGGATCACCCGACGGATATCGGCCTTGTCCACCCCCATGCCGAAGGCGATGGTGGCGACGATGCAGGGAACCCGCCCCTGCATGAAATCCTGCTGCAGCTGCTTGCGCAGCTCCTGCTCCAGGCCGGCGTGGTAGGCCCGGGCGGGGATGCCGGCCGCCGTCAGGCGCTCGGCCAGCTGTTCGGCGCTGTGCTGCAGGGTCACGTAGACGATGGTGGGCGAGCGGGGCTCTGCCGCCAGCAACTGCTGCAAGGCGGCGGCCTTGTCCGGCTCGTCCACCGGCAGCACCTGCAACTGCAGGTTGGGCCGGTAGAAGCCGGTGATCACCACATTTTCCTGAGGGATGGCGAACTTTTGCTGCATATCCTCGATAACCCTGGGGGTGGCGGTGGCGGTGAGCAACAGCACCTGGGGAATGGCGAGCTGCTGGCGGTACTGGGGCAGCTTGAGGTAGTCGGGGCGGAAGTTGTGGCCCCATTCGGAGATGCAGTGGGCCTCGTCCACCACCAGCAGCGACAGCGGCACCCGGCCGATAAACTGGCGGAAGCGCTCGTTCTTCAGCCGCTCCACCGAGATCATCAGGATCTTGATGCGGCCCTCGCTCACCTCCTGCATCACCCGCCGGGCCTCTTCCCAGCCCTGGCTGGAGTCGATGCTGGCGGCGGGAATGTTCAGCCGGCGCAGAAAGGCCAGCTGATCCTGCATCAGCGCCAGCAGGGGCGAGATCACCAGGGTCAGGTGCGGCAGCAGCAGCGCCGGCAACTGGTAGCACAGCGACTTGCCCGAGCCGGTGGGGAAGATGGCCGCCGCCGACCGGCCGGCCAGCAGCTGCTCTATCACCTGCTGCTGGCCCGGGCGCAGCGAGGAAAAACCAAAGGTCTGTTGCAGGGTATGGTGCAGGTTCATCGAAAGCGGCCTGGGTCGGGAATAATGGCCTAGTGTGGCGAGCCGGGCCGGCCGGCGCAAGCCGCGGCGGGAATTTCACCCGAATGGGGGAATAAAACAGGGGAGACCAGGCTCCCCAAGCGAGTGAACCGGACTGATAAGGTTTACTCGATCACTTCGTAGGGCAGGCCGACATAGTTTTCGGCGATGGTCTTGCGGCCGGCTTCGGAGCCGACGTAATAATCGAGCTCGGTCTGCAGCATGCGTTGGGTAAAGGCGTCGTTATCCTCGAATTGGTGCAGCATGCCGGTCATCCACCAGGAGAAGCGTTCCGCCTTCCAGATCCGGCGCAGGCAGATCTCTGAATACCGCGTCAGCAAGTCGGTACGGCCTTCCCGGTACACCTTGACCAGGATACGGTACAGGGTGTTGACGTCGCTGGCGGCCAGGTTCAGTCCCTTGGCGCCGGTGGGCGGCACTATGTGGGCGGCATCGCCCAGCAGGAACAGTTTGCCGTACTGCATGGGCTCCACCACGAAACTGCGCAGCGGCGCTATGCTTTTTTCGATGGAAGGGCCGGTCACCAGCTTGTCGGCCTGCTCGGCTGGCAGGCGCCGTTTCAGCTCGCTCCAGAAGCGTTCATCGGACCAGTCCTCTATCCTTTCGTCCGCCGCTACCTGCACATAGTAGCGGGTCCGGGTGGGCGAGCGCATGCTGCACAGGGCGAAGCCTCTTTCGTGGCGGGCGTAGATCAACTCGTCATGCACCGGCGGGGTATCCGCCAGTATCCCCAGCCAGCCGAAAGGATAAACCCGTTCGAATTCGGTGAGCACCTCCGCCGGAATCGACTGGCGGGACACGCCGTGAAAGCCGTCGCAACCGGCGATATAGTCGCAGTCCAGGCGTACCCTTTCACCGTCTTTCTCAAAGGTGACATAGGGCCTGTCGGTGTTCATGTCGTGGGGCTGGACATGCTCCGCCTGGTAAAGGGTCCGGGCTCCGCAAGCCTGGCGCGCCGCCATCAGATCCCGGGTCACCTCGGTTTGGCCGTAGACCATCACCGTTTTGCCGTCGGTCAGCTCCTTCAGGTTGATATGCACCAGCCGGCCGTCGATGGCCAGTTCGAAGCCGTCGTGGACCAGTCCTTCCGCCACCATTCGCTCGCCGACACCGGCTTCATGCAGCAGCTCCACCATGCCCTGCTCCAGTACCCCGGCGCGGATCCGGCCCAATACATAGTCCGGCGTCTGGCGTTCGAGAATAATGTTGTCGATGCCGGCCTTGTGCAGCAACTGGCCCAGCAACAAGCCGGACGGACCGGCCCCGATAATGGCTACTTGAGTTTTCATTTTTCCTCCCTGTCCGACCCCTGTCGGTGATTCCTGGTGTTGTTGAATTGTATTTTTCGTTATTTTTTTATCGATAAACAGGGACTATTTGTGAATATAATTGGACTTTATTAAATACCGGGAGGGGCGATGGACAGCGGGGTACCTATCTTCAAACTCTATGGCGAGCAGCGTCCCTGGTTGACGCCTGATCTGCTGCACTACGAGTCCATCGCCCAGCGCAGCAGCCTGCACGACTGGGAAATCAAGCCGCACCGGCACGGCGATCTGTACCAGTTCCTCTATGTGCAGCAGGGCGAAGCCCAGCTGCACATAGAGGACACCATGAGTTCGGTGCAAGGGGGAGTGGTGCAGTGGGTACCGCCACTCTGCGTGCATGGGTTCCGGTTTTCCCGGGATGTGGAGGGGAGTGTACTGACCCTGGCTTCACCGGTGATCAGCCGTTTTGAGCAGGCGCTGGGCATGCCGCCGGCGTTCGGCAAGGCATTCAGGCTATCGGCGGGGGAAGACAAGCGCCATCTCGACACCATCTTTGCCGCCCTGGCCCAGGAGTATGCTCACGAAGCGCCGGGGCGGGAGCTGGTGCTGGGGGCCTGGGTCAACCTGCTGCTGACCTGGCTGCAGCGGCAATGCATGGCGCAACAGGCCGTGGCATCGGCTCCCGCTCGTGGTCACCAGCATTTTTCCCGCTTTTCCCTGCTGGTGGAGCGACATTTTCGTGAGCAGTGGCCGGTACAAAAATACGCCGGTCAATTGGGTATTTCCGTGGTGCGGCTCAACGCCCTGTGTCACCAGCTGGGCAATCAGACTGCCCTGCAGTTTATTCATCAGCGCTTGTTGCTGGAGGCCAAGCGCAACCTGATTTACACCGCCATGACCATGGCCCAGATCTCCGACAGCCTGGGCTTCAGCGAGCCGGCCTATTTCTCCCGTTTTTTCCGGCGTATGCACGGTTGCTCACCGAATGCATTCCGGCAGGCCGGCGTGGCCCAGCTGTCGACGGGGCCGAAGCGGGGGCCGGACAGCGATCGGGAGGGATGATGCCCAGCCCAAGCCCTGGGCCTAAATCAGCCCCAGGGCCAGCACCGGGAAGGCGATGAGCAGCAGCAACCGGACCAGGTCCGACAGCACGAAGGGGAGGACGCCCTTGTAAATCTGCCCTATCGGCACCTCGGGGGACACGCTCTTGATCACGAACACGTTCATGCCCACCGGCGGTGTCATCAGGCCCAGCTCCACGGTGATCACCGCCACTATGCCGAACCACACCGGATCGAAGCCGGCACTCAGGATCAGCGGCATCACCACCGGCACCGTCAGCAGCAGCATGGCGATGCTATCCATCACGCAGCCGAGCAGGACGAACAGCAGCAACACCGCGAACAGCACCGCATAGGGCGGCATGTTGAGCTGGTTGACCAGATCCACCAGGTAGAAGGAGATGCGCGACACCGACAGGAAGTAGCCGAAGATCTCGGCACCGACGATCATGAAGAAGATCATCGCCGACAGCGCCAGGGTTTCCGATACCGCGGCCACAAAGCCCTGCCAGCGCATGCCCCGCAGCAGGGCGATGACCAGGGTGATGAAGGCGCCGATGGCGGCGGCTTCGGTGGGGGTGAACAGGCCGCTGTAGATGCCGCCGATGATCAGCGCGAACACCAGCATAAACGGCAGGAAGCCTTTCATGTCCGCGAGCTTCTGCCGCCAGCGGGTGGCGGTGCCGGCCTGGGCCAGGTGCGGGTAGCGGTACACCAGCAGGGCGATGGTGGCGCAGTAGAGCAGCAGCCCCAGCAGGCCCGGGATCAGCCCGGCGATAAACATCTCGCCCACCGACTGTTCGGTGATCAGCGCATAGAGCAGCAGCGCTATGCTGGGCGGAATGATGATGCCGAGGGTGCCGCCGGCGGCCAGGGTGCCGGTGGCCAGGGAGTCGGCATAGCCGTGCTTGCGCATCTCCGGCAGCGCCACCCGCGACATGCTGGCGGCGGTGGCCACCGAGGAGCCGGAGATGGCGGAGAAGGTGCCGCAGGCCGACATGGCGGCGATGGCCATGCCGCCGCGCCAGCCGCCGAACAGCGAACGGGCGGCGGTGAACAGCTCCTGGGACATGCGTGCGTGGGAGGCCAGCACCCCCATCAGCAGGAACATGGGGATGGGGCTGAAACTGTAGTTGCTGAGGGTTTCGAAGGGGCCGGCCTCGAGCAGGGCGAAGGCCGGCTCGAAGGCGACAATAAGACCGAAACCGACCAGGCCGGTGAGGGCCATGGCCAGGGCCACCGGGCAACGCAGGGCGATCATCACCAACATGCCCGCCAGGCAGAGCAGTCCGAGTACCGAGGGATTCATGAATGGGCCTCCTGGGCGGCGTCGGGGCGCGGCGCCGGGCCGAGCAGCAGGTTGAGGCCGCCGAGCAGCCCCCGCACCGCCAGCATGGCCAGCGCCAGGGCGGCGACGTAGTAGATGCCGGCCATGGGCAGCAGCAGATCCTGGGTCAGCTCGCCGTTGAGCGAGGCGGCACGGGCCGCCTCGAAAAAGCGCCAGCAGAAGGCGCCGCCCAAAAAGCCGAAGCAGAGGGTGTAGGCGCCGGTAAAGAAGCGCAGCCGGCGTTCATCCATCTGCTGGGTGAACAGATCCACCACTATCTGGCCCTTGTCCACGGCGTGAGGAAAGGCGAACAGCATGGCGAACAGCAGGCTGAACTTGACCAGCTCTATGCCGCCCTTGAAGGTCAGATCCAGGCCGCCATCGGTGGCGGCGAACAGGGCGCGGGCGGCCACGTCGGCCACCACGCACAGCATCATAAACACCACCAGGGCCCCGCTGAGCTGGTACATCCCCAGCGCCAGCCGGTCGGCGGTCGTCGTTAACCATCGCATCATGTCACTTCCCCGGTGTCTGATCAGGCATTGCAGCTGGCGCTGAGTTCACGGGCGCGGCTGTAAACGTCCCGGGCCGGCAGCTTGCGTGCTTCGAGCTCTGCCAGGTATTGCTCGGTGGCCTGCTCGAACACCGCCTGCCAGGCGCTTTGCTGCAGGGTGCCGATATGGTGGTTGGCGGAGGCCGCCTCCTCATAACCGGCCCGGTCCAGGCCGTCGAACACCTTGGCCTGTTTCTGGGCCCATTCCATCCCCGAATGGGACTGGATCACCGCCTTGAGGTCCTCGGGCATGCCGTTGTAGACCTGCTTGTTCATGGTGACCACGAACGACAGGGTGTAGAGGTTGATCTCGGCATGCTGGCCGGCCTGCTCGTTGAGGCGGAACACCTTCATCGCCTCCCAGGGCATGGCCACGCCGTCGATCACGCCCCGCTGCAGCGACGGATAGGTTTCGGGGGCGGGCATGCCGACCGGCTGGGCGCCCTGGGACTCCAGCAGCTGGGCCACGACCGTGGTGGGGCGGCGGATCTTGAGCCCGGCCAGATCCTCCGGCTTCTCGATGACCTTGTCCCGGGTGTGCAGGTAGCCGGGGCCATGGGTGAACAGGTAGAGCACCTGGGTGTCCTGGTATTCGCTGCTGATCAGGCCTTCGTCGTAGAGCGACTGCAGCACGCAGGTGCCGTGCACCGCGGTATCGGCCATGCCCGGCAGCTCCATGATCTGGGTCAGCGGGAAGCGGTTGGCGGTGTAGCCCTGCACGGTGGCGGTGATGTCGGCGATGCGGTGCTTGACCCCGTCGTAGCTCTGCGGCGCCTTGGTCAGGGTCTGGGCCGGGTAGAAGTCGACCTTGATCCGGCCGTCGGAGGCGGCTTCCAGGGACTTGCCCCAGGCCTCAAAGCCCTGGTGCACGCCGGAGTTGGCCGGCCAGAAATGGGAGAAACGCAGGTTGTAGTCGGCGGCCTGGGCGGTGGAGAGTCCGAGCAGCGTTGCCAGAGTGAGGGTTGCCAGTTTGTTCATGGGATCACCTTGTTGTGGTTATCAGCGTCCTTGGGAGCACCGGCATGCCGGTGAGTGCGAACATCAATTTCTCATTCGGATAACAAAGCTAAAACAATCGGGGGGCGCCCAATAATGAATATTTGGCTGTTATGTATATCAAAATCAATATGCAAGGGGTGACGGGCGAGAGAAGGGGAAAAACGGCCGGCGCAGTGGCGCCGGCCGGCGAGCATCAAGCCGTTTCTTTCAGCGCGAGTGGCGGCTCTGCTCCGGTCGTCAGATCGATGCCGGCGACATGATGGCCGGTGATATAACCAAAGGTCAGGATGGGGCCCAGGGTGATGCCGGCGCCGGGGTAGTTGCCCCCCATGATGCTGGCCCTGTCGTTGCCCACGGCATAGAGCCCGGCGATAGGGGTGTCGGCCTCGCTCAGCACCTGTCCGACCGGACTGGTCCTGATGCCGTCGAAGGTGCCCAGATCGCCCATGATCACCTTGACCGCGTAGTAGGGGCCCTTGCCGATGGGGGCGACGCAGGGATTGGGCTGGTTGTCCGGATCGGCCAGGTAGCGGTTGAAGGCGGTGGTGCCCCGGCCGAACTGGCGGTCCTCGCCCACTGTGGCGCCCTGGTTGTACTCGGCCACCGTCTGCTTGAGGCCGACGGCGTCGATGCCGGCGTTGCGGGCCAGCTCTTCCAGGCTATTGCCCTTGAGCAGGTAACCGTTCTTGATCAGCGGTTTCAGCGGCATGGGGGAGGGCTTGGCGAAACCGAGTCCGTATTTGCCGATGGTCGCCTGATCGCAGATCAGCCACATGGCGGTTTCGCTCTGCTGCTCGCAGGCGCGGATCAGGGCGGCGCCGACGTCGTGATAGGAATTGGACTCGTTGGTAAAGCGACGGCCGTTGCGCAGCACCCCTATGATGCCGGGCTTGTAGCGGTCCAGCAGGTGCGGGAATACACCGAATTGTCTCTTGCCGTAGGGCACCCGGGACACCGGCATCCAGGCCGAGGTGTTCTGGTAGCGCAGGGACAACCGGGCGCCGTTGTGCTCCGCCATCTTCACTCCGTCACCGGTATTGCCGGCGGGCACCGGCGACAGGTGCTCGCCGCCGCGCTGCAGGTGCGGATAACGCTGCCGGATCCGCTCGACGTCGTGGGAGAAGCCGCCGCAGGCGAGTACCACCGCCCGACGGGCATTGATGGTTACCTCGCCGGCGGCGCCCTCGACCCGGGCTCCGGTTACCCGGTCGCCGCTCTGCAGCAGTTCCCTGGCCGGGGTATCGGTGTAGATGGGAATGCCGAGATCCAGCGCCGACTTGGCCAGTCGCGCCGCCAGCGCATTGCCGCTGGTGACCTGAATGCCACGGCGGTACAGGGCCAGCTCTTTCAGGTGGGTAGCCAGGCGCTTGGCCACGTAGCAGAAGGAAGTCAGCGACTTGGTGGCGTTGAAGAAATGCTTGAGATCGGCATTGGAGGAATTGAACATCATGCCGATGAAGGTGATGGTCTTGAGCGGCGGCCGCAGCCTGGCCATGTCCTGGCCCAGGCGGCGGATGTCATAAGGCGCCGCCAGGATGGAGCGGCCGACATCGACACCGCCCGGGGCGTCGGGGTGGTAATCCGGGTACAGGGTGGGCACGAACTTGACCTCGGTTTCCCGCTCGAAAAACTCGACCATGGCCGGGGCGTTATCCAGGAAGGCGGCGACCGCCGCCTCGTCGTAGAAGGCGCCGGTTTCGCCCTTCATGTAGGCCACCGCCGCTTCACGGCTGTCCTCGACACCCAAAGCCTCGCGGGTATGGGCATTGCCGGGTACCCACAGCACCCCGCCGGAGAAGGCGGTGGTGCCGCCGAAAAAGGGTTCTTTCTCGATGACCACCACCTCCAGGCCGTGCTTTTTGGCGGTAATGGCCGTGGACAGACCGCCGGCACCGGAGCCGATGACCAGCAGGTCGCACTGGATATCATGGGGCAGGGATTGCTTGTCCATTGTTCAAATCTCCAACTAACAGATGATGGCGAGCCGGCGATCCGGCTCGCTGCCCGACCGAGATGGCGCACAGGGTCGGACGAGGTATCAACGATGTTAATTTTCTGTTGGTGGCGATTGAATGGACAAATCCCGTCAAGGTCAGGACTATTTATGCATATTCACTCCGTCTCCTGCCGGCCGACGCTGACGCGGAAATCACTGGGGGTCAGGTCGGTGTGCTTCTTGAAAAAGCGGCTGAAGTAGCCGACATCACTGAAGCCCAGCTCGTGCGCCACTTCCTTGATGCTCATGGTGGAGTGAGCCAGCTCCCGTTTGGCTTCCAGCACCAGGCGAGCGTTGATCACCGCCATCGGCGGCATCCCCAGGTGCTCCTGGCACAGTCGACCCAGGGTTGCGCCGGTCAGGTTCAGCTCCTCGGCATACTGGTTGACGGCCCTGTGGCTCTTGAAATGGACCTCGACCAGCTCCCGAAACTGCTTGATCTGATGGGCCCGCCGATTGACGACGACCGGCACCCGGGGGTCGGCCTCGGTCTGGCGGAACACATTGATCAGCAGGGCCAGCAACAGGGCCTGGCTGCAGGCGATGTGATCCCTGGCCCTGTGGTGGTATTCCTCGCCGAGGGCCCGGAACAGCGGCAGCAGGGGATTGTCTTCCTGGTCCCAGTCCGGCAGGGGAATGACTTGCGGACGCTGCAGCAGGGGCAGCAAGGACGGTGACAAGAGCTGGGCCATCGATTCCAGCGGATATTGCAGCGCGGTGACGACCTCTCCTTCGACCCGCCCCGCCCAATGAAAACCGTGCACTATCTGCGAGGGTATCATCAGGATGCAGGGCGCCCGGACCGGCGTGCGCAGGTTATCGAGCAGAATTTCCCCCGAGCCGCTGCGCAGATACAGCAGCTGCAGCAGGCCATCGTGGCGATGGGGCGCTATTTCCCAATTGTAAAAACCGGAGCGTTTGGAAATGGACTCGACGTGCAGCGCTTCATGCCAGACGGGCTGCGCCGGTTCGCCGTATAGGGTATAGCTGGGAATCTTCTTGGTCATAGTCTGTTCCGTTCAAGTCCTTCTGTCCGAATTACCGCCCGGCGGCGGATAATATATCCAAACGCTATTTTGTTACTTGTTTTTCAATGGAAAAGTAATAAAGAGAGCCACCCGACGCCAGAGCCGGTGTAAATGTTTTGTGAAAAATGTCGGGTTCCTTGTGGGTTTTGTCCCTTCATTCCGCCCTCCCCCAGATCCTATCATCCGCCTTGTAAATCCAATGTTAATTCTAGGTGGAGCCAGGTCGGGTAGAAAGCCGGGCTCCGGAGGTGGAAATAATGGAACAAGAAAGCTGGCTACAACTGAACGAGGCGGTGTGCGTGATCACCGGCGCCGCCGGGGGTATTGGCCACGAGATTGCGAGGGCCCTGGCCGGCCAGCGGGCCCGTCTCGTGCTGCTGGACAGGGACTTGGCCCAATGCCAGCAACTGGCCGATGAGCTGGCGGACCGGGCCGGCGTCGAGGTGACGGCGATGGAATGCGATATCGCCGATCCGGCCAGCGTGCAGGCTGCCGCCGCCCGGGTCGAACACCGCTTCGGCGGCTGTGATGTGCTGATCAACAACGCCAGCGTGCTGCGTCCGGCCGCGCTGGCCGACATCAGCCTGGAGCAGTGGAACCAGGTGCTCGAGGTCAACCTCACCGGTTACCTGCTGTGCTCGCAACAGTTCGGCCGACTGATGCTGGCGCAGGGTGCGGGCCGCATCGTGCATGTGTCTTCCATCGCGGCCCATTATCCGCAGACCTACAGCGGCGCCTACAGCGCGGCCAAGACGGCGGTCAGCATGCTCTCCCGCCAGTTGGCCGCGGAATGGGGGGAGCACGGCATCCGCAGCAACAGCGTCTGCCCGGGACTGATCCTGACGCCCCTGTCCGCCTCCTTTTACGAGGACGAAGAGGTGGCCCGGCGGCGCCGGCAGATGACCGCCAGCCGGCGCATCGGCAAGCCGCAGGACATTGCGGACGCGGTGCTCTTCCTGGCGAGTCCGCGCTCCGACTACATCAACGGCGCCGAGCTGACGGTGGACGGCGGACTGGAGGCCATGCCGATGGCCCTGATCCCGCGCCCCGGCTATGAAGCGGCCAAGGCCTGAACCCCATCACGGAGGACGACGCCGATGCAGCATCACGCCATAGTGGATCACCGTATCTACACCATCAAACCCCGGGGCATGGCCGAATTTCTGGCGGTGTTCGACCGGTTGGCCATGCCCATACTGCTCCAGCATCTGGGGCGGCCGCTGGCGTTTTACACCAGCAGCATAGGCCCGCTGAACCAGGTGGTGCACCTGTGGGGCTATGAAAACCTGACCGATTACGAACAACGCAGCCTGGCCCGGGACTCGGATCCGGCCTTTGCCGACTATCTGCAGGCCTCGGCCCATCTGGTCATCGCCCAGGAAAACAGAATTATCAAGCCGGTCCAGTTTGACAGCCTGGCCGGCCTGAAATAGTGCAGTGCAAGTCGACAACCCTTTAGCTGAATAGCGGTGATTACAGCCTGGCTGCCGCCGTCCTGGCGTTAAATAAGCCGATATGGCCGGCAGCTCTTTTTTAGGAATGGGGATATGCAACGCGACACGGATAATCATCGAGTGGTGCTGATTACCGGCGGGGCCAATGGCATCGGCTGGGCGAGCGCCCGCTTGATGGCGGACGCCGGTGACCACATCGTTATTGTCGATATCAGGGCGCAGCTGGCGGTGACCCAGGCGGCATTATTGGGGGAACGGCATCTGGGGTTGGGCTGTGATATCGGCAATGAAAATGAGGTCGATGAATTAATAAAAAAAGTGATGTCGATATACGGCCGAATCGATGTGCTGATCAATTGCGCCGGCATCGCGGACCAGTCGGTGCCGACCGAGGAACAACGGCTGGAGGATTTTTCCCGGGTATTGCGGGTACACCTGCAGGGCACTTTTCTGATGAGCCGGATGGTGGCGCGGGTCATGCTGGAGCAAGGCCGTGGCTGCATCGTGAATTTAGGCTCCATCGCCGGCTTGGCCGGCATTCCCGGGCGCAATGCCTATGGCGCGGCCAAGGCCGGCATTGCCGCTATGACCCGTTCCATGGCCTGTGAATGGGGGCGTAAAGGCATCAGGGTGAACGCGGTCGCCCCCGGTTATGTCCGTACCGAACTGGTGGCCGGCCTGGAGCGGCAAGGGGCGCTGGATACCCGGAGTATCGTCGGCCGCACGCCGCTCGGGCGGCTGGCCAGGCCGGAAGAAATAGCGGAAGTCATCGCCTTTATCGCCTCCGAGCGGGCCAGTTTTATTACCGGTACCACCCTGGTGGCCGATGGCGGCTGGCTGGCGCTGGGCGCACCGGAACAGGTATTGAACGATTAACTAATGGCTGCCGATATCCGCTTATTCTCGTGCGGCGGAGTCGTTATTCAATGAGTTTTATATTCAGTTTTTTCAGCGGATTCTTAAAGGGAAGGGGGTTTTATCTTTAATTGATCATTCACGGATAGAAAGCGGTTTTCTGCGAATACTGAAACAAGGAGAGGAGATATGATTACGATCAGTGTGATCAACGGCCTGGTCTACGGGGCCTTGCTGTTGATTGCGGCTTCCGGCCTGTCCATGGTGTATGGACTGCGGCGGGTCGTCAATTTTGCCCATGGGGCACTTTATATGCTGGGAGCCTACCTGGGCTACAGCATCGCCACCCATTTCAGTTTCTGGCTGGCCCTGCTGCTCGCCCCGTTGCTGATGGGATTTATCGGAGTGCTGCTGGACCGGTTTTGCTTTCGCCTGTTGCAGGACAAGGAGCCCCTGAGCGTGCTGCTGGTGACCTTCGGCCTGCTGCTGGTGATCGAGGATCTGGTGCACAGCCTCTGGGGGCGTTCCAATCTGTCGGTGTCGGTGCCCGAGCTGCTCGGCGGTTCACTGACGCTGTTCGGCTCCGCGGTACCCGTCTATCGCCTGGCGATAGTGGCGCTGGGGGCCCTGGTCATGGGGGGGCTGTTCTGCTGGATCCGCTTCAGCCGCATCGGCCTCTACCTGAGAGCCGCCAGCACGGATCCGACCACCACCGCCATGCAGGGTGTTAATACCGACAAAGTCAGCGCCATCGTGGTCGGGTTGGGTACCGCTCTGGCCGGGCTGGCCGGCGTGGTGGCCTCGCCCATGCTCTCCCTGGCGCCGGGCATGGGCAGCGATGTGTTGATCAACTCCTTCGTGGTGGTGGTGATCGGCGGCCTGGGCAGCATAGGGGGCACCTTCGTCGCCGCCGTGCTGCTGGGCCAGGTACAGTCGTTCGGCATCGTCTACCTGCCCGCGATCTCCGCCCTGCTGCCCTTTATGCTGATGATTGCCATTCTGCTGTGGAGGCCGGCGGGTATCGCCGGTAATCGTCTATGAGCCAGCTCAACAAAAGCAACAAGGACATCCTGTGGAAAACGGCGCTGGCGCTGCTGGCCGGGCTGCTGCTGGTGACCCTGGTCGAGTCCGGCCTTGCCCAGTCGCTGTTGACCCAGGCGACCATCTATGCGCTCTTTGCGCTGGGCGTCGGGGTGCTGCTGCGCCAGAACGGCCTGGGCAGCTTCGGTCACGCTGCCTTCTTCGGCTCCTCCGGCTACCTGCTGGCGTTGCTGTTGCAGCATACCCGGCTGCCGGCCGAACTGATCATCCTGCTGACCCTGCTGGTGGTACTGCTCGTCGCCCTGGTGCTGGGGCTGCTGATCTGCCGGGTGCCAGGCATCGCCTTCGGGATGCTGACCCTGGCCGTGGGGCAGAGCTTCTTCTTGACCGCCTCCCGTTCGCGGGAGCTGCTCGGGGGAGCCGACGGCCTCGGCATCAACTGGCCCGATACCCTGTTCGGCCTGGATACCCATCGTCTGTACGAGCCGGACGCCATGTTCCTGCTGTGCTGGGGGGTACTGGTGCTGACCATGGCGCTGCTGACGCTGTTGTTGCGCGGCCGCTTCGGCCGGGTCACCGAGGCGATTCGCGACAACGAGGAGCGGGCCCGTTTTATCGGCATCCAGGTGCTGCTGCCCCGGGCCGCGCTGTACAGCCTGTCGGCCGGCATTACCGCCATGGCCGGGGTGCTGTCCGCGCTCTACACCGGCTATGTGTCGCCGGAAAGCCTGCACTGGAGCGTTTCGGGCATCGCCCTGATCATGGTGATCCTCGGCGGCTTTCACCAGCTGTGGGGGCCCGTGCTGGGCGCCGTGGTCTACTTCCTGGTCAAGGATTACCTGGGCGGGGTCACCGATTACTGGATGGGCATACTGGGGATGGCCCTGATCCTGGTGGTGGTGTTTGCCCCCGAAGGCATGGCCGGCGGCCTGGAGAAAGGGTTGCGTCGCCTCCGCTTCCGCCGCGGTCAGCGTCGCCAGCCGAGCGTCACAAGGATGGAGTCCAGCAATGGCAAAGCTTAATTTCGAAGTACAGGGACTGGTGGTGCAGTACGGCGGTGTCAAGGCGGTCGACGGCGTGTCCTTTTCCCTGAAGCCGGGAGAGATCCGTGGCCTGATCGGCCCCAACGGCGCCGGTAAATCCACCGTCATCGACGCCATCACCGGACGTCGCCTGCCCTCCGCCGGCATAGTCCGATTAAAGGGGGAGGAGGTAACCAGGCTGGGGGTGTTCGAGCGCCGCAAGAGAGGGGTTTCCCGTTCCTTTCAACGTACCAGCATTTTTGCCGGCATGAGGGTATGGGATCAGGTCGAGCTGGCGGCCGCCAAGCTCGGCCTGGCCGATGCCGCCCGGGATGCGACCGAAGTGCTGGAGGAGCTGGATCTGATGCCGGTGGCCGGGCTGGTGGCCGGCGAGCTGGGCTATGGCGAACAGCGCCGGCTGGATCTGGCCCTGGCCCTGGTCGGCCGGCCGGGCATCTTGCTGCTGGACGAGCCGATGGCCGGGCTGACGGTGCCCGAGTCAATGGAGCTGGCCAGCCACCTCAAGAAACTGGCTTCCGGCCGCGATGTCTCGGTGCTGCTGGTGGAGCACGACATGGAGGTGGTGTTCGGTATTTCCCATTCCATTACGGTGCTGGAGCTGGGCAGGGTGCTGGCAGAAGGCGAGCCGGACAGGGTGAGGGCCAATCCAAGGGTGCGGGAAGCTTATCTGGGGAGTGCGGCATGAGTGAATTACTGAGTTTCAAGGGGGTGAACGCCGGCTACGGCGCGGCCCATGTGCTGCACGACATGAACCTGTCGGTGCGCCAGGGTGAAAAGGTGGCGCTGATCGGCCGCAACGGGGTCGGCAAGACCACGGTGGTCAATACCCTGCTCGGCCTGGCCTCGCTGCGCAGCGGCGACATCCGCCTGGGGCAGCGCCAGCCACGCCGGCTGAGGCCCTATATGGCGGCCAACAACGGCATCATGGTGGTGCCCCAGGGGCGCCGCATAGTGCCCAACCTGACGGTGGAAGAGAACCTGATGCTGGGCGCGGCCGTCGGCCGGGCCGGGCCCTGGCGGCTGGACAGCCTGTACCGGCTGTTTCCCATCCTCAGGGAGCGGGCCCATACCCCGGGCACGGCCATGTCCGGCGGCCAGCAGCAGATGCTGGCCATCGGCCGGGCCATGATGGCCAACCCCGAACTGATCGTGCTCGACGAGCCGACCGAGGGGCTGGCGCCGGTGATCGTCGATCAACTGGCGGAAATCCTCAACCAACTGGCGGAGCAGGGGACCTCGCTGCTGCTGATCGAGCAGAACCTGTCATTGGTCGGGCGGGTGGCGGAGCGCTACTACGCCCTGTCCAAGGGCAGCGTGGTCGCCGAAGGAAAGGTCCGTCAGGACCATATTATGGAATTACAGCAACACGTCGTCGTGTAATTACATTAAACGCTTTACCCCTGATTTTTATTGCTACCCATGGGTGGCAGGGGTTTTTGCATCCATTAAACGTTAAGGGATTAGCATTATGATGAAAAGAAATGTCAAAGGCTTGGTATTGAGTTCGCTGATAGCCTCTCTATTGCCCATGGCGGCTACGGCTTCGAACAAGGAGCCAATAAAAATAGCGGCGGTCACCTCCTTGACCGGCGTCTTTGCCCAACAGGGGGAAGAAGCCCTGCGTGGTATTCAGTTCGCGGTGGACGAAGCCAATGCCAATGGCGGCATCGACGGCCGGGAAGTCATTATCAAAACCGCCGATGACGAAAGTACCCCGGAAGGAGCGCGCCGGGTCACGGAGCGCCTGAGCCGGGAAGGACACAAGTTTGTGATAGGGCCCATTTCCTCGTCCATTTCGCTGACCCTGGCACAGAGCATGAAACGCTGGGACGCCGTCTATTTCGGCATCCTCAGCAAGATGGACGGGCTGACCGGCAGCCACTGCAATGCCCGCCTGTTCAGGACCAACCACTCGGACCGGATGGACATGGCCATGATGCGCGAGTGGATGAAAGGGGTGGAGGGCAACAGCTTCGCGGTGATCGCCGCCGACTACAACTGGGGCCATGATTCCGCCACCTTCTTCGACGTGCTGACCGCCGAGCAGGGCAAGGGGAACAAGCTGTCGCTGTTTGCACCGCTCGGGACCACCGACTTCGCGCCCTACATCACCCAGCTCAAGGCTGCCGGGGTCGACAGCATCTGGGTCGCCATGGTCGGGCGCGATGCCATCGCCTTCGTCCGCCAGGCCGAGTCCTTCGGCCTGACTGCGCAGAGCAAGCTGATCGGCCATTCCCTGATCTTCAACTACCTGGTCGAGGCCACCGAGGGAGCCACCGAGGGTGTCTGGGGCAATATCGGCTATGGCGCCGAGATCGATACCGAGATGAATCGGACCTTTGTCGCCGCCTGGCAGCAGCGCTTCGGCCGTTTCCCCACGGAGAATGAAGGCCAGGCCTACAACGGCACCCGTACCATTTTTGAAGGGGTACGGCTGGCCGGCAGCGTGCAGCCCGCGGCCGTCGCCTCGGCATTGGAAGGCGCCCGCTTCGACACCATCCATGGGCCGGCCCTGATGCGGGCGGAGGACCACCAACTGCTGATCCCCAATTACATGGGCAAGGTCAGCCTGGCCGATGGAAAATTGCGTCCCGTGATTGAAAAGACCTTCGGGACCGACCTGTACGCCACTCCTTCAGCGGAATGCCGGCTGTAATGGAGTGAACCAAGCATATATCCACCAGGGTGTTGAATCTTTGACCTTGGGGGATATGGATATCCTTGCATGGCAATCCGTTTATATAAACGCCAAGTGCCCGACTATATGGTCACTGTTAATGATGGGGAGGCTATCTCCTCCTCGTTAAAGACAGGTTGGATTTATATGGTCGGCCTGGGGCAGGTTGTGCAATGGATAAGGGTAATAAAGTGAAGAAGTGTTTTTTATTTAATTTATTTTAGTCAGGGAAGAAAATGAATCAGAAACTGTTTAAGGTAACCCCCTTGTCGATGATGGTCGGCGCCGCCGTATTGTGCAGCAGCGGCGCCATGGCGTTGGATGTTGAACTCGGCGATACAAAAGTTTCCGCTTATGGCTATGTCAAGCTGGATGCCATGTACGATGTGGGAGACGTCAAGGCCGGCAGCAAGGGGCTGGGCAATTCCATCGATTTCAGCAGGGTGGCCGTGGGCGACGAGAAAACCTCCAGCGGCGGTGACACCACCTTTCATGCCTACCAGAGCCGGCTCGGCCTGAAAACGGTGACGCCGACCGGGCAGGGCGATCTGCTGACGGTGCTGGAGGGGGACTTTTACGGCTCCGGCGGCGGTAACTTCAGGTTGCGCCATGCCTATGGTTCCTGGAACGGCCTGACCGCCGGCCAGACCTGGACCAATTTCGGCTCCCTGATCGGGGCGACGCCGGTGCTCGACTTTACCGGCCCCATAGGTCCGGGCGGCAACCGCCAGGCCCAGCTGCGTTATTCCAGCAACGGCTTGCACCTCGCGCTGGAGGCCCCCAGCGGCTCCATGTCGGGCACCTCCTTTGTCGATGAGGCCAACGTGGCCGACGGCGATCGCAAGGACAGCCTGCCGGATCTGACCCTGCGTTACGAGTCCGCGTTCGGCAACCTCAAATACGCCCTGGGCGGCTTGCTGCGGGAAGTGGCGCTGGATGACGGCGAGGTGGATGACAGCGCCACCGGCTGGGGGCTGTTTGCGGCCGCCAGCCTCAGCCTGGACCAGGGTACCACCTTCAGAGCCATGATCGGCGGCGGCGACGGCATCGGCGGCTACCTGAACGTGTCCGGCGCGCCGGCCGCCTACCGGGCCGGCGACAGCCTGGAAACCCTCACCGCCTGGGGCGGGGCCCTGGGGGTCAGCCAGCCGGTGGGTCCGGGCGCGGTCAACCTGTCCTACTCCTATGCTGACATCGACTGGGACCATGCCCTGCAGGCCGGCCTGGCAGTGGGCGGACGCGACAAAAAGCGCGAACTGGTCCACCTCAACTACATCTGGACCCCCGTCAACAGGGTGAGTTACGGGCTGGAGCTGTCCCGGGCGTCACGCACCACCGCCGATAACGACAAGGGCGACGCCCTGCGGCTGCAGGCCAGCGTGACCTACTCGTTCTGAGTGCGATAGCGGAAAAAAAGCCCCCCGTCACCCGGTGACGGGGGGCTTTTTCGTCGTTGAGTGTTGGCCTGCGCCTGTGTCGGGCCCTGGGCCCGCTTGCGTTCAGGCGAACAGCAGCAGAATGACGGACAGGGTCACGAAGGCCGCGGCCGTGGTCAGCAGCAGAGTGCTGGCGGCGAAGCTGCGCTGGCCGTACTGGCCGCCGATGATGGGGTAGATGCTCATCATCGGCATGGCGGCCATCAGTATCGCCGCCAGCTGCAGCTCCGGCTCGAAGGGCGGCAGCCACCACACCATCAGTGCCACCAGCAGCGGGTGGGCGACCAGCTTGCCCAGCATCACCGTGCTCATGCCGGCCAGGTTGCCCCGCACCGGGCTGCCCACCAGGGAGCCGCCGATCACGAACAGCGCCACCGCCGCCGAGGCCCGGCCCAGCAGCTCCAGGCTGGTGGCCATGGCCTGGGGCAGGCTGAGGTTGAGCGCCGAGGCCAGGGTGCCGGCGGCGATGGCCAGCACCAGGGGATTGCGCAGTACCCGGCCGGGCAGGCCGAGCAGCACCCGGCCGAGGGAGTGGCCGTTGTGGCGGTTGGCGTGGAACTCCAGCAGCGCCAGCGCCAGGGGGATGATCAGCAGGTTTTCCACCAGCAGGGCCATGGCGAAGGCGCGGGCCGGGGGCTCGCCGAACACCTGCAGCAGCACCGGGTAGCCAAAGAAGGCGCTGTTCGGCACCACCATGCCCATGGCCTTGAAGGACGCCAGCACCGCCTCGTTTTTCAGCACCAGCAGGGTGAGCAGCAGGCCCAGGATCAGCAGCAGCAGGGAGCCGCCGGCGTAGGCCAGCAGGTAGTGGGGCTCTATCACCTGGCGGAAGCTGAGGTTGGACAGGGTATGGAAGATCAGCGCCGGCATGGCGAAGAACAGCACGAAACGGCCCAGGCCGGGCACGGCCTCGGCCGGCATCAGCCGGAAGCGCACGGCGCCGTAGCCGAGGGCGATCAGGATAAAGATGGGGGCGGTAATGGATACAACGGCCAGCACGGTGGCTCCTTAATGGTGTGGGGGATGGGCGGCTTCGGCCAGGATGGCGTCGAGCCAGGGGGCGGTGGCGCCGCCCTCGAGCAGTTGCCGCTGTAACTGCGCCAGTTCCAGGCGGATGCCGGACTGCTCGCAGAGGATGTCGAGCAGGGGCCGCGAGCCCGCCAGGGCTTCCTGGCAGGCGGCGGAGACCAGGGCGGCCGCCCTGTCCCGGGGCATCTGCGCCGCCAGGGCAAAGGTGGCGGCTTCGGCGAAGATCACCCCGTTATGCCGCGCCAGGTTGGCCTGCATCCGCCCCGTATCGACCCGCAGGTGTGCCAGGGCGTCCAGCATATGGTGCAGGGCCACCGCCGTGCCCATCAGCATGGCGGGCAGCACCAGCCACTCCTGGGTCCAGCCGCTGCCGCTGCGTTCGTGCTCCTGCACCATGGCCTGGTGCATCTGCCCCACCAGGCCGGCGTTGTGCCGGGCCAGGGCCACCACGACCTCGGCATTCACCGGGTTGCTCTTCTGGGGCAGGGTGGAGGAGCCGCCGCCGTTGTTGAAGCCGATCTCGCCCACCTCGGTCTGGCTCAGCCACAGCCAGTCCTGGGCTACCTTGCCGAGCAGCCCCGTGGTCATGGCCAGCCAGTCGGCCAGCTCTACCAGGCTGTCGCGCTGGGTATGCCAGCCGGGCGCCGGCGCCAGCGTCAGCCGTTTGGCCAGCCGCGCGGCGATGTCGGCGGCCCCTTCCCCCATGGCCGTGAGGGTGCCCACGGCGCCGCCCAGCTGCACCTTCAGCAGCCGGGGCCTGAGCTCGGCCAGTCGTTGTCGCTGGCGCAGCAGCGGCGCCAGCCAGCCGGCCACCTTGAAGCCGAAACTCATGGGCGCCGCCTGCTGGGTGCGGGTGCGGCCGGCCAGCGGGGTATGGCGATGGCTGGCGGCCAGGCCGGCCAGGCGGTCGATGGCCCGGCCCAGGCGGCCCTCGTACAGTGCCAGCAGCTCCCGGCAGTTGAGGATCTGGGCGGTGTCGACGATATCCTGGCTGGTGGCGCCGAAGTGGACCCAGCGCGCCTGTTCGGCGGGCAGGGCCTGTTTCAGCGCCTTGACCAGGGCCGGCACCGGCACTCCCGCCGAGGCGGTGCCGGCGGCCAGCTTGATGGCCGGCAGGGTCAGGTTGGCGGCGGTCCTGGCGATGGCCGCGGCGGCGTCGAGGGGGATCAGCCCGCAGTCGGCCTGGGCCAGGGCCAGTTCGCCTTCCACTTTCAGCATGGCGGCGATCTGGGCCTCGTCGCCGAGCAAGGCGGCGGCTTCCTTGTCGGACAGCAGTTGCCGGTACAGGGCGGAATCGAAGGGGGAAACGGAATACATGATGGCCTCGCTGGATGGCGGTTGCCGGGGGCGGCCCGGACTCTTCCCTAAATCTCGAAAAATACGGTTTCCCGCGGCCCCTGCATCCGGATGTCGAAGCGGTACTCCACCCCGGTGGCGGTATGGGTGCGGCGGGCTACCAGGGTGGCGCGCCGTGCGGCGGGCACCCGGTTCAGCACCGGATCGGCGGCGTTGGCGGCGGCTTCATCCTCGAAGTAGAGGCGGGTGTAGGCGTGGCTCAGGAGGCCGCGCATAAAGAGGAGCACCGAGATAAAGGGCGCCTGGCCGGGCCCGGCCGGGCCGGGCTTGATGGTCTCGAAGCAAAAGCTCAGATCCTCGCGGGTACCGGTGCCGCAGCGGCCAAACCCCAGGAAGCCGGGATCCAGGGGGCGATCCGCCCGCTGGTCGAGCGGATGGTGGAAACGGCCGGCGGCATTGGCCTGCCAGATTTCGATCATGGCGTCGTCCACCGGCTGGTCGTTACCGTCCAGCACCCGGCCGGTGAGGCGGATGGGCTCGCCGGCGACCTGGCCCCGGCGCAGCCTGCCGTCGGCCACCTGGCCGAAGGGGTAGTGGTACTGCCGGGCGGTCAGGCCGTAGGCGAAGTAGGGGCCTACGGTCTGGGACGGGGTTTGTTTCATGCTCATGGCTCAGGCTTCCATCGGGGTGGCGTCCACGCCGCGCAGCACTATGTCGAAGAGGTAGCCCAGGGCGAAGCCCTCTTCGGTCGCATCCAGGGAGAAGCGGCTCACCAGCCGGTCCCGGGCCTCGGTTGGAACGCCGTTGAAGATGGGATCATGGGCCAGCAGCGGGTCGCCGGGAAAGTACATCTGGGTCACCAGCCGGGTGGCGATGGCGGGCCCGAACAGGGAAAAATGGATGTGGGGGGGCCGCCAGGCGTTGGGGTGGTTGTCCCAGGGATAGGCGCCCGGCCTGATGGTGTAGAAGGTGTAGCGGCCCCGGGCATCGGTCAGGCAGCGGCCGGCGCCGAGGAAATTGGGATCGAGCGGCGCGCCGTGCCGATCGCGCTTGTGCACATAGCGGCCGGCGGCGTTGGCCTGCCAGATCTCGAGCAGGGTACCGGGGACAGGCCGGCCGAACTCGTCGAGCACCCGGCCGGTGACCAGGATGCGCTCGCCGAGGGGCTCGCCGTTGACCCGGCCGTTCCGGGTCAGGTCGTGATCCAGCGGCCCCTGCAGGTCGGCGTCGAACACCGGGCCGGTCAGCTCGGCCAGCTCCGGGTCGATCCGGACCCGTGGCTGCGTCGGGCTGCGCAGGCCGCTCGACTTGTAGTCGGGATGGCGGTAGGGCGGCTGGCTGCTCCAGTCCCTGGCGGTGATGCGGCTCATGACGATGGCTCCTCTTGGTTGTCGAGTGCGTTAAGCGCCCCTGGTTTGGGCTCCTCGCCGCCGGGCGGTGCGGTGCCGGAACCCCGCGCTGCCCGGCGGGGCAGGGGCTCAGCCAAACTCTTCGGTATCGATCTCGGCCTGCTGGGCCGTATTGTAACGCGGACCCGAGACGGTCGCCTGGTTGATCAGCCCATCGAGCCGGGCCAGGGTCCCGGCATCGAGCCGGAGCGGCTCGGCGGCCAGATTTTCCCGCATATGCTCGACAAAACGGCTGCCCGGGATCGGCAGGATAACATCGCCCCGGCTGCGCACCCAGGCCAGCGCCAGCTGGGCCGGGGTGCAGGCGGCGTCCCTGGCGAGGCGCTGGTATTCGTCGAGCAGCGCCAGGTTCTTCGGGAAGTGGTCGGCGCTGAAGCGCGGCATATTGTTGCGGATGTCCTTCGGCTCCAGGCCACCGATATCGCGCAGGCTGCCGGCCAGGAAGCCGCGTGCCAGCGGGCTGAAGGCGACCAGGGCGGTACTGCTGGCACGGCAGGCGTCGAGCAGGGCGATTTCGGGGTTGCGGGTCCAGAGGGAATACTCGGACTGCACCGCGGCGATCGGGTGCACCGCCTGCGCCCTGGCCAGGGTAGCGGCGGAAACTTCCGACAGCCCGATGGCGCGGATCTTGCCGTCACGGACCAGGTCGGCCAGGGCGCCGACGCTCTCTTCGACGGGCACCCGCGGGTCCAGCCGGTGCAGGTAGTAGAGGTCGAGGCAGTCGGTCTGCAGCCGGCGCAGGCTGTCCTCGCACTGGCGTTTCAGGGTGGCGGGGCGGCCGTCTATCTCCTTCTTGCCGCTGTCGCGGCCGATCGCCATGCCGCATTTACTGGCCAGGAACAGCTGCTGGCGTTTGTCGTGCAATGCCTTGCCGAGCAGGGTTTCGTTGGCGCCGCCGCCGTAGAGGGTGGCGGTGTCGAAATGGCGGTAGCCCAGGTCGAAGGCGGTCTGCAGCGCCCGGACGGCATCGGCTTCCGACAGCGGGCTGCCATAGGCGTGGGACAGGTTCATGCAGCCCAGGCCGATGCCGGGCTGGTCGAACAGCGGATTGGCAATCTTCATCGGTTCATCCCCTTGCAAGCATGGTGGTCCATGGAAAGGGGCAGCCCGCGGGCCGCCCCCTGGCCGTTAGCCTGCCTGCTGCAGGCACAGCTCCAGGCGGCTCAGGGTTTCCATCGCCGGCAGGCACTGGGCCACGCTGGCGTTGGGCTCGCGGCCTTCGCGGATGGCGGCGATGAACTCCCGATCCTGCAGCTCGATGCCGTTGTTGGACACCGCCACCCCGCTCAGGTCTATCTTGTTCTCGTGGCCGTCGACCAGGTCGTCGTAGCGGGCGATGTAGGTGCCCTGGTCGCAGATGTAGCGGAAGAAGGTCCCCAGGGGGCCGTCGTTGTTGAACGACAGAGACAGGGTGCAGATAGCGCCATTCGGAACCTTCATGCCGATGCTCATGTCCATGGCGATGCCGAGTTCCGGATGGATGGGGCCCTGGAGGGCCTGCACCTGGCTGGCGGTTTCACCGGTCTGGTACTGAAACAGGTCGACGGTGTGGCAGGCATGGTGCCACAGCAGGTGGTCGGTCCAGGAACGGGCCTGGCCCAGGGCGTTCTTGTTGGTGCGACGGAAGAAGTAGGTCTGCACGTCCATCTGCTGCACCTTCAGCTCGCCGGCCTGGATCTTGTTGTGGATCCACTGGTGGCTGGGGTTGAAGCGGCGGGTGTGGCCGGCCATGGCGACCAGGCCGGTGCGCTGCTGGGTCTCGACCAGCTTGCGCGCGTCTTCGATGTTGTCCGCCATGGGGATCTCGACCATGACGTGCTTGCCGGCCTCCAGGCACTGGATCGCCTGGGAGGCGTGCAGCTGGGTCGGGGTGGCCAGGATCACGGCGTCGACGTCGTCCCGGGCCAGGGCCTCGGCCAGATCGGTGCAGTAGTGGGGCACGCCGCGCTCCTCGGCGAAGGCGCGGATCGCCTCCGGGTTGGAACCCACGACCGAGGTCACCCGGGCGCCGTCGATGGCGGCGATGGCATCCATGTGTTTCATGCCGAAGGCGCCCGCGGCGCCGGCGATGCAAAGTCTCATCAGTCTTCTCCTAACTGTTATCGGGGTAGTGGTACATCTCGGGCGGAGGCCCGGGCGAGGTGCTCCAGTATCGGATCCGCCTGCCGCGCCAGGTCGGTGCTATCGTTGCGGATCCCCAGTTCGCCGATGCGCTGTTGCCAGGCGGCGGTGGCGGCGGCCATCTCGTTGCCCATGCCGAGTTCGTCGAGGGTGGCGGCCACCTCCCGCATCTCGGCGGCGCGGCGCAGGCCGTGCCGGGTCATGCGTTCGAGGTTGTAGCCGGCCTGTTGGCGCCAGCCGAAACCGGGAAAACTCTGCTCCAGCGACGGCAGTATGGTCTCCTCGATACCGGCCTGGCGCGCCGCCAGCAGGCATTCGGCACTCAGCGCCTCCATGCCCTTGATCATGATGCTGCGCAGCATCTTCACGGTCGAAGCGGCGCCGACGGCGCCCGGCATCAGGCGGGCGTTCATCCCCAGGCGTTCGAGCAGCGGCTGCAGCCCGGCGGCGTGCTCGCCGCTGAGCAGCAGCGGGGTACGCTGCCGCGCCGGATGGATGGGCGCCATCACGGCGACGTCGCTGTAGCGGGCGCCGGAGGCGGCGATCAGCATGGCCGAGCCGCGCTTGCCGCCGGGCGAACAGGAGTTGCCGTCGAGGAAGTGCTGGCCGGGCTGCAGCAGCGGCGCCGCGGCCCGGGCGGCGAGGGCCGCCTGGTCGGCGGTGACCAGCGAAAAGACCAGCACGGCCCCGTCGAGGGCCTCGGCCAGGGTCGCGCAGGCACGGACGCCGGCCGCCTGGTACTGATGCCGGAGCCGCTCGCGCAGCGGGGCATCGTCGCTGTCGGACTTGATATCGTAGGCCCGCATCTCGACGGCGGCGCCGGCTTCGCGCAGCCCGAGGGCGATGGCGGAAGCGGCTTCGCCGAAGCCGATAAAGGCAAGGCGCAGTGCGGTGTCGGTCGGCATGGACTCTGCTCCGGCTGGAAGAGGGGGTTCAGCTCAATCTAGCACCGGGGCCAGGGGCTGAATAATTGGATCTGGGCTCAGGGTATTCAATTTTTGCATAGCGGCTCCTGTGCTACTGGTCCGCGTAGCGGCCGGCGGCCTCGCGCAGCATATCGAGAAACCGGCGTTGGAACGGCGTCGGCTGCCAGTTCTGGCGCAGGGTAATGCCGATGGGGCGGCGGGTGTGGCTCAGGGCGTAGGGCAGTACACAGAGCAGCCCGAGGCGCAATTCATGCTCTATCTGGTGGGTCGAGATCAGGGTCAGCCGATCGCTGCCGCGCAGCAGTTCACGGATAAGTATTTGCGAACTGGTTTCGACCAGGCGGGAGGGGGGCGGCAGCCCCTTGTCGACGAACAGCGAGTCGAAGAAGGCCCGGGTCGGGGTGCCGCCGCGGGGCACTACCCAGGCCTGGTCGGCCAGGGTGGCGATGTCGAGTTTCGGCCGCGAGGCCAGGGGATGGCCCTTGCGCGCCACTATCGCCAGGGGCGGCGACAGCAGCTCCTCCTGGACGATGTCATCGGCCGGGGCGGGGAAGCGCAGGGCGCCCACCAGAAAATCCAGGTCGCCATGGCGCAGGTGCTGCAGCAGATCGTCGTAGGGCGCATCGACGACGTTGATGCCGATATCCGGGTGCAGGGCGCCGAAACGGTTGATCACCTCCGGCAGTATGGAGGTGCGCGCCAGCGGCATGCTGCCGAGCGCTATCTTGCCGACCTCGCGGCTGCGCAGCGCGTTGAGCTCGTCATGGCCCTGGCGGATCTCGGCGAAGCCCAGCTTGACCGCCCGCGTCAGCGCCTGGCAGGCCTTGGTGATGCCGATGCCGGTGCTGGTCTTCTCGAACAGCGGTATCGCCAGCAGCTGTTCCAGCTCCCGTGCCGCCCGGTGCAGGGAGGATTGGGAAACACCGAGGCTGCGGCTGGCGATGGTGAAGTTGCGGGCCTCGCTGACGGCGACCAGGGCCTTCAGCTGGGTGGTGGTCAGCAGCGGCAGTATCTGCCCGGCCGAGGCGGGCCGGCCGCCCGGGCGGTTTTTCAGGATCTCGCGGATGCCGTTCTCGATATAGTCCAGGCAGCGGTCGACCCGGTTGTGCCAGACCTTGCCCGCCTCGGTCGGAAACATGCCATCGGCGTGGCGTTCGAACAGCGCCGTCTCGAGCTGCGCTTCCAGTTTTGCAATCGCCTGGGTGATCGCCGGCTGGGACAGGAACACCCGGGGGGCGGCTTGGCTGATGCTCCGGCATTCGGCGACTTCGCGGAATACCCGCAGGTGTCTGATATTGGGGAGGGGGGGGGGCATCGGGCTCCTGACCTGCTCGGCTGAATATGGGTGCTATATCAAAATCTAATATCATTGCGGGAAAATTGAAATGGCCGGCTGTGGCCTGGCAGGACAATACTGTGTCAACGAAAACGGGCTGGATCCCGGATCCAGCGAATCTTTTGCCGATTCCGATGGTGGTGGCGCTATGTGAGGCGCTAAGACCCAGGAATCCAGTCACAGGGAGTCCAGCAATGATCATCGATTGTCATGGTCACTACACCACCACGCCGCCCCAGGTGGGCGAATATCGCGACCAGCAGAAGGCGGCCGTCGCCAGGGACTCGTCCTTCGTCGGTGAAAAGGGGCAGATGGTCATCAGCGACGACCAGATCCGCGAGAGCATCGAGAACAACCAGTTGCGGCTGCAACGGGAGCGGGGCACCGATCTCACCATTTTCTCTCCCCGCGCCAGCTGGATGGGCCATCATATCGGAAATGAATATACCAGCCGGTTCTGGACCGAGCACCAGAACGATCTGATCCGCCGGGTCTGCGACCTGTTCCCCAACAACTTCGCGCCGGTCGCCCAGTTGCCCCAGTCACCGGGCGTCGACCCCGCCAAGTCGGTGCCGGAAATCATCCGTACCGTCGAGCAGATGGGCTTTATCGGCATCAACCTGAACCCGGATCCGAGCGGCGGTCACTGGAACGGCGCCTCCCTGGCGGATCGCGCCTTCTACCCTATCTACGAGAAGATGGTCGAATACGACATCCCGGCCATGGTGCACGTCAGCGCGGCCTGCAACGACTGCTTCCATACCACCGGCTCCCATTACCTGAATGGTGACACCACCGGTTTCCAGCAGCTGATGATGTCCGACGTGTTCAAGGACTTCCCCGAGCTGAAGATCATCATCCCCCACGGCGGCGGCGCCGTGCCCTACCACTGGGGCCGTTTCCGTGGCCTGGCGCTGGATCAGGGCTTCGAGCTGGAAGAGCGGGTGCTGAACAACATCTATTTCGATACCTGCGTTTATCACCAGCGCGGCATCGATCTGCTGCTCGACATAGTACCGACCAAAAACATTTTGTTCGCCTCCGAGATGATCGGCGCGGTGCGCGGCATCGATCCGGAAACCGGCCACTATTTCGATGACACCAAACGCTATATCGACGGCAACAAAGTGCTGAGCGTCGAGCAGAAGCAGGCGATTTTCGAGCACAATGCCCGGCGCGTGTTCAGCCGCCTGCGCATTCCGGCCTGAGCCACAAGGAGCCCATCATGAGAGAGAATCTGGTCGTACAGCATATCGAACGCGCGGATCAGGCGGTGATCGACGGCCTGGCCCGGTGCGGCGTCGCCACCATCCACGAGGCCCAGGGCCGCACCGGCCTGCTGGCCCATTATATGCGGCCCATCCAGCAGGACGTGGCGGTGGCCGGCTCCGCCCTGACCATCTCCGGCGCCGCCGGCGACAACTGGATGATGCACGTGGCCATAGAGCAGTGCCGGCCGGGCGACATCCTGGTGTTCGCGCCGACCTCGCCCTCGGTGCACGGCTTCTTCGGCGATCTGCTGGCCACCTCGGCCCAGGCGCGCGGCGTGGTGGGCCTGGTGATCGACGGCGGCGTGCGCGACACCCGGGATCTGCGGCAGATGCAGTTCCCGGTCTGGTCCAAGGCGGTGTTCGCCGAAGGCACCATCAAGGAGACCCTGGGCTCGGTCAACGTGCCCATCGTCTGCGCCGACGCCCTGATCAATCCGGGTGACGTTATCGTCGCCGACGACGACGGGGTGGTGGTGGTGCGCCGGGAGCACGCCGCCGAGGTGCTTAAAGAATCGCGCGAGCGCATGGCGCGGGAAGAGGCCAAACGGGTGCGCCTGGCCAACGGCGAGCTGGGGCTGGACATTTACGACATGCGCCCGCGCCTGCAAGAGAAGGGGCTGAAGTATGTCTGAGGGGATCCGCTGCATGTGGATGCGGGGCGGCACCTCCAAGGGCGGCTACTTCCTGGCCGAGGAGCTGCCCGCCGACACCGCCGCGCGTGACGCCCTGCTGTTGCGGGTGATGGGTTCGCCCGATCCGCGCCAGATCGACGGCCTGGGCGGGGCCGACCCGCTGACTTCCAAGGTGGCGGTGGTGAAGCGCTCGGCCCGCGCCGACGCCGACGTCGACTACCTGTTCCTGCAGGTGTTCGTCGATCAGGCCATCGTCACCGACGCCCAGAACTGCGGCAATATCCTGGCCGGGGTCGGCCCCTTCGCCATCGAGCGCGGCCTGGTGGCGGCGCGGGACGGCGAAACCGAGGTGCGCATCTATATGGAGAACACCGGCCAGGTGGCCATCGCCCGGGTCTGCACCCCGAACGGCCAGGTCAGCTATGTGGGCGAGGCCCGCATCGACGGGGTGCCGGGCCACAGCGCGCCGGTGCCCATCACCTTCACCGACACCGCCGGCTCGAGCTGCGGCGCCCTGCTGCCCACCGGCAATGTCGTGGACAGCATCGACGGCGTCGATGTTACCCTGATCGACAACGGCATGCCGGTGGTGATCCTGCGCGCCGCGGATCTGGGCATCAGTGGCCAGGAGAGCCGCGAGGAGCTGGAGGCCAACGCGGCGCTGCGCGCCCGGCTGGAGTCCATCCGCCTCCAGGCCGGCCCGCTGATGAACCTGGGCGAGGTCAAGGACAAGTCGGTGCCCAAGATGACCATGGTCAGCCCCGCCAGCCGCGGCGGCGCCCTGTCGACCCGCACCTTTATCCCGCACCGTTGCCACGCCTCCATCGGCGTGCTGGGGGCGGTCAGCGTGGCCACGGCGGCGGTGCTGCCCGGTTCGCCGGCGTTCGAGGTGGCCAGCCTGCCCGAGGGCAGGTGCAAGCTGCTGGCGGTGGAGCACCCCATCGGCGAGATGACGGTGATCCTGGAGGTGGACGAGGCCGGCCAGCCCGGTCCGGCGGCGCTGCTGCGGACGGCGCGCAAACTGTTCGACGGCGAAGTCTTCGCCCATAACCATTGACAGAGGGATGCAGCAAGATGATGGACGCAGATTACTTACCTTTTCACCCTAACCCCAGCCAGCCGGCGTTCAGGGCGCCGGCGGGCGCCGTCGATGCCCACTGCCACGTGTTCGGCCCGGCGGACCGATTCCCCTACCACCCCAAGCGCAAGTACACCCCCTGTGATGCGCCCAAGGAGAAGCTGTTCGAGCTGCGCGACCATCTCGGCTTCGAGCGCAACGTCATCGTCCAGGCCTCCTGCCACGGCACCGACAACGCCGCGCTGATCGATGCCCTGGAAAGCGCCGGCCAGCTGGCCCGGGGCGTGGCGGTGGTGGATCCCAGCGTTACGCTGGAAGAATTGCAGGCGATGGACAGGGCCGGGGTGCGCGGCGTGCGCTTCAACTTCGTCAAGCGCCTGGTCGATAGCACGCCGAAGGAGGTGTTTCTGTCGATCGCCGAGAAGATCAAGCCCCTGGGCTGGCACATAGTGGTCTACTTCGAGGCGCCGGATCTGGAAGGCCTTATCCCCTTCCTCAACGAACTCGACACCACCATAGTGGTCGACCACATGGGCCGGCCCGATGTGGCCAAGGGCGTCGAGCATGCGGATTTCCAGCGCTTCGTGCAGCTGCTGCGCGACAACGACAGGATCTGGACCAAGGTCAGCTGCCCCGAGCGCCTGACCCTGACGCCACCCGATTACTCGGACGTGGTGCCCTTCGCCCGCACCCTGGTCGAGCAGTTCCCCGATCGCGTGCTCTGGGGCACCGACTGGCCGCACCCCAATATGAAGTCGCACGTTCCCGACGACGGCCACCTGGTCGACGTGATCCCGCGGATAGCGCCCACCGCCGAGCTGCAGCACAAGCTGTTGGTCGACAACCCGATGCGGCTCTACTGGTCCAAATAATGGAGGAGGTGACCACAATGGCATCCACCGAGAAAAAACAGATCCCCGGCACCATCAATTTCGACGGTCCCATGGCCACCAAGGGCTATGCGCTGAACAAGATGTGCTATTCCTTCAACGACGCCGCCAACCGCGAGGCGTTCAAGGCCGACGAGGCCGGCTACTGCGACCAGTTCGGCCTGACGCCGGCGCAGAAGGAGGCGATTCTCCGGCGCGACGTGCTGGCGCTGCTGCGCGAAGGCGGCAGCATCTATTACCTGGCGAAGTTCACCGGCCTGCTGGGGCTGAACATGCAGGACATCGGTGGCCTGCAGACCGGCATGACCACCGAGGAATTCAAGGCGTATCTGGACAGTCAAGGAAGGGGCAAGCAGCATGGCTAAGATTATCGGCGGTATCACCACCTCACACATCCCGGCCATCGGCATCGCCATGGAGCGGGGGCTGGAAAACAGCGATTACTGGCGGGATTTCTTCGCCGGCTATCCGCCGCTGCGCGAGTGGCTCAACGAACAGCAGCCGGACATCGCCATCGTGTTCTACAACGATCACGGCCTGGAGATGTTCCTCGACAAGAAGCCGACCTTCGCCATCGGCTGCGCGCCCCGGTACGAGAACGCCGACGAGGGCTGGGGCATCGCGACCATACCCCCGGTGACCGGCGAGACCGAACTGTCCTGGCATATCGTCAACGAGCTGGTCGAGAACGACTTCGATCCCACCGTCTGCCAGGACATCAAGGTCGACCACGGCCTGACGGTGCCGCTGTCGCTGATGTACCCGGGCCACCAGTACCAGCACCTGAAGGTGATTCCCGTGTGCATCAACTGCGAGCGTCACCCCATGCCCAAGCCGTCGCGCTGCTTCGCCCTGGGCCAGGCCATCGGCCGGGCGGTGGCCTCCTTCGCCGGCGAGCAGAAGGTGGTGGTGTTCGGCACCGGCGGCCTGTCGCACCAGCTCGACGGCGAGCGCGCCGGCTTTATCAATGCCGATTTCGACAACGACTGCATGGACAAGCTGGTGTCGGATCCGCAGGCGCTGACCCAATACAGCAACGACGATCTGATCGAGATCGCCGGCGCCCAGGGCGTGGAGCTGAACATGTGGATCGCCATGCGCGGCTGCCTGCTCGGCAAGGTGACCGAGGCACAGCGCAACTACGTGGCGCCGATTTCCAATACCGGCGCCGGCATGCAGCTGCTGCTCAACGACTAAGGCTGCCCTTTGAAGTGAAAACCGGCGGGGACTTCCCGTCGGTTTTTGTCTATCTGCCGTCTTGCTCCGCGGGTGCGTCGAAGACGTCCTTGGCGATACGGAAGGCGGCGTTGGACGCCGGCACCCCGGCATACACCGCGAGATGCAGCAGGGTTTCCTGCACCTCTTCCAGGCTGGCGCCGGTGTTGCGACTGGCGCGCAGGTGCAGGGCCAGCTCTTCCTTGTGCCCGAGCGCGGCCAGCAGGGCGATGGTGAGCAGGCTGCGATCCCGCTTGCTCAGCCCGGGCCTGTTCCATACCGAGCCCCAGGCGCCTTCGGTGATAAAACTCTGGAAGGGGGCGTCGAAATCGGTCTGGCTGGCGCCGGCGCGGTCCACATGGGCGTCGCCCAGCACCGAACGCCGCACTTCCATGCCCTGCTCGAAGCGGTTGAGCGGCATCTCCTGCTCCCCGATAAAACCGCTAATAAGGCGGGCCAGGGCCGCCGGCTGCTCCACGCAGGGCAGGTGGCCGGCGTTGGCGATAACCTCGAAACGGCCGTGGGGGATCAGCGCGGCGGTACGCCGCACCAGATCCGGCGGGGTGGTTTGGTCCTGCTCGCCGGCGATGCAGAGGCTGGGCTGGGTCAGGCGGGTCAGCTCCCGGCTCAGATCCGCGTCGCGCAGGGCGGCGCAGGTGCCGACATAGCCCTCCAACGGGGTGCGCGCCAGCATATGGCGCCACAGCGCCAGTTCGGCGGCGTGGCGGGCGCGAAAGCCGGGGGCGAACCAGAACGCCAGGGCGGCATCGGCGATGCTCGCCATGCCCCCTTCCCTTACCGAACGGATATGCGCCTCCCATGGCCCGGCCGGCCCTATCTTGCCGGCCGGGCCGCACAGGATCAGGCGGCTCACCAGGTCGGGGCGGCGGGCGGCCAGGCCCTGGGCGACCAGGCCGCCGACCGACAGGCCGCAGAGGTTCACCTTGCGCAGCCCCAGGGCATCGAGCAGGCCAGCCAGATCCCCGATATGGTCGTCGATGGCATAGGGGGCGGGCGGGCAATCCGACAGCCCCTGGCCGCGCAGGTCGTAGCGCAGGAAGCGGTAGCGGCCGGCCAGATGGGGCAGCAGGGGATCCCAGAGGCGCAGATCCGTGCCCAGGGCGTTGGAAAATACCAGCAAGGGCAGGTGCTCGGGCCCTTCCAGCCGGTAGTGGAGCATGATGCCGTTGATGGCCAGGGTGTGTGTCATCTGGTCTGCCTGTTTCCTGGCCGCTGAGAATTGCCTCCCAATGTTGCCCAAGGTAAGGGGCATGTAAAATAAGGATTTATCAATCTGGTATATCGAAAAAGGTATGCACCCTAGTCGCCGACCCTGTCCCGCACCGCGATGGCGGCATCCCGCACCGCGTTCATCAGCATTTGCACCGCCGGGGAGGGGATGGTGTCGGCGCGGGTGGTGAGGCCCACCGGCCCCAGGGTTTCCTTGGTGTCGAAGGGCAGCTCCACCAGTTCGCCGTCGGCGATTTCCCGGGCCACCACGCCCCGCGAGATCATCCAGATGGCATCGGTCTGGCGGATGTATTCCTTGCCGAAGGGCACCGATATGGTTTCGATCCGATCCGGCGGCAGCCCGACTCCCTGGGAGATCAGGAAGCGCTCGGCGGCCTGGGTGATGATGGATTCCTTGGTGGGGAAGAGCACGTTGAACTGGCGGATGTCCTGGATGTTGTTGAGGGGCGTCCGGGTCAGCAGGGGGTGGCCCGGACGCACCACCAGGGTGACCCGCTCGGAATAGAGGTGCTGGAATGACAGCCCCGTCATCAGCTCCGGCTCCGCCAGCCGGCCCACCACCAGATCCAGCTCGCCCACCCTGAGCTGTCCCAGCAGCAGGGTGTTGGGACCGTCCACCAGGTTGAGGGTGGCCTCCATGCCCGCCTGGCGGAAACGGAGCACGGCGGCGGGCAGCACGCTGGCCGCCACCGTGGGCAGCACCCCCACGTTGATGCGGACCTTGCCCTTCATCTGGGCCTGCACCAGGCTGTCGGTGCCCTCGCGCAGGGCCGACATGCTGGCGCCGGCGTATTTCAGGAACACCTCGCCGAACTGGGTCAGCGCCACCCCTTTCTTGCTGCGGTCCAGCAGCTGCACCTCCAGCATCTCCTCCAGCTCTTTCAGCTTCTTGGATACCGCCGGCTGGGTCAGGGCCAGCACGTCGGCGGCACGGCTGACGCTGTTCTGCCGGGCCACTTCGATAAAGCACTGCAGGTGGCGGAATTTGATTCGGTTCTCAAGCATGGTCTGTCTCCGGCCGGAGTGGGGCTCCGGCAGCCGTTATCGGGAATAGCCCCATTCTTACCCAGGTCCACGGAACCTGGGCGGCGAAAAAGGGCAACTTATGATAAGGCTCACATATTTAGTTATGGATAAGCCGGTTTTAAGGCTGATAACAAACCTTTTCGATATGTAAACCCGGTGTTTGGCGTGAACCTATCCGGGCCCCTTGCTCGGCATGGGCGGGGTGGCATCGGGCTGTTGGTTTCAATTGATTGTTATTGAGGACCCTTTTCGTCGATTCAGGGTCTCGTTGGTACCATAAAACAGGCCTGTAAAGCCGGATTCAGGCCGTTATGAGCGCGATTATATCGATTTCGATATGGTTTCTTTGGAAACTTTCATTTTAACCCCCGATGGCAAGCGATTAGGCTGGTTCGTACAACATCGGCGTCACCTTTGGTGGCTACCGGCACCGGATATGGCACCGGGCAAGCCGGGTTGCCGTGCTCGTTCGGATTTTAGGAGTGAAGGATGAAACTAGGACTGGTAGGTCAACGCATACAGCAATCACTGTCCCCCCGCTTGCATACCTGGCTGGGGCGGCAATACGGACTGGAGGTGACCTACGAGCTGTTCGATCTGGTGCTGGATAACGCCGAGGACCTGGCCGCGCAGCTGCACCGGCTGGGCGAGCAGGGCTATCGCGGGCTCAATATCACCTACCCCTACAAGGTCAAGGCCTGGGACCTGGTGCACGAGCGCCGCCAGACCCCGGGCCCCATGGGGGCACTCAACACCCTGGTGTTCGAGTCCGGCACCCTCACCGGCTCCAATACCGACTGCACCGGCTTCTCCCGCGCCTACCGGGACGCCCAGCCCGGGCTGAATCCTGGCCGGGTGTTCATCAAGGGCACCGGTGGCGTGGGGCGGGCCATCGCCTTCGGGCTGAGCGCCCTCGAGGCCGAGCATATCTATCTGTATGACGAGCATGCCGCCAGCCAGCAGCAACTGCTGGCGGATCTGCAGGCCTGCGGCGCCCGGGCCAGCGTGGTGGCGGCGGACCAGGTGGTCGACTGCGCACGCGGTTGCGACGGCCTGGTCAATGCCACCCCGGTCGGCCATTACACCACGCCGGGGGCGTCCTTTTCCGCCGCCGAACTGGGCGGCCAGCGCTGGGCCTTCGATGCGGTCTACACCCCCGTCATGACCGAGTTTCTGCAAGGGGCGGAAGGGGCCGGGCTGACGCTGATCACCGGCTTCGAGCTGTTCCTGTATCAGGGCATCGAGGCCTTCGAGTCCTTTACCGGCATCCGGGTGGACCCGGCAGTGGCCCGCCGGGGATTGCACGATAACTGAATCGCCGTTCCGCAAGTGGGTGCCGAGGGGCGGCTTGATGCCGATCTCCACGGCGTCCAATGACATCCGGGGCTCCCTGATCGCCCGCTTTGTCCCACACCGTGCCCGGTGTGGGAATTTTTTGCCGGTCGGCCGGCGCTTCCCTCCGAGTTTTCCTCCCGCCCTTCCATCCTGTCGCCCTTTCTTATGATAGTGCTCACATATTTTGTTATGGATAAGTCGTTTTAACGGTTACTAACAAACTTTTTTGATATATCAGTACCGGTCTGTTTCTTCTGGAACTGATACCGGGCGAAATTTATGTTTTGCCTTCAAGTGATTGTTGCTGATGAAGTTTTGAGCTGGCCGAAGGAGCGGTGAAGAGAGTTATGGCTTCAAACGGACTGAAAAATCCCGACGGACAGGCGGTTATATCGATTTCGATATGGTTTCTTTAGAAACTTTCATTTTAACCCCCGACCGCGAGGGATTAGGCTTAACCTAAATAACATAGATGCAACATGAGTGCTACCCGAGCCGCCCGGGCCGTGCCAGCCACGGCACCGACGCGGTGAATCAACCAATCGGAATAAGGAGTATTCCCCGATGCGAGTGAACAAGACTTTCAACTCCCTGCTGCGCCCCCTGGCGCTGGCCTGCGGCCTGACCGCCATGAGCGCCTCGGCGGTCGAGATCAACTTCGGCCACGTGGATCCGGCCGACTGGCAGACTTCCAAGAAGGGAGCCGCAGGCCTGCTGTTCAAGCACCTGGTGGAAGCCGAGTCGGAAGGGCGGGTCACCGTCAAGCTGTTCCCCGCCAGCCAGCTGGGCAGCGAGGTGGACATGGTACAGTCGGTGCAGGACGGCATCCTCAAGATGACGGCGGTGTCCGGCGCCTTCTCCCAGGTCTGTCCGGAAGCGGCGGTACTGGATACCCCCTATATCTTCAAGTCCGCCCCCGTGGCCTGGCGGGTGCTGGACGGCGACTTCGGCCAGAAGCTGGCGGAGCACTGCCTGCAAAAAACCGGCCTGCGCACCCTGGCCTACGGGGAGACCGGCTACCGCCACTTCACCAACTCCAAGCGTCCGGTGCGCACTCCCAAGGACATGGAAGGCCTGAAGATCCGGGTGCAGACCATGCCGCTCTACGTGGAAATGGTCAAGGCGCTGGGCGCCAACCCCACCCCCATCCCCTGGCCGGAAGTGCCGACCGCCCTGGGCACCGGGGTGGTGGACGGCCAGGAAAACCCGGTGAGCGTCATCTACGCCAACAAGTTTGACGAACTGCAGAAGTACATGACCCTGGATCAGCACGTGTACGGCACCGACTTCTTCCTGATCAACGACAGCTTCTTCCAGAGCCTGCCGGAAGTGGACCAGGAGATCATCAAGCGCAACGCGGTGATCGCCGGGGTCATGGGCCGCTCCATCCAGCAGTTCAACTCCGCCATCGGCCTGACCCAGCTTATCGAAAACGGCATGGAAGTGGCGGTACCCACCCCCGCCGAGCTGGAGCAGTTCAAGCAACTGGCCCAGCCGGCGGTGCTGAAGTGGCTGGAGTCGCAGATCGACCCGAGCTGGATCAGCGACCTGCAAGCCGCGGTGGAGCAGGCCGAGTCCCGGCTCTGATCTCCGTCATCCCCTTTCCTTCGGCGGTTGGGGCCGCCGAAGGATCCCTTGTCCCGTCGAGGTTGTCGTGAACAAGCATGCATCTTTCCCTGCGCAGGAGCTGACCCAAAAGCGTCGGCTCGCGATCCCCGAGGTTTCCATGAAAAAGCTCACCTCTTACTACCGGGCGCTGCTGGCGCTGTTGACCGGCGGCTCCCTGTTGGCGATATTCCTGGTGGTGTTCGCCAGCAGCCTGAGCCGTTACACCTTCAACGCCCCGCTGTTGTGGAGCGAGGAATTCGCCCGCTACGCCATGATCTACGGCACCATGTTCGGCGCCAGCCTGGCCTATATCGAAGGCCGCCAAATCGGCTTCAACCTGCTGACCGACCTGCTGTCGGCCAGGGCTCGCGCCCGGCTGGCGTTGCTGGTGCACCTGGCGAGCCTGGCGGTCGGGGTCATAGTGGCCTATTCCGGTTATGTGTTTTTCACCACCCGCGGCAGCCTGCTGTCCACCGGCCTCGGCATCCCCATGGCCTATGCCCAGGCGGCCATGAGCCTGGGCGGCGTGCTGCTGGCCCTGACCGCGCTGATCTGTTTTCTCAACAGTGTGCATAGCCTGCGCCACGGCGAGGAGAACTGAGCCATGCTGATTTCCGTTGTTCTGCTGCTGTCCCTGGCCATCGGCGTGCCCATCGCCTTCGCGGTGATGCTGGCCATCTTCACCTATCTCACCAGCGCCGGCATGCCGGTGACCCTGCTGGCCCAGCGTACCTTCATGGGGCTGGACTCTTTCTCCATATTGGCGATACCGCTGTTCGTGCTGGCCGGCGAGCTGATGAACGCCAGCGGCATCACCAGCCGTATCATCCAGCTGGCCAACGCCCTGGTCGGCCACTTCAAGGCCGGCCTGGCCCAGGTCAACGTCTGGGCCTCGGTGATCTTCGCCGGCCTGTCCGGCTCGGCGGTGGCCGACACCTCGGCCCTGGGCCGAGTGTTTGTGCCCGCCATGGAAAAGGAAGGCTATCCCAAGAGCTTCGCCGCGGCGCTCACCGCCTCGTCCTCGGTGATCGGCCCCATCATTCCGCCCAGCATCCCGGCCATCATCTATGCGCTGATCGTGCCCGGGGTCTCGGTGCCGGCCCTGTTCCTGGCCGGGGTGGTGCCCGGGGTGCTGCTGGCGACCATGCTGTCCATCTATGTGTTCGTCTTTGCCGGGCATTACGCCAGCCGCCATCCGCGACTCAGCCTGAAAGACAAGCTGGTGGCGCTAAAGAACGGCCTGGTGCCGCTGCTGATGCCGGTGTTCATCGTGGTGTCCATCGTCGCCGGCGTGGTTACCCCCACCGAGGCCGCCGCCTTCGCCGCCGCCTATGCGCTGTTCGCCGGTTTCGTGCTGCTCAAGTCGCTGAAGCTGAAGGATCTGCCCGGCATCTTCGTCACCTCCATGCGCGACTCCTCCACCATACTGCTGATCATCGGGGTGGTGGCCGCCGCCAACTGGCTGATGACCTTCAACGGCATCCCCCAGGCCATCAGCGCCTATGTGCTGGACATGGTGACCTCGCCCTTCACCTTCCTGATGCTGATCCTGGTACTGCTGCTGGTGGTGGGTTTCCTGCTGGAAGGCATGGCCGCCATGCTGGTGCTGGTGCCCATATTGCACCCCATCGCCATGAGCTTCGGCATAGATCCGGTGCATTTCGCCATCGTAGTGATCTTCAACCTGATGATAGGCCTCATCACCCCGCCCATGGGCCTGTGCCTGTTCGTGGCCGATTCCGTGTCCAACGTGGGCATGGCGGCGCTGACCCGGCGCATCATCCCCATGTTCTTCGTCGAGGTGCTGGTGCTGCTGATCATCACCTTCGTGCCGGCAACGGTGACCACGCTGCCGCGACTGTTCGGATTCTAGGAGTAAGAGATGAAACTTGGACTGGTAGGCCAACATATCCAGAAGACCCAATCCAACCGGCTGCACACCTGGCTGGGGCAGCAATATGGCCTGGACGTGAGCTATGAGCTGTTCGATATGGTGCTGGATGACACCCCGGCCCTGGCCGCGTTGCTGCACCGCCTGGGCGAGCAGGGTTATCGCGGGGTCAACGTGACCCATCCCTACAAGGTAAAAGCCTGGGACATCGTCACCGAGCGGCGGAACACGCCGGCCGGGCTGGGTGCCCTCAATACGGTGGTGTTCGAGGCCGGCGGCATCGTTGGCACCAATACCGACTGCAGCGGCTTCGGGCGTGCCTACCGGGCGGCCCAGCCCGGGCAGAACCCGGGCCGGGTGTTCCTCAAGGGCACCGGCGGCGTGGGCCGGGCCATCGCTTTCGGCCTGGCCGCGCTGGATGCCGAGCACCTCTATCTGTACGACGAGCAGGCCGCCAGCCAGGCGCAGTTGCTGGCGGATCTGCAGGCCTGCGGCGCCCGGGCCAGCCTGGTGGCGAAGGCCGATGTCGAGGACTGCATCCGCGGCTGCGACGGCCTGGTCAACGCCACCCCGGTCGGTCACTACAGCACCCCGGGGCTGGCCTTCGCCGCCGAGCTGCTGGGCGGCCAGCGCTGGGCCTTCGATGCGGTCTACACCCCCATCATGACCGAGTTTCTGCAGCAGGCCGAGCGGGCCGGGCTGAGCCTGATCACCGGCTTCGAGCTGTTCCTGCACCAGGGCATCGACGCCTTCGAATTCTTTACCGGCATCAAGGTGGACCCGGAAGTGGCCCGCCGGGGAGTAAGCAATGTCTAGACGGATACATATCTACAACGGTCCCAACATCAACATGACGGGGTTGCGCGAGGCCAGGCACTACGGCTCCCTCACTTATCAGGAGCTATGCGCCGAACTGTGCGCCACCGCCAGGGAGCTGGGTTTCGAATTGCTGATCCGCCAGTCCAACCACGAGGGGGATCTGGTGAGCTGGCTGCACGAGATGGCATTCAGCGGCGAGCCCCTGGTGATCAACGCCGGCGCCTACACCCATACCTCGGTGGCCATCCGCGATGCCCTGGCGCTGGTGACCGGCAAGAAGATCGAAGTACACATGAGCAATGTCCATGCCCGCGAGGCGTTCCGCCACCACTCCTACCTGTCGGACGTGGTGGACGGGGTCATCGTCGGCCTGGGCGCGGGCAGCTACAAGGCGGCCCTGTTCGCCCTGTCACTGGAGGAGGAAGCGGCATGAAAACGGCACTGGCTACGGTCACCCTGTCCGGCACCCTGCGGGAAAAACTGGAGGCCGCCGCCGCGGCGGGCTTCCAGGGGGTGGAGATCTTCGAAAACGATCTGACCCAGTCGGATCTAACGCCCGGGCAGGTGCGGCAACTGGCCGCGGATCTGGGGCTGGAGATCATCGCCCTGCAGCCCCTGCGCGACTTCGAGGCCATGCCCGAGCCCTTCCGCCAGCAGAATTTCTACCGGGCCCAGCGCAAGTTCGAGCTGATGCACGAACTCGGCACCCGGCGGCTGTTGATCTGCAGCAACGTCTCGCCCCACGTCATCGACGATCCGGCGCGGGCGGCGGCGGATCTGCACGAGCTGGCGGAGCTGGCGCGCCATGAGGGCTTTCACATCGGCTACGAGGCCCTGGCCTGGGGCCGCCATGTGCGCGACTACGACCAGGCCTGGGATATCGTCAAGCGGGCGGATCATTCCCAGCTCGGCATCATCCTCGACAGCTTCCACATGTTCGCCCGGGGCAACAGCCTGGACCTGCTGCGCGACGAGATCCCCCTCGACAAAATCGCCCTGGTGCAGGTGGCCGACGCCCCCAGCCTGCAGATGGAGATACTGCACTTCAGCCGTCATTTCCGCTGTTTCCCCGGCCAGGGCGACATGCCGCTGGTGGAATTCGTGCAGTGCCTGAAGGACAAGGGCTTCGACGACTACCTGTCCCACGAGATCTTCAACGACGAATTCCGCTCCTCCTCGCCGGCCGAAAAGGCGGTGGACGGCATGCGCTCGCTGATCTGGCTGGACGACCAGACCTCGGCGACCGGCGAGGACAGCCGCTGCCCCGAGATCCAGGACATCGAGTTCGTGGAATTCGCCATCGAGGGCGATACCGGCGAGGAACTGCTCGGGCTGTTCCGCAGCCTGGGATTCCGGGAAACCCACAAACACAAGTCGAAGCAGGTCACCCTGATGCGCCAGGGCGACATCAACCTGGTGCTGAACCGGGAGCCCGAGAGCCTGGCGCACCAGCATTACCTGGCCCATGGTACCTCGGTATGCGCCCTGGCCCTGGCCACCGACAACCTCAAGCAATTGCTCCGGCGCACCCGACACTACCGCTGCAACCGCTTCGAGCACCAGGCCGGGCCGGGCGAGCTCAACATTCCGGCCATCCGCGGGGTCGGCGACAGCCTGGTGTATTTCGTGGAGCGGCGCGGCCCCTACCGCTTCTTCGACATCGACTTCGAACCCATGGCATCGGACGAGCCGGCCCCGGACTACGGCCTGAGCCGCATCGATCACATCGGCCAGACGGTGGCGCCGGTGGACTTTTTGTCGGCCTCTTTCTTCTACAAGTCGATCTTCGGCTTCGATATCGAGCCGAGCCAGGACCTGCCCGACGTGTACGGCCTGATGGTGAGCCGGGTGGCGCGCAACCAGAACGGCAAGATCCGCATCCCCATCAACATGTCGTCGGCGCGAGAGGCCTCGGCCCAGCGCTTTATCAGCCGCTCCAAGGGCTCGGGGGTGCAGCAGATCGCCTTCGAAAGCCGGGACATCTTCGCCACCGCCGAGCAGGTAGGCGCCGAGCGGATACTATCTATCCCCGACAACTACTACCGGGATCTGGACGCCCGCTTCGCCCTGGAGCCCGAGCTGCTGGCGCGGCTCAAGCGGCTCAATATCCTCTACGATCGCAACGACGAGGGCGAGTTCTTCCACTTCTACACCCACGAGGTGCAGGGCGTTTTCTTCGAGGTGGTGCAGCGCCGGGGCTACTCCCGCTACGGCGAGATCAACGCCCATATCCGGCTGGCCTCCCAGGCGCGGGAGTACAAGGCGGCCGGGGCGTCGTGACACCCTGTGTGCCGGTTATGAGAATGTGATGTTAAAGACTTTTTTCATTTTTACCTGTCTATCTGACAGGGTGCAGATGAAAAACCGGCGGTCCCGACGGGGCTGATTAAAGGATGGGACCGTCCCGCAGGGGACGGTTCGACTCAGCAAACAGGAAGATATGCATGAAAACATTCAAGTCCAAGGTCATCGCCCTCGTCATGGGGCTGAGTACTGTCTCGGCCCTGGCGGCCGACTACCCCACCAAGAACCTGCAGGGCATTATCCAGTGGGGTGCCGGCGGGGCGACCGATAACGTCAGCCGGGTGATCACTCCCCTGGCGGAGTCACACCTGGGCAAGAAAATCGTTCTCACCAACCGCCCCGGCGGTGCCGGCGCCATCGCCACCGCCTTCGTCAACAGTCGCCCCGCCGACGGCTATACCCTGATGTACGGCGCCGAAACGGTACAGCTGCACCGGGTGCTGGGCCTGGGCAACGTCGACTATGCGGATTTTTACCCGGTCAGCATCCTGCTCCAGGGGACCAGCGTGATCGTGACCAACAACCGAACCTCCTGGGACAATGTTGACGAGATGCTGACCGACATCAAAGCCAATCCGGGCAAGTTCAAGGCGGGGACCACCGGCACCGGGGGCTTGCCGTTTATGGTCAACGCCATGCTGCAAGACACCGTCGGCATAGAGGTGATCAGCATCCCCTTCGACGGCGACGGGCCCGGCATGACGGCGCTGCAGGGTGGCCATGTGGATCTGATGGTGCTGGGGCTCGCCGCCGCCATCGAGCATATCCGGGCCGGCCGGCTCAAGGCGCTGGCGGTGGTGGCGGAAGAGCCGCTGCCCAACCTGCCGGGCGTGCCGGCCATCACGGACAGCATCCCGGAGCTCGGCAAGTACCTGCCCTGGGGGCCCTTCTATGGCGTATTCGTGAAGAAGGACACGCCGGACGAGATCAAGGCCAAGCTGACCGAGGCCTTCCGCCTGGCCGCGGAGGATGAGCTGTTCGGGCAGTTTGCCGAGCGCTTCCAGTCGGTCAGGCTGAACCTGAGCGGTGACGAGGCCGAGGCCTACCTGGCGCATTGGCAGTCGGTGTCCAGCTGGTTGCTGCAGGAGATCGGCGAGGCCAAGGTATCCCCCGAAACGCTCGGGATCCCCAAGCCCTGATGTTAACGGGGCGGGCCGGAGCCGGCCCGCCCGCCAACCGGATTCGTTGTTATGAAGAAAACGCGCAAGCTCCACCCGGGTGAACGCCTGATCAGCTGGCTGCTGCTGCTGTTCAGCCTGTTCCTGTTCCATCAGGCCTACCGCATCTCCGGCTTCGGCGGCCTGAGCACCCCGGGCATCTTTCCGCTGTTCGCCTCGGGCGTCATGGTGGCCTGCATGCTGTACCTGGTGTGCGACAACTGGCGTATCGCCCGGGCCGGCCAGGAACAGAAGTCCCGCCTGGAAACGGTGCTGGGCAAGCTGCTGCCGCTCAAGATAGTGCTGTTCACGCTGATGATCGTGGGTTACATGCTGCTGCTGCAACCGCTCGGCTTCCTGCTCTGTACCTTCCTGTTCCTGGTGCTGTCATTTTTATACCTGGGGCGGCTTGGCCTGGTGAAGGCGATACTGATCGCGGCCGGGGCAGTGGGCGCCATTTACGCCATCTTCCACTACCTGTTCCAGGTAGTCCTCCCCTGACGGGTAATTGTCATGACTGAGTCGTTCCTGAGCTATTTCCTGATGTCCTGGACGGATCCCTCGCTGTTGGCGCTGACCGCGCTGGGTACCCTGGCCGGCATCTATATCGGCGCCATTCCCGGCCTGTCGGTGACCATGGCGGTGTCCATCCTGATCTCCTTCACCTTCTCCTGGGACGTCAACAACGCCCTGGCGTTGATGGTGGGAGTCTATATCGGCGGTGTCTACGGCGGCTCCCGCTCCGCCATCCTGCTCAATATTCCCGGCGCACCCTCGGCCATCGCCACCACCTTCGACGGCTTTCCCCTGGCCAAGCAGGGGCTGGCGGGCCAGGCCATCGGCATCACCACAGTGGTGTCGGTGATCGGCGGCTTCGTCGGCATCCTGGTGCTGGCGGTGGGCGCGCCCCTGGTCTCCGAAATGGCCCTGCTGTTCGGGCCCAGGGATTATCTGCTGCTGGCGATCATGGGGCTGCTGCTGGTGACCGGCCTGTCCGGCGAGTCCATGGCCAAGGGCATCTTCTGCGCCGCCCTGGGGGTGTGCATCGGCCTGGTGGGCATGGATCCCATGACCGCCGAGGGGCGCTTCACCTTCGACAGCGTGACCCTGCTCGGCGGCATTCCCTACGTGGTGGCGATGATCGGCTTTTTCGGGGTGTCCGAGGCGCTGTGCCAGCTGCATCATCTGGGGCTCAAGCCCGTCAAGCAGGACGTGTCGAAGATCATTCCGTCCTGGAAGGTGGTGCTCAAGTACCTGCCGCTGTCGCTGCGCACCTCGTCCATCGGGGTCTTTATCGGCGCCCTGCCGGGCACGGGGGGCGATATCGCCTCGCTGATGGCCTACGATCACGCCAAGCGCTCGGTGAAGAACCCGTCCAAGCCTTTCGGCGAGGGGGCTTACGAGGGGCTGGTGGCGCCGGAGTCGGCCAACAATGCCGCCGTGGGCGGTGCCTATATCCCCATGCTGACCCTGGGCATACCGGGGGATGCGGTCACCGCCGTCTTTATCGGTGCCCTCTATATCCATGGCCTGAACCCCGGTCCCATGCTGATGATAGAAACCCCGCACCTGTTCTGGTTCATCGTGGGTGGCCTGGCCCTGGCCAACCTGTTCCTGCTGGTGTTCGGCCTGACCGGCATCAAGGTGTTCGCCAAGCTGGTGGAACTGCCCAAGGGCATACTGCTGCCCCTGATCATCATACTGTCGGTGGTGGGCGCCTATGCCATCAACAACAGCATCGTCGATGTGTTCTGGCTGCTCGGCTTCGGGGTTTTCGGTTACTTCCTGAAGATGGCCGGTTTCCAGGTCGGGCCCATCATACTGGGGGTGATCCTGGGGCCCCTGATGGACATGTCCTACCGTCGCGCCATGCTGTCGGTGGGCGACAGCCCGGCGGGACTGCTGTGGGACCTGGTGAGCAACCCCATCTCCCTGGTGCTGAGCCTGGTGGTACTGGCGCTGATACTCCGGCAATTGCCCCTGAGACGCTTGTGCAAGGGCCGCTGCGCCCGGCAGGCGGCCTGATGGTGTTATCAGGCCAATGATGAACGACGCCCGGCCTGGCCGGGCGTCGTTGTTTCCGGGGGCGCTGCTTCAGCCCTGCTCCAGCTTGTCCTGGGTTTTCAGCTCGAAGTCGCTGGCGTCGTGGCGTTCGTGCAACTGCTCTGCGAGCGGGCCCGAGGTCCGGTTGACCATGCGTCCGCGCCGCACGGCGGGGCGCCGGGCGATGGCGTCGGCCCAGCGCTGCACATGGGGATATTCATGGGCCGAGAGGAACTGGGCCGCCTCGTAGACCTGGTTGCGCACCAGGCCGCCGTACCAGGGCCAGATGGCCATGTCGGCGATGCTGTATTCCTCGCCGGCGACATAGGGGCACTCGGCCAGCCGCCGGTTCAGCACGTCCAGCTGGCGCTTCACTTCCATGGCGTAGCGGTTGATGGGGTATTGGTACTTCTCCGGGGCATAGGCGTAGAAGTGGCCGAAACCGCCGCCCAGGATGGGAGCGCTGGCCATCTGCCAGAACAGCCAGGACAGGCACTCGGTGCGCCCGGCGGGATCTTGGGGGATGAAGGCGCCGAACTTTTCCGCCAGGTACAGCAGAATGGCACCGGATTCGAATACCCGTTGCGGCGGCTGCACGCCGTGATCGACCAGGGCCGGTATCTTGGAGTTGGGGTTGACCGCCACGAAGCCGCTGCCGAACTGATCGCCCTCGCCGATGCGGATCAGGTGGGCGTCGTACTCGGCGCCCTCGAACCCCAGCGCCAGCAGTTCTTCCAGCATGATGGTGACCTTGACCCCGTTGGGGGTGGCCAGGGAGTAGAGCTGCAGCGGGTGCCGGCCCACCGGCAGGGCCTGGTCGTGGGTAGGGCCGGCCACGGGCCTGTTGATATGGGCGAAGGCACCTCCGCTGGGGGCTTCCCATTTCCACACTGTGGGAGGGACGTAGGGGGTATCGCTCATGGTGCTGTCCTCATCTGATGGTTGGATGAGTCAGTGTATCAGGCTTTGCCGGCCCCCGGGCAGGACGATAAGGCGCCAGACGGGCTCAAACAGGCTCCAGGTCTTAACCTGTTTGGCGTTCCTTCTCGCCCGCCAGCAGGAAGTCGACCATGCGCTCGCATACGGCGGCGAACATGTCCACCCCCAGCATGGTGCCGCAGCCCCGTGCACGTGCCAGCTCCACCAGCGGGCTGACGACGGGGGCGGTGATCACGTCGCCGACAAAGGTGGAGGCGCGCAATTCCTCGACTTCGATCGGGTAGGGATCTTCCGCTTTCATGCCGGTCGGGGTGGCATTGATTACCAGATCGTAGCCGGCGGGGCGGGGGCTGCCGGCCTTGACCTCGGCCAGATCCAGGCCGGCCAGGCGGGCGATCAGGGCATCCCGCCGCGCCCTGTCTTCATCATGGATGGCCAGGCTGGCAACCCCGGCTTCGAGCAGGGAGTGGGCTATGGCCGAACCGGCCCCGCCGGCGCCGACCACCAGTCCGTGCCTGCCGCCGACGGCGCAGCCCTTGTCCCGGAGGGCGCCGACATAGCCGACGCCGTCGACCATGTCACCATACCAGCTGCCGTCTGCCCGGCGGCGCATGATGTTGACCGCGTTCAGGAAACGGGCGCGCGGCGTGGCGTCGGCGCAGAAGCGGTAGGCCGAAAACTTGTGCGGCACAGTGACGATGATGCCGTCGATATTGCGCGCCAGGCCGGCACCCGCCATGAACGCCGGCAGATCATCCGGGGTGACATGCAGGGGAGCGACCAGGGCGTTCAGGCCCTTGTCCTGCAACTGCCGGGTCACCCCCAGGGGGGATTTTACCTGGGCGATGGGGTCGCCGATGATCAGGTACAGCCGGGTTGATCCATCCAGTTTTTCAATCATTTTCCATTCTCCTTGAACAAGCCGACCCGGGCACAGCGACCGAGCGGTCCCATGGTGATGGCTCACACTATCGGGCAATAAAAATATAACCACAATCAATTTTTGAACCAAGTTCTATTTATTTATTTTGTTCAATTGTGTAGCTTTGTTGGTGTTAACTGATGCCAATGAGCAAGGAGCCTTTCATGTCAGCCATGCACCATGCCAGCGCCCGGCGCCCGGAGCCCGTCAACGACTGCGATCTGCTGGTGGTGGGATCCGGCGCCGGCGGCTTGTCCTGTGCCGTGACCGCCGCCCATCTCGGTCTCGAGGTGGTGGTGGTGGAGAAAGAGCCGGTACTGGGAGGTACCTCCGCCTGGTCCGGCGGCTGGTTGTGGATACCGCGCAACCCGCTGGCGCGCGCCGCCGGTATCGAGGAAAGCCCGCAGGCCGCGCGCCGCTATCTGCAGGAAGAACTGCAGGAAGGTTTCGATCCGGCACGGGTCGATATGTTCCTGCAACAGGGGCCGGAAATGGTGGAGTTTTTCCGCCGCCATACCGCGGTGGATTTTATCGACGGCAACAAGATCCCCGATTTTCACGGCCGCAACCCCCATGCCGCCGGCGGGGGCCGATCCGTCTGTGCCGCGCCCTTCGATGGCCGCGAGCTGGGGGCGGATATCGCTCTGCTGCGGCCGCCGCTGGACCTGATCTCGTTGTGGGGGATGGGCATAGCGGGAGGCGCCGATCTGGGCCATTTCATGAATGTCACCCGCTCGGCCGCGTCGCTATGGCATGTGACCCGGCGAGTGGGTCGGCACTGGTGGGATCTGCTGCGCCATGGCCGGGGCATGCAGCTGGTCAACGGCAACGCGCTGGTGGCCCGCTTGCTGAAATCGGCGCTGGAGCGGCAGGTGCGGTTGTACCCGGACTGTCCGGTGCAGCGGCTGCTGACGGATGAAGGCCGGATAGTGGGGGCCCGGGTGAAGACCGTCGACGGCGAGCGGGAAATCCGGGCCCGTCGCGGGGTGGTGCTGGCGGCGGGGGGCTTTCCCCACGATCCCGAGCGACAGCGGCAGCTGTTTGCCCATGTGGCCGGCGGCGATCGGCATTATTCGGCGGCTCCGCCGAGCAATACCGGCGACGGCCTGCGCCTGGGCGAAGCGGCGGGGGGGCGTATCGGTGCCTGTGCCCATGCCAGCGGCGCCTGGGCGCCGGTGTCCCGGGTCAGGCGCAAGGACGGCAGTGTGGGTGCCTTTCCCCATCTGGCCGAGCGGGCCAAACCCGGCATCATCGGGGTGTTGCGCGACGGCCGGCGGTTCGCCAACGAGGCGGACTCCTATCACGACCTGATGTCCGCCCTGCTGGCCGCGGTGCCGCCCGGCGAGCCGGTGGAGGCCTGGCTGATCTGCGATCACCGCTTTCAGCGGCGCTATGGCCTGGGCTTTTCCCGTCCGGCGCCGGTGCCCCTGTTTCCCTATCTCGGCTCCGGCTACCTCAAGCGGGGCGCGACGCCGGCCGAGCTGGCCCGGGAATGCGGTATCGACGCCGGGGGGCTGGCCGCCACCCTGGAGCAATATAACCGCCATGCCCGGGAGGGGCTGGATCCGGCCTTTGGCCGGGGCGAGGTGGCCTACAACCGCGTTAATGGTGACGCCCGCCAGCAGCCGAATCCCTGTGTGGCGCCGATCGAAGAAGGGCCTTTCTACGGGGTGAAAATCGTGGCCGGCAGCCTGGGCACCTTTGCCGGGCTGGCGACCGACGAGTTTGCCCGGGTGCTGGACGAAGGGGGAACGCCCCTGCCCGGCCTCTATGCAGTGGGCAACGACATGGCGAGCATCATGGCCGGCCGTTACCCCAGCGGCGGCATTACCCTGGGCCCGGCCATGACCTTCGGTTATGTGGCGGCCCATGACGCCGCCGGGGTCGAACTGGGCAAGCTGGTCGACGGCTAGCGCGATTTTCTTGAGGCCGTCGCCGGGATCCGGCCGGCGGCCCGGTCAGGGACATTTTTTATTTCACCAGGCAAGGAGCAGAAAGATGCAAGAGATGAGAGTACTGATCACCGGGGCCAGCAAGGGCATAGGCGCGGGCATCGCCCGCAAGCTGGCGGCGGCGGCCAAAAGCCGCGGCCGGCGGGCCAGGCTGGCGCTGGGCGCCAGCCGCATGGGGCCGGAGCTGGAGCAGCTGCTGCAGGAGCTCGAGGCCGAGGGGGCCGACGCCCGTCCGGTGTTGGGGGATCTGAGCCAGGCCGATACCCCGGCCAGGCTGGTGGCCGAGGCGCTGGCCTGGTGCGGCGGGCTCGACGGTGTGGTGGCCAATGCCGGCATCAATGCCGGCGGCAAGCCGCTCGCTGAACTGGAGCAGGACAACTGGGACCAATTGTTCGCGGTGAATGTGCGCGCCAACTGGCTGCTGGCCAGGGCGGCCTATCCGGCGCTGGCCGACAGCCGGGGCAGCCTGGTGGCCGTTGCCTCCATGGCCGGGATGCATCCCCATCCGGGCAGCGGGGCCTACTCCTCGACCAAGGCGGCGCTGATCATGCTGTGCCGGCAGCTGGCACTGGAATGGGCGGGACAGGGGGTGCGGGTGAACAGCATCTCCCCAGGCATGGTGCATACCAGCCTGACGGCCAGGATCTACGAGAACACCGAGCTGACCGAGCGGCGCAAGCAACTGGTGCCCCTGCACCGTATCGGCATGCCCGAGGATATCGGCGGCCTGGCGGCCTTTCTGCTGAGCGAGGAGGCGAGTTATCTCACCGGCCAGAACCTGTGCGTGGACGGTGGCTTCACCGATTCGGTGATGGGCTTTATTCCCGGCCTGTCGCCGGCGAAATAAGGCCGGTTTTTTCGGCCCTGGCCGAGGCCCTATCAACCAGCAGAGGCCGGCTTGCGCCGGCCTCTTGTCGTTCAGGTGCGGGGCAGTTGCCGACAGACCGCCTGGGCCGCCAGCAATGCCTGCCGGGCCCACTCATGGTCGCCCAGCGCCGGCGCCCGCAGATGGTGCGGTATCTCCACGCTGATCGGCAGACTGCGGGGCAGCCGGCCGAAGATCCCCGGCAGATCCAGTCCGCCCTCGCCGGGCAGCAGTCGCCGGCAGCGGGCGTCGAAAATCAGTGCCTCCTCCGTGTCCGGGATCCCGGCCGGGGCATCGCAGATCTGGGCATAGTGCAGCAGCTGTTCCGGGATCTGGGCCAGCTGTTCCAGCCGGCTGTCCGAGCGGCCGAAGTGGATGGCGTCCACCAGGATGCCGGCGTTCTCCGGCGTGCCGGCGAGGTGCAGGATCCGCAGTGCGCTGTCCAGATCCGGCACCAGGGTCCAGGGCATGAACTCCAGATCCGCCGTCAGCCCGAAGGGGCGCGCCGCCTCGCACAGGGCGGCCAGGTTGTCGCCTTGGCGCTGCTCGTCCGGGTCGTTGCCGGCCACCAGCATGGCCCTGGCGCCCAGCTCGGCTCCGGCCTCGAAAAACGCCAGGTGGTCCTGGGCCCGGAAGTCCGGGCTTAGCCGGAGGATCTCCAGATCGAAGACACCGACGCCGGTCTCCCGGCTGCGGCGGATGGTTTCCCGCAGCATGGCGCGGTCGTGCATCAGCGCATAGGCCTCGCCGTCCGGGGTGGCCGGCAGCATGCGGACACCGGCGTACTGGTAGCCGGTGTCCGCCGCCAGGCTGATCAGTTCCGGCGGTGTCAGGTGAAGGGCCGTCAGATGGGCCAGGGAAAAAGGGGGCTGCATGATTGATCTCCATGGGTGATCCGGATCCCGACCCGAAAGCAGAGGGACAGGGCGTCGGTGTGAATTACGAAATGAACAATATTTTAAAAATTAATTAACTTCAATAGTTGAATTTAGTTCCAGTTTTAATATGATGACGGTCATCGCTTGCCGCTCGGGCCCGGATGGGGGCTAACGGCAGACAACCCTCTTGACGGAGCCGGATATGACCATGGAACTCAAGCAAATCGCCGATGGCGAGGTCTACGATGTGGTGGTGGTGGGGGCCGGCGGTGCCGGCATGTCGGCGGCGCTCTTCGCCGCCATTGCAGGCGCCCGGGTGATGCTGGTGGAAAAAACCGAATACGTGGGCGGCACCACCGCCTACTCGGCGGGGACCACCTGGATCCCGGACAACCCGGTCGGCAACCGCATCGCCCCGGACAGCCGGGAGCGGGCCAAGACCTTTCTCGATCTGGCGGTCGGCGAGCGCTCGCCGGCGGCCATGCGCCAGGCCTTTATCGACCACGGCGGCGAGGCCGTGGCCCATATCGAACGCCACTCCCATGTCAAATATCAGCCGCGTGCCTTCCATCCGGACTACCTGTCCGAGCTGGAGGGCTCGACCCTCTGTGGCCGGGCCATAGAGCCGCAACCCTTCGATGGCCGCAAGCTGGGCCGACATTTTTCGCTGATCCGCCCGCCTATCCCGGAATTCACCGTGCTCGGCGGCATGATGGTGGACAGGGACGATGTGGGCGCCTTGCTGACCATGGGCAAGTCCTGGAAATCCTTCAGGCGCAGCCTGGGCATCATCGCCCGGCACGGCCTGGACCGCCTGCGTTATCGGCGGGGCACCCGGTTGGTGATGGGCAACGCCCTGGTGGCCCGGCAGCTCTATTCCCTGCTCGAACGCAAGGTCGATATCTGCCTCAATACCCGGCTGGAGCAGTTGCAGCAGGATGAGGGAGGCATCAAGGGCCTGACCCTGAGCCAGGGCCAGATTCGGCGCCGGATAGTGGTGCGGGGCGGGGTGATCATGGCCAGCGGCGGCTTCAACCGCCATCCGCAACGGCGCCAGGAACTGTTGCCCGGCATAGAACAGGGCTGGTGTCCGGCGGCCCCCGGCCACACCGGCGAGGCCCAGGAACTGGCCCTGGCGGCGGGCGGCCACTTCGGCCAGGGCGCGCTGAGCCATGCCTTCTGGGCACCGGTGTCGGTGCGCCAGCGCAAGGATGGCAGCCGGGCGGTGTTCCCGCATTTTCTGATGGACAGGGGCAAGCCCGGCATGATCACCGTCGATCAGCAGGGGCGGCGCTTCGTCAACGAGTCCACCTCCTACCATCTGTTCGGTATCGGTATGCAGCAGGCCCACCGGCAGGCGCCGGCCATTCCGGCCTATCTGATCACCGATGCCGCCGGCCTCAAGCGCTACGGCCTGGGCATGGTGCGTCCGGGCGGCAAGGGGCTGGCCCCCTTCCTGGCGGAAGGCTATCTGCTGCAGGGCGACAGCCTGCCGGAGCTGGCCCGCCAGCTGCAGCTGGACCCGGCCGTGCTCGCCGGCACCGTCGGCCGATTCAACGAGGCGGCCCGGAAAGGGGTGGATCCGGATTTCCGGCGCGGCAGCACCGATTACCAGCGCGCCAACGGCGACGCCGGCCAGCCGGGCATCAACCCCTGCCTGGGGGCCCTGGAACAGGCGCCCTTTTATGCGGTGCGGCTCTATCCCGGCGACATCGGCGCCGCCACCGGCCTGGAGACCGACGTACATGCCCGGGTGCTCGACGATAGCCTGCAACCCATCGCCGGCCTCTATGCCTGCGGCAACGACATGCAGTCGATCATGGGCGGCACCTATCCGGGGCCGGGCATCACCCTGGGACCCGGACTGACCTTTGCCTACCTGGCGGCCAAGCATGCGGTGGCCCGGGCCGGCGTGGCCTGACAACCCCTTTTTAACCGACCAAGCGAGGAAGACAATCATGAGCAGATTACACGATGTGGTCACCCTGACCATCGAGATGGGCAGCATGAATGCGGTGTTCGACGGCATCCAGACCCACGCCGATACCGAGCACGCCACCCTGCTGGGCTGCTGGTATTCCGATATCGGTGCGCTCAACAAGGTGATGGTGCTGCGCCGGTACGATTCGGAAGCGGCGCTGATCACCGAGCGCCAGCAATTGCTGCTGGGCGGCAATCCGTTCGGCTGCGGCAAGCATGTGACCGATATCCAGATCGATACCTATGCGCTCTTTCCCTTCCTGCCGGCCATCGCGCCGGGGAAGCGAGGCAACGTTTACGAGATGCGGGTCTACGGCATCAAGCAGGGCTGCCTGCAGAAGGTGATCGACGCCTGGCAGCAGGCGTTGCCGGAACGGGAGGCGCGTTCCCCCCTGTTGGGCGCCATGTACGCCCTCGACGGCCAGGTATCCCGTTTCCTCAATATCTGGCCCTACGAGAGTCTGAACGAGCGCTCCCGCCTGCGTGCCCTGGCGGTCAGCGACGGCGTCTGGCCGCCCAAGGGCGGTCCGGCCCTGCTCACCACCCTGGAATCCAGCATCTACCTGCCGGCGCCCTTCTCGCCGTTGTGCTGAGGGGACGAGCCCGGCTCGGCTGATTTTGACGACGTTGGAGGAGTGCATCGATGAGCACATTACGGATAGGGGTGATCGGCGGCGGTGTGATGGGCATCCAGCACCTGGAGTTCATCGCCGGAGAGCCGGCGCTAACCCTGGCGGGCCTGGCGGATCCCTCTCCCGCCGCCGGCCGGGTGGCCGAACGTTTCAACACCCAGTACTACGCCGAGCCACAAGCGCTGCTGGCCCGGGGCCGGCCGGATGCGGTGGTGGTGGCGACCCCGAACCAGCTGCATTTCGACCATGCCATGCTGGCGGTGGCGGCGGGCATACCGGTGCTGGTGGAAAAGCCGGTCACCACGGACCTGGCCTCGGCGCTGCGGCTGGCGGAGGCCGCGGAGCGGGGCGGAGTGCCGGTGCTGGTAGGCCATCACCGTCGTCACAATCCGCGCATCGCCGCGGTGCGGGACTGCCTGCGGCGGGGGGAGCTCGGCGAGCTGGTGGCGGTGAACGGCCTTTGCCTGCTGCACAAGCCGGACAGCTACTACGAGGTGCCCTGGCGGCGCGAGGCGGGGGCCGGCCCGGTGCTGGTCAACCTGGTGCACGAGATCGACCTGCTGCGCCACCTGTGCGGCGACATCGTCGAGGTGCAGGGGCTGGGCTCCCGTGAACGGCGCGGCTTTGCCAATGAAGATACCGCCGCCATCGGCCTGCGTTTTGCCAACGGGGCCCTGGGCTCCTTCGTGGTGTCGGACACCGCCGCCTGCCCCTGGAGCTGGGAACTGAGCTCGGGCGAAAGCCGGCAGTTTCCGCAGCACAACGCCAGCAGCTGTTTTATCTCCGGTACCCGCGGCGCCCTGTCCATCCCCGATCTGACGCTGTGGCAGTACCGGAACCCGGAGCTGGAGCCCGGCTGGGCCTCCCCCATGGACGGACGCCGGCTGGCGTTCTCGGTGGACGGCGCCTATCGCCGGCAGCTGGCGCATTTTTGTGCCCTGATCCGCGGGGAGGAAACCGAGCCGCTGGTGAGCGTGCGGGATGCGGCCGGCACCCTGGCGGTGTGCAATGCCATTCGCCAGGCGCTGGCCAGCGGCCGGCCGGAGCGGGTGGAACTGACCTGAAGGGTCGCCGCCGGAAGGGGATGAATGAATACGGGTGCCGGCCGCTTTGTCAAAAACGTCGGGTTGCTTGTGGGTTCTGTCCCTTCTTTCGATAGTGTGACCGGATTTATTATTCGATTGTGAAGTTATTGTTAACCAAAGGACAAGGTCGGCGCACCGCACCGGCTTGTGCCATGCCAAAAGGAACAAGCGCATGAAAAAGTATCGAACCAACGCCATCGCCCTGGCCATACTGCTCGGCCTCGGTTCTGCCGCCGCCGGCGCCGCCGACTATCCCAGGAAGAACCTGCAGGGGATCATCCAGTGGGGGGCCGGCGGCGCCACCGATAACATCAGCCGGGTGATCACCCCGCTGGCGGAACGGCACCTGGGCAAGAAGATCATCCTGACCAACCGTACCGGCGGCGCCGGTGCCATCGCCACCGCCTTCGTCAACAGCCGCCCCGCCGACGGCTATACCCTGATGTACGGCGCCGAGCCGGTGCAACTGCACAAGGTGCTGGGACTCAGCGACATCGACTACGACGACTTCTATCCGATCAATATCTTCGCCCAGGGCCCGAGCGTGATCGTGGCCAACAACAACATGCCCTGGAACAACCTGGCGGAGATGATCGCCGATATCCAGGCCAACCCGGGCAAGTACAAGACCGCCTCCTCCGGGGCCGGCACCCTGCAGTCGCTGGTGAATGCCATGCTCAAGGAGAGCACCGGTATCGAAGTGATCAGCATTCCCTTCGACGGAGAAGGTCCGGGCGTGACGGCGCTGCAGGGCGGCCACCTGGACTTCATGCCGATAGGCCTGACCGCCGCCAGCGAGCATATCCGCGCCGGCCGGGTCAAGGTGATGGCGGTGGTGGCCGACGAGGCCATGCCCGGCCTGGCCGGTGTGCCCCCTATTACCGATGCCATTCCCGGGTTTGACAAGTACCTGCCCTGGGGCTCCTTCTACGGGGTGTTCGTCAAGCGCGACACGCCGGACGAGATCAAGGCCAAGCTGACCGAGGCCTTCCGCCTGGCCGCGGAGGATGAAAAATTCGATCAGTTCATCGGCAACTTCCATTCCATCAAGCTTAACCTGAGCGGTGACGAGGCCGACGCCTATGTGCAGCGCTGGCAGTCGGTGGCCAGCTGGCTGATGCAGGATATCGGCGAGGCCAAGGTATCGCCTGAAACCCTGGGTATCCCCAGACCCTGAGCGTAACGGGGGCGGGCAAACGCCCGCCCCCAGGAGGAGTGATCATGAAGCAAACACGCAAACTGCATCCGGGGGAGCGCCTGATCAGCTGGCTGCTGCTGCTGTTCAGCCTGCTGGTGTTCCATCAGGCGTACCGGATCTCCGGTTTTTCCGGGCTCAACACCCCCGGCTCCTTTCCCCTGTTCGCCGCCCTGGTGATGGTGGTGTGCACCCTGTTCCTGGTGCTGGAAAACCGCGCCCTCGGCCGCAAAAACCGGGACCGTAAAATGGAGGCCGCCTTGGTCGCCGGCAAACTGCTGCCGCCGAAGGTGGTGCTGTTCACGCTGATGATCGTGGGGTACATGCTGTTGCTGCAACCGCTCGGCTTCCTGCTCTGCACCCTGCTGTTCCTGACCCTGTCGATACTGTATCTGGGCCGGGTCAAGGTGCTGAGTGCCGTGCTGATCGCGGCCGGCAGCACCGGCGCCATCCATGTCGTTTTTTCCTACCTGTTCCAGGTAGTCCTCCCCTGACGGTAGAATTGTTATGACTGAGTCGTTCCTGAGCTATTTCCTGATGTCCTGGACGGATCCCTCGCTGTTGGCGCTGACCGCGCTGGGTACCCTGGCCGGCATCTATATCGGCGCCATTCCCGGCCTGTCGGTGACCATGGCGGTGTCCATCCTGATCTCCTTCACCTTCTCCTGGGACGTCAACAACGCCCTGGCGTTGATGGTGGGGGTCTATATCGGCGGTGTCTACGGCGGCTCCCGCTCCGCCATCCTGCTCAATATTCCCGGCGCGCCCTCGGCCATCGCCACCACCTTCGACGGCTTTCCCCTGGCCAAGCAGGGGCTGGCGGGCCAAGCCATCGGCATCACCACAGTGGTGTCGGTGATCGGCGGCTTCGTCGGCATCCTGGTGCTGGCGGTGGCGGCCCCCCTGGTATCCGAAGTGGCCCTGCTGTTCGGGCCCAGGGATTATCTGCTGCTGGCGATCATGGGGCTGCTGCTGGTCAGCGGCCTGTCCGGCGAGTCCATGGCCAAGGGCATCTTCTGCGCCGCCCTGGGGGTGTGCATCGGCCTGGTGGGCATGGATCCCATGACCGCCGAGGGGCGCTTCACCTTCGATACCGTGGCCCTGCTCGGCGGCATTCCCTACGTGGTGGCGATGATCGGCTTTTTCGGGGTGTCCGAGGCGCTGTACCAGCTGCACCATGTCGGGCTCAAACCCGTCAAGCAGGACGTGTCGAAGATCATTCCGTCCTGGAAGGTGGTGCTCAGGTACCTGCCGCTGTCGCTGCGCACCTCGTCCATCGGGGTCTTTATCGGCGCCCTGCCGGGCACGGGGGGCGATATCGCCTCGCTGATGGCCTACGATCACGCCAAGCGCTCGGTGAAGAACCCGTCCAAGCCTTTCGGCGAGGGGGCCTACGAGGGGCTGGTGGCGCCGGAGTCGGCCAACAATGCCGCCGTGGGCGGTGCCTATATCCCCATGCTGACCCTGGGCATGCCGGGGGATGCGGTCACCGCCGTCTTTATCGGTGCCCTCTATATCCACGGCCTGAATCCCGGCCCCATGCTGATGATAGAAACCCCGCACCTGTTCTGGTTCACCGTGGGCGGCCTGGCCCTGGCCAACCTGTTCCTGCTGGTATTCGGGCTGACCGGCATCAAGGTGTTCGCCAAGTTGGTGGAGCTGCCGCGCGGCATACTGCTGCCCCTGATCATCATACTGTCGGTGGTGGGCGCCTATGCCATCAACAACAATATCGCAGATATCTTCTGGCTGCTCGGCTTCGGGGTTTTCGGTTACTTCCTGAAGATGGCCGGTTTCCAGGTCGGGCCCATCATTCTGGGGGTGATCCTGGGGCCCTTGATGGATGTGTCCTACCGTCGCGCCATGCTGTCGGTGGGCGACAGCCCGGCGGGGCTGCTGATGGATCTGCTGACCAACCCCATCTCCCTGGTGCTGAGCCTGGTGGTGCTGGTGCTGGTACTGAACCAGACCCCGCTGTGGAGGCTGTGCAAGCGCCGCTGTACCCGGCAGGCGGCCTGATGGTTCGAGCACGCTAATGATGAACGAGGCCCGGTCCGACCGGGCCTCGTTGTTTTATAGGGGGAACGGGCTTGACGTAAGGGGGTATTTAAGGCCAAATAATGGAACTTTGTTCTATTTTGAAACGGATGGAAACTGATGGCTGCCAGTTTATTGACCCGGGCGCTGGGGGTGATCGAGTTGTTGGTGCAACATGCCCGTGGCTTGCCACTGCAGACGATAGCCGACGAGCTCTCCATGCCCAAGAGCGGGGCCCACCGGCTGCTGGCCGAACTGAGCGAGCACGGCTATGTGGTGCAGGCACCGGATACCGGCCTTTACCTGCTGACCACCAGGCTGTCGTCTCTGGGCATGCGACACCTGGCATCCTGCGGGGTGATCGATGTCGCCCAGCCCGGGCTGGACCAATTGGCGCAGTTTTGCGGCGAACTGGTGCGGCTGGCGGTGGTGGACGGCGACCGGCTGGTGTATATCGCCAAGGCCCAGGGTGCCTTGTCGGGGTTGCGCTACGATCCCGAATCCGGCGGCGAAGCGACCCTGTATTGCACCTCCACCGCCTTTGCCTGGTTGTCGACCTTTTCGGACGACGAGGCGATTCGCCTGATTGCCGCCCAGGGGGAAATCAGGGCCGAGGAACACGGCCCCAACTGCCCCCGCGGTTTCGCCGAGGTGCTGCCGTATCTCGAGTTTGCCCGTCAGCACGGCTACGGCAAGGCCATTAATTGCTGGTTGCCCGGCATGTCGGCCATCGCCGCCAATGTCACCGATCCGGCTTCGGGAAGGGTGGTGGGGGTGCTCAGCATCGGCGGCCCCAGCGTCCGGCTAACCGAGACGGTGATCGACCAGTATGTGCCGCACCTGCTGAGTACCGCCGCCGAGCTGTCGGTGATCAGCCCCTTGTCCGACTACCTGCGCTCCCTCAGCGTACGCCGACTCAACCGCCGTTGAGCTTTCCGAGCCCGGGTTCCTGCTTGCTACAGGGGCCGGGCACGGTTATTTCAAAAAATTTAAACAATCCTGCCAAATCATTCCGATTTTATCCCTTCACCGGCTTCATTAGACTGGCTCCAAGTTCAACGACCGCCACGATGGCGGGCGTTAAAACCCACAAGTTTATTTCAAATTTTATGAAGAGGTGATTTATGAACAAGGCGACCCTGATCTCCGTACTCCAGTCCAAGTCCGGTTGGGCCCCCCTGGCGCTGCGGCTGCCGGTGGGCATCATCTTTATGGCCCACGGCGCCCAGAAGTTGTTCGGCTGGTTCGGCGGCTACGGCCTGGAGGGCACCGGCCAGTGGATGGCCTCCATCGGGCTGGAGCCGGGGGTGCTGATGGCCTTCCTGGCCGGGGCGGGCGAGTTCTTCGGCGGGCTCTTTATCCTGCTCGGGTTGCTGACCCGGCCGGCGGCGCTGACCCTGGCCGTGACCATGCTGGTGGCCATCTTCGCGGTGCATTTCGACAACGGCCTCTTTATGAGCAACGGCGGCTACGAATTCGGCCTGGCGCTGCTGGCGGCCTCGGTCTCCCTGCTGTTCTCCGGCGCCGGCAAACTGGGCCTGGACCAGTCTCTGGCACAACGTCTGAATTGAGGAGGAGCCATGATCGGCATCAGAAAGGCGGATGAGCGGGGCAGGGCCAACTTCGGTTGGCTCCATAGCCGGCACACTTTTTCCTTCGGCAGCTACTACGATCCGGCGCAGATGGGCTTTTCCCGGTTGCGGGTGATCAACGACGACGCGGTGGCGCCGGGGGCGGGCTTCGACACCCACGGCCACCGGGACATGGAGATCATCAGCTATGTGCTGGAGGGCAGCATCGCCCACAAGGACAGCTCCGGCAACGAGGAAATACTGAGCGCCGGCGAATTCCAGCTGATGTCCGCCGGCACCGGCATACTGCACAGCGAGTTCAACCCGTCCAACAGCAGGCCGCTGAAGTTCCTGCAGATCTGGATAGAGCCCAACGCCAGCGGCGGCAAGCCCGGCTACCAGCAGAAGGACTTCGGCCGCGCGCCTGGCCTGACCCTGGTGGTCAGCCCGGACGGCGCCGAGGGCTCGCTGGTCATCAAGCAGGACGCCCGCCTGTACCAGCTGTGGCTGGGGCAGGGGGAAGAGGCCGGGCTGGAACTGGCCCCGGGGCGCCAGGCCTGGGTGCAGCTGGTGGAAGGGGAGCTCAGCGTCAACGGCGAGCGGCTGGCCCCCGGCGACGGCGCCGCCTTAAGCGGCGAGCCGCACTTGAGCTTCAGCGCCGCCCAGCCGGTGCGGGCCCTGGTGTTCGACCTGCCCTGAATCCGGGGCAAGCGGCGGATCTTCATCCTGTGAAAAGGGCGGCCCGGGCCGCCCTTGGTGATCCGAGCCCCCAGGTTTATTGTCGCTGGTGTAGGGTAACGGCGACCCTGCTCGGCGTTTTCGGGGCTGCGGTCATCCGAAGCCGGGACCGTCATTGCCTCCCGCTGACCTCCCGGGCCCAGGGTACTTCCGAGAAATGCTGGACCAGATAATCCATCAATGCCTGTACGCGGATTGGCCGGGTGCGTCCCGGCGGGGTAACCAGATGCAGGGCAATCGGCTCTACCTGCCAATCCTCCAAGACGGTTTCCAGGGCGCCTGTCTGTAAATCCTGCCAAGCCAGAAACTCGGGCTGCAGAGCCAGCCCCAGTCCGGCCCGTAGCGCCGGTGCCAAGGCTTCCGCATTGTTGACTCGCAAGGGGGACTGTATTGCCTGGGCGAACTCCCCCTGGTGGGCATGTCGGAATTTCCAGCTCGGGCCGGTATGCGAATAGGCATATTGCAGGGTGCGATGGTTGGCCAATTCCCGAGGGTGCTGGGGACGTCCATATTGTGCAAAGTAATCAGGCGAACCAACCAGTTGGATACGTACGCTGCACAGGCGCCGTGCGAGCAGGCTGGAGTCGGACAGGTTGGATATACGCAGTGCGAGATCGAACCGGTTTGCAACCAGATCGATCAATTCGTCATCGAACTCAATGTCGAGGGTAACGTCGGGATGGGTGGCGATGAACTGCGGCAGCACCGGCGCCAGGTATGAGATGCCAAATGACATAGGTGCGGCAAATCGTACCGAGCCGCGAAGGCTTGCCGATTGCTCCGCCAGTTCGGCTTCAATCGCTGCCCCTTCCTCGAGGATACGCAATGCGCGGCCCAATGCGGCCAGCCCGCAGTCGGTGAGGACCATGCGCCGGGAGGTGCGATGGAACAGTATGACCTTCAAGCGTTTTTCCAGCCGATTAATCGCCTTGGATACCGTGCCCTGGGACAGCGACAACGCCGCCGCCGCCTTGGTGAAAGAACCGGTTTCCGCAACCTTGGCGAAGATCGCCCAGGCTTCCAGATCGGGCAGTTTGTTCATGTGGGCAGGCTCCTTCGGACGTTATCCAAGTGTCTGGTAAACAGAATAGATGGTATTCCATTTATTCTGTTTCTGTGATCTTTGCTTGGACCTATAGTTTTTCTCACCGGTGCGCTATCAGCGGAAAGAAACCCTCGATGCCCGAGCGCCATCCGTTTGATGGCCCTGGCGGAACCATCCCCATCGAAACGACGTGGGCAACAAGGGCTACATTTAAGGCTGGCTGTGGACGCTGCCGGCTGCCGATGCCATGACCTGATGTTAATGAGGCGCGACGGGCTTTCTGCGGCACCCCTTGCGCTGGAGGCCCTCTGTGCCCGGTACGGCAGAGTGAACCTTCGAATGCCGTGTCAGGGCGAACGGCATCCATGCCGCTTGCTAATCCTGGAAGGAGAGACATCATGTCTAACAAGTATCTCGAAGTGCTGACACCACAAAACAGCCAGCTCATCTTCATCGATCAGCAGCCGCAGATGGCGTTTGGCGTGCAGTCGATCGATCGCCAGATCCTCAAGAACAACGTGGTGGCCTTGGCCAAGGCGGCAAAGGTGTTCGATATCCCGACCACCATCACCACAGTCGAGACCGACAGCTTCTCGGGCCATACCTATCCCGAACTGCTGGCGGTGTTTCCCGAGCACAAGATCCTCGAACGAACCTCAATGAACTCCTGGGACGATCAGAATGTGCGCGATGCGCTGGCCGCCAACGGCCGCAAAAAAGTCATCGTCTCGGGCCTGTGGACCGAGGTCTGTAACACCACCTTCGCCTTGTGCGCGGCATTGGAAGGGGGCTATGAGATATACATGGTGGCCGACGCTTCCGGTGGTACCTCGGTCGACGCGCACAAGTACGCGATGGATCGGATGATCCAGGCCGGCATCATCCCCGTGACCTGGCAGCAGGTCCTGCTGGAGTGGCAGCGCGACTGGGCCCGGAAGGAAACCTACGACGCCGTTATCGGCCTGGTGCAGGAACATTCCGGGGCCTACGGCATGGGCGTCGACTATGCCTACACCATGGTCCACCAGGCCCCCGAGCGTGTGCAGCACGGCGAGCGTATCGGACCCAATCCGGCCAAGTAATCGGCCATGGCGACGGAAGGAGCTCGTTAAGCAACGGCCACCTGGCTGGCCGTATTCTCGACATCAGATAGATTGTGGGGATTTGCATGAAACTTTATGTCCTGTCTCTGGGGGCCGGCCTGCTGGTTGGCATTATCTACAGCCTGCTTAACGTCCGCTCACCGGCCCCGCCGCTGGTCGCCCTGCTGGGGCTGCTCGGCATCCTGATCGGGGAGCAAATCATCCCGGTCGGAAAGCAATTGCTCTGCGGCACGGCGTTCAGCACGGCCTGCGACAAGGCGCAGGCTGGCCAGCATGTGCTGGGCCAGTTGCCCGGGCGCCAGGAACAAGACATGGCGCAAAAGGATAAATCCACGGAGGAGAAATCGTCATGAGTACCTCAATCACTGCCGATGTGGTCCTGCACCGGGGACGTATCACCACCCTGGATCGCGGCAAGCCGGTGGCCAGCGCCGTCGCCATCAAGGACGGCAAATTCCTGGCCGTGGGGGAGGAGGCCGACATCATGGCGCTGGCCGGAGTCGGGACCAGGGTGATCGATCTCAAAGGCCGGGCCGTGTTGCCTGGGCTATTCGATAACCATACCCATGTGGTGCGTGGCGGTCTCAACTACAACATGGAACTGCGCTGGGACGGGGTACGTTCCCTGGCCGACGCCATGGAGATGCTTAAACGTCAGGTGGCCATCACCCCGGCGCCCCAGTGGGTACGTGTGGTGGGCGGCTTTACCGAGCACCAGTTTGTGGAGAAACGCCTGCCGACCATCGCCGAGATCAACGCCATAGCGCCGGACACGCCGGTCTTCCTGCTGCATTTGTATGATAGGGCCTTGCTCAACGCCGCGGCGCTGCGGGCGGTGGGCTATACCAAGGATACCCCCGAGCCCCCGGGGGGCGAGATCAGCCGCGACGCCAGGGGCAACCCTACCGGCCTGCTGCTGGCCAAGCCCAATGCGGCCATCCTGTACGCGACCCTGGCCAAGGGGCCGGCGCTGCCTTTCGATTACCAGGTCAACTCTACCCGGCATTTTATGCGGGAACTGAATCGTCTCGGGGTGACCGGCGTGATCGATGCCGGCGGCGGTTTCCAGAATTATCCCGATGACTATGCCGTTATTCAGCAACTCGCCGATGAGGGACAGATGACGGTGCGCCTGGCCTACAACCTCTTCACCCAGAAGCCCAGGGAAGAGAAAGAAGACTTCCTCAAATGGACCTCCAGCGTCACCTACAAGCAGGGCGACGATTATTTCCGCCACAACGGTGCCGGCGAGATGCTGGTGTTTTCTGCCGCCGACTTCGAGGATTTCCGCCAGCCACGCCCCGACATGCCGCCGGAAATGGAAGGGGAACTGGAGGAAGTGGTGCGCATCCTTGCACAGAACCGTTGGCCATGGCGACTGCATGCCACTTACGACGAGACCATTTCACGCGCGCTGGATGTGTTTGAGAAGGTTAACCAGGACATCCCGCTCACCGGCATCAACTGGTTTTTCGATCATGCCGAGACCATCTCCGATCAGTCCATCGATCGCATTGCCGCCCTGGGCGGCGGCATCGCCGTGCAGCATCGCATGGCGTATCAGGGTGAATATTTCGTCGAGCGCTATGGTGCCCGCGCCGCCGAGGCCACGCCCCCCGTGGCCCGCATGCTGGAAAAAGGGGTCAAGGTCTCGGCCGGCACCGATGCTACCCGAGTGGCATCCTATAACCCCTGGGTGTCATTGTCGTGGATGGTGACTGGCAAGACGGTGGGGGGCCTGAATCTCTATCCGCAGCACAACCTGCTGGATCGGGAGACGGCACTGCGGATGTGGACCGAAAACGTGGCCTGGTTCTCCAACGAGGAAGGCCGGCGCGGACGCATCGAAGTGGGTCAGTTCGCCGACCTGATAGTGCCGAGCAAGGACTATTTCAGCGTGCCCGAGGAGGAAATTTCCTTTCTTACCTCGGATTTGACCATGGTGGGGGGACGAGTGGTCTACGGTGCGGGTGACTTCGCGGCACTGGATGACAATCCGTTGCCTCCCGCCATGCCCGACTGGTCGCCCACGCGCACCTTCAAGGGCTATGGTGCCTGGGGCGAGCCTGACGGGGCGGGAAAACACTCGCTCGCCCCCATGCGTGCCCAGGCCATCGGCTCCTGTGGCTGTGCCAATGCCTGCGGTCTGCACGGGCACGACCACGCGCGCGCCTGGGCGTCCAATGTGCCGGTCTCGGATTTCAAGGGCTTCTTTGGTGCCCTGGGATGCTCCTGCTGGATGGTGTAAGGAGGTGTTCATGCCCACAAGCGATTCGCCCGGCGGTTATCTCGTGCGCCTGGTCGCTCCGAGCCCGAGGGAGGCGTGAACATGACCCGGAAGACCATGCCTTCGGCCGGTGCTTCACCGAGTGGTTTCTCCCCCCTGCGACAGAAGCTGTTTGCCGTGCTCTGGATTGCCACCGTCATCGGCAATACGGGCAGCTTTATCCGGGATGTGGCCAGCGCCTGGCTGATGACCGACTTGTCACCGTCGCCGGCGGCGGTGGCCCTGGTGCAGGCCGCCGCCTCGTTGCCGGTTTTCCTGCTGGCGATTCCGGCCGGCGTACTGGCCGATATCCTCGATCGGCGGAAGTTATTGATAGCTATCCAGGTGCTGCTGGCCTGTACCAGCATCACCCTGATGCTGTTGTCGGCCGCCGGTTTGCAATCCATCACTTCCCTGGTCGCCCTGACTTTTCTGGGCGGCGTCGGGGCTGCATTGATGGGGCCGGTCTGGCAGTCCATAGTGCCCGAACTGGTGGAAAGGAAAGACCTCAAAAGTGCGGTGGCGCTCAATTCTCTGGGGATCAATATCGCACGGGCCATAGGTCCCGCCCTGGGGGGCATCCTTCTTGCCGGCCTGGGGGCCGCAGTCACTTATGGTGTGGACGTCATCAGCTATCTGTTCGTCATCACGGCCCTGTTGTGGTGGCGGCGGCCGGTGGCGGCTCCGGATGTGTTGTCCGAACGTTTTGTCGGCGCTTTTAGGGCCGGCTTGCGCTACGCCCGCGCCAGCCGCGAATTGCATGTGGTTCTGGCGCGCACCTTCCTCTTCTTTGCCCTGGCAAGCTCGGTATGGGCGCTGTTGCCGCTGATTGCACGCCAGCTGCTGGGCGGCGGCGCCAGTTTCTACGGTATCCTGCTTGGCGCTGTCGGACTGGGCGCTATAGGTGGGGCCGTCATCATGCCCCGGTTGCGTGAGCGCCTGAGCGCCGATGGCTTGTTGCTGCTGGCCGCCGTGGTGACGTCGGCGGTGATGGCATTCCTCTCGCTGGCACCGCCCCAGTGGGCGGCCATGGTGGCGCTGCTGGCACTGGGGGCGGCCTGGATCACCGCCCTGACCACCCTTAACGGCGTGGCGCAGTCCATCTTGCCCAACTGGGTGCGTGGCCGCTCTTTGGCCGTGTACCTGACCGTGTTTAATGGCGCCATGACTGCCGGCAGCCTGTGCTGGGGAGGCGTTGCCCAACTGCTTGGCGTGCCCCTGACCTTGTTGATGGGCGCAGCCGGGCTCCTGCTGGTCGGGTTGTTCGCCCATCGGCTCAAGCTCCCCAGGGGGGAGGCCGATCTGGTGCCTTCCAACCACTGGCCGGAGCCGCTGACGGCAGAGCCGGTTGAACACGACCGGGGTCCGGTGCTGATCACCATCGAATATCGCATCGATCCCGCCGATCGTGCCGCCTTTGCGGCTGCGGCCAGGCGGCTGTCGGCCGAGCGGCGGCGCGACGGTGCCTACGCCTGGGGCATCAGCGAGGATGCCGCCGAGCCGGGCCTGGTGCTCGAATGGTTCGAAGTCGAGTCCTGGGCCGAGCATTTACGCCAGCATCGCCGGGTTTCCAGGACCGGAGCCGACATTCAGGAAGAAGTGCGGCGTTTTCACCGGGGGGAACAACCCCCGATCGTGCGCCATCTGTTGGCGATGGAAAAATAAGTCCGCTGCAAGGGGGGGATATGGGCCGGCCCCGCCGACAGGCTGTGGCAAGGGCGAAGAGGCCGGGCGCCGTGCTGTCCGGCGTCTGCCAAATCGGCGCCACTGTTCTCGGACGGCGCAAGCGGCTGCAACGGCAACACCTATGTGGTGGATGGCGGCTACTGCGCCCAGTAGGTGGCGCGCCTGCAGGGCATGGTGATGTACGTTCTGAAACGGCCCAGCGGCTGCGGGGTGATGGAAAAGGGCGGCCTTGGCCGCCCCTGGTGATCAGAGTATTCGGGTTTTCCTGTCGCTGGCGTAGTGGGATACCAGATCCACGAATTCCTCGGGCCGGTAGAACCGTTCGGGCTCCATGCGTTCGCAGTGGTGATCCGGGTGATCGACCACCATTTCATAGCCCACGAAGTCGTCGTCGCTGTCGTAGCTGGGCCGGAACAGCACGCAGTCCCCGTTTGCCAGCTTGAACTCAGTGCTTGTCATATACGCACCTCCATATGGTTGGCTCCACACAGGCTAAGTATAGGTGGTGGAGGTTTACGACCAAGGAGGGGGTTCGCCCGGCAGGCGTTAGTCTTTGCTGCGCTTGGAGGCCGTCTCCATTTCCCGCAGTTTTTTCCGATAGGCCCTGAGCTCGCCCAGCTTGATCCCTTCCGGTGCCTTCCTGTGCTTGTATTGGCCGATCCGTTGCGAGCGGTAAATGCCGGTATGGCCGGAAAACAGGTAGCTGACCACACAGGCCACCCCGGCGTAGAGGCCGATCTCGGCGCCGAACAGTTCCATGGCCATCAGGGTGGAGGCGATGGGGGTGTTGGCGGCGCCGGCGAACACGGCGACGAAGCCGATGCCGGCCAGCAGGGGAAAGGGCATGTCCAGCAGGGGGGCGAGCGCATTGCCCAGGGTGGCGCCGATGTAGAACAGCGGGGTCACTTCGCCGCCCTTGAAGCCGCTGCCCAGGGAGGCCACGGTGAACAGCATCTTGCCGAGAAAGTCATAGGCGGGCAGGGGCTGCTCAAAGGCCTCGACGATGGTCGGTATGCCCAGGCCGATGTACCTTTCCGTGCCCAGCAGCCAGACGGCGAGGGCGATGACAATACCGCCCACAAAGGGGCGCAGCGGGGCATAGCCGATCAGCCTTTTCATCCCGCTGCCGAGGGCATGGGTGGCCTCGGCGAACACCTTGCCGGTCAGCCCGAACAGGGCGCCGGCGATGATCATGGCCGTTAGGCCCCAGGCGGAGACCTCAGGGATGGCGGGGATCAGGTAATGGGTATGGTGCACCCCCCACCAGAGGCCGACCTGATCGGCGACAATGGCCGCCACCACGCAGGGCAGCAGGGCATCGTAGCGCAGGCGGCCGATGGCGAGCACTTCCAGCCCGAACAGGGCGCCGGCCAGGGGGGTGCCGAACACCGAGGAAAAGCCGGCGCTGATCCCGGCCATCAGGATGATGCGGCGGTCTTCCGGCTTGAGCCGGAACAGGCGGGTGCACTGATCGGCCAGGGCGCCGCCCATTTGCACCGCGGTGCCTTCACGCCCGACCGAGGCGCCGAACAGGTGGGAGATCACGGTGCCGCCCAGCACCAGGGGCGCCATGCGCAGGGGCACTATGCTTTTCGGATCGTGAATTTCATCGATCAGCAGGTTGTTGCCGGCCTCGACCTGTTGCCCGAAGCGCAGATAAAGCCAGCCGACCCCAAAACCGGCCAGGGGCAACAGCCAGATAAGCCAGGGATGGCCGGTGCGGGTATCGGTGGCCCAGTCGAGGGCGAACAGGAAAAAGGCGGACGCCGTGCCGGCGAGCACGGCGACGACACTGGCCAGCACCAGCCATTTGACCATGTAGGGCAGCAACACCAACTGCTCCGGGAGCTTGAAATTTTTCATGCGAGTCCAGTCTATCTTGTTGAATAACGCAGGCACCTGGACGGAGGCAGAACCAGGATGACACGGCCGCACCTGCCTGGGTGTCCAGGAATCATGCAGGCATCATCAGCCCCGGGGGCGGTTTAAGGGAGGAATGCCATCTCCGAAGGGACGATTCTAACAGCGGGGCCTGCAGGGCTCCACCCCGTTGCCGGGCAAGGCGCCCGGCCGGGGCCGGGCGTATGGGGTTATACCGCCATCATGTCGCGGTGGAAGGATTTCTCGCAGTAGCGGCAACGGAACCGCACCTGGCCGTCCACCGCCCGCACCCTGAATTTGCTGGTGACCGGCTCGTTGTGGCTGATGCAGTTGCTGTTGGGGCAGGAGAACACGCCTTCCACCTTTTCCGGCAGGTGCAGCTGCAGCTTTTCCACCACCTCGAAGTCTTCGATCAGGTTGACCGTGGCCTGGGGGGCGAACAGCGCCAGCTGGTTGGCCTGGGTGGCGGACAGCCGGGTGTTTTCCACCTTGATGATGTCCTTGGCGCCCAGGGCCTTGGAAGGCAGGTTCAGGCCCACGGTGATCTTCTCCTGGGTCTGCACCAGGCCGAACAGCTGCAGGATCTTGATGCCCTGGCCGGCGGGAATATGGTCGATGACGGTGCCGTTGTGGATGGCTTCGACTTGCAGTTGGCTCTTGTTCATCGGGGTCCTCACAGGCTCTCGTTCAGCACCAGGGCGAGCAGGGCCTGGCGGGCATAGACGCCGTTCTCGGCCTGCTCGAAGTAATAGGCATAGGGGGTGTCGTCCACCTCTATGGTGATCTCGTCGATGCGGGGCAGGGGATGCAGCACCTTGAGGCTGTCCTTGGCGTTGTCCAGCACTTCCGGGGTCAGCACGTACTTGGAGGCCACGTGCATGTATTCGGTTTCGTCGAAACGCTCCTTCTGCACCCGGGTCATGTAGAGGATGTCCAGCTCGTCCATCACCTCTTCCATGCTGTCGCGGAACTCGAAGTTGATGCCCTTCTCCACCAGTTCGTCGCACAGGTAGTCGGGCATGGCCAGGGCCTGGGGCGCGATAAAGTAGAACTTGCAGCCGAACAGGCTGAGCGCCTGGGTGAGGGAGTGCACGGTGCGGCCGTACTTGAGATCGCCCACGAAGGCCACGGTCAGGCCCTGCAGGGTGCCCTGGGTTTCGTAGATGGTGAACAGGTCCAGCAGGGTCTGGGTTGGGTGCTGGTTGGAGCCATCACCGGCGTTGATCACCGGCACCGAGGAAAATTCCGCCGCCAGCCGGGCCGCCCCTTCCTGGGGATGGCGCATCACGAAGGCGTCGCTGTAGGAGCTGATGATCTTCACCGAATCGGCCAGGGTTTCGCCCTTCTTGGCCAGGGAGGTGCTGCCGCTGTCGGAAAAACCGATCACGGCGCCGCCCAGCCGGTGCACCGCCGTTTCGAACGACAACCGGGTGCGGGTAGAGGCTTCGAAGAAGCAACTGGCCACCACCTTGTGCCTGAGCAGCTCGGGCCTGGGGTGGGTCTTGAGCATCACGGCGGTGTCGATGATCAGTTCCAGTTCGGCACGGGTGAAGTCGGAAATGGAGATTACATGCTTTTGATATAGGGGGTTTGCCATCAGCAACGCTCTTTAAGGTGTAAAGTGAAGACCATAAAAAAGCCCCTGAATGGGGCCATTAGAGCTAAATTGATCGCAAACGCCACCGTTTCCATGATAAACGGGCGCAAAACCGGCCTGATGGTAACGGGAAAGGATAAGCATCCTGCAACTCCGGGCGATTGCAAATCGTACGGATTATAGAGAAATGTGCGCCCAAAGCAAAATACGGCGAGGCGGGCATCGAAAACGGCGAAAAGGTGAGCGAACGCACCAGGGGGCCGGAAAAAGCCCTTTACCTTTAAAGTTCGCCGGTTATAATGCGCCTCGTGTTGCAGGGGCATAGTTCCAATTGGTAGAACAGCGGTCTCCAAAACCGACGGTTGGGGGTTCGAATCCCTCTGCCCCTGCCAACTTCACCTCTTAAAGCCAGCTTCCATGCTGGCTTTTTGCGTTATGGAGTGGCTATGACGCCGTTACAATCGCAACTGTGGCAATTGCTGGAACTGCCGGTGTGGCGCTGTGCCCATCCCGAGCGCCTGCCCCAGGCTCCCGCGCCCGCCGCCGAACCGGCGATGGTGCTGCTGGTGGTGGGCCAGGGCAGGGCGTTGCCGGCACCGCTGGAGGCCGACCTGCGTCTGGCCCTGGCACTCGACCCGGCCCGTTTCCGGGTCATGGACGAAGCGGCCTGGCGGGCGGCGGGCAGCCCCGTTGCCCCCGCCCTGCTCGGCCTCAACCTGACGGTGGCGGCGGATGCCTTCGACTGGCATGGCCGTCTGCCGCTGACCTCGACGCACAAGCGCGAACTCTGGAGCCGGTTATGCAGCCTCTGTTTCGCCCCCTGAACGCCGCCGATCTGGACGCCATGGTCATGCTGGAGCAGGCCGCTCACCTCGAGCCCTGGAGCCGGGCACAACTCGCCGAGAGCCTGCATGGGCGCTACTTTTCCGGTTCTCTGTGGCAGCAGGAGCAACTGCTCGGCTATTTCATCGCTGATGCGGTCATTGACGAAAGCACCCTGATGAATATCTGCATCGCGCCTTCGTGGCAGGGCCGGGGTCTCGGCCGCCGGCTGTTGGAGCACTGGTTGGACGCGTGCCGGCAGCGGCGGCTGGCCACGGCCTGGCTGGAGGTGAGGGCCTCCAACCAGGCCGCCCTGGCCCTGTACCGGTCGGCGGGCTTCGCCAAGGCCGGCCGGCGCAAGGACTATTACCGTGCCGGCGAGGAGCGGGAAGACGCCATAGTGATGCAAAAACCGCTGTAAGCTTCCATACTAACAGGCCAACACTCTCATCCAGGACGGAACCATGAGAGGCCCGAGTCTTTCCCTGCTGGCCATGGCGCTGCTGTGGCCTTTGGCGTCGGACGCCAATATCTACCGTTATCGGGACGCCGCCGGCGTGGTGCACTATACCGATAACCGCCTGCATGCGGTGCAGTATGCCAACGACCGCTGGAGCCAGGACGCCGTCAACCGCGATGCCGTGCTGGTACGGGTGGTGGAAAAGCCCGACGGCCACTACTTCTTCGCCCTCAACCGGCTGCCCTCCCGGGCCGAGCTGACCTTTCGCTTCTCCGGCCTGGAAAACGTGCAGATCCCGGACGAGATGCAGCAGCTGATCCGGCTGCCGCCGCGGGAAGAGAAATTCGTGGGCAAGCTCAGTGCCCGGCAGGCCGGCAGTTGGCGCTACGACTACGGTTTTGCCTACACCGGCAACGCGCTACGGCCTGCGGCCAGCGCCGCCAAGGTGCAGAACATAGCCGGCTCCACCATAGTGAAGCCCGCGCCCGTGTCCTGGCAGCGGCCATCGACCCCTTCCTATTTTCCCCGGGCGGTGGACCTGGCCTCGCCGGTGGCCGGGCGCTACCGGGTATCCCAGGGCTTCAACGGCGAGTTCAGCCACAACAGGCCCGCCAACCGCTATGCCCTGGACATTGCCCTGCCCATCGGCACGCCGCTGTACGCCACCCGTGACGGCGTGGTGGCGGCGGCGGTGGATCATCATGTGGGCGGCGGCTTAAGGCCCGAATTCCGGGGCAAAACCAACTACCTGCGCCTGCGCCACGACGACGGCACCATGACCCTCTATGCCCACTTGCATACCGGCTCCCTGCTGGTGAAGAAGGGGGACAGGGTGAGGGTCGGGCAGCGGGTGGCGGCATCCGGCAACACCGGTTATAGCTCGGGGCCCCATTTGCATCTGGCGGTGCAGTGGTACAACAACGGCCGGGTTGAATCCATCCCCTTTACCTTGCAGGGCCGAGCTCCCGAGGCGGGCACCTGGCTGCTGGCCCAGGGCTCGGAATAGAGTAATAACGTAAAAATAACAAAAGTGATTAAATGTGGCATTTTTCTCCTTAATGAAATATTAAGCAGGAGAAGTTTTATTTTATTGAAGTTATGCGCTGTATTGTTTTATTTAATTGGTTTTACATGCTGAATGTAACCGTCTTTCGATAAAAAAATCAGTTGCTTTATGCTGTTTGCTATGGCTTTTTACTTGCCTTTTCCACATATTACCGAAGTAAAAAGGCAGGAAAGCAAGATGGCAGAGTTAGTCGAGGTGGCGGAAAGCGGTCCGCGCAGCATAAGCCACTATATGCGGGTATTGGGCCCCGGCATTCTGGGCGCCGCCGCCGCCATCGGCGGTTCCCACCTGGTGGCCTCCACCCAGGCCGGCGCCATCTACGGCTGGCAGCTGGTGGGGCTGATTATCGTCGTCAACCTGCTGAAATATCCCTTCTTTCAAATTGGTGCCCGCTACACCATGGCGGCGGACGAAACCCTGATCCAGGGCTATGACCGTATCGGCCGCGGCTATCTCTACCTGTTTACCGCCCTCAATATCTTTGCCTCCGTGGTCAGTACCGCCGGGGTGGCCATGCTGTGCGGCAGTATCCTCGGCCTCTTTATCGGCGACAGCCTGAGCGTGACCCAGCTCAGCATGATAGTGCTGGCCGGCTCGCTGGTGTTCCTGATCACCGGCCACTACAAGACCCTGGATCGGGTAACCAAGTGGATTATCGTCGGCCTGGCGGTGGCCACCGTCACCGCGGTGTTTATCGCCCTCAACCAGGGCGGCGTGGCCACCCCCGACTTCGTGGCGCCCAGCCCCTGGAACCTGGCGGCGGTGGGTTTTCTGGTGGCGCTGATGGGCTGGATGCCGGCGCCCATCGAACTCTCTTCCTGGAACAGCGTCTGGCTTAGGCAGAAGAAAAAGGCCCTGGGCGATGAACTCGATTACAAGGACGCCCTGGTTGACTTCAACGTGGGCTACATCACCTCCACCCTGTTGGCCATCGCCTTCGTCGCCCTCGGCGCCCTGGTGCTGCACGGCAGCGGCGAGAGCCTGGCCACTTCCGGCATCGCCTTCGCCCACCAACTGGTGAATGTGTACGCCAGCGTCATGGGCGACTGGAGCCGCTGGCTGATTGCGCTTATCGCCTTCCTGTGCATGTTTTCCACCACAGTCACCGTGCTGGACGGCTACAGTCGGGCCCTGAGCGAGTGCTTCGTGCAACTGGGCCAGCAGAAAGGCAGCGGCCCCACCGGCCACGGTGCCCGCTACACCTACCCGCTGATGGTGGTGATGGGGCTGGTAGGCGCCTTGATCATCATGTTCTTCAAGGGGGCCCTGCTGGCCATGCTGGAGTTCGCCATGATCTCCGCCTTTATCAGCGCCCTGGTGTTCGCCTGGCTGAACTACCGACTGATGAAACTGCCGCAGGTACCCGAGCGTTACCGTCTGGGCGGCGCCATGGTGGCCCTGAGCTGGGCCGGCATCCTGTTCTTCGCCGGCTTCAACCTGCTGTTCGGTTACTGGTACCTGTTCGTGAAATAAGGCCGACTGACCCTGTACTTCTATGGGAAATCATGGCCGGTGAGGAGATAGCATGTCGTTTTTTAGCCGGCTGAAGGGCTGGCTGGGCCGGGAGCCCGGGCCGCACGAGCTCCTGCCCTGGCGGGAAGCGCTGGACCAGCTCCCCATACTGCAAGGCCTGGCGGAAGGGGAGCGGGTCCGCCTGTGCGAGCTGGGGGCCCAGCTGCTGGCGCGCAAGACCCTGACCCTGCTCGGGGTGGAACTCGCTCCGGCAGACAGGGCCGCCCTGGCGCTGCAGGCGGCGCTGCCCATACTGCACCTCGACCTGCAGTGGTACCGGGGCTTTCGCGAGATCATCATCATCCCCGAGCCGGTCACCCGGCGGGAGTCGGTGCAGGACGAGTTCGGCCTGGTCAGCGAGGTGGAGGAAGAGCACGCCGGCGAGTCCTGGCAGCAGGGCCCCCTGGTGCTGGCCTGGAGCGAACTGTGCCAGGACGGCGACTGGGACGGCTACAACCTGGTGATCCACGAACTGGCCCACAAGATGGACATGCTGGGCGGCGATGCCGACGGCGTGCCGCCCATGCGCCCCGGCATGGACATGGGGGCCTGGCGCGCCGACTTCCAGGCCGCCTTCGATTCCCTCTGCCGGCTCCTGGAGCGCGACGAAGAGCCGCCCATCGACCCCTATGCCGCCACCCATCCGGCCGAATTCCTGGCGGTGGCCTGCGAGCTGTTCTTTACCCGCCCGCGCCAGCTGGCGGCCGCCTACCCGGCGGTGCATCGCCAGCTGGTGGCCCTGTTCGGGCAGGATCCCCTGTTGCGCCAGCCGCAAGAGGAGGATGGTGACCAGGGCGGGCGCCATCATCCGGCCGAGCGCCATCCCCCGGAGATCTTGTAGGGTCGAATGTAGTCGACCAACCCCGGCATCGGTGGCGAAGAGCCATTGAAATGGCCCCTGCCTCGACCCACTCCCGGCCTCGGCGCGGCCATGCCCATGGCGAGCCCCTGATGGGGCTCTCGGTCCCCTTTGGCTACCCAGTCGCGGGTTCTGTGATCCTGCTCGCTAAACCACAGCTTTGCCGGCCATCGATAAGTGATACTTTATTGATTGAAAGCCACAGCCTATTAAGGCTCGAGGAAAGATCGATTTATCTTTTTTCTGGCGAGTCAGTATAGTGCCTGAAGTGCTGTTACTTTCTTACGCTATCTTCCTCTCAATACTCGTCATCTGGTGGGTATCGTCGGAATTTCGACGTTAATAATGTTAAAAGGTATAACAACGTCGTTTTGATATAGGTGGAAGGTTTAGCACTGTTGTAAAAGAACGTAATTAGGCTGGAGCAATAAAATGGCAAGGCTGCCTGGCAGTTGAAGGAACAGCTTGCCCGAAACCGGACGCGCCTCGTCGGTATCCGGTGCGATATCAACATTAATCAGGGAATTATTATGTTAATTGGAATTCCAAGGGAAACGCTTAGCGGCGAGACTCGGGTGGCGGCGACCCCCAAGTCGGTCGAACAGCTGCGCAAACTGGGTTTTGAGGTCGGCATCGAGCAGGGTGCGGGCACCAAGGCCAGCTTCGAGGATACGGCCTACCAGGCCGCCGGTGCCAAACTGATCAGCGCCGACGACGTCTGGCAAGCCGCCATCATCTACAAGGTCAACGCTCCCACCGCCGAAGAAATCGAGCGGCTGCAGGCCGGCACCACCCTGGTCAGCTTTATCTGGCCGGCGCAAAACCCCGAACTGGTGGAACAACTCAGGGCCAAGGGCGTGACCGTGATGGCCATGGACATGGTGCCGCGTATTTCCCGCGCCCAGTCGCTGGATGCCCTGTCTTCCATGGCCAACATCGCCGGCTACCGGGCGGTGGTGGAAGCCGCCCACGAGTTCGGCCGCTTCTTCACCGGCCAGATCACCGCCGCCGGCAAGGTACCGCCCGCCAAGGTGCTGGTGATCGGTGCCGGCGTGGCCGGCCTGGCCGCCATCGGTGCCGCCGGCTCCCTGGGCGCCATCGTGCGTGCCTTCGACACCCGCCCCGAGGTAAAAGAGCAGATCAACTCCATGGGTGCCGAGTTCCTGGAGCTGGACTACGAGGAAGAGGCCGACTCTTCCGACGGTTACGCCAAGGAAATGAGCAAGGCCTTTATCGATGCCGAAATGGCATTGTTCCTGGCCCAGGCCAAGGAAGTGGACATCATCATCACCACCGCGCTTATCCCCGGCAAGCCCGCACCCAAGCTGATCACCGCCGAAATGGTGGCGGCCATGGCTCCGGGCTCGGTGATCGTGGATCTGGCGGCGCAAAACGGCGGCAACTGCGAGCTGACCAAGCCCGGCGAGCTGTTCGTGTCCGACAACGGCGTGAAAGTGATCGGTTATACCGATCTCAACGGCCGCCTGCCGACCCAGTCCTCCACCCTGTACGCCACCAACCTGGTCAACCTGGCCAAGCTGCTGTGCAAGGAGAAGGACGGCAACATCAAGGTCGACTTCGACGACGTGGTGCTGCGCAACATGACGGTGGTGAAGGACGGTGAAGTCACCTTCCCGCCGCCCGCCATCAGCGTGTCCGCCGCGCCCAAGGCCAAGGCGGCCCAGCCTCATGCCGAGCCCCACGCCAAGAAGCCGAGCAACCTCAAGTACTACCTGGGCGGCGCCGGTGTGGTGCTGTTCGCCTGGCTGTCGGCGGTGGCCCCGCTCGAGTTCCTGTCCCATGTCACCGTGTTCGTGCTGGCCTGTATCGTGGGCTACTACGTGATCTGGAATGTGTCCCACTCGCTGCACACCCCGCTGATGTCGGTCACCAACGCCATTTCGGGGATCATCGTGGTCGGGGCCCTGTCCCAGGTGGGAACCGGTGGCTTTGTCACCTTCCTCGCCTTTATCGCGGTATTGATCGCCTCCATCAACGTGTTTGGCGGCTTTACCGTAACCCACCGTATGCTGAAGATGTTTAGAAAGGGCTAATGGAATGTCACAAGGACTTGTAACTGCGTCTTATATTATCGCCGCCGTGTGCTTCATTCTGAGCCTGGCGGGTCTGTCCAAGCAGGAATCGGCCAAGGCCGGTAACTGGTACGGTGTGGCCGGTATGGCCATCGCTCTGGTAGCCACCATCTTCAACCCCGAAGTGACCGGCCTGGGCTGGATCATCCTGGCCATGGTCATCGGTGCCGCCATCGGTATCCGCCTTGCGCTCAAGGTGGAAATGACCGAAATGCCGGAACTGATCGCCATGCTGCACAGCTTCGTGGGCCTGGCGGCGGTGTTCGTGGGCTATAACACCTACATGGACCATGAAGAGATGTTCGGCGCCATGCTGAATATCCACAACACCGAAGTCTTCCTCGGCGTGTTCATCGGTGCCGTCACCTTCACCGGCTCCATCGTCGCCTTCTGCAAGCTGCGCGGCCTGGTCTCGTCCAAGCCGCTGATGCTGCCGCACCGCCACAAGCTGAACCTGCTGGCGGTGGTGGTGTCCGCCCTGCTGCTGATCTGGTTCGTGCAGGTGGAAGGTTCCAGCTTCGCCCTGCTGGTGATGACCCTGATCGCCCTGGCCTTCGGCTGGCACCTGGTGGCCAGCATCGGCGGCGCCGACATGCCGGTGGTGATCTCCATGCTCAACTCCTACTCCGGCTGGGCGGCGGCGGCGGCGGGCTTTATGCTCTCCAACGACCTGCTGATCGTCGTCGGCGCCCTGGTGGGATCAAGCGGTGCCATCCTGTCCTACATCATGTGCCGGGCCATGAACCGCTCCTTCGTGTCCGTTATCGCCGGCGGCTTCGGCTCCGACGGTGCCGTGAGCAGCGGTGAAGAGGAAGACGGCGAATACACCGAGGTGAACGCCGAGGACGTGGCCGAAATGCTGAAGAACTCCAGCTCGGTGATCATCACCCCCGGATACGGTATGGCGGTGGCCCAGGCCCAGTACCCGGTGGCGGATCTGGTGTCCAAGCTGCGGGCGGCGGGCGTCAAGGTGCGCTTCGGCATCCACCCGGTGGCGGGTCGTCTGCCCGGCCATATGAACGTGCTGCTGGCCGAGGCCAAGGTGCCTTACGACATAGTGCTGGAAATGGACGAGATCAACGACGACTTCGACGACACCGACACCGTGCTGGTGATCGGTGCCAACGATACCGTCAACCCGGCGGCCAACGAAGACCCGGCCAGCCCCATCGCCGGCATGCCGGTGCTGGAAGTGTGGAAGGCCCAGCAGGTGGTGGTGTTCAAGCGCTCCATGAACACCGGCTACGCCGGGGTACAGAACCCGCTGTTCTTCCGCGAAAACAGCGTCATGCTGTTCGGCGACGCCAAAGACAGCGTGGACAATATCCTGAAAGCACTGTAAGCCGTTGCAGACTGTCAACGATAAAAAAGGGAGCTTCGGCTCCCTTTGTTGTGTGCGCCCGGCACGGGTGCACTCCTGGAGGTGCAAGTCCTCCCGCGAGCTGGCCACAGCGCGCCATGGGATAGCTCACCTTGCATCGGAATACTGCCCGCCTTTGAACGGCAGTTTCTTCAGGTGCTCGATAAAGGTGGCGAGGATGGGAGAGGCGTTGTCTTTGCGGTAGTTGGCATAGAGGCCCTACAACGGCAGTTCGGGCTTCATCGGCTTGAGCACCACGTTTTCCTGCCCGATGGGGGTGATGTAGGTGGGGAGTATGCTGCAGCCCATGCCGATATTGACCAGGTTAATGTTCAGCAGGATGTTGTCGGCCTGCTGCACGATATTGAGGTGGATACCGTTTTGCTCTGCAAACGCCGGGAGCTCCGCTTTGGCGGAGCTCCCGGCATTAAATGAGGGATGGCTGAGGTGCTTTGCCCATCTGTTTTCCCTCGAGTCCGTTTGTTGAAGGATCGGAGCATGAAGGAAACAGATAGTTCACTGATTTAGGAAACAGCGCCCTAGGCCGAGAGTTCTCTTCGGAGGATGTCTGCTCCTGCACTTAAGGCATTTAGCTTGGCTCTTGCTACTCGACGAGACAAGGGGGCCATGCCACAGTTGGTACAAGGGTAGAGCTTGTCGGCATCTACAAACTCAAGTGCTTTTCGTAGGGTATTGGCGACTTCCTCTGGCGTCTCGATGGTATTGGTTGCAACATCAATGGCCCCGACCATCACCTTTTTACCTCGAATGAGTTCAAGCAGCTCGATTGGGACACGGGAGTTGTGACACTCTAATGAGATAATATCGATATTAGACTTTTTCAGTTTGGGGAAGACTTCTTCATATTGTCTCCACTCGGAGCCTAACGTCTTCTTCCAATCGGTATTGGCTTTGATGCCATAACCATAGCAAATATGTACGGCGGTTTCACATTTAAGGCCTTCAATTGCTCTTTCTAAAGCAGCAATCCCCCAATCATTTACCTCATCAAAAAACACATTAAATGCAGGCTCGTCAAATTGGATAATATCAACACCAGCCGCCTCTAATTCCTTGGCTTCTTGATTGAGTATTTTGGCAAATTCCCAGGCCAATTTTTCGCGGCTTTTATAATGGTCATCATAAAGCGTATCTATCATGGTCATGGGGCCTGGCAGGGCCCATTTGATGGGTTGCCTGGTTTGCTGACGTAAAAACTTGGCATCTTCAACAAACACCGGCTTCTGGCGACTGACTGCACCAACGACCGTCGGTACACTCGCATCATAGCGATCACGAATTTTAACGGTCTTACGTTTCTCAAAATCAACACCGCTGAGGTGCTCAATAAACGTAGTTACAAAATGTTGGCGTGTTTGCTCGCCATCACTGACAATATCAATGCCTGCTTGTTGCTGCTCTTGCAACGACACACGTAAAGCATCGTGTTTACCCTCAATCAACTCCTCTTCTTGCAATTTCCAGGGTGACCAAAGTGTCTCAGGTTGTGCAAGCCAGGAAGGTTTGGGTAAACTGCCCGCAGTTGAAGTGGGTAATAATTTTTTCATGATAAATACCGTTATATTCTCGTTGATTATAAAGCGTAATTGGCAGACCATTGCTCAAGGATAGACTGGTATGGCTTGATGAAGTTCTCCTCAGCAAGTTTCCCCTGCTTGATAGCTAACTGGCTACGCTCTTCTCGATCATAAACAATTTGAGTTAATGAGTGATCCCGGTTCTTCAAATCCGGTTTGTAGCATTTTCCTGCTGCAGCGTTAGCATTATAAATCTCGGGACGGTAAATTTTTTGAAAAGTTTCCATTGTGCTGATGGTGCTGATAAGTTCAAGATTGCTGTAATCATTAAGCAAATCACCAAAGAAGTAAAAAGCCAGAGGCGCAACGCTATTGGGTGGCATAAAATAGCGAACCTTCAACCCCATCTTCTTGAAGTACTGCTCAGTCAAGGATGATTCATTGGGCAGGTACTCAATACCCAGTATGGGGTGATGGTTCTCAGTTTGATGATAGGTTTTGTTATCGGAAACACTGAGGCATATCACAGGCAGTTTAGTAAAGTTCTGCTTGTAGGCATCGGAATTAACAAAACATTTAAAAAGTTTGCCGTGCAGATCGCCAAAGTTTTCCGGAATACTGAAGCCTGGCTTGTCCTTGTTATGCTCCAGTAGCAGCACACTGAAGTCATAATCCCGCACGTACGAGGAGAAGTTATTCCCTACAATGCCTTCAATGCGTTTTTTGGTTTTGTGATCAACGATATTCGTCTTCAATATTTCGATAGTAGGGAAACTTTTGCCATTACCTTCGTGATCAATATCCATATCAACGGAAATGATTTCAAGTTCAACTGAATAACGATCCGCTTTCGGATTATCCCAGTTAGCCAAGGAATTAAATTGATTATCAATCATCGTTAAGGCGTTACGCAAGTTTTCCTGGCGGCTCTCTCCTCTGGCCAGGTTAGCAAAGTTGGTGGTAATACGCGTACTGTCAGAGGGCTGATAGTTTTCATCGAAAGCAATGCTGTTGATGGTAAATTTAAATTCGTTATTCATAATGTCCTGGCACCCCATTTCCCGCACTAAAATCTGAATCTGTTTATGGCTCTTTCTGGACTTGATGATTTTCTGTTATCTAGAAGTCCAGATGTCTAGAGCTAAGCATGGCTATGTTATACAGGGGGCGTCATATGATCAAAAGTGATTTTATCTCATGAATAGATGCAATTTTTTCATGAGTGGTGGTAAGCCTACGCCCACCAGAGTAAGCGGCATGTCGGGTTCACGGGGCACAGCTGCTTCGGGCAACGTCGGCGATGCCTGTAAACCTTGGGTCAGCTAGGTGTGTAACGAGCAGGACACAGCCGCCCGTTACTGATGTTGTAACACCTGACAGGGGCGGCAGCTGTATGATTTAAGAGAGGAGGGGGTTTGAATGAAAAAGCAGCGTGGTCATCTGACCTGCTGAGCCTGGACAATGAAATCACTCAGGTAATTAATCTGTTCTTCGCCTTTTCGCATCCCCAAAAAGATCTGTTTGCTAATGCCATGGCTACCGAACCTGAGGCTTTTAATGGCCATTGTTTTGGCGAATTCATCCACTAACCAACCAGGCAATGCACAGACGCCTCTGCCGGCTGCCACCATTTGCAACATGATTTCCGTCGTTTCAATTGTCTTGTGTTTTTTGACCGTGCATTTTGCGGGATTTAAAAACTGACTGTAAATATCCAGCCGCTCAGGCTCTACCGGATAGCTAAATAACACTTCTTCACTTAGCTGTTCAGGCATGATCGAGTCTTGCATGGCAAGGGGGTGAGATGTCGAAACGACGAGTCTATGTTCATAGTCAAATGCCGGTATAAACGTCAAATTAGGTTTATACAAGGGATCAGGCGTGACGAGGATATCTATCTCGTAGCTGTGCAGGGCACCCAGGCCACCGAACTGAAATTCCTGCTTCACGTCAATGTCAACGCCTGGCCACCTTTCAAGATAAGGTTCAATCACTTTTAACAGCCATTGATAGCAAGGGTGGCATTCCATGCCGATGCGCAGTGAGCCCATTTCGCCTGTCGCTATCTGACGCAATAGCAGTTCAGTGTGTTCAAATTGCGGCAACACCCGATTGGCAAGAGTCAAAATTCGTTCACCGGCATTGGTAAGGCGCAAGTTTCTACCTTCTTTTTGCCAAACTGGTGTTTTTATCTGGCCTTCTAATTTTTTGATGCTGTGACTCAATGCAGACTGGGATAAATTTAACGATTCAGCCGCCTGGGTTAAGGTTCCTTGCTCTTTTATGGCTGCCAGTACTTCAAGGTGAAACCGCTCCAACATAATTTAGCTCCGGTCTTTAGCGCTTAGTATCATGAATGTAATTCATGATTTATTGAAAATATATCATTATTTTCATTGTTAAAATGTCGCCAATGCACACCAAGACATCTGGCCGTCTGGATGCTGGGTGATGCAAACTAATTGATGTTGTTGATCAAATCAGCGCCCGCAGTGGCAGGCCAAAGCAGGCCTTGAGCACGAGGGCGGTTTCGATGGCGCCGTCACTATAGTGAAAGCCGCCTCCACGGCGGCCATGATGCTGATGGCGGTACCACCGCCGGACAGCCTCTTCATCCCTCCCGCACTATGCTGGCCAGCCCTTTGGACTGGCTTTCCAGCAATCGGGTAATGCCCTGCAAGTCCGCTTCATAGGCGGCCATTTGGCGGCTGGTGGCCAGGGTCTGCCCGGCCACGGCGGCCACGGCGTCGCCGGCCTGGCCCAGGGCGTGCAGGGCCTGTTGCTGGCTGCGGGTGAGGGCGCTCAGCGCCTGCATGTCCCGGCCTATGTCCTTGACCAGCGCCAGTATGCCGGACAGGGCCTGGGTGGCGCCCTGGATCACCGCCTCGCCGCTGCTCACCTCCTGGTGGCTGCTGGCCAGCAGCTCGCGGATCTGGCGGGCGGACGCGTTGCTGCGGGTGGAGAGCTCGCGCACCTCCTGGGCCACCACCGCGAAGCCCCGGCCGTGCTCGCCGGCGCGGGCCGCTTCGATGGCGGCGTTCAGGGCCAGCAGGTTGGTCTGCTCGGCGATATGGGTGATCAGGCTGGTGGCGGCCTCGATGTCCTGGTGGCGGGCCTGGATGCGGTGGATGGCGGTCACGCACTCGGCCAGGGCCTGGTTGCCCTGGTCGGCCCGCTCGCCGGCGCTGGCGGAGCGGTGGGTTACTTCGCTCACGAAGCTGGCGGCACGTTCCAGGGCCTGATGCAGCCCGGCCAACTGGCTTTGCATCCGATCGGCGGCCTCGGCCTGGTGGTGGCTGCCCTGGTTCAGCTCCGCCACCGCCTGGCCCAGCTGGCCCGAGGTGCGGCCCAGCTCGCCGGCGGCGCTTACCAGCTCGCCGGCGCTGTGGTCGGCCTGGGTCAGCATCTGGCCCAGCTGCGCCTTGCCCTCGGCCGCCAGCCGGGCGGCCTGCTCGCTCTGGGCGCGGGCGTTCAGGGCGTGGTCGATGGCGCTGTCGCGCAGCCGGACCGTGTGGTACTGGGCGATCATCAGCAACACCATGGGCAGCAAGAAGCCGGACCAGGTTTCGATGCGCCGGGCCCGCTCGCTCAGTTGCAGCCGGGGCAGGGACACTTCCAGCAGCGGCAACGCCACCAGGGCCACCACCGCGGCCAGCAGCAGCAGGCACCAGAGCAGGGCCTGGCGGCGGTGCCCCATCAGGAAGCACAGCATCATCAGCAGCGGCAGCCAGTACAGCTGGGTGGACTGGCCGAGGCCGCCGGACTGCCAGATGATGTTGACCGCGTGCAGTACCATGCCGGCCATGGCCAGGTGCATGGCACCGCCGGGGCCGCCGCCCAGTCGCAGCCAGCCGGCGCAGGCCAGGGCGAGCGCCATCAGCAGGCTGGAGGTCAGCATCAGGGCGCCGTGGCCGTGGCCGGCCCACTTCAGCAGGCTGTAGCCGCCCACCAGCAGGGCGATAAAGGAAAAGAACAGCAGGGTGTCCGTCAGCCGCGCCTGGCCGTCGGTCATGGGGTGGCGCGGGCGAAAGGTGGCCCGCCACCAGCGCAAGGGGTTCAGCATCACCGTGTCTCCATACAGGTCAGACCAGAAGGTTATATAATTGTTGCGCCGAATAAAAGCCGTTCGCCTAAAAAATGTGCCGTTTGACGCCTGCCGATAAAACGGCTGTAAAAACAAGTCAATGCCTTGCCAAGCTTCGGTCAATCCCTTAGTTTCTAATGTTTTATAAGGTAGCTGGGCGAAAATCATGGATACGTGGCGCGGCGTGGTGCCGCTTACCCTGCCGGTGATGATGGGCTATTTGCCCCTGGGGGCGGTGTTCGGGGTGCTGTGGGTGGATGCGGGCCTGAGCTGGTACTGGGCGCCCTTGATGAGCGTGCTGGTCTATGCGGGCGCCCTGCAATACCTGGCGGTGGGCATGCTGGCGGCGGGCATCGGCTGGATCGATCTGGCGGTGGCGGCGCTGCTGGTGAACTTCCGCCACCTGTTCTACGGCCTGTCGCTCTATCATCTGCTGCCCAAGGGCGCCCTCGGCCGCCCGTATTTTATCTTCGGCATCACCGACGAAACCTATTCCCTGCTCAGCGCCTCCGGCCAGGTGAAGGACAGCAAGACCGCCCTGCTGGTGACGCTGTTCAACCAGGGCTACTGGGTGCTGGGCACCCTGGCCGGGGTGCTGCTGGCGCGGGGCCTGCCCCCCGGCCTGCAGGGGCTGGACTTCGCCCTCACCGCCCTGTTCACCGTGCTGGCGGTGGAGCAGATCCGCGCCAAAAAGGACTGGGGCGCGGTGGCCCTGGGGCTGTTGGCCGCAGCCGTGGCCGGCGTCTGGGTTCGTGAATACTTCCTGCTGGCGGCCTCGCTGATGCTGGTGCTGGTGTTGCTGGCCTGGCCGGAAGCGAAGCGGGAGGCGGCCCATGTCTGAGTTCGACTACCTGCTGGCGGCGCTGATCATGGGGGTGGTCACCTTCGGCCTGCGCGCCTTCCCCTTCGTGGCCCGGGGGGTGATCGCCCACCACAGGCGCATCCAGGTGCTGGGCCGGCGGCTGCCGGTGGCCATGATGGTGCTGCTCACCCTCTACGCCATGGGTGTACACCAGTGGAGCGCGCCCGTCGACGGCAGCAACCAGCTTATCGCGGTGGCGGTAGTGGCGGCGCTGCAGCTGTGGCGCCGGCAGGCGCTGCTCAGCATCCTCGCCGGCACCCTGGTCTACATGGCGCTGATGAACGGCTGGCTGGGGTTCTGACTCCGGCCCAGGCCCGGCGCCTGAGCAGCCCGGGCGGAGGTGTTGTGAGGATTAAAGCACCAGGCCGCCGTCGATTTTCAGCACCTGGCCGGTGATGTAGCCTGAGCGCTCGCTCGCCAGGAACAGCACGCCCTCGGCGATATCCCGGGGTTCGCCCAGCTCGCCCAGGGGGATGCGGGAGCGCATCTTGTCCAGCACCTTTTCCGGCACCGCCTGGGTCATCTCGGTGTTGATAAAGCCGGGGGCGATGCAGTTGGCGCGGATCTGGGCGCCGCCGCGGGCCAGCTCCTTGGCCCAGCCCTTGGTCATGGCGATCACGCCGCCCTTGCTGGCGCCGTAGTTGCTCTGGCCGATATTGCCGTCGGTGCCGACGATGGAGGAAATGCTGACGATGCTGCCCTTCATCTGCACTTTCATCAGCGGCAGCATGGCCTGGGTCATCATGAAAATGCCCTTGAGGTTGACGTTGAGCACCAGGTCCCAGTCGGACTCGGTCATCTTGTCGAGCAGGGCGTCGCGGGTGATGCCGGCGTTGTTCACCAGCACGTCCACCCGGCCGTGCTCGGCCAGGATGCGGCCGCTCAGCTCGCTCAGCGCGGCCGGATCGCACACGTCCAGGGTGGCGCCGGTCACGTTGGGGTAGCCCTCCATCCAGCCCAGGGCCGGGGTCAGGTTGATATCGCAGGCATAGACCCGGGCGGCGCCGGCCCGGGCCAGGGTTTCGCTGATGGCCCGGCCCAGGCCCCGGGCGGCGCCGGTCACCACGCAGATCTTGCCGTTCATGTCATCGTTAGGCTGGTTCATGGTCGTTTTCCTTTATCGTGGGTTGATGGCCCCGCCAGGTGGTTGGACCATAGAACCTATTTTAGCCTGTTTTTTGCGATGCATTGTGATGATATTTAAGCGCGCTTCATATTTAACCTGGCGTTATATAGATTTAACATATTATTCTTGTTTTTTATTTTGCAGTGCAATGTAAGAGTCTCCGAGCCGGGAGGGGAATAAAGCGGTAGCGGCTCAGGTGGTGGTAGCTGTCGCCGGGCAGCAGCCAGGGATCGCCCAGCTCGGGTCGGTTGGGGCTGTCGGGGATTTGCTGGGCTTCCAGGCAGAGGCCGGCGTGGTCGGCATAGCGGCCGCCGTCGCGGTCGGGGGTGCCGGCCAGGCCGTTGCCGCTATAGAGCTGCAGGCCCGGCTGGTTGGTGAGCACTTCCATCGCCAGCAGGCCGTCGCCGGACTCCAGCCGGGCCAGCCAGTCCTGGCCGTCGCCATGGTTGAGAAAGCAGTGGTCATAGCCTCCGGCCTGGGCCTGCTGGGGATGGCCGAGCCAGTCCCGGCCCAGGCGCCGGGCCCGGCGCAGGTCGAACACCCCCTGCACCGGGGCGGGGGCGAGGGGGATGCCGTCGGGGCGGCTGGGCAGGTAGTGGTCGGCGCGCAGGAGCAGGCGGTGGTCGCGCGCGTCGCCGCCGCCGTCCAGGTTGAAGTAGGCATGGCTGGTCAGGCTCACCGGCGAGGGCCTGTCGCACTGGGCACGGAACTCCACCACCAGCTCCCAGCCTTCCAGCCGGTATTCCAGTTGCACCTCCAGCCTACCGGGAAAGCCCTGGTCGCCGTCGGGAGAGAGCAATCCCAACCGCAGCCGGTCGGCCTCCTGCGCCAGCCGCCGCCAGGGGCGGCGATGAAAGCCGTCACGGCCGCCGTGCAGGCAGTGGGGCGCTTGGTTGGCGTCCAGCCGCCAGGTCTCGCCGCCGTATGCCAGGCGGGCCCCGCCGATGCGGTTGGCGAAGCGGCCGGCCACGGCGCCCAGCCAGGCCTGCTGGCGCGGATAATCGGCCGGGGCGCAGCCCAGCAAGACCTCCCGCCGCTCACCGCCCACCGGTACTTGCAACGAACACAGGGTGGCGCCGAAGGGCAGCACGGCCAGCCGCAGCCCGGTCTCGTTGCGCAGCACCAGCGGGGTCAGCACAGGCCGGCCCCCGCGCTGGGATGGCACAGGTAGCAGTCGGCGACGAGCCCGAAGCGGGCCGGATACTGCTCGCGTACCGCGGCGATCACCCCGGCGACCCGCTCCGGCGGCAGCAGGGCCACCACGCAGCCGCCGAAGCCGCCGCCGGTCATGCGCACGCCGCCCTGGCCGCCGATGTGCTCGCGGATGATCTCCACCAGGCCGTCGATGGCCGGCACAGTGATCTCGAAGTCGTCGCGCATGGCGGTGTGGGACTCGGCCATCAGTTGCCCGAGGCGGACCAGATCCCGTCCGGCCAGGGCCTCGGCGGCGGCCAGGGTGCGGGCGTTTTCCCCCACCACGTGGCGGGCCCGGCGGTAGCAGGCGTCGTCCAGCCCGGCCTTGCCGGCCTCGAGCCGGATCATGTCCAGATCGCGCAGCGCCGCCACCCCGTAGTGACGGGCGGCGGTTTCGCACTGCCGGCGGCGCAGGTTGTATTCGCTGTCCACCAGGCCCCGGCGCACCCTGGAGTTGACGATCAGCACCGCCAGCCCGTCCGGCATGGGGATGTGGCGGCTTTCCAGGCTGCGGCAGTCGAGCAGCAGGGCCTGGCGGGCCCGGCCGTTGGCCGAGATCATCTGATCCATGATGCCGCAGTTGCAGCCCACGAAGCGGTTTTCCGCCTCCTGGCCGTTCAGGGCCAGCTCGGTCTGGCTGAGGGGCAGCTCCCAGGCTTCCTTGAATGCCTGGCCCACGGCCACCTCCAGCGAGGCGGAGGACGACAGCCCGGTGCCCTGGGGGATATTGCCGGCGATCACCAGGTCCAGGCCGCCGAACCCCGGCTGGCGCTGCTGCAACTGGCTGACCACGCCGCGCACATAGTTGCTCCAGCCCTGCTGCGGGTGGGGTTCGATGGGCGCGGACAGGAGGAAGCTGTCCTGCTGCCGGTCGTAGTCGGCGGCCACTACCCGCACCAGGTCGTCGTTGCGCCGGCCCACGGCGATGCAGGTCTCGTAGTCGATGGCGCAGGGCAGCACGAAGCCGGCGTTGTAGTCGGTGTGTTCGCCGATCAGGTTGACCCGGCCGGGGGCGCGCACCCGCAGGTCGGGCTCCCGGCCAAACAGCTGGCGGAACAGGGAAAGTACGGTATCCAGCGGCATCATCACAGCTCCTCTGCCTCTTTGTAGTGAACCGGGCTCTGAGCGCGCAGGCGCTCGGCGGCCTGTTCGGGGGTGAGATCGCGCTGGGCCTCGGCCAGCATCTCGAAGCCGACCATAAACTTGCGCACCGTGGCCGAGCGCAGCAAGGGCGGGTAGAAGTGGGCGTGCAGCTGCCAGGCTTCCGGCCTGGTTTCCTGCGGCGGGGCGAAGTGCCAGCCCATGGAATAGGGAAAGCTGCAGCGGAACAGGTTGTCGTAGCGGCTGGTTAGCTCCTTCAGCGCGCGCGCCAGATCCGCCTTCTGGGCCGGGGTGAGATCCGGCAGCGAGGACACCGGGGCCTTGGGCAGCAGCAGGGTCTCGAAGGGCCAGGCGGCCCAGAAGGGCACCACCGCCAGCCAGTGCTCGGTGTCCACCACGGTGCGGCGTCCGTCCGCCTGCTCGCGTGCCACATAGTCGAGCAGCAGCGGCCGGCCGTGTTCGGCCAGCCAGTCCCGCTGGCATTGCTGCTCCCGCAGGATCTCGTTGGGCAGGAAATCGCAGCCCCACACCTGGCCGTGGGGATGGGGGTTGGAGCAGCCCATGGCCGCGCCCTTGTTTTCGAACAGCTGCACCCATTGCCAGTGCCGGCCCAGCTCCACCACCTGCCCGCACCAGGTGTCGATCACCGCCTCGATGGCCGCCGGCGACAGCTCGGGCAAGGTCTTGCCGTGATCCGGCGAAAAGCAGATCACCCGGCTGGTGCCCCGGGCCGCCTGCAGCCGCAGCAGCGGATCGGGCTCGTCCGCCGCCGGGGTGTCGGGCATCAGGGCGGCGAAGTCGTTGGGGAACACGAAGGTGCCCTCGTAGTCGGGATTGCGCTCGCCGGTGACGCGCGGGTTGCCGGCGCACAGGTAGCAGCCGGGGTCGTGGGCCGGGGCCCGGGTTTCGGTCGGTGCTTCCACCTGGCCCTGCCAGGGCCGCTTGGCCCTGTGGGGCGACACCAGCACCCACTGGCCGGTGAGCGGGTTGAAGCGGCGATGGGGATGATCGACGGGGTCAAACATATTCAGTCCTCGTAGCCGTTGGGGTTGTTGCGTTGCCAGCGCCAGCTGTCGGCGCACATCTGGGCCACGTCGCGGCGGGCCTGCCAGCCCAGCTCGCGCCGGGCCTTGCCCGGATCGGCCCAGTATTCGGCGATGTCGCCGGGGCGGCGGCCGACCACCTGGTGGGGCAGGGGCCGGCCGACGGCGTCGGAGAAAGCCGCCAGCATCTGCAGCACGCTCTGGGGCTGGCCGGTGCCCAGGTTATAGCTGTGCACCCCGGGCCGGCCCAGGCAGTGCTGCAGCGCCTTGACGTGGCCTTCGGCCAGGTCCATGACGTGGATGTAATCGCGTACACCGGTGCCGTCGACCGTGGGGTAGTCGCCGCCGAACACCGCCAGCCGCGCCAGCCGGCCTATCGCCACCTGGGTGAGGTAGGGCATGAGGTTGTTGGGAATGCCCTGGGGATCCTCGCCCAGGCTGCCCGATTCGTGGGCGCCCACCGGGTTGAAGTAGCGCAGCAGCGTCATGCTCCAGCCGGGCTCGGCCAGCTGCAGATCCTCCAGGATCTGTTCCACCATCAGCTTGGTGCGGCCATAGGGATTGCTCGCCTGGCGGGGAAAGTCCTCGCGGATGGGCACGGAAGCCGGGTCGCCGTAGACGGTGGCGGAAGAGCTGAACACCAGGTTGGCCACCCCGGCCCTTGTCATGGCCTCGAGCAGCACCAGGGTGCCGGTGATATTGTTTTCATAGTACGCCAGGGGCCGGCGGGTCGACTCGCCCACCGCCTTGAGGGCGGCGAAGTGGATCACAGCCTGGATCGGCTGTTCCGCAAAGAGGCGGTCGAGCAGGGCGGCGTCGCGGATGTCACCCTGGTAAAATACCGGTTTTTCGCCACTTATGGCAGAAATTCGCGTCAGTACGCTGATTTTGCTGTTGCTCAGGTTGTCCACTATCACGGGCTCGAAGCCGGCCTGCTGCAGGGCCAGGCAGGTGTGGCTGCCGATATAGCCGCAGCCGCCGGTTACCAGGATCCTCATCTTGTCACTCCCTTGTGTTGGATGGAGGCCAGTCTAGCCGACTGGCCGGAGGTCATTCTGTGATCATGCTAGCAAATAAGTGTAAACGTTTACACTTGTTCGGGACAATCTTTGCCCGGACCGGGCCCGGGCGGCTGTTCCCGGCCCCGCTTAGGGGTATAATGGCGATTCGTTACGCTGCTGAAAGTGAATGCCCGATGAGCACAATCAAGGATGTCGCCCGCCTCGCCCAGGTATCGGTGGCAACGGTTTCAAGGGTGATCAACGAGTCGCCCAAGGCCAGTGCCGCCGCTCGGGAAGCGGTGTACAAGGCCATGCGCGAGCTGGGCTACACCCCCAACGCCAATGCCCGCGCCCTGGTGAGCCAGACCAGCGACACCATAGGGGTGCTGGTCAACGACGTGGCGGATCCCTTCTTCGGCGCCCTGGTGAAGGGGGTGGCGGGGGTGGCGATGGAGCAGGGGTTGCACCTGCTGGTGGGCAACGGCTTTCACCGGCAGGAGCAGGAGCGGCGTTCGCTGGAGCTGCTGATCAGCAAGCGCTGCGAGGCGCTGGTGGTGCACAGCAAGGCCCTGAGCGACGCCGAACTGATCGACTATGCCCTGCGCCACCCGGGCATGGTGCTGATCAACAGGGACATCTCCGCCCTCAAGGGCCGCTGCATCGCCCTCAACAACCAGCAGGGCACCCTGGTGGCCACCCGCCACCTGATCGAGCTCGGCCATCGCCATATCGCCTTCCTGTGTTCCGATCAGGCCATCGAGGACAGCGTGGCCCGCCGCCAGGGCTATGAAGAGGCGCTGCGGGAGGCGGGGCTGGGGGTGGAGGCGGAGCTGGTCGAGCAGGGGCCGCCCAACGAGGAAGGGGGCGAGCGGGCCATGCTCAACCTGCTGGCCAAGGGGGCGCCGCTGACCGCGGTGGTGGCCTACAACGACGCCATGGCGGCGGGCGCCATCTCGGTGCTGGCCGACAACGGCCTGCGGGTGCCGGAGGAGGTGTCGGTGGTGGGCTTCGACGACCTGATCTACGCCCGTTACCTGCGGCCCAAGCTGTCGACCCTGCGCTACCCGGTGGAGCTGATGGCGGCCCAGGCGGCACGGCTGGCGCTGGCGCTGGCGGCGGGACAGCCGGCGCCGGAGGACAGCCGGCAGTATATGCCCACCCTGATCAACCGCCATTCCATCGCCCCGGTGCGCCGGCCGGCCCGGGCCTGATAGCGGCACACCGCGCGGCCGCCACTCCCTCCCGCGGCCCGCGGGCTGGACTCAGGCCGCCCGGTCCCGCGCCAGCAGGGCATCGATGCGCGCCAGCTCGTCGTCGCCCAGGGGGGCGCTCCGGCGGGCGGCCACCGCCGCTTCTATCTGCTCCGGCCGGCTGGCGCCGATCAGCGCCGTAGTCATGGCCGGGTGGCGCAGCACCCAGTTCAGCGCCAGCTGCGACAGGCTGTCGCCCCGCGCCCGGGCCAGGTCGTGCAGGCCGCGCAGGGTCTGCCGCCGCCGGGGCGTGATCTGCTCCGCCTGCAGGAAGGGGCTGGCGCCGGCGGCCCGGGAGTCGAGCGGGATCCCCTCCAGGTACCTGTCGCTCAGCTGGCCGCCGGCCAGGGGCGAATAGGCCATGGCGCCCACCCCCAGTTCGGCCAGGGCCGGCAGGGTCGCGGTTTCCATCTCCCGTTCCAGCATCGAATAACGCACCTGGTCGACGAGGCAGGGCACGCCCAGCTCCGCCAGCAGGGCGACGGCCCGCCGCGCCTCGGCCGCCGGGTAGTTGGAAATGCCGACATGGAGCGCCTTGCCCTGGCGCACCATGTCGGCCAGGGCCTGCATGGTTTCCGCCAGGGGCGTGTCCGGATCCGGCCTGTGGTGGTAGAAGATGTCCAGGTACTCCAGCCCCAGCCGGCGCAGGCTCTGGTGCAGGCTGGCGAACAGGTACTTGCGGCCGCCGCCGTCGCCGTAGGGCCCGTCCCACATCGTGAAGCCGGCCTTGCTGGCGATGATCAGCTCGTCCCGCCAGGGGTGCAGGTCTTCCTTCAGCAGGGTGCCGAACCGCAGCTCGGCGGCGCCGGGGGGCGGGCCGTAGTTGTTGGCCAGATCGAAGTGGGTGATGCCCAGATCGAAGGCGCGGCGCACCATGGCCCTGCTCCGGCCGGGGTCGCCGTCGGCGCCGAAGTTGTGCCAGAGCCCGAGGGCGATCTCCGGCAGGCGCAGGCCGCTGTGGCCGGTCCGGCGGAAGGGCAGCCGGTCGTAGCGATCGGGGGCGGGGGTATAGGAATCCATAATGCTCCTTATCGTGGCAAAGGGGTTGAGGTAATAATTTGTAATCGATTACACCAGCTCTTGCCCGCCATTGCATCCGTGCCGGTGCAAAAGGCGGCCCGATCTTAGCTTTCGGGAATGGAAGGCCGGTTTTGGCGAGTGCCGGCCGGGGAGGAATGGGGCACTATCGGTCTTCCAACCACGGACAAGGAGACTGAGATGTCCATTCGCGTCACCATCATCGGCGCCGGCAGCACCGTATTCATGCGCAACATAGTGCGTGATCTGCTGCACAAGCCGGCCCTCAAGCACATCGAGATCGCCCTCTACGACATCGACGCCCGCCGCCTGGCCGAGTCGGAGCGGGTGGCGCGCCAACTGGTGGCCGCCCTCGGGGCGCCGGCCCGGGTGCAGGCCCATGCCGACCGGCGCCAGGCCCTGGCCGGGGCCACGGCGGTGTTCACCCTGTTCCAGGTGGGCGGTTACCGGCCCTGCACCCTCACCGACTTCGAGGTGCCGCGCCGCTACGGCCTGCAGCAGACCATAGGCGACACCCTGGGCGTGGCCGGCATCATGCGCGGCCTGCGCACCATTCCGGTGCTGCTGTCCCTGGCCGAGGACATGCGCGAGCTGTGCCCCCGGGCGCTGCTGATGAACTACGTCAACCCCATGGGCATCCTCAGCCTGGCCATGCAGCGGCTGGCGCCGGACATCCGCTACGTGGGCCTGTGCCACTCGGTGCAGGGCACCGCCGAACAGCTGGCCACCGACCTCGGGGTGCCGCCGGCGGACCTGGTGTACCGCTGCGCCGGCATCAACCACATGGCCTTCTACCACAGCTTCCAGCAGCGCCTGCCGGACGGCTCCCTGGTCGATCTCTATCCCCGGCTGCGCGCCCTGGCCGAGCAGGGGCTGGTGCCGGACGACAACAGGGTGCGCTACGAGATCCTCAAGCGCTTCGGCTATTTCGTCACCGAGTCGAGCGAGCACTTCGCCGAGTACAGCCCCTGGTTCATCAAGCGGGATCGGCCGGATCTGCTCGAGCGCTTCAATGTGCCCCTGGACGAATACCCCCGCCGCTGTGAGCGCCAGATCGCCGACTGGGCGGAGGAACTCAAGCGGATCGAGTCCGGCGAGGCCATGGCGCTCAAGGAGAGCCACGAGTACGCCGCCGGCATCGTCAACGCCCTGGTCACCCACGAGCCGGTGGTGATCTACGGCAACCTGCTCAACCGCGGTGCCATCGAGAACCTGCCGGCGGACTGCTGCGTGGAGGTGGCCTGCCTGGTGGACGGCAACGGCGTCCAGCCCCAGCGCTTCGGCCGCATCCAGCCCCAACTGGCGGCGCTGATCCAGACCAACGTCAACGTGCAGATGCTGACGGTGGAAGCGGTAGTGCGCCAGGATCCCCAGTACCTCTATCACGCCGCCTACCTGGATCCCCACACCGCCGCCGAGCTGGATCTGGAGCAGATCCACTGTCTGGTGGACGATCTGCGCCGGGCCCACGGCGACTGGCTGCCCGACTGGGCCCGGCTGGGCTGATGGCCTGAGCGCCTGGACAAGGGGACGGCAGGCCGGCGCCGCTGTCCCCGATCTTTAATCCCCAATCCCCAATTCCCGTTTTCTACTCCTCGCCCCGGCTTTGCCGCCGGTATTGCAGCGGGGTCAGTCCGGTCAGGCGGCCGAAGGCGTCGTAGAACCGGCTCTGGCTGGAAAAGCCGCAGCTCAGGGCGATGTCCTGCACCGGACGGCGGCTTTCCGCCAGCAGCACCCGGGCGTGGTTGATCTGCAGGGTCAGCAGGTATTGCTTGATGCTGGCCCCCATCACCTGCCGGAACAGCTGCATGGCGTAGTTGGGATGCAGCCGGGCCGCCTGGGCCACCTGGGCGACCTTGAGCCCCTCCCGGTAATGGCACGACATAAAGGCGATCATCTGGTGCAGCTTGTTGGCCCGCTCTGGGCTCAGGGTGGGAAGGGGGACGGCGCCCTGCTCCGGCTGCAGGCTGTGCCAGCCGGTGAGGGCCACCCGCCGGCACATGAGGGCGATCTCCTCCTGCAGCAGGGCGGCGAAGTGGGGCTGGCGGTGGCCGGCGTCCTGCTGCCAGCGGCGGATGTCACCTTCCCCGAACAGATGGGCCCGGTCCGAGACGATCACCTGGCCCTGCAGCAGCCGGGACTGCAGGGCCTCGTCCAGGGCGAAGCCCAGGAACAGCGGCAGCGGGATATTGAGGATGGCCATGCGTTCGCAGCCGCCCTGGTCCACCAGCCGGTGCGGGATCAGGCCCCAGAACAGGCCCACGTGACCGGCGGGCAGGGTGATACGCCGCTCGCCGATGAGGTAGTGCACCGGCCCGTCCAGGGGAATGTTCACTTCCACCTGGCGGTGCCAGTGGTGGCCGGGCATTTCGCCCGGGCGGCGGAACTCGATGCTGAGCGCCTCTTCCTCCATCGCCGCGGGCTCGGGATGCGGCGCCATGGCGCTAGGCCGCCACCTCGAAGGCGGCGCGGATCAGCCGGCGGGTGTATTCCTCCCGGGGTTGGGTCAGCACCTGCTCGGTGTCGCCCACCTCCACCAGGTCCCCGTGGCGCATCACCATCACCCGGTGGCAGAGGGCGCGCACCACCCGCAGATCGTGGCTGATAAAGAGGTACGACAGGTTGTGCTTCTGTTGCAGCTGGCGCAGCAGCTTGATGATCTGGTTCTGCACCGACAGATCCAGCGCCGAGGTGGGCTCGTCCAGCAGGATGAAGTCCGGCTCCATGGCGATGGCCTTGGCGATGGCGATGCGCTGGCGCTGGCCGCCGGAAAACTCGTGGGGGAAGCGCTCCAGGGCGAAGGGCGCCAGGCCCGACTCCTGCAGGGCGAGGATGGCCTTCTGCTCCCGATCCTTGGCGTCCTTGCCGATGCCGTTGATGAGCATGCCCTCCTGGATGATCTGGCGCACCGTCATGCGCGGGTTGAGGGAGGAGAAGGGATCCTGGAACACGATCTGCATTTTGCGCCGGAGTGGGCGCATGGCCTGGCGATCCTTGTCGTGGAGCGGCTGGCCGTCGTAGTGGATCTCGCCCTGGGAGTCGATCAGCCGCAGCAGGGCGTGGCCCAGGGTGGTCTTGCCCGAGCCGGACTCGCCCACCAGGCCGAGGGTTTCGCCCCGGCGCAGGCCCAGCTCCAGGCCCTTGACCGCCTCGAAATACTGGGCCGGCCGGCGGCGCCAGAGGCTGGCGGCCTGGGTCTGGAAGCGCACCCTGATGTCCCGCCCGCGGAGGATCTCGGGGGCGTCGGCGGCCAGGGCCGGGGCCCGGCCCGAGGGTTCGGAGTTGAGCAGGTGGCGGCTGTAGGCATGTTGGGGCGCGGTGAACAGCGCCTCGGTGGCGTTGTTCTCCACCACCTGGCCGTGTTGCATCACGTACACCCAGTCGGCGTACTGGCGCACTATGGTGAGATCATGGGTGATCAGCATCACCCCTATGTTGTGCTTCTGCTGCAGGCGGCGCAGCAGGTTGAGGATCTCCGCCTGCACCGTCACGTCCAGGGCGGTGGTGGGCTCGTCGGCGATCAGCAGATCCGGGTTGTTGGCGATGGCCATGGCGATCATCACCCGCTGGCGTTGGCCGCCGGACATCTGGTGTGGATACTGATCGATGCGTTTTTCCGGCTCGGGCAGCTGCATCTCGGTGAGCAGCTCCAGCACCCGCGCCCGCACCTGCTGCCTGCTCATGCCCCTGTTGTGCTCGAGCAGCATCTCGCCGATCTGCTGGCCCACGGTGTAGAGCGGGTTGAGGGAGGTCATCGGCTCCTGGAAGATCATGCCGATGCGCTTGCCGCGGATGGTGCGCATCCGTGCCTCGTCGAAGCCGGTGATGTCCTCGCCCAGCAGCTCGATGCGGCTGTCGGGGGAGACGAGGGCGTTGCCGGGCAGCAGCTTCATGATGGTGCGTGCGGAGATCGACTTGCCCGAGCCCGACTCGCCCACCATGGCCACGGTCTGGCCCCGGTAGATCCTGAAGGACAGGTCCCGCACCGCCTCGGCCAGGCCGTCCCGGGTCTTGAAGTCCACCCTGAGTCGATCGGCCCTGACCAGCAATTCTGAATTCTTCATGGCAATCACCTGTTAACGGTTGGAATAGGGATCGACGGCGTCGCGCAGGCCGTCGCCGGCGGCGTTGAAGGCCAGCACCGCCACCAGGATGAACAGCACCGGGCTCAGCAGCCAGGGATAGGAGCCCAGCACCTGGTAGTCGCGGGCGGCGTTGAGCAGCAGGCCCAGGCTTATCATCGGCGGCTGGATACCGACCCCGAGGAAGCTCAAAAAGCTCTCGGTGAGGATAAAGGTCGGGATCATGGCGGTGGCCACCACGATGACGTGGGACAGCACGTTGGGCAGGATATGGTGCACTATGATACGGCCGTCGCTGGCGCCCACGGCGATGGCCGACTTCACGTAGTCCATTTCCCTGAGCACCAGCGCCTTGCCGCGCACTTCCCGCGCCAGCTGGGCCCACTTCAGGCTGCCCAGCAGCAGCACGAACAGCACGAAGGTGGTCTGGGGCGACACCGTCTTCGGCAGTATGGCGATCACCGCCAGGTACAGCGGCAGCTCGGGAAAGGCGAGCATCAGCTCCACCAGCCGCTGGGTCCAGAGGTCGAAGCGGCCGCCGAAGTAGCCGGAGGCGATGCCCACCAGGCAGCCGACCACCACGCAGATGCTGGTGATCAGGCCGGCCATCAGCAGGGTCACGCCCATGCCGTGCAGGATGCGGCTGAAGTTGTCCCGGCCCAGGCCGTCGGTGCCGAGGAAATACACCGCGTAACCGGGCTCGGCCGCCACCAGGTGGGTGCTGAAGTTCAGGCCGAACAGCCGGTAGTCCCAACCCTCGGCGAAGAAGCGCAGATAGATTTTCTGGCTGCTGTCCTTGACGTAGCTGGCCTCGAAGGTCTCGGGATCGAAGCTGATCTCGAAGGGGTGCACGAAGGGCCGCAGCGAGAAGCCGTCGTCACCGAAGAAGTGGATGCCCTGGGGCGGCAGGTAGATATCGTTGCTGTTGCGTGCCGCCGGATCCTGGGGCGAGAAGAAGGGGGCGAACAGCGCCAGCACCAGCAGCAGGGCGATAAAGCCGAGGGAGACCAGCGCCAGCCGGTTGCGCTTGAAGCGCCGCCAGACCAGGGCCAGGTAGCCTTCGTTGCGGCTGGCGGGGCGCCGGCGCGGATCCTGGGTGATGAGGTTCGAGGTCTGCATAGGGGTTTCCATGATTAAGGCTCCTTGGGCGTCAGGACAGCCGCACGCGCGGGTCGAGCAGGGCCAGCAGGATGTCGGCGATGATGTTGCCGATCACCAGGGTGGCGGCCAGCAGCAGCATGAAGGAGGCCACCACGAATACGTCCTGATCCTGCATGCCGCTGACGATCAGCGGGCCCACGGTGGGCAGGGCGAAGACGATGGCGATCTCCAGCTCGCCGGCGATCATGTAGGGCAGGGCCACGCCCTGGAACATCACCAGGGGGTGCAGGGCGTTGGGCACCACGTGCTTGAACAGCACCCGGCGCGACGACAGCCCCTTGGCGCGGGCGGTTTCCACGTACTGGGCCTGCATCACGTCCAGCATGTTGGAGCGCATCACCCGCAGGTGGTGGGCCATGCCGCCGAAGATGGCCACCAGCAGCACCGGCCAGATGTGTTGCAGCAGGTTGCCGAACTTGGCCAGGCTCCAGGGGGCCATCACGTATTCGGGGGAGAAGAGGGCGGCCACGTGCACCGAGCCCAGGTGGAACACCAGCAGGTAGAGCATCAGCAGCGCCAGCACGAAGCGCGGCGTGGTCATGCCGATAAAGGCGAACACCGTCACCAGGTTATCCACCCAGCCGTAGGGCCGGGTGGCCACGAAGATGCCGAGCAGGGTGCCGAGCAGGGTGGCGCCCAGGTGGCACATCAGGGCGATCAGCAGGGTCATCGGCAGGCGATCGCTGATCAGCTCGGCGATCGGCTTGTTGTAGACGTAGGAGTGGCCGAAGTCGCCCTTGGTGGCGATATTGCCGATCCAGGTCAGGTACTGTACCGGCAGCGGCCGGTTCATGCCCTGCTCTTCGCGGAAGCGATCGGCCAGCTCCTGGGCTTCCCGCTCGCTCATGCCCGACATGCTGATGGCCTGGCTCTTGAGCCGGTCGGCGTAGTCGCCGGGCGGCAGCTGGATCAGGAAGAAGGCGACCAGGCTCAGCGCCAGCAGCAGCGGCACGGCGGCGAGCAGGCGCCTGAAGATAAAGCGTAACATAGCAAGAACCCTCGGTTGCTAGGTGGTTGGGGGCAGGGGTTGGTGCGCCTGTCCGGGCCTGAGAGCAGGGCCCGGAGCAGTCGACGGTGTTGCCGGTATCCCGACTCAATTCACAAACGGCAGCTTGCCGGGCATCAGTTCCTCCAGCCTGTCCTGGGGCGCCACCCAGACACGCTCGCGCATGATGGCGTCCTCGGCCCACTGGAAGCTGAGGATGGGGGTGCCGGGCGGCACGTTCTTGAGCCGCTTGCTCAGGATCAGCGCCCCGGGCATGGACACCAGGCCCACGTGGTAGAGGTTCTCGGTGAACACCCGGTTGTAGCGGTTGAGGATCTCCAGTTGCTTGCCCAGATCCGGCTCGTTGGTGAACTGGTTGATAAGGTTCACCAGCTCCCGCTCGAAGGGCAGCAGTTGCTGGGGCTGCTCGTCGGTGCCCTTGTGCCAGTAGGGGGTCTTGCTGTGCACCGGCGCCAGGGCCTCGGCCAGCTGGATTGGCTGTATGTATTCGCTGTCGTTGCGGCGGATGAATAAGTCGAAGCTGCCGTTGCCGAGGGCGGCGTCCACCTGGGCGCCCTGCAGCGGCAGCGGTATCAGCTTGATGCCCACTTCCCGGAACATGCTGACCAGGCCTTCCGCCATGGCTTTCTCCCCCGGGCCGTCGGGGGTGACCATGGTGATCTCCAGATCCCGTCCCTGGGCCGGGCCCGAGGTGAAGTTGAGGATGCCGTTGTTGTCGGTGTCCTTGAGGCCGAGGGCGGCCAGCAGCTCCCTGGCCAGGGCCGGGTTGTAGCCGTAGAAGGCCACCGAGCTCTCGTCCACCACTCCTTCCGGGTAGAGGCCGCCGGCGTAGGGCCGGCCGAAGGGGCCGCGCACCATAGACTGGGCCAGGGCGTCCCGGTCGATGGCGTGGCTGACGGCCTGGCGGAAGCCGAGCTCCCGGTTCAGCTGGCGAATAGCCCGCTCCCGGTCGTCGCTCACCCCCAGTTCCTCGGACAGGTTGAGGAACAGCGACCAGCCCAGGATGCGCGGGCTGAAGTCGAGCCGGGCCTTGGCGTCGGGCTGGCGGCTCTGGCGGATGGACTCCAGGTAGTTGCTGGGGTTTTCCATGTTGGCGTAGTCGGCGTTGCCGGCCACGGTCTGCACCTCACGGTCGGTCCAGGTGGACAGCTTGAAGCGCAGTTCGTCCAGGTAGGGCAGTTGCTGGCCCTGTTCGTCCACCTTCCAGTAGTAGGGGTTGCGGCGCAGCACCATCATCTGGTCCGGGGTGTAGGACACAGGTACCCAGGCGCCCATGGTCACCACCGGCAGGGTGGCAGGGGAGAGGGCGTTGGCGTAGCCGGAATAGGTGGCCTGGTCGTTGTATCTGGGGTGCAGGGGCTTCAGCACATGGGCCGGACCCGGGCACATGCGGAAGAAGGCCATGCTGTACAGGTACTGGGTGGGGAAGGCGTCCTGGAAGGTCCAGCGCAGGGTGCTGTCGTCGATCTTCTCCAGGGTGGTGCCTTCGCCGTAGGTGCCGGGGCTGGCCCAGGCACCGACCCGGGGATCCATGATGTTGTCTTCCCACAGGAAGAGCAGGTCGTCGGCGCCGAAGGGCTGGCCGTCGGACCACTTGGCGCCCTCGATCAGGTGCATGGTCAGCTGTTGGCCGTCTGCGGACCACTCCCAGCTCCTGGCCAGGTTGGGCAGCGGGGTCTGCTCTTCCTTGCGGATGGAGGTGAGGGGGCCGGTGCGGGTGAGGCATTCGGCCACCGTGTATTCGGTGCCGCCCCAGCCGGAATTCTTGCCCGCGGCATAGTTCCAGCCTTCGGGACGGCCGCCGGTGACCATGCGGAACACGCCGCCGTAGATGCCGACGCCGTCGGGCATGCCGCTTTCCAGGAATACCAGGGGTTCCCTGGGCAGGCGCTCGGTCACCGGCGGCAGCTTGCCCTGCTCGACCAGCTCGGTGACCCAGGCCGGCTCGCTGTAGGCGGGCAGGGCCTGGAAGCGGAACAGGTCCGCCTGGGTCAGCTCCATGGGGTAGCCCTGGCCGGGCAGGGGCTGGGCCGCGGGCAGGGGGGAGATCTCGCCGCCCGGCTCGGCCAGCAGCGTGGCCGGCGCCAGTCCCAACAGGCCCGCCACGCAGGCGGACAACAGCGAAGTGCGATAATACGGTGTTTTCATCCTTTAGGTCCTTCTTTCCATGCAGGGTCAAGGAGTCCCGCGCCTTGGGCGGGACGCCGGGATCAGAGGGCGGTGAGCTTGATCACCATGGCGCTTTGCGGATCCAGCACCGGCATGGCCAGGCCGGCCTCGGCCAGCCAGTCGCCGCCGGCCACGCAGCCGCCGTCCACCCAGAGTGGCAGCTTCTTCATCACCCCATAGTCGAAGCAGGCGGGGCGCTCCAGCAGCTCGACGCGGTAGCGCTTGTCGGCGGCCAGGCCGGGCAGGCGCAGGGCGCCGGACAGGGCGTAGCGGGGCAGGGTCAGCTGGCCGACGTAGAACACCGCCTCGCTCCGGTCCGGGCTGACCACGCCGTGGATCAGCTGGGCCGGATCCGGGCTGTCGAGGCGCACCACCTCGCCGCCGTGCAGCAGCGGGCGCAGCTGCTTGTGCAGGGCGATATAGCGGGCGAAGCCCTGGCGCTCGGCCTCGCTTTCCTTCACCGGATCCAGCTCCACCCCCATGTGGCCGAACAGGGCGGTGAGGCCGCGGAAGGCGATGTCCAGCTCGCGCCGGGTGCTGTGGCTGTGGTGGGTGCCGATATGGGTGCCCATCACCTCGGGCGGGAAGAAGTAGCTCATGCCGCGCTGGATCTGCTGGCGATCCAGGGCGTCGTTGTTGTCCGAGGGCCAGAAACGGTGGGCGCGCTTGAGGATCTCGTAATCGACCCGGCCGCCGCCGGAGGCGCAGGATTCGAATTCCACCCGCGGATGGCGCCGCTCCAGCTCGTCCAGCAGCCGGTACACCGCCAGGGTCTGGCCGTGCTGGGCCGGGCGGCCCTCGTGGCCGGGCTGCACCAGCTCCCGGTTCATGTCCCACTTGACGTAGTCGATGTGGTAACGGCCGAGCAGTTCGTCGAAGCGCGCCAGCAGGTAGCCGAACACCTCGGGATTCTGCAGATCCAGCACGTACTGGAAGCGGCCGGCGGGCTGGCGGTAGCCGGGCAGGGCCAGCAGCCAGTCCGGATGGGCGCGGTACAGATCCGAGTCGGGGTTGATCATCTCCGGCTCGAACCAGATGCCGAACTCCATGCCCAGCGCCTTGACGTGGGCGATCACCGGCTCCAGGCCCTCGGGGTACTTGCGCTCGTCCAGGTACCAGTCGCCCAGGGCGGCACGGTCGTGATCCCGGCCCCTGAACCAGCCGTCGTCGATGATGAAGCGCTCCACACCCATTTCCGCCGCCCGGCTGGCCATCTCCATGATGTAGGCCGGCGAGTGATCGAAGTAGATGCCTTCCCAGGTGTTGAGGTGCACCGGCCGGGACTTGGCCACCGGCCAGTTGAGGATATGGGCGCGCACGAAGCAGTGGAACTGGCGGCTCATGCCGGTCAGGCCGGCGTCGCTGTAGCTGGCGTAGAGCCAGGGGGTGGAGCAGGACTCGCCCTCGGCCAGGCGGATCTCGCCCGGGGCGTACAGGGCCTCGGCCTGCACGAAGCGGCGGCCGTCGCTCTTCACGTCGGCGCGCAGCCGGTGGTTGCCGCTCCAGGCCAGGTGGAAGCCCCACACCTCGCCCTGCTGCTCGCCGAAGCCCGGGGTGCCGAGCATAAAGCCGGGAAAGTATTCGTGGGAGCTGCGGCCGCGGCGGTTTTCCTGCAGGTAGCCGCCGTGGACCAGGGGCAGCCGGTGGCTCTGGAACTCCTTGCACCAGCGGCCGTGGAAGGCCTGCAATTCGCTCACCCGCTCGGGCAACTGCAGGGTCAGGGCCAGCCGGCTCAGCTCGTAGTCGCCGGCCTTGAGGTTGGTGAGGGTATGGCGCAGGGCCAGCACCTCGCTGTCGGGATCCAGGCCGATTTCCATCTCCAGGCGCAGGCCGGCGATGGCGTCTTCGTAGATCAGCCGGGCTTGCTGCCCCTGGTGGGACACCGACACCGGCTCGAACACCGGCGACCAGTCCATGCCCTGGCGGTGGCCCTCGACGCCCGGGGCGCTGAACACCCCGCGGCCGGCTTCCGGATTCAGCCCCAGGGGCACGTCCACGTCCAGCCGGCTGTTGGGCACGGCGCGGACCAGGGTATCGGCGGCGGCCCGGTCGAAATGGGCGAGTTTCCTGCCCCAGTAGAGCAGCTCTGCGGTCGGTCTGTGGCGCAGCTGCAGTTCGGTATGCTGGCCGCACAGGCGGAGAATGGTGGTGGTCATCTGTTCAGGCTCCCTGGGATCGACCCTGGTCCGGATTAATGTAATCGGTTCCAATCGGTTTGGTTGCCTGAATGTCAACTTAACAGGCGGTATTGCCGACGGCTGCCGATGTTTATTTGTAAACGTTTACACTAATGTAGAGAGACCCCCGGAAGATGGAAACCCCGGGGTAATAAAAGTGTGAAACGGATCGTAAATTTTGTGGGACGGGTGGTGGCCGGTGGCCTCAGTCTACCCGGTGCCGGGCGCGGGCCTGGGCCCGGTAACGGGAGGGGGAGACCCCGGTCTGGTGGCGGAACCAGTGGCTGAAGTTGAAGGCGTCCGGGTAGCCGACCCGCTGGGCGACCTGGCTTATCTGCCAGTTGCTGTGGGCCAGCAGCTCCCGCGCCCGCTGCAGCCGGAGCCGGGCCAGCCGGTGCATGGGGCTCTGGCCGTAGAGCTTGCGGCAGACCCGGTTGAGGTGAGGCACCGAGCAGTGCACCTCTTCCGCCAGGGCGGCCTGGCTCCATTTCTGGTGCAGCTGGGCCTCGAGCCGGGCAAACAGCTGGCGCACCGCCATCTCCAGCCGGCTGAAGCCGCTCTGCTGCGACAGGATCTCGGTAAGTAGCTCGTGCACCAGGGTCAGCAGCGGTCGCCGGCGCGGGGTGCGGCTCTGGTGGTAGAGGCTGTCCATCAGCGGGGCCAGGGCCCAGACCTGATCGTGCTGGAACACGTCGCTGTCGTGCTCCCGCAGCCGGGCCCAGGTGCCGCTGTCGCGCAGCAGCAGCCAGGCCATGTGCCAGTCGTCGCCGTCCAGCTCGAACAGGAAGGGCCGGCCCGCCGGCAGCAGGGTAACGCTGCCGGGCGGTATCGCCAGTTGTCTGCCCGGCAGCGACAGCCGGCCCCGGCCGGCGGTGGTGAACAGCAGGGTGTGCAGATCCGGCGCCTTCTGGCCGACCTGGTACCGGCCCTGGAGTACGCTCACTCCGCCCAGGTGCAGATCGTAGTCCTGCATCTCCGGCACCTCCTCGCTGATCAGGAAGCGCTCTCGGCACTCGGGCCCCAGCACGAGCAGGTCTTGGAACTCATCATGATTCAAATTCACAGGTTGTTGATTCATATGTACATAGCCTGTTTTTCATTCGCTTATTAGAATATCCCCATAATAACTACTTCTCCAGCCTGCGCCCCGGCCATTATCGCCCTGGCGGCAGGCCACTTGTTTCACTATCCATCTTTTTTCACATTACCGGAGCATTCCGGGGACAGCCGTTGCCGTGGTGGCGGGGCCGACCCGGCGGGGGGCATTATGGGTTATCGACAATTCTGGCGGCAGGTGATGAGCCTGGCGCTGCCGGTGGCGGTGCAGTCGGCGCTGGTGGCGGCGCTGGGCATGGCCGACGTGCTGATGGTCAGCCACCTGGGCAACGAGGCGGTGGCGGCGGTGGGGCTGTCGGCCAAGCTCAACTTCGTGCTGATCCTGGTGATGGCGGCCATAGGTACCGGCTGCTCCATCATGGTGGCCCAGTATTTCGGCGCCGGGCGGCGCGACAAGGTGCGCCAGACCCTGGCCTGCGCGCTGCTGCTGGGCACCCTGGTGATGCTGCCCTTCACCTTCTGGCTGCTGGGCTGGTCCGAGCCGCTGATCCGCCTGGGCAGCAGCGATCCCCAAGTGGTCGAGCTGGGCACCGTATATCTCACCCTGATCGGCCTGACCCTGTTCACCACCCAGGGCATCATCGTCTACGAGTCGGCCATGCGCTCCATCGGCCGTGCCGACTGGCCGCTCAAGTACGCGGCGGTGGCCATACTGCTCAACATCGCCCTCAACTACTGGCTGATCAACGGCGGCCTGGGGCTGCCGGCCCTGGGCGTGACCGGGGCCGCCATCGCCACCGTGCTGGCCCGGCTGTTCCAGTTCGGCTGGATCCTCTGGGAGCAGCAACAACGGCCGGAGCTGCGGCTGAAGGGCGCCACCTGGCGGGCGCTGCGCGGTACCCGGCTGCCGGGGAATTTCATTGCCCTGACCTGGCCGCTGGTGGCCAACTTTACCCTGTGGTCGGCCGGCTCGCTCGGTTATCACCTGATCGCCGGCCGCATGGGCACGGTGCCGCTGGCAGTGATGAGCCTGCTGGCGCCGATAGAAGGCATGTACCACGCCTTCTTCTTCGGCCTGGTCAGCGCCTGCGGCATCATGATCGGCCAGCGCCTGGGGCGGGATCAGTTTGCCGAGGCCCGCTGGCTGGCCCACCGCTTCCTGTGGATAGCGCCGCTGGGCTCCTTGCTGCTGGGGCTGGCGTTGCTGGCGGCCTCGCCGCTGCTGCTGGGCTGGATGCAGATGCCGGACGCCGACACCGCCTACCAGACCCAGCTGGCCATGGCGGTGATGTGCCTGGGCTTCTGGGTCAAGGTGTTCAACATGACCGCCATCCAGGGCATTCTGCGCTCCGGCGGCGACAGCCGCTTCTGCCTGGGCATGGACATGGTGGCCATGTGGATCATCGGCCTGCCCCTGACCTGGCTGGCGGCCTTTTTCTGGGAGCTGCCCTTCGTCTGGGTGTACGCCATGGTGCTGAGCGAGGAGGTAGTGAAGGCGCTGGGGGTGTACTGGCGGATCCGCAAGGGCTACTGGCTGGCGAACCTGACCGAGCCGGAGGAGCGGCCAACGGCGGTGGCCGAGCCCGCGGCTTAGAGCGCAGCAGGTGAAAGCGGGGAGGCGAAAGCCTCCCCTTTTGTTTAGCAAGGGCTCAGCCTTTTGCCGGTCGACGGGGGCGGTCCGGATGCCTTTGTGGCCTGGATCACAGGGTGGCTGAAACGATTTTGCAACCTTGCTCACAGAAATGATGCATTTGTACGGTAGTTGATTGCTAAACCGATTTAGCTTGCGCTAGTTTATTCATCGAACCCGAACTTGACCCCAAGTTCCCCGTCAGTGATGCAGCCCCGGCTGCCTTGTTACAAGGATGAACAATGCGCACTTTTTCCCGTACCCTGCTTGCTACCCTGCTCACCGGCCTGTCCGCCCAGGCCCTGGCCCAGCCGGTGGAAATCCGCGCCTGGCGCCACGACACCAGCGAAAATGAAATCGCCGCCTCCCAGGCGGCCATCGCCCGCTTCAACGACAGCCAGAACGACTACCGGGTGGTGGTGGAGCTGATCCCCGAGGGCGCCTACACCGAAACCATCAACGCCGCGGCCCTGGCCGGGCGCCTGCCCTGCGTGCTGGACATGGACCAGCCGGTGGTGCCCAACTTCGCCTGGGCCGGCAACCTGGCGCCCCTGGAGGGGCTGCTGGATCAGGCCCTGCTGGACCAGATAGTGTCCACCGGCAAGGGCAGCTACCAGGGCAAGGTGTATTCGGTGGGCCAGTACGACGTGGCCCTGTCGCTGTTCACCCGCCAGAGCACCCTCGACAAGCACGGCATCCGCAAGGCCACCCTGGAGCAGCCCTACAGCCGCGAGGAGTTCGACCAGATCCTGGCCAGGCTCAAGGCTTCGGGAGACTTCTTCTACCCCTTCGACATCAACACCAGCTGGAGCGGTGAATGGGCCTCCTACGGCTTCGCCCCCTTCCTGCAGAGCTTCGGCGGCGACCAGATCGACCGCGCCAGCTACCTGGCGTCCGAGGGCGAGCTCAACGGCGAGGCCGCCGAGGCCTGGGGCGAGTGGATGAGAGCCCTGGTGACCAAGGGCTATATCGACCGCCGCGCCGCCGACGACAAGGGCTTCCTGCGCGGCCGGGTGGCCATCCACTACAACGGCTCCTGGGCGGTGGGCGAATACAGCGAACTGCTGGGGGACGATCTGGTGGTGATGCCGACCCTGGATCTGGGCCAGGGCCCGGTGGTCGGCAGCGGCTCCTGGCACTGGGGCATCAGCAGCGGCTGTCCGGACAAGGAAGGCGCCGCCCGCTTCATCAACTTCCTGCTGCAGCCCGAGGAGATCGCGGCCATGGCCGACGCCGTGAGCGCCATCCCCACCTCGGAGGCGGCGGCGGCCCTGACCGAGCACTACCGGGAAGGAGGCAAGTGGCGCATGTTCTACGATTATTCCGAGCGCTTCGCCCGCATCCGCCCCGAGACCCCGGCCTATCCGGTGATCAGCAGCAGCTTCGAGAAGGCGGTCAACGACATCTTCGACGGACGGGACGTGCTGGATTCCCTGGACGCGGCGGTGGCGGTGATCGAGCGCAACATCCGCGACAACAACGGTTACGGCTTCCAGTAACCCCCATGGGCCCGCCCGGCGCGGGCCCCGGCTCCCGTTCACAGGACACGACATGATGCCCACCCAAACCCTGCGGCAGCCGGCGGCGACGGCCGCCCGCCCCAAGGACACCCTGGCCCGGCGGCAGCGCTTCTACGGCTGGCTGCTGGGCAGCCCCGCCTTCTTCGGGCTGGCGCTCTTCATCCTGGTGCCCTTCGTGATGGCGATAGTGCTGTCGTTCACCAACCAGCGGCTGCTGTCGCCCAACGCCACCGAGATGGTGGGCCTGCGCAACTACGACCGGCTGCTGGCGGTGACCTGGCTGACCCAGGACGCCCGGCGCGACGAGGCGGGCGCTATTCTGCGGGCCGCCGACGGCGCGCCCGAATTCGAGCGGCTGCGCACCCTGCTCCGCGCCAACCCGGACTACCGGGACTACAGCGAACTGGCTAGCTTCACCTTCAACGAGTCGCGGCTGGTGCTGCTGGCCAAGGATCCGCTGTTCATCAAGTCCTTCGGCAACACCCTGAAGTTCGCCTTTATGGTGATCCCCCTGCAGTGCGGCGCCGCCCTGCTGCTGGCGCTATTGGTCAACCTGGGGCTGAGGGGGACCAATTTCTTCCGCACCGCCTATTTCGCGCCCGTGGTGACCTCCATGGTGGTGGTGTCCATCGTCTGGACCTTCCTCTACCACAAGGACACCGGCCTGATTAACGAATTCCTGAAGACCCTGTCCTTCGGCCTGATCGGGGACATCGACTGGCTGGGCAGCCCGGCCTGGTCGATGCCGGCCATCGTCGTCATGTCGGCCTGGCAGGGGGCCGGCTACCAGATGCTGATCTTCCTCGCCGGCCTGCAGAACATCCCCGAGGATCTGTACGAGGCGGCCTCCCTCGACGGCGCCAACGGCTGGCAGAAGTTCTGGTACATCACCCTGCCGGGGCTGCGCAACACCACCATCTTCGTGGTGATCTCCACCACCATCGCCGCCTTCGGCCTGTTCACCCAGGTGGACGTGATGACCGCCGGCGGGCCCGCCGACTCCACCAGTACCGTGATGTACCACGCGGTGCGCAAGGGGTTCCGCGAGCAGGACATCGGCTACGGCGCCACCATCAGCGTGATCTACTTCCTGGTGATCCTGGCCATCGCCCTGGGCCAGAAATACTACTTCGACAAGCGGGAGAAATAAGCATGAGCGCCTCTTCGTCCTCCATGGTCGATCCCAACTTCATCTACAAGCGGATCCTGACCTACGCCGTGCTGGTGCTGCTGGCCTACGTGTTCCTGTTTCCGCTGCTGTTCATGGTGATCTCCTCGTTCAAGCCCCAGCAGCAGATCTTCACCGATCTCTACTCGATCCGCGCCCTGCTGCCGGTGGGGGAGGTCTCCCTCGACAACTACCGGGCGGTGTTCCGCAAGAGCGCCATCGAGACCATGTTCCTCAACTCGGTGATCATCACCGGCACCACAGTGGTGCTGGGCCTGCTGGTCAACAGCCTGGCGGCCTTCGCCCTGAGCCGGCTGCGCTGGAAGGGGCAGCAGTTGATGCTGACCCTGGTGATAGCGCTGCTGATCATCCCCTTCGAGGCCATCTCGGTGCCGCTGCTGATGCTGGTGGCGCACCTGCCCTGGGTCGGCTGGGAAAACGGCCAGTTCGTGCTGCACGGCTCCTGGCTCAACAGCCTGCAGGTGCAGATACTGCCGATGGTGGCCAACGCCTTCTCCATCTTCCTGTTCTACCAGTTCTTCCGGGACATCCCGAAAGACTTCGACGAGGCGGCGGCCATCGACGGCGCCAGCCCCTGGCAGATCTACTGGAAGGTGATAGTGCCCATGTCCTGGCCGGTGTTCGCCACCGTGGCCATACTGCAGTTCCTGCACATGTGGAACCAGTACCTCTGGCCCATCATGGTGGTGCAGGGCGAGGCCGCCCGGCCGCTGCAGCCGGGCATCCAGCAGTTCTTCGGCACCACCACCGAGTGGGGCGAAATCATGGCCTACGCCAGCATGGTGACGGTCCCGGTATTGATTGTGTTCCTGGCGTTCCAGAAGCGGTTCGTCCGCAGCATGGCCAGCGCCGGCGTTAAAGGATAAGGAGAATCGAGATGACCAAACAGGACCCCTACCGTCCGCTGTTCCACTTCACCCCGGCCTTCGGCTGGATGAACGACCCCAATGGCCTGGTGTACCACAGGGGCGAATTCCACCTCTGCTACCAGTACTACCCCATGGACACCGTCTGGGGGCCCATGCACTGGGGCCACGCGGTGAGCCGGGATCTGCTGAGCTGGGAGCACCTGCCCATCGCCCTGGCGCCGGACGCCGCGGGCATGTGCTTCTCCGGCACCGCCATCGCCGATGCCGCCAACAGCACCGGCCTGGTGGGGCCCGAAGGGGGGCTGCTGGCCTACTACACCATCGCCGCCGAGAAAAGCGAGGGCGACCGGGACTTTCCCCAGTCCCAGGGGCTGGCCTACAGCACCGACGGCGGCCGCCGCTGGCAGCGCTATGCCGGCAACCCGGTGCTGCCCAACCCGGGGCTGCAGGATTTTCGCGATCCCAAGGTGTTCTGGCACGCGCCCAGCCAGCACTGGATCATGGTGGTGACCCTGGGCCAGAAGGTGGGCATCTACCGTTCCGCGGACGGCCTGGACTGGCGCTTCTGCTCCGAGTTCGGCGAAGGGGAGGGTGCCCACGATCACCTGGCCTGGGAATGCCCGGATCTGTTCGAGATCCCGGTGGAAGGCAGCGACGAGAGCCGCTGGATCCTGATCGTCGGCATCCAGCGCCAGGCCTATGCCCCCGGCTCCGGCACCCAGTATTTCGTGGGCCGCTTCGACGGCGAGCGCTTCGTCAATGACAACACGGCCGACACCGTACTGTGGCTGGACCATGGCCGCGACTACTACGCCAGCCAGACCTGGGCCGATGTACCGGCCGAGGACGGCCGCCGCCTGGTGCTGGGCTGGATGAGCTGCTGGCCCTACGCCAACCAGACCCCCACCGGCCACTGGCGCTCGGCCATGAGCCTGCCCCAGACCCTGACCCTGAAGGCCACCGACCAGGGGCTGCGCCTGCACCGGGCCTTCGTGGCCGAGCTGGAAGCCTTCGAGCGGCCGGAGCGGGTACTGGCCTGCGGCGAGCATGGGGCCGGCGAACTGCTGGCCGCCGACTGGCCCGAGGCGGCCCGGCTGCAGCTGGCGTTTGAGCTGGCGGAAGGGAGCGAGCTGCGCATCAGCCCCACCGAGGAGGCGGACTTTATCCTGTTCCGCCGGGACGGCCGCCTGGGCCTGCGCAGCCGGCGCCGGGGCCGGATCGGGGTGGCGGAATTCGACGAGCACTACCCCCACGACTACGATCTGGATCTGGGCGCCCCTCGTCCGCTCAGCCTGGACCTGCTGCTGGATCGCTGCTCGGCGGAGCTGCTGCTGGACGACGGCCACTACGGCATGACCCAGCTGCTGTTCGGCGACAGCCCCCGCCGCTGCCGGCTGGAGGTGGAACGGGGCAGCCTGGTGCTGGAGCAGGGACACTGGCTCGGCCTGAGCCGCGGCGCATAAGCGGAGGACGCGAACAATGGCGGATTTAGTACTGAACAAGGTGATCAAGCGCTTCGATGAGGTGCAGACCATCCACGGGGTGGATCTGGACATCCGCCACGGCGAGTTCGTGGTGTTCGTCGGCCCCTCGGGCTGCGGCAAGTCGACCCTGCTGCGCATGATCGCCGGGCTGGAGACGGTAAGCGGGGGCGACATCATCATCGACAACCAGAGGGTCAACGAGGTGTCACCCTCGGAGCGGGGCATCGCCATGGTGTTCCAGTCCTACGCTCTCTACCCGCACATGACGGTGCGCGACAACATGAGCTTCGGCCTGCGCCTGGCGAAGAAGAGCAAGGCGGAGATCGAGCAGCGGGTGGGCGATGCCGCCCGCATCCTCAAGCTGGAGCACCTGCTCGACCGGCTGCCCAAGCAGCTGTCCGGCGGCCAGCGCCAGCGGGTGGCCATCGGCCGCACCATAGTGCGCAACCCCAAGGTGTTCCTGTTCGACGAGCCCCTGTCCAACCTGGACGCCGAGCTGCGGGTGCAGATGCGGGTGGAGATCTCCAAGCTGCACGAGCAGCTGGGCAACACCATGGTCTACGTGACCCATGATCAGGTGGAGGCCATGACCATGGCCGACAAGATAGTGGTGCTGCGCGACGGCCGGGTGGAGCAGGTGGGGGCGCCGCTCGAGCTCTACCACAACCCGGTAAACCAGTTCGTGGCCGGCTTTATCGGCTCGCCGCGGATGAACTTCCTCAACGCCGAGGTGGTGGCGGCCGAGGGCCGGCAGGCCCGGCTGCGGCTGAGCGGCGGCGAGCGCTTCGAGCTGGCCCTGGATCGGGAGGCGACGGTGGGAGAGGTGCTGCTGCTGGGCATCCGGCCCGAGCACCTGCTGGTGGACGAGCCGGCGGACGTCAGCCTGACGCTGGCAGTGGAGGTGGTGGAAGCCCTGGGCGGCAGTACCTTCGCCTACAGCCGCTACGCCGGCGAGGACGAGGTGGTGGTGGTGACCGACGGCGGCCACCTGATCCGCCGGGGCAGCAGCATCCAGGTCGGCTTCCGGCTGGAGCACCTGCACCTGTTCGACACCAGCGAGGGCTGTTGCAGCCTGCTGCAGCAGCAGAAGGCACCGCGGGTGGCCAAGATACTGGCCGCTGCCTGATAACCTGTTTACGCCCTTTGCGAGGCTGTCTATTGCGGCTCAGGGAAGAGACAACAGGGCTACCTCCGCCGACACGCTTCGGGACCTGACACTCGCCGTTTCAGCCTGCTGCGAACATTCGCTGGATGTTCGGTCAGGCTGAAACGACTCGTCACGGCGAGCAAGCTCACCCCCTGTGACGCTCGGCACATGCCATCCCTGGCATGTGACGGTCGGTGGAGGCAATCCCTGTTGCCTCTTTTCAGCCCCGGCGCCGTTTTAGGGGGGAGTCAGCAGGCGGCGGCGAACGATACGGAGGACAAAGGGAACGGCTCCGCCGACCCTCCGCGCCAGGGAGGGCGCGGCGGAGCCTCCATGGATGGATTTACGGCGTGTCGGCGGAGTTGGCCCTTTGGCCGACTTATGCGGTCATGACAACGGCGTTGTCATCAAGCGAAACGGCGCCCTTGGGCGCCGTTTTGTCAGTGTTCCCGGGTCTTGCGGAACTGGATATCCGGGTAGCGTTCCTGGGTCAGGTTGAGGTTGACCATGGTGGGGGCGATGTAGGTGAGGTTGTCGCCGCCGTCGAGCGCCAGGTTGAGGGACACCTTGCGCTGGAACTCGTCCAGCTTCTTGGGATCCTTGCAGTACACCCAGCGGGCGGTGGACACGTTCACCGCCTCGTACAGGGCGTCCACGTTGTATTCGGACTTGAGCCGGGCCACCACCACGTCGAACTGCAGCACGCCCACGGCGCCCACGATCAGATCGTTGTTGTCGAGCGGGCGGAACACCTGCACCGCGCCTTCCTCGGAGAGCTGCACCAGCCCCTTGAGCAGCTGCTTCTGCTTGAGCGGGTCACGCAGCCGGATACGGCGGAACAGCTCGGGGGCGAAGTTGGGGATGCCCGAGAACTTGAGATCCTCGCCCTGGGTGAAGGTGTCGCCGATCTGGATGGTGCCGTGGTTGTGCAGGCCGATGATGTCGCCGGCATAGGCTTCCTCCGCCCGTTCCCGGTCGCCGGCCATAAAGGTCACGGCGTCGGAGATGTTGACCAGCTTGCCGATGCGCACATGCTTCATCTTCATGCCCTGGCTGTACTTGCCGGACACGATGCGCATAAAGGCGATGCGGTCCCGGTGCTTGGGATCCATGTTGGCCTGGATCTTGAACACGAAGCCGGAGAACTTCTCTTCCGAGGCCTCCACTTCCCGCTCGTGGGTCTGCCGCGGCATGGGCGCCGGCGCCCATTCGGTGAGGCCGTCGAGCATGTGATCCACGCCGAAGTTGCCGAGCGCGGTGCCGAAGAACACCGGGGTCAGCTCGCCGGACAGGAACAGCTCCCGGTCGAACTCGTGGGAGGCGCCCATCACCAGCTCCAGCTCCTCGCGCAGCTGGGCGGCGAAGTCGTCGCCGATGGCCTGGTCCAGCTCGGGGTTGTCCAGGCCCTTGACGATGCGCAGCTCCTGGATGGTGTGGCCCTGGCCGGACTGGTAGAGGACGGTCTCGTCCCGGTGCAGGTGGTAGACCCCCTTGAACAGCTTGCCGCTGCCGATGGGCCAGGTAATGGGCGCGCACATGATGTTGAGCTCGGTTTCCACCTCGTCCAGCAGCTCCATGGGATCGCGGATGTCCCGGTCCAGCTTGTTCATAAAGGTGACGATGGGGGTGTCGCGCAGCCGGGTCACTTCCATCAGCTTGCGGGTACGGTCTTCCACGCCCTTGGCGGCGTCGATCACCATCAGGCAGGAGTCCACCGCGGTCAGGGTGCGGTAGGTGTCTTCCGAGAAGTCTTCGTGGCCGGGGGTGTCGAGCAGGTTCACCAGGCGGTCGTTGTAGGGGAACTGCATCACCGAGGTGGTGACCGAGATGCCCCGCTCTTTTTCCATCTCCATCCAGTCGGACTTGGCGTGCTGGTTCGAACCCCGGCCCTTGACGGTGCCGGCGGTCTGGATGGCGCGCCCGTGCAGCAGCACTTTTTCGGTGATGGTGGTCTTACCCGCATCCGGGTGCGAGATGATGGCGAAAGTACGGCGCTTGGCCACTTCCTGCTGGAATGATGATGACATGGTCGGCGATCTTCTAGGTTGATGAGGGAGCGGGGGCAACAGACAAGGGCCTTGCTCACCGGCGACAGATAAACGGCCGCTATTGTCCCCGATCCGCGGCCGATCCTCAATCGGCAGATCATCACCATTCATCTTCGGCCGGGGTACGGCTACGGCCTTACCGCCTGCGACACGTACTGGGCCAGCGCGGCGATCTGCTCGGGCGACAGGCTGTCCTTGAAGGCCGGCATGATGCCCACGCCGTTGGTGACGGCCTGCACCACTTGCGCTTCGGTGGGCTTGAGTTCGTCGAGGCTGGGCCCTATCTGGCCTTCGGCTCCGGCGTCCTTCAGGCTATGGCAGAGGGCGCAGGAGGGCTGGGCCAGCTCCAGGAACACCCGTTTGCCGGCCTCGGGATCGCCTTCGGCCAGCGCCGGCAGGCAGAGGGCCAGGCCGAGAAGGCTGGCGGTCGGTCGCCACATGGCAGCTCCTTGATGTTGTGGTAAGGGGCAGGCGAGCGCCTGCCCGCCCGGCCTCAGGCGACGGTGAGGGTCACGCCGTGATCCTTCCAGCCGTTGTGGCCATAGCCCTGGTCGTTGTCGGTGCGCTCTTCCGGCTGCACCTGGCCCTGGTCGTCCTTGGCCCGGCTGACCAGGCGGTACTCGCCCGGCGCCAGTTCGGTCGCCAGCACGAAGGGGCGCCAGGCGAAGCGGCCCAGATCCGGTCCGAGCAAGCGCGCCTCGGCCCAGCGGCTGCCGCCATCCACCGACACCTCGACCCCGGCCAGGCCGTGCACGCCGCCGAAGGCCACGCCGTAGATCAGGGTGCGGCCGGGGCTGGCCGAGGTCAGCGGCGAGGTCACCCAGGACTTGACCGGCATCTCCCACATGGAGGGCTGCTCCGGTGAACCCGGCTCTCCCAGCTCCCGCATCCGGTAACCGGTGGCCTGGATGGCGGCATCGGTCTGCCCGGCGGTAAAGGCAACCTGGCGCACGTACTTGACGTTGTTGACCCCGTAGTAGCCGGGGATCACCAGCCGCACCGGGCCGCCGTGGGCCAGGGACAGGGGCTCGTCGTTCATTTCCCACACCAGCAGGGCCTGCTCCAGGGCCGCCAGCGGCACCGAGCGTTCCACCATGACCGACTTGGGATCCAGGCCGGCGGGGATGGTCTCGCCGCCGGTGCCGGTGAGGTAGTTCATGCCCTCGGCCACGCCGCCCAGCTCGCGCACCAGCTCGCGCAGCGGTACCCCGGTCCAGGCCACGCAGCCGGCGGCGCCTACCGTCCAGGGCGTGCCGCTGGCGCCGTGGGCAAAGAAGGCCCGGCCGTTGCCGGAACACTGCAGCACGCTGACCACCGTCTCCACGCCGATGCGTTTCAGCTCCGCCAGGGTGAGGGCTCGGGGATGGTTGACGCCGGTGATGTTCACCTCCCAGCCCTCGCTATCCTGCATGATACCGGCGTCGGGGGCGGGCAGATTGTTGCGCACGAACAGCCGGTCGCTGGGGGTGAGCACCCCGCGGCCGATGGCGTCGCGCCGGGTTTCCAGGGTGTTGGCGCTGTGCACTATCAGGGCATCGGCGTTTTTCCAGCCGACATAGTCCGGCAGCGGCGATCCCTGGGCCCAGGCGCGGGGAGCCAGGCCAACCAGGCTGGCGCCGGCCAGCAGACCGGCGCCACCCAGCAGCAACTGGCGACGTTCGGGGTTGAGGGGGCCGGCGGCGCCGGATGTGATGTCGGTTTGATGGGGGGGGAATGCGGACACGACCAATCTCCTTATGGTTGCGCGTTGAGCAGCCGCGGACGGCTGCACGGACTCTATAAAGGTCTATGCCCTGGTTAAAAAAGTGTCAATCAACAAAAGCTTTATTAACAAAATCTGATGTGCGCCCGGGTTCAAGCCGGCGCCGCTTGCCGCTATGATCCGTTTTCTACGTCGATACACGGGGTCCACCCATGTCACGCTCATACTGCCGCGGCTGCCGTTTGCCGCAGAATGCCTGCCTGTGCGCCGCCGTGCACCGCCAGCCCTGTCCCTTGCCGGTGGTGGTGCTGCAGCATCCTTCCGAGGCGAGGCATGCCAAGAGCACGGTGCCCTTGCTGCAACTGGGCCTGAGTGGACTCAGGGTCGAGGTGGCGGAAACCATGGCGCCCCCAGCGGGAAACTGGTGGCTGCTGTATCCCGGTGGGAACGCGATTGATCTGGACGATGGCGGGCCGGGCCCGGAGGTGCCGATAGACGGGCTTATCGTGCTGGACGGTACCTGGCGCAAGAGCCGCCGCCTGTTGTATCTCAATCCCTGGCTGCAGCATCTGCCGAGGCTCAGCTTCAGCCGGGCGCCGGCGGGCCGCTACGCCATCCGCAAGGGGCCGGGTGGCCAGGCGCTGTCTACCCTGGAAAGCCTGGCCCATGTGCTGCACAGGCTGTCCTGCCACTTCGATCCCCGGCCGTTGTACCGGCTGCTGGACGTTCGCGTTGCGCTGTTTCAGGTCCATCAACCGCGGAGGGAAGGGGAGGAGTCCCTGGACTAACCCTTTCACCAAGAATAGGGTACCGTTAGGAACCTATTTTCAGTGTATACAAGAATCGGCACACGAGTCCCGATACCTTATCGCCCATTTTTCTCCTCCGCCCCTCGGCGGATCCGCTATTCTGGGATCGGATCTCGCCCGTGGCCTGGCTCCGGCCGCCATGGACGGTACCGAGGTGGCTTGGGTGGTTGTAAAGTGTCAATATACTGATATGTATGGTTTTTTATGCGTATCCGTAGATTTTTAAGACCGGGAATTCGGTGCTGGAAATAAATTTCTTGTTAAATAACATTGACAATCATCATATAATTGAAAAAAATCAAACCACAAATTGTCAACATTTTAAAATTTAAACTGTATACAGTTTGAAGCAAGAAGGCAGCGCATGTGGTCTCAGCTCCCGCCCAAGCAGGCAGGGCATCTGTTTCGATGCGCTAGGGTCTAAGTAATAAATATGAAACAGAGAAGGTAATACCATGGAAGCGTATCTGCTGGAATTTGGTAACTTGTTGCTGAGATGGCTGCACGTCATTGCCGCCGTCGCCTGGATAGGTGAGTCCATCTACTTCGTGATGCTGGACAACGGCCTGAAGCCGCCCAAGTCGGAAGAATGCAAGAAGAAGGGCGTGTTCGGCGAGATGTGGGCCGTGCACGGCGGTGGTTTCTACCACAACCAGAAATATGCCACCAGCCCGGAAAAACTGCCGGACGACCTGCACTGGTCGTTCTGGAAGTCCTACACCACCTGGCTGTCGGGCTTTGCCCTGTTCGCCCTGCTGTACATGACCAACCCCAGCTTCTACCTGGTCAACCACAGCTCCGCCTGGGAGTGGGCCGCCAACATGACCGGCTGGCAGGCCAACGTCGTGGCCCTGGTGTTCCTGGCCTCGGGCTGGGTTGTGTACAACGAGCTGTGCAAGCGCATCAGCCCCAACATGGAACGCGACGGCGTGCTCAGTATCGCCGTGGCGGTGATGATGGTGGTGGTCGCCTACCTAAGCACCCAGATCTTCTCCGGCCGGGCCGCCTTCCTGATCACCGGTGCCGTCATGGCCACCGCCATGTCCGCCAACGTGTTCTTCTGGATCATCCCCGGCCAGCGCCGCATGGTGAAAGCCTTGAAAGCCGGTGAGACCCCGAACCCGATCGACGGCAAGCGCGGCAAGCAGCGCTCGGTGCACAACACCTATTTCACCCTGCCGGTGCTGTTGCTGATGCTGAGCAACCACTACTCCTTCACCTATAACCATCCCCAGGCCTGGGTGATCATGACGCTGTTCATCTTCGCCGGCGCCCTGATCCGTCAGTACTTCGTGCTGATGCACTCCGGCCAGCACAAGCCGGCCTACCCGGCGGTGGGGGTGCTGCTGATCCTGGCGGTGGTGTGGGTTGCCGCGCCCGTCAGCCAGGCGCCGGCCGCGGTCTCTGCGCCGGTCTCCGGTGAAGTGGCCGAAGACGGTGTCGAGGTTCAGGCCGCCCCCGAGGTCACCCTGGCCCAGGTGCAGGGCATCATGGAGGCCCGTTGCGTGCAGTGCCACGCGGCCCAGCCGACCCAGGCCGGTTTCCCCTCTGCGCCTGCCGGCATGATGCTGGAGACCGAGCAGCAGACCCGGCACCTGGCGCGCCAGATCAAGCAGGTGGTGGCCAACGGCTACATGCCGCTGGCCAACCTGACCCAGATGACCGACGAGGAACGGGCCCTGATCGCGGCCTGGAGCGGCAACTAAGCTTTTCCCGCGTTGTTATCCCTTGCAAAGCCCGCGTCTCGCGGGCTTTGCCGTTTGGGCTTCAGCGGTTAAGCTGGGTTTATGTTTCCGTCACCCCCCTGTCCCATGCTGCTGACCGACAGCCACTGCCATTTCGACTTCGCCGCCTTCGACGACGACAGGCCCGGCCATTGGCACCGGGCCAGGGCGCTCGGCGTGCACCGGCTGGTGATCCCGGGGGTGGAAGAGGCGCAATGGCCGCGCCTGCCCCTGTTGTGCCGGTCACTACCCGGTGTCTACTACGCCCTGGGGCTGCATCCCTGGTTTGTGGCGCGGGCTTCTTCCAATTGGCAGCGGCAACTGGTACAGGCCCTGGAGCAGGCCGACAGCCGCTGTGTCGCCCTGGGTGAGATGGGGTTGGACGGAGCCATCGAGCTGCCGATGGCGCGGCAGGAAGAGGTACTGCTCGTTCAGCTCAGACTGGCCCGGGAACGGGAGCTGCCGGTGATACTGCACAGCCACAAGACCCACGACCTCCTGCTGAAATGGCTGCGCCGCCATCCGCCCAGGGGGGGCGTGGTGCACGGCTTTTCCGGCTCATTGCAGCAGGCGCAAGCCTTCTGGCAACTGGGTATTCACCTCGGGGTGGGCGGTACCATCACCTACCCGAGGGCCAGCAAGACCCGCCATACCCTGGCCACCATGCCGGTGGACGCCCTGGTGCTGGAAACCGACGCCCCCGACATGCCCCTGTGCGGCTTTCAGGGCCGGCCCAATACACCCGAACGGCTGCCGCTGGTGCTGGCCACGCTGGCGGAACTGCGCCGGCAGGAGCAGGACATCCTGGCGGTACAACTCGAACGGAACGTTTCCCGGCTGTTCGGCTGGTCCTGACGGCGCCCTCAAGAAAAACGTTTTCGTTCTAAAAACCATAATTTTATTGCCTTTTTGCTCGATTATTGCACCCATTTTCCTATTCTGTTCTCAGCGAACTCGTATAATCCCGCCCAACTGACAATGACTGTCGGGCTTTTGTTTTTAGCTGCTACTGAAAGGATAGAACTATGACGTTGATCATGAGTTTGGTGGGGATGGCGACATTAATCCTTATCGCCATACTGTTTTCGAGCAATCGCAGCGCCATCCGGCTGCGCACCGTGGGCGGTGCCTTCGCCATCCAGGCCGGCCTGGGCGCCTTCGTGCTTTACGTACCCGTGGGCAAGGACATACTGCAGTCCATCTCCGCCGGTGTGTCCCAGGTCATTTCCTATGCCAACGACGGCATGGGCTTCCTGTTCGGTGGCCTGGTGGGTGATGCCGCCTTCAGCAGCGGGCTCGGCTTCATCTTCGCCCTGCGGGTGTTGCCGGTGATCATCTTCTTCTCCTCGCTGATCGCCGTGCTCTACTACCTGGGCATCATGCAGTGGGTGATCCGCATCCTGGGCGGCGCCCTGCAGAAGGTGCTGGGCACCTCCCGTACCGAGTCCATGTCCGCCACCGCCAATATCTTCGTGGGCCAGACCGAAGCCCCGCTGGTGGTGCGTCCCTTTATTTCCAAGATGACCGACTCCGAGCTGTTCGCGGTGATGTGCGGCGGCCTGGCCTCGGTGGCCGGCTCGGTGCTGGCCGGTTATGCCTCCATGGGCGTGCCCATGGAATACCTGATTGCCGCTTCCTTTATGGCGGCCCCCGGCGGCCTGCTGTTCGCCAAGCTGATCATGCCCGAGACCGAAACCCACGAGGTGGACGAGTCCCAGGCCGACGCCGATATTCCGGCAGAAGAACGTCCCGCCAATATCATCGACGCCGCCGCCTCCGGCGCCACCTCCGGCATGATACTGGCGATGAATGTGGGCGCCATGCTGCTCGCCTTTATCGGCCTGATCGCGCTGATCAACGGCATGCTGGGCGGCGTCGGCGGTTGGTTCGGCATGGATAACCTGAGCCTGGAGCTGCTGCTCGGCTGGCTGTTCTCGCCCCTGGCCTTCCTGCTGGGCGTGCCCTGGGAAGAGGCCACCATCGCCGGCTCCTTTATCGGCCAGAAACTGGTGGTCAACGAATTCGTGGCCTATATCAACTTCGCCCCCTACCTCAGCAACGAACTGCTGGTGGAAAGCACCGGCCAGGCCATGTCCGACCACACCAAGGCGATCATCTCCTTCGCCCTGTGCGGCTTCGCCAACCTGTCCTCCGTCGCCATCCTGCTCGGCGGCCTGGGCGGCATGGCGCCGAACCGCCGCCACGACATCGCCCGCTTCGGCCTCAAGGCGGTGCTGGCCGGCACCCTGTCCAACCTGATGTCCGCCACCCTCGCCGGTTTCTTCCTGGCCTTGGCGGCACTGTAAAAGGATTAGGCGAGCCCTTTCCCCGGTCTGTTGATGAGTCACCCGGCAGCCACTGCCGGTTGGCGGAGAGGTCAAAGGGAACGGCTCCGCCGACCCTCCGCGCCATGGACGGCGCGGCGGAGCCCCCATGGATGGGTTCACGGCGTGTCGGCGGAGTTGGCCCTTTGGCCGACTTGCTCGGCAGGTATCAGCAACAGCCGGATATGTCGGCCGCCACTATTTGCGGTTAAACGGATTTAAACTGTCTTCAAGGAACCAAGTCCGCTCGTTCACACCTTGTGAAGACTGGAGAAGCAAATGACAGAGATACACACCGCAGCCCGCCAGGCCCTGGGCCTGATGGATCTGACCACCCTCAACGACGACGACACCGACGCCAAGGTGATCGCCCTGTGCCGACAGGCGGTCACCCCGGCCGGCAACACCGCCGCCATCTGCATCTATCCGCGCTTTATTCCCGTGGCCCGCAAGGCCCTGCGTGAGCTGGGCGTGGAAGGCCAGGTGAAGATCGCCACCGTCACCAACTTCCCCCACGGCAACGGCGACATCGAGATCGCCGAGCGGGAAACCCGCGCCGCCGTGGCCTACGGTGCCGACGAAGTGGACGTGGTCTTTCCCTACCGCGCCCTGATGGCCGGCGACGAGCGGCTGGGCCTCGAACTGGTGCGTGCCTGCAAGGCCGCCTGCGGCGAGGTGCTGCTCAAGGTCATCATCGAAAGCGGCGAACTGAAGGAGCCGGCGCTGATCAAGCGCGCCTCCGAGCTGGCCATCGAGGGCGGTGCCGACTTTATCAAGACCTCCACCGGCAAGGTGGCGGTCAACGCCACCCTGGAATCCGCCGACATCATGCTCAAGGTGATCCGCGACTGTGGCAAGGACATCGGCTTCAAGCCCGCCGGCGGCGTACGCACCGCCGAAGAGGCCCGGCAGTACTTGCAACTGGCCGCCAGTATCATGGGCTCCAACTGGATTAGCCCCGCCCATTTCCGCTTCGGCGCCTCCAGCCTGTTGGCCAATTTGCTGCATACTTTGGGTGAAAGCGACAAGGGTGCCACCGAAGGAGGCTACTGATGCTGCCCCAGGAAATCATCCGCCACAAGCGCGACGGCCTGGCGCTCGGCGCCGAGGAAATCGCCTTTTTCGTCAAGGGCATTGCCGACGGCAGCATCAGTGAGGCCCAGATCGGCGCCTTCGCCATGGCGGTGTACTTCAACGACATGGACGACGCGGAGCGCATCAGTCTGACCCTGGGCATCCGCGACTCGGGCGAGGTGCTGGACTGGTCCGGTGCGGGCCTGAACGGCCCGGTGCTCGACAAGCACTCCACCGGCGGGGTGGGCGATCTGGTGTCTTTGGTGCTGGGGCCCTGGGTGGCCGCCTGCGGCGCCCATGTGCCCATGATCTCCGGCCGTGGCCTGGGCCACACCGGCGGCACTTTGGATAAGCTCGAGTCCATTCCCGGCTATAACATCATGCCCTCCAACACCGACTTCCGCCGGCTGGTGAAAGAGGTGGGGGTGGCCATCATCGGCCAGACCGGCAGCCTGGCCACCGCCGACAAGCGGCTGTACGGGGTGCGGGATGTCACCGCCACCGTCGAGTCCATTCCGCTGATCGTCGCCTCCATCCTCGGCAAGAAGCTGGCCTGCGGCCTGGACGCCCTGGTGATGGACGTGAAGATGGGCTCGGGCGCCTTTATGGCCACGGCGTCGGCGTCGCGGGAGCTGGCGGAAGCCATAGTGACCGTGGCCAACGGCGCCGGCACCCCCACCTCGGCCCTGCTCACCGACATGAGCCAGGTGCTGGCCAGCTGTGCCGGCAACGCGGTGGAAGTGGCCGAGGCCATCGCCATGCTCAAGGGCGACATCCGCCAGGGCCGTCTCTACGAGGTGACCGAAGCGCTGGCGGTGGAAATGCTGCTGGCGGGCCGCCTGGCCGACGATGAAAACGACGCCAGGGGCAAGCTTTACGGCACCCTGAGTTCGGGGGCCGCCGCCGAACGCTTCGAGCGGATGGTGGCCGGGCTCGGCGGGCCCGCCGATATTCTCACCGGCTTCGAGCGTCACCTGCCCCGGGCGCCGGTGATCCGCCCGGTGCTGGCCGAGGCGGAAGGCTATATCGTCGACATGGATACCCGCGATATCGGCATGGCGGTGGTCGGGCTGGGTGGCGGCCGGCGCCGGGCCGACGATGTGATCGATCACAGCGTCGGCCTGACCGCCATCGCCGGTATCGGTGACAAGATAGAGGTCGGCACACCGCTTGCGACCATCCATGCCCGCAGCGAGGACGATTTCGCCCAGGCGGCGGAGCAGCTGCGCCGGGCTATGATGCTGGGCGAACAACGGGAAGAGGCGCCCCATATGATTTATGACGTGATCCGTCAGCGGGAGGCAGAATGAAACGCGCAATAGTACTGGTACTGGATTCCTTCGGCATCGGCGCCGCGCCCGATGCGGCCCAATTCGGCGACGAAGGCGCCGACACCCTGGGCCATATCGCCGCCGTCTGTGCCCGGGGCGAGGCAGACAACGGCCGTCGGGGGCCGCTCCGGCTGCCCAACCTGGGCCGGCTCGGCCTGTTCCACGCCCATGCCGAAAGCACCGGCCGGGTGGCCGAAGGCGTGGCCCTGCCCGCCGAGGTGACGGGCAGCTACGGCTACGCCCGGGAGCTGTCCTCCGGCAAGGACACCCCCTCCGGCCACTGGGAAATTGCCGGGGTGCCGGTGCTGTTCGACTGGGGTTATTTCAGCGACACCGAGCACAGTTTTCCCCAGGCGCTGCTCGACGAACTGGTCGACAAGGCCGGGCTGCCGGGCATTCTCGGCAACTGCCACGCCTCCGGCACCACCATCCTCGAGCAACTGGGCGAAGAGCATGTGCGCAGCGGCAAGCCCATCTGCTACACCTCGGCGGACTCGGTGTTCCAGATAGCCTGCCATGAAGACAGCTTCGGCCTGGAGCGGCTCTATGAAGTGTGCGAGCTTGCCCGCGAACTGCTGATGCCCTACAACATCGGCCGGGTCATCGCCCGCCCCTTCAAGGGCAGGAGCGCCGCCGACTTCGAGCGCACCGGCAACCGCCGCGACTACAGCATAGCGCCGCCGGCGCCGACGGTGCTGCAGAAGCTGGTGGAGGAGAACAACGGCGAGGTGGTGTCCATCGGCAAGATCGCCGACATCTACGCCCACTACGGCATCACCCGCAAGGTCAAGGCCAACGGCCTGGACGCCCTGTTCGACGCCACCCTGGCGGAAGTGCAGCGGGCCGGCGACGACACCCTGGTCATGACCAACTTCGTCGACTTCGACTCCAGCTACGGCCACCGCCGCAACGTGACCGGCTACGCCGCCGCCCTGGAGGCCTTCGATCGCCGCCTGCCCGAGCTGCTGGCCATCATGCAGCCGGATGATCTGCTGATCATGACCGCCGATCACGGCTGCGACCCGACCTGGACCGGCACCGATCACACCCGTGAGCATATCCCGGTGATCTGCCTGGGTGGCGGCCTCGCGGCCGGCTCCCTGGGTGGGCGCGAGACCTTTGCCGATATCGGCCAGTCCCTGGCGGCCTATTTCGGCACCAGCCCCATGGATTACGGCAAGTCATTTTTAGGGCCTGTTTGATATCTGGTGTACTCGGCCAAAGCGCACTGTTCCGCCGACACGCCGTGGGACCTGATACTCGCCATTTCGGCCTGCTGCGAACATTCACTGGATGTTCGGTCAGGCCGAAATGGCTCGTCACGGCGAGCAAGCTCGCCCCCTGGGGGCTCCGCCGCGCCATCCCTGGCGCGGAGGGTCGGCAGAACAGCACCCTTTGTCCTTCCCCGGAGCGTCGGTGTCGCTTGCCGACGTTACCCTCGGGCCGCGGCGGGGATTGAAAGAGGCAACAGCAGTGGCCGCGGTGCGGCAGCAATGATTTCAGTTTTGATGTAACCGACAAGATTAACGAGGAATATTATGGCTACTCCACATATCAACGCCGAACGCGGCGATTTCGCCGATACCGTACTGATGCCCGGCGATCCGCTGCGCGCCCAGTACATCGCGGACACCTTCCTGTCCGACGTCAAGCTGGTGAACAAGGTACGCAATATGCTCGGCTTCACCGGCAGCTACAAAGGCCGGCGGATTTCGGTGATGGGCCACGGCATGGGCATCCCCTCGGTGTCCATCTACGCCAAGGAACTGATCACCGAGTTCGACGTGAACACCCTGATCCGCATCGGCTCCTGCGGCGCCGTGCGCGACGACGTCAACTTGCGTGACGTGGTGATTGGCCTGGGTGCCAGCACCGACTCCAAAGTCAACCGTATCCGCTTCAAGGATCACGACTTCGCCGCCATCGCCGACTTCGAGCTGGTGGCCAACGCGGTGGCGGCGGCCAAGGCCAAAGGCGTACCGGTCAAGGTGGGTAATATCTTCTCGGCGGATCTGTTCTATTCGCCCCAGGCGGATCTGTTCCAGCTGATGAAGGACTACGGCATCCTGGGGGTGGAGATGGAAGCGGCGGGCCTGTACGGCGTGGCCGCCGAGTTCGGCGCCCGGGCCCTGACCATTTGCACCGTATCCGACCACATACTGCGCCACGAGGCGCTGAGCGCCGACGAGCGCCAGACCAGCTTCAACGACATGATGGAAGTGGCGCTGGAGTCGGTATTGCTGGGCGACTCAGCCTGAACTCCCTTCGGGAGGCGGGTCTTCCGCCTCCTGGCGTTTAAACCGGCCGCGCCAGCGGCCGAGTCCCAGCCCCAGCAAGATCCCCAACAGCAAAGACAGGGGCAGCAGCCAGCCCAGATGACGCAGCAGTTGCTGCCAGAGGCTGTTGTGTTGTTCCGTAAACAGCGATGGTATCAGGGCCAGGTGCAGAAAACCCACCGGCCTGTCTTCCTGATACAGCGGCCGGATATAAGGCAGGGGGCCGTCTCCGGCGATATCGCCGGCCTCCGCCAACAACTGGCCGCCACCGTCATAAAGTCGTACCGACACCACCAGGCCGGCACCGACCAGTTCATCCACCAGCTGTTGCTGGCTTTCCGCATCGTCGGTCAGCAGGGTGCGTACCGCCTGGGGCTCCGCATAGTCGGCCAGGGGCCCGGCCAGGGCGCGCTGGGGCAGGACTTGCCAGCGCTGGCCGAGTTCGTTCACTTTCAGCAATTGCCAACCGGCGGCCAGCGCCAGCAGCACGACCAGCAGCAGGGGCAGGGATTTGGACATGAAAGGGCTCTTTTTGCGCATAACGGCCAATATTGTCCCTTGCCTGGCGAAAAAGCAATACGTTACCCTGAGTGCCGGTTATTTGTGAATGTGTGAATTAAAGGAATCCCAAGTGGCACTGTTAATGGATGTATTACCCGAGAAGGTTCGTGACTGGACGGATGTGCTGGCCTCCGGCGCCCATGTGTGGCAACAGGGGCGCCTGGCCCCGGGGCAGCTTGCCACTGCCGACGGGCACCTGGTCCTGCTGGCGGAACAACTGGAAAAAGCGGCCCTGCACCACAGCCTGCTTATCTTGGATGACGAAGGGATCGAGGTGGAAGTGTCCGCGGTGAAGGTGGTGGCCGGGCGGGATCTGCTGAGCCTGCGCCTGTCGGCCTGGTCGCCGCTGCTGAAGTCGCGCCTGCAGCAGGTTGCCCAGGGCTGGGATCTGGCCTGTGTGCCGGTTTTGCCCAGCGCCGCGCAGCCGGGATTGGTGCTGATGGACATGGATTCCACCGCCATCCAGATCGAATGTATCGATGAAATCGCCGCCCTGGCCGGCGTGGGGGACGAAGTCTCTGCCATCACCCGGGCGGCGATGGAAGGCGCTCTGCCGTTTTCCGAAAGCCTGCGCCGTCGGGTGAAGGCGCTGGCCGGTGCCGATGCCGCCATTATCGACCAGGTGATCGGCCGCATGCCGCTGATGCCCGGCCTGACCGAGCTGGTTGCCGGCCTCAAGCAGATGGGCTGGAAGGTGGCCATCGCCTCCGGCGGCTTTACCCCCTTCGCCTGCCACCTGCAAGAGACCCTGGCGCTGGATGCGGTGTTTGCCAATACCCTGGAGATCCGCGACGGCAAGCTCACCGGCGAAGTGCTGGGCGCCATCGTGGACGCCGAGGCCAAGGCCAACATCCTGGTCGACCTGGCCCATGAACATGGCATTCCCATCAGCCAGACCGTGGCCATCGGCGACGGTGCCAACGATCTGCTGATGCTGGCCCAGGCCGGGCTGGGGGTGGCCCTGCATGCCAAGCCCCTGGTGCAGGAAAAGGCGCCGGTCTGCCTTAACCGGCTGAGCCTGGAAGGGGTGCTGGGGCTGCTGCAGGCCCATTGAGGGTCTGCCGCCACCTGACCATGTCGGTGATATCGAACACCTGGCAGAGCGCTGCCAGCTCCGCCAGTTGCTGCTCCAGCAGCTGGGTCTTGTGCAGGGCGGCCTGGGTCAGGCTGTCCCACTCGGGCACGAAGTAGTCGATCTGGCGCAGCTGCAGCCGGTTGAGGACCAGCAGACTGACCCGCAGCTTCCCGGCATGGTGCGGACTGAGCAAAAAGGCGCGCCTGTCGGGGTCCGGATCGATCAGTTGCCATTGTTTGTTGCTGCCGTCGACGGCGGCGGCGGTCCAGATTTCCATGGTCAGGTGGCTTTTGCCGTCCGGGCGCAGCAGGGCGGTAATGAGCGACTGCAACAATTGCCGTGAAACCAGCCGGCTGAAGTGGGCCTGCTGGTACTCGTTGGACATAAATGACATCAGTGCCTGTTGGGCCAGGCAGGCGATGGCCCCCTGCACATAAAAACCGCTGTCGTTTCGCCCCAGCATAAAGGTGGGGGACGGCGGTTGCTGCAAGGCCTGGCGATTGAGCCAAGTCAGCCAGGCCGGCCGGTGATGGGTATCCGGACGGGCGCGCAGCTTATCCTGATTCTGTTCGAGCAGCGCCGAGAAGAACTGGTACCCCGAGTGCGCCTCTTGTGAACCTTCAATATGCAGGTGCAGTATCTTGCCGTCACCACTCTGGTTCACTATCCGGTAGGGCAGGTTTTTCAGTTTCCACTGGCGGCTGCGCTGACCCAGCTCGGTCAGGCTGACACTGACCAGGCAGGGCAGATCGAGCCGCTCGGCATGGTGCAAGGATATCTTCAGGCCGCTGTTCGACAGATCTTCGGTCTGGCCCTGTATCGTCCGCCCGCCGATGTTGAGTTCGATGCCGCTCTGGTACTTGAAGCGGGTCTCCTGTCGTTTGGAGGCCTGCAGCCCCAGGGGCGTGATGTTCACCGTCCGGACTCTGGCGTTGCGGATAAAAGGAGCCAGTTGCTGGATTTTGACCTCGGCCGACACCGGAGTGAGCAGGGGGGGCATGGGGGTCAGCCAGATATGCCATTTCAGCCGCTGCAACCGGGCAAGCCCCTGGCGATCGAGGGCTTCTATCGCCTGATCGGTAAAGGTGAGCGGACGAAGGGTCAGGTAGTAGCTTTGCAGGGTACCGCTTCTCAGCCCTTCGTTCACGAATACCGAATAGGCCTGCCGCTGTTCCAGCTCATGTTGATCGGCCACGAAATAGAAAGTCTGGCTCTGGCCCTGGTGGCGGAAACTGTACAGCAGCAGCGGTTGCAGCGGCTGCTGGCCCATCTGCAGTACCCGCTCCGGGGATAACAGGGTCGAGAGCAGGTCGGCGGCCGTCTGTTGCCGCCATTGCGCCAGGGTCTTGTGGCCATGGCGATTGGCGAGCACTTCCTGCAGCTCCCCCTGTTCATCAAAAAACAGTGACAGGCTGAGGCTGGTCTCGAGCAGGGCATTGCCCCAGCATTGGGCCAGAACAGTGTCGTACAGGTCTTCCGCGTCCAGGCCGTAGCGGGGGCGGCTCTGGTCGATAAACTGCTGCAAAGCCTGTTGCCAGTCGGCATCTTCTTCCATCCGCTGCATCTTGAGGCGGGAGGGATCCTCCTGGCTCTGGGTCAGTCGATAGCGTTTGGGGTTGGCCAGGCAACTCAGTCCGGGCTGGTGCGCCAACTCGGGCAGGGACACCGGCACCTGTTCCGGCAGGGGGCGGGGCTCGGCCAGCTGTGCCAGCAGGCCGCCTGCCGAAATATCCAGGCTGTTGGCCTTGAGCTGCCCTTCCGGCAGGTGCAGCAATATGGGCGTGACGAAGCGCAGCCGGCTTTCCTTGCGGCGGGTGCCCATGGACGGCAGGTGCCAGGGGAGGGGATTGAACTGGGAGGGCAGTTTGCGCAGGGCCGCCAGCTCGGCGATCAGGGTTTCGTAAAGCCCCCGGGTATATTCGCCGTTATAACTGCCCAATAGCTTGTGAAAGCGCGTATCCAGTGACGCCGGCAACATATGATCCAGCCCCTGGTGGCGCACCAGCCGGCACTGCTCCGGAAACAGGCTGCGCAGATCCAGCACCCGCAGGCAGGGGCTGGTGAGACGGCGTACTTCCGCTTGCAGCTGGAAACGGGTGGTGCCGTCGGCCTCGGGCAGCAGATTCTCCAGCAGCCCTTCCAGATCATGATGATAGCTGAGAGGAACCAGTTTATTGAGCAGGGATTTATAGGGGCTGAGATCCATCTTGGCTTTGGGTTGAGTAGGCGAAAAACTTGGTCCAGTATAACAGCTCGTTAATGAATGAGTGAGCAAGCATGGCCAAGTCCAAAACTGCCTTTGTCTGTGGCGAGTGTGGCGCCGAGTTTCCCCGCTGGCAGGGCCAGTGTTCCGAATGCAAGGAATGGAACACCATCAGTGAGATCCGCCTGGCGCCTGCCAGCTCTGCCGGTCGTAACAGCCGTTTTGCCGGTTATGCCGGGGTGCAGGACAACAAGGTGCAAACCCTGGATGAAATTGCACTGACCGAGATCCCCCGTATCGGCAGCGGCTTCAAGGAGCTGGATCGGGTGCTGGGCGGTGGCCTGGTGCCCGGCTCGGCCATCCTGATCGGGGGTAACCCGGGGGCGGGCAAGAGCACCCTGTTGCTGCAGGTGATGTGTGGCCTGGCCAGCAGGATGAAGACCCTCTATGTCACCGGCGAGGAGTCGTTGCAGCAGGTGGCGATGCGGGCCCAGCGGCTGGGGCTGCCCAAGGATCAGCTGCGCATGCTGTCGGAAACCAGTGTCGAACAGATCTGTCATGTCGCCCGGGAAGAGCGACCGGCGGTGATGGTGATCGACTCCATCCAGGTGATGCACGTGGCCGAGGTGCAGTCGGCGCCGGGCTCGGTATCCCAGGTACGGGAAGCGGCGGCCCAGCTGACCCGTTTCGCCAAGCAGCAGGGGGTGGTGATCCTGATGGTGGGCCATGTCACCAAGGACGGTACCCTGGCCGGGCCCAAGGTGCTGGAGCATTGCATCGACTGTTCGGTGTTGCTGGACGGTGCCGCCGACAGCCGCTTCCGTACCCTGCGCAGCCACAAGAACCGCTTCGGGGCGGTGAATGAGCTGGGGGTGTTCGCCATGACCGAGACCGGCATGAAGGAAGTGAGCAACCCCTCCGCCATTTTCCTCAGCCGGGGCGAAGAGCAGACCACCGGCTCGGTGGTGATGGTGATCTGGGAAGGGACCCGGCCGTTGCTGGTGGAGCTGCAGGCGCTGGTGGATTACTCCCAACTGGCCAATCCGCGCCGGGTGACGGTGGGCCTGGAGCACAACCGGCTGGCGCTGCTGCTGGCGGTGCTGCACCGTCACGGCGGCATGCAGATGGCGGATCAGGATGTGTTCGTCAACGTGGTCGGCGGGGTACGGGTGGAGGACACCAGTGCCGATCTGGCGTTGCTGCTGGCGTTGGTGTCCAGCTTTCGCGACCGGGCCCTGCCCCAGGAACTGGTGGTGTTCGGCGAGGTGGGACTGTCGGGCGAAATCCGCCCGGTGCCCTCGGGCCAGGAGCGACTGATGGAAGCGGCCAAGCACGGCTTCACCCGCGCCATAGTGCCCTGGTCCAACAGGCCCAAGCAGGCGCCGGCGGGCATGGAGGTGATCGCGGTGAAGAAGCTGGAAGAAGCGCTGGCGGCGCTTTAGTCCTCGTTCACCAACTGGGCGAACTGGCGCTGCAACAGCTCGTCGTTACCCAGGTTCAGCTCCACCAGCCGGCGCAGATGGGCGGCGCTGTCGATATCCATGCGCCGGCATTCCAGCCCGATACAAACGCCATGATGGTGGCGCTGGCTGGTATGCATGATGATGCGCTGGCCATGGCCGTCCAGATCGAGCACCAGCTCGAACTCGTCGCCGTTCTGTCCGGCCCAGCCTTCGTCCACCATGGCCAGGGCGCCGTGCAGGGACAGGTCTTGAACCAGGGCATGGTGGTTATGGCCGGCGCCATCGACAAGCCAGGCTTTGGCCTGGAGCCCGATTCGGGAAAACAGTCTGCGCTCAGCCATGGTCGGCTCCTTTCAGGCGGGGTGGCCGGTGTCCAGATGATCGACCAGGTCGATGGCGGAAACCAGCCGGTCTTCCAGCTCGAAGCGCTCTTCGAGAAGTTCTCCGAGGTGGCTGAGTTCCTGATCCAGCTCCAGCAGGGTATCTTCGTCGGCCTGGGTGTATTTATCGTGGAAGTTCAGCGCTTCATCGGTATTCTGCTTGATGCGCGGATAAATCCGCTCGGCCAGCAGCCGGGCATTACCCTGGGCCGCTTCATAGGCGGTCACCACATAATCATAGATTTCAAAATGACCGGCGGAGACATAATCGATCAGTTGTCCGCAAAACTCTTCCAGCTCGGCCTGGGTCGGCAGCGTCTTGTTGGTGGAAAGACGGATATATTCGACCAGCAGATTCTGGCGGGCATTGATAAAGGCGTCGAGGGCATGATGTTTGCCGGCCAGCTGCGCCTTGGTCTGTTCCATTTTCCTGAGCATGATTCCCTCCGTGAGTCACCTGAGTAGGGGCGGCAATGAATTATAAGTAAAGAAAAGATCCGCGGTGGTCAAGCGTCGAGCGGGCAAGTTGGGCGCTGGCTCGCCATTATCCTGGGTTTCGTTGCGGCCGAATGGCGGTATGCAGTTTTTTCCGATTTCCCCGTCTGATGTTACAATACGGCCAATTTGCCACCTGATCCGGAACGACGGGATGAATACACTCAAGAATGATCGCTATTTACGTGCCCTTTTACGCCAGCCGGTAGACGTTACCCCGGTATGGATGATGCGCCAGGCCGGGCGTTATCTGCCGGAATACAAGGCCACCCGGGCCCAGGCCGGCGACTTCATGTCGTTGTGCAAGAATGCCGAACTGGCCTGCGAGGTAACCCTGCAGCCGCTGCGCCGTTTCCCGCTGGATGCGGCCATCCTGTTCTCCGATATTCTGACCATCCCCGACGCCATGGGCCTGGGGCTCTACTTCGAAGCGGGCGAAGGTCCCAAATTCGAGCGTCCGGTGGCCTCCATGGCCGATGTACGGAAAATCGGCATACCGGATCCGGAAGGGGAGCTGGGCTATGTGATGAATGCGGTGCGCACCATCCGCCGCGAGCTGAAGGGCGAAGTGCCGCTGATCGGTTTTTCCGGCAGCCCCTGGACCCTGGCCACCTATATGGTGGAGGGTGGCAGTTCCAAGGCCTTCACCAAAATCAAGAAGATGATGTATGCCGAGCCCCAGACTCTGCACCTGTTGCTGGACAAGCTGGCCGACAGTGTGACTTCCTACCTGAATGCCCAGGTGGCCGCGGGTGCCCAGTCGCTGATGATCTTCGATACCTGGGGCGGGGTGCTGACGCCGCGCGATTATAACGATTTTTCGCTGCAATACATGGCCAAGATCGTCGATGGCCTGACCCGTGAGCACGAAGGTCGCCGGGTACCGGTGACCCTGTTCACCAAGAACGGCGGCCAGTGGCTGGAAGCGATTGCGGCTACCGGTTGTGATGCGGTCGGCCTGGACTGGACCATCAATATCGCCGACGCCAAGCGGCGGGTGGGCGACAAGGTGGCGTTGCAGGGCAATATGGACCCCTCCATGCTCTACGCCCCCATTCCCCGCATCGAGCAGGAAGTGGCGACCATACTGGAAGGGTTCGGCCAGGGCCCGGGCCACGTGTTCAACCTGGGCCACGGCATCCATCTGGATGTGGAGCCCGAGCACGCCGGCGCCTTTGTCGAGGCGGTGCACCGGCTGTCGCGGCCCTACCATCAGGGCTGAGCTTTACCACCATGGCTGAAACAAAAAAGCGCCCGAGGGCGCTTTTTTTTTGTTGCGGGCGATGGATGCCGTTAGCCGGCGAATTCCCGCTTGTACTGTTCCACCCTGCTCAGGAAAGTGCGGCGCTCGGCACCGCTCAGGCCCTCGGCCATGGGCAGCTTGACCTGCATGGGGTCCACCGGCCTGTTGTTGACGTGGAATTCGTAATGCAGGTGCGGGCCGGTGGAGCGGCCGGTGTTGCCGGACAGGGCGATGCGCTGGCCGCGTTTGACGGTGTCGCCTTCCTTGACCAGGAAACGGCTCAGGTGCAGGAAGCGGGTCGTATACTGGCGGCCGTGGCGGATCACCAGGTAGTTGCCGGCCAGCGGATGGCGGGTGGCCTTGACCACGACACCGTCACCGGGGGCGACCACCGGGGTGCCGATGGGCACGGCAAAGTCGGTGCCATGATGCGGTTGTACCCGGCCGGTGACCGGATGCTTACGGGTCAGGTTGAAGTTGGAGCTGATGCGGGTGTTACGCTCCAGGGGGATGCGTACAAAGCCCCGTTCCAGGCTTTCGCCCTTGGCGTCGTAGAACTTGCCGTCCTCATGGCGGAAGGCGTGGTAGCTCTTGCCCTTGTTGGTGATCTGCACCGCCTGCAGCTCGGACTTGCCGGTGCTCTGGCCATCGACGAATTCCCGCTGTACCAGCACCTTGAAGCTGTCTCCCTGACGCAGATCCCGGGCGAAGTTGAGTTGCCACTGGAACAGGTTGGCTACCCGCTGGATCTGGCTGGGTGACAGCCCCGCATCCCGGGCACTGAGGTAGAAGCTGCCGTTGATCACCCCACCCAGGGTCCGGCTTTCCCAGTTGCTTTCCTCGGTCTGGAGCTGGCTCCGGTAGTTCTCGCCGGAGCGGACAAAGAGGCGGCTGTGCAGCAGATCCTGCTGTATTTTGAATTCCTGCAGCAGGTTGCCTTCATCGATCAGCAAAGAAAGAGTCTGGCCAGGCTTGAGTCCGTCCAGGGCTCTTTCTTTGTCGGCATCGAGCAGTTTGTACATGGTGGCCAGGGGCAGGCCCAGGCCATTGAAGATGGTGCTCAGGGTGTCGCCGCGCTGCACCACATATTCCTGCCACTCGGGTTCGCCGGACGTGATGACCTCGAGGGCATCCACCGGTTCCAGCGGGCCGATTTCGTCGTTGGGCAGGGTATAGAATTCGGTGTTGTTGATTTGCTCCCTGGCCTCTTTAGGCAGGTTCAGGCTGGCGGGGATGCTGATTTTGAGCGGCTGTTCAACCCGTTCGTTGGGTGAGGGCATCATCACCGCCGTGGTCAGGGTCAGGCCGCTCAGGAAGATGATACCGTACAGGTGCCGCTTGGGCAGTTGCATCGGTATTCCCAGCAGTTTGGTTTGTATCGGGCGGAGAGGATTCATCCGGATTACCTGTGCCTGTTGGTTGCTAAACTATGCATACAAAAACCGCTTTATCTATCCAGGCATAGATCCAGGGATAATAAAGCGGTTAACGTTTAATTACTAAAGGGCCCGCAACAGGCGGGCAACCCAAGTTAGTGCATCGTATGATACGAAAGTTCCGCATTATACCGAATTTTATTTCAGATTTTTATCACTCATTGAGTAAACATGCGGCCATGGCCTCTGCCAGCTGCTGCATAAAGGCGAAATAGCCCTGGGGACCGACTACAATATCGGTCGCTAATGGGTCCAGGGTGCCGATCCGCGCCGGGGTATTGCGTACCACGGCCTCGACCACCGCCGGCCGGAACTGGGGTTCGGCAAAGACGCATACGGCCTGCTCATCGCGCAAGGCCTGATGGATACGGCTGACGGTTTGCGCGCCGGGAGCCCGCTCCGGGTTGACGGTAAAATGGCCGCGGGACGGCAACTGGTAGTGATCTTCCCAGTAGCCGTAGGCATCGTGGAACACGAAATAGCCCTTGCCGCGTGCCGGGGCCAGGCGTTTGGCCACGGCGCTGTCGGTTTTTGCCAATTCTGTCCGGAAAATGGCCAGGTTGCGTTGATACAGATCAGCATTGGCCGGATCCAACTGTGCCATGCGCTCGGCCAGCAGGGTGGCGATGCGCTCCCCTTGGTGGGGATCCAGCCAGATATGGGGATCCTTGTCGCCATGATCGTGCTCATGTTCATCATCCTGGTTTCCGATGCTGATTTTACCGGTATGATGCTCGTCCCGATGACCGTGCTCGCCATGGTGGTGGTGATCATGGTTGCCATGGGGCTGGTGGTGGTGACCGCCCTGACCATGGTCGTCGTGATGTTTGTGTTCTGCCGGCTCGATCAGTGCCAGCAGCGCCAGGCTGTTTTCCTTGTCGCCCAGCAGCGAAGTCAGGAAGCCCTCGAGCTCGGGACCGACCCAGACCACCAGATCGGCCTGGTTGATACGGCGTACGTCGGAAGGACGCAGGGCGTAATCGTGGGGCGAGGTGCCGGGCGCCAGCAGCAGATCGGGTTCGCTCACGCCGTCGGTAATGGCACTGGCGATCAATTGCAGGGGTTTGATGGTGGTTAATACTTCCAGGGCGCGGGCCTGGCTGCTCAGCAGCAGGGGCAACGCCAACAACAGTAAGGCTCTCATGGCTCGGGTCCCTATACCTCGGTTATGGTGTTTAGCGAACCGGCAATGTTATAATATTACAAATAACGATGTAAAGGCGCGAAGCGGATGACCAAGCTGGTGGAATTGACGGACGTCGGGCTGGAAGCCGACGGCAATGTGATTCTCGAACGGATTTCTTTGAGCCTGCAAAGCGGCGAAATTCTGACCATTGTCGGCCCCAACGGCGCCGGCAAGAGTTCGCTGATCAAGCTGGTGCTGCAGCTGCGTACCGCCAGTGCCGGGCGGCTGTGGCGCAAGCCTGGCCTGCGCATCGGTTATGTTCCGCAAAAGTTGCACCTGGATCCGGTGCTGCCGCTGACGGTGGCCCGTTTTATGAGCCTGTCCCACGGCCGCCGGCTGACGGTGGCCCAGGCGCTGGCCCGGGTGGGAGCGGAGCGCCTGGCCGAGCGGGCCATGCAGGCGCTGTCCGGCGGCGAAATGCAGCGCATCCTGCTGGCCCGGGCCCTGATGATGGAACCGGAGCTGCTGATCCTGGACGAGCCGGCCCAGGGCGTGGACGTGCACGGCCAGACCGAACTCTATGCCCTGATCAAGCAGCTCAGCGACGAACTGCACTGCGGGGTGCTGATGGTGTCCCACGATCTGCACCTGGTGATGGCCAGCACCCACAGGGTTGTCTGCCTGAACCAGCATATCTGCTGCCATGGCGAGCCGGAGCATGTGGCGCGCCACCCGGAGTTCGCCCGCCTGTTCGGCCGGCCCGAACTGACGCAACTGGCGGTCTATACCCACCACCATGATTGTGACGACGAGCATCACGGGGACGTACGCCATGTGGGATAGTTTTCTGCTCTACGCCCTCCTGGCCGGTTTGGGCATCGCCGTGCTGGCCGGCCCCCTGGGCAGCTTCGTGGTATGGCGGCGCATGGCCTACTTCGGCGATACCCTGGCCCACTCCTCCCTGCTGGGGGTGGCGCTGGGCCTGTTGCTGCACATCGATCTGACCCTGGCGGTGCTGGTGGCCTGCGTGGTGCTGGGGGTGCTGCTGGCGGCCCTGCAGCGGGCCAGCTGGCTGGCCACCGATACCCTGCTCGGCATCCTGGCCCATACCGCCCTGTCCCTCGGCCTGGTGGCCCTGGCCTTTATGGACAATGTGCGGGTCGATCTTATGGCCTACCTGTTCGGCGATCTGCTGGCGATCCAGCCGGTGGATCTGTACTGGATCTACGGCGGCGGCCTGCTGCTGTTGCTGGTATTGCGCCGGTACTGGAGCCAGTTGTTGTCCATTACCGTCAACGAGGAACTGGCGCGGGTGGAAGGGGTCCGGGTCGAGCCGCTCAAGTTGCTGCTGTTGCTGATGATCAGCGTGCTGATCGCGGTGGCGATGAAGTTCGTTGGCGCCTTGATCATCACCTCGTTGCTGATCATCCCGGCCGCCACCGCCCGTCGCTTCAGCCGCACCCCCGAGCAGATGGCGTTCTACGCCATGGGCCTCGGCATGCTGTCGGTGCTGGGGGGGCTGCAGCTGTCCGTCAGCCACGATACCCCCGCCGGCCCTTCCGTGGTGGTGGTGGCCGCCAGCCTGTTCCTGCTGTCCCAATTTTTACCGAAGCGGGGTTAGCCCCGCCCCAGCACCTGGTGCACCCTTGCCCGCAGGGCCGGCAGTTCTTCCTGTTCAAACCAGGGGTTGTCGCGCAGCCAGCGGCGGTTGCGGGGGGAGGGGTGGGGCAGCGGCAGCCGGCTCGGGGCGAATTCCCGCCAATGGCGCACCGTCTCGGTGAGGGTGCGGTAGCGCTTGCCCAGGTAGTAATGCTGGGCGTACTGGCCGATCAGCAGGGTGAGTTCGATGCGGGGCAGGGCGGCCCGTATCCGCTGGTGCCAGGTGGGGGCGCATTCGGGCCGGGGCGGCAGGTCGCCGCTCTTGCCCCGGCCCGGGTAGCAGAAACCCATGGGCATGATGGCGAAGCGCTCGGGGTCGTAGAACTGCTCCCGGCTTACCTCCAGCCATTTACGCAGGGTGTCGCCGGAAGGATCGTTCCAGGGGATGCCGGTCTGGTGCACCCGGGTGCCCGGCGCCTGGCCGATGATGAGGATGCGGGCCTCGGCGCCCAGCTGCACCACGGGCCTGGGCCCCAGGGGCAGGAAGGCTTCGCACAGCCGGCAGGCCCGTATTTCCTGCAGCAGTTGGTCCATGCTCAATACCCCAGATCGAAGTCGACCAGCCCCTCCATCGGCTTGCTTTCGATGTATTTGAGGTAGTTGCGACTGAAGCGGGTCACTATCTGATCCGGGAAGCTGTAACCGGCGTTATGGGGGCTGATCACCACGTTGGGCAGGTCCCACAACGGGCTGTCCGTCGGCAGCGGCTCGATGGCGAATACGTCCAGCACGGCGGCGCCGATACGGCCGTTGCGCAGCGCCTGTACCAGGGCGGTTTCATCCACCGCATCGCCCCGGCCCACGTTGAAGAAGATGGCGCCCGGCTTGATATGAGAGAGCCGCTCGGCATTGAACAGAGCGCGGGTTTCGGGGGTGGAGGGCAGTACACTCAACACCACGTCGGCCCTGGGCAATACCTTGTTCAGGGCCTGCACCTGGTAGGTGCGATCGAAGCCCGGTGCCTCCCGGCCGGCACGGCTGATGCCGAGCACTTCCATGCCGAAATGGCGGGCGGTGGCGGCGACATGCTGACCTATGCTGCCGGTACCCAGGATCAGCATGGTCTTGCCGTGGATGCTCTGGTAGGGAATGGGCTGCCAGTTGTGGTGGCGCTGCTGCTCCCGGTAGTGGCGCAGGTGGCGGCTGATGGACAACAGGTGGCCGAAGACGTATTCGCTGATCAAGGGGCCGAAGATGCCGCGGATATTGGTCAGCAGGTAGTCCTGGCGGCTGCCGGGGCCGAGTAGCAGGTCGACGCCGGCGTAGGTGGACTGGGCCCATTTCAGCGCCCGTGCATCCCTGAGCCTGGCCTTGATGCGGGCAGGCTCGCCCAACAGGATATCCGCGCGGGTCAGGGCGGCCTGGATGTCGGTTTCTTCTCTGGGGGCGAGTATGGTCAGTCCGGGCAAGTAGGCCTGCTTTAACAGGGCATGGTATTCGGCGTTATCCTGACTGAGCAGTAACAGGGTATGATTGGCCATACCTTCTCTCCTCAATATGCTTTTTGTGCCAGCTTTTTATGAGACAATGGCACAAGCAAAAACTTATACCAGTGTTTCCCGCATAAAGTGTGAGCCTTGGCCGCAAACGGTCAGATTGGCAGCAATGCGGCAAGCCCAACCACAAGGAACTGCCCGTGTTCGGTGACAAATTTTATAAGAAACTCAACAAACTGATGCCCTGGCAGCAAACGGTGTTCGCCCTGGCCCTGGCCGAGCGGATGTATCCCAACTACCGCCTGTTCAGCGAGACTTCCGGCTTCGGCAGCGGCGAGCGTTTCCGCCATACCCTGGATGTGCTCTGGACCTATCTTACCGTCAAGGGCTCCCGGGTGGACTTGTCCGCCGAGCTGGAAGCCTTCGAGGTCTTTATCCCGGACCCGGCCAAGTTCGACTCCTACGGCGCCTATCCGGCCCTGGACGCCTGCGTGGCCCTGGGAGCGGCCTACAACTCGGTGATCTGCCGTATCGGCGAAGAAGCGATGGAGGCCAGCAACGCCTCCCTGGGGGCGGTGGCCGGTTTTGCCGAGCTGCTGGCGGAGCGGGAGCTCGGCGACGAAGAGCTGTACGAGCACGAGCTGATGGAAGTGGAAATGGAGTTTCAGGTGGAGCTGCTAGAGCAGGTGGCGCAACCCCGGGAAGCCGAGGCCATCCTGGCCATCCGCGACTTCGCCGCCCAGGGCGGGGTGTCCAATATCGGCATCAGCCTGCAGGATTAATATTTTTCTTCCTGGATCAGGCTGCCCACCTGCAGCAGCGGCGCCACGTCCAGATCGTTGGCGTTCATCATCGAGGAGATGCGCTGTACCGACGACAGCAGCAGGTTCTGCTCCCAGGCCGCCAGCGCCTGAAACTGCTGGATAAAGCTTTCCTGCAGCGGGCGGGGCGCGGTCTTGAGCTTGGTTTTGCCCTCCTCGGTCAGCACCGCATGCACCTTGCGCTTGTCGGTCTGGCTGCGCTCCCGGCGCACCAACTGCTTCTGCTCCAGCCGGTCGATGATGGTGGTGGCGGTGGCCTGGCTCATGTTGGTGGCCTGGGCCAGCTTGCGCATGGTGATGTCGCCGTGCTCGTTGATCGCCTGCATCAGTAGCAACTGCGGGCCGGTCAGGCCGGAGACCTTGCTGAGCTGCCGGGAGTGGAGGTCGATGGCGCGGATGATCTGGCGCAGCGCCACCAGCACTTCTTCATGTTTTTCCAAGGTCTTCCTGCCGATGGGGCTTGCGGGATGTGCGCGCACCATAGCGCAAAACGACAGCAGGGAAAAGACCCGTTGAACCCAAAGGGAACTTTCGCGGGCGGCGACTGGGACTGGCCGGCAATTGTATGTACAATTGCAACCAGCGCAGGAGGCTATGTGACCCAATCAACCCCCCTTTACCAGCAGATCAAGCAGCATATCCTGGCCCGTATCCAGTCCGGGGAATATCCGTTGCACCAGCAGATCCCGCCCGAGCAGGAGCTGGCCGGGCAGTTCGGCGTCAGCCGGATGACGGCCCACAAGGCCATTCGCGATCTGGTACAGGAAGGCTATCTGATGCGCCGGGCCGGGCTCGGCACCTTCGTTACCGAGCCCAAGGCCGAGTCGCCGCTGGCGGACATCAACAATATCGCCGACGAAGTGCGCCTGCGCGGCCACCAATACGGCAACCGGGTGCTGCTGCTGGAAAGCATCCGCGCCGACGAGGAAGTGGCCCTGCAGATGGGCATGCGGCTCAACGCCCGGGTGTTTCATTCGGTGATGGTGCACCTGGAAAACCAGCTGCCTATCCAGGTGGAGGAACGTTTCGTCAACCCGGCGTTGGCGCCCGATTACCTGAGCTGCGACTTCGGCCAGATGACCCCCAATGCCTACCTGGTACAGCACTGCCCGCTGTCGGATCTGGAGCATATCGTGGAAGCTCGGCTGGCACCGGCCCAGGTGTGCGACTGGCTGCAGATAGGGCCGGAAGAGCCCTGCCTGCTGGTGACCCGACGCACCTGGTCACTGCACCAGCTGGTGAGTTTTGCCCGGTTGTGGCATCCGGGAGACAAGTACAAGCTGCGCTCGACCCTGAAGCTGGACTGAGCGCCGTCCCGGCGTATTAGGGTTGCGGGTAGGGGTAGGGGTAGGAGTAGGGGCCGGAATCACAATACTTCCCGCTTCCCGCTTCCCGCTTCCCGCTTCCCGCCTGGGTCAGCGCCACTGGGTCAGTTGCAGATCCAGGCTGTTCTTGCCGTCGGTGACCTGGATGTCCAGTTCCTGCAGGGTGGCGAAGAGATCGATGCTGCGGCTGCAGAGTTCGGCCAGCCGGGCCGGCTGGGGATCGGCCAGGTGGTAGATTTCGAGCCGCGGCAACTGCCCCAGCTCTATCTGATGCTTGCTCCACCATTCCAGGGCGGAGCGCCCGCCATAGCTGTACACCACCACCTTCTCGGCCTTGGACAGGGCCTGCTTGATGCGCTTGACGCTGGGCTCGCCCAGCTCCACCCACAGCAGGATGCGGCCGTCCGGCGCTTTTTGCCATAGCTCCGGCTCGTCGTCGGTGCTGAGTCCCTTGGTAAAGCTCAGATCCTCGTCGGCGTGGCGCATAAAGGCCAGCAGCCGCACCATCAGCCGGGTTTCGGTTTCCGACGGATGGCGGGCCACGGTCAGGCTGTGTTCCTGGTAGTAGTGGCGGTGCAGATCGCTGATATTCAGCCGCACCTTGTGCAGGGTGGCGGTCAGGGCCATGAAAAGATCTCGTTAACAAAAACGCCATCTTAACGGCAAGCCGGGGCGGTATCCAGCCCGACGCGCCCCGGGCGTCGTCGGGCCGGGCCTGGCTCAGGGCGCTATCAGCATGGCGACCGGGATGGCCAGCAGCAGGCTGAGGAAGGCGCGGATAAACCATACCAGCACCAGGGTCCCCACCCTGAGCGGGATGCGGGTCGCCAGTATGCAGGGAATCGAGGCCGAGAAGAACAGCACCGACGACACGCACACCACGCCGGCGGCGAAGCGGGCCACGAAGTCGGCTTCGGCCATCAGCAGCGCCGGCAGGAACATCTCCGCCAGCCCCGAGGCGGTGGCCTTCGCAAGCAGCATGCCGTCATCCAGGCCCCACAGCCAGGTCACCGGGTAGAACAGGTAGCCCAGCCAGTCGAACACCGGGGTGTATTTGGCCACCAGCAGGCCGATCAGCCCCACCGACATGATGGACGGCAGTATGCTGATGGTCATCACCAGGCCGTCCTTGAAGTTGTCGATCACGTTGCGGCCGAGGGAGGGCGCCTGCTCGGCCACCTCCATCCCGTTCTGCCAGGCGGTGGCCAGGCGGTTGCCGGGCTCGCCTTCCGGCTCCCGGTGTTCGGCGCTGTTGTCCATGCGGGAGAGGGGCGGCAGCCGCACCGTGATGGCGGTGACGATAAAGGTGATCAGCAGGGTCAGCCAGAAGTACTGGTTCCAGATCTCCATCAGCCCCAGGGTCTTGGCCACGATGATCATGAAGGTGGCGGAGACGGTGGAGAAGCCGGTGGCGATGATGGCCGCTTCCCGCGCCGAGTAGTGGCCCGCGCTGTACACCCGGTTGGTGATCAGCAGGCCGATGGAATAGCTGCCCACGAAGGAGGCCACCGCATCGATGGCCGAACGGCCCGGGGTGCGCCAGATGGGCTGCATCAGCTTCTGCACCAGGATGCCGATGGCCTCGAGCAGGCCGTAACCGACCAGAAAGGCCAGGAATACCGAGCCGATGGGCACGATCAGCCCCACCGAGATCACCAGCTTGTTGAACAGGAAGGGCAGCATGTCCGGCGCCTGCAGCGCCGCCGGGCCCAGGCCGGTGAGCGCCATCAGGCCCGCTACCACCCCCAGCCATTTCAGCACCAGGAAGACGCCGTCGGTCGGGCTCTGTTTCCAGCGGCCGGTGACCAGCGGATAAAGGGCCCCCGCCACTATCATCCCCATGGCGTACCAGCCGGCGCCGGTTTCGCCCAGGGCGGCGCGCAGCCAGCCCACCATATGATCCAGCGGTATGCTGGTCTTGCCCTGCAGACTGATGGGGATAAAGAAAATAAAGATGCCGATGGTGCTCAGGCCCAGCAGCCGGCCGATGGCCTTGCCCTGGGGCCGGGATTGTTCCGTAACCTGGTGCATGAGGAGACCTCCTTGTGAGTGACGATTAATGTATATACAAAAATACGCCTAATGTTAATAGATTGTCTATTTTTTATGTGATACAGATCGATAAATCCGGGTTTTTTATCGGATGATACTTGCCAAAGGGCGGATGAAGGTTTAAATGTATATACAAATAGCGATTCAAGGAGCCAACCATGCCACAGTCAGCCCACCGCCTCTGGGTCAATGCCACCCTGTTCGACGGCCTCGACGCCGCCGCCGAGCCCATGGCGGTGGCGGTTAAGGATGGCCGCATCGCCTGGCTGAAGCCCATGAGCGCGCTGAGCGGGGCCGACCGTGCCGGGTTCGAGCTTATCGATGCCGAAGGCCGGCTGCTGACCCCGGGGCTGGTGGACTGCCATACCCACCTGGTGTACGGCGGCAACCGGGCCGGGGAATTCGAGGCCCGGCTCGAAGGCAAGAGCTATGAAGAAATAGCCCGCGCCGGCGGCGGCATCCTCAGCACGGTGCGGGCCACCCGCGCCGCCTCGGAGGAGGAGCTGTTCGCCGCCGCCCGCCCGCGCCTCGAGGCGCTGATGGCGGACGGGGTGACCACGGTCGAGATCAAGTCCGGCTACGGCCTGGATGTGGACAACGAACTCAAGATGCTGCGGGTGGCGCGCCGCCTGGGGCGGGAGCTCAAGGTGCGGGTGGTCACCACCCTGCTGGGCGCCCACGCCCTGCCGCCGGAATATAAAGACGATGCCGACGGCTATATCGAGCTGGTGTGCCGGCGGATGATCCCGGCCGCCGCTGCCGAAGGGCTGGCCGACGCGGTGGACGTGTTCTGCGAGCACATCGCCTTTTCGGTCGCCCAGTGCGAGCGGGTCTATGCCGCCGCCAAGGCCCATGGCCTGGCCATCAAGGGCCATACCGAGCAGCTGTCCAACCTGGGCGGCAGCGCCGCCGCCGCCCGCGCCGGGGCGCTGTCGGTGGATCATGTGGAATACCTGGACGAGGCGGGGGTAAAGGCCCTGGCCGAGGCCGGCACCGTCGCCACCCTGTTGCCCGGCGCCTTCTACATGCTGCGCGAAACCACGGTGCCGCCCATAGCGCTGCTGCGTCGCCACGGCGTGCCCATGGCCCTGGCCACCGACGCCAATCCGGGCACCTCGCCCATCTTCAGCCTGAGGCTGATGCTGAACATGGCCTGCACCCTGTTCCGTCTGACCCCGGTGGAGGCCCTGCGCGGCGTTACCGCCCAGGGCGCCCGGGCCCTGGGACTGCCGCACGAGTGTGGCCGCATCGCCCCGGGGATGGCGGCGGATCTGTGCCTGTGGGAGACCGACAATTACGCCGAGCTGGCCTATAGCCTGGGCCTGCCCCGGCTCGTTCAACGCATCGTAGCGGGAGAGCCTGCATGAAGACTGACATGACCCCCTGGACCGGCCGGGTCGATCCCGAGCCCGACACCTATCGCTGGCACCAGCAGGTGCAGCCGCTGGAGCAGGCCCGGGAACCGGGCGCCGTGCTGATCGGCTTTGGCTGTGACGAAGGGGTGCGCCGTAACCAGGGCCGCGTCGGCGCCGCCAAGGGCCCGGCGGCCATGCGCAGGATGCTGGGCAGCCTGGCCTGGCACCAGGGCACGGCCGTGTTCGACGCCGGCGACGTGGTCTGCCAGGGCGAGGATCTGGAAGGGGCCCACCAGGCCCTGTCCGCCCGGGTGAGCGAGGCGCTGGATCTGGGCCATTTCCCCATCGTGATGGGCGGCGGCCACGAGGTGGCCTTCGGCTCCTGGTCTGGGTTGGCCGGGCATCTGGCGCCGCGCGAGCAGCGCCCGCGCATCGGCATCATCAACTTCGACGCCCACTTCGATCTGCGCGACCCCAGCTTCGTGGTGTCGTCCGGCACGCCTTTTGCCCAGATCGCCGAGGCGAGCGCGCAGCGGGGCTGGCCCTTCCAGTATGCCTGCCTGGGGGTGAGCCGGGCCGCCAACACCCAGAACCTGTTCCGGCGCGCCGAGCAGCTCGGGGTGCTGGTATGGGAAGACAGGGCCATGACGGCGGCGACCCTGCCCCGGCTGCAGCAGGAGGTGGCGGACTTTATCGGTCGCTGCGACCACCTCTACCTGACCATCGACATCGATGTGTTCCCCGCCGCCCAGGCGCCCGGCGTGAGTGCGCCGGCGGCCCGGGGGGTAGGGCTGGATTTGATTGAACCCGTAATTGAACAGATCAAGGCCAGTGGCAAGCTCCGGCTCGCCGATTTGGCCGAGCTCAACCCCGAGTATGACGTGGATGGCCACACGGCCAGGCTGGCGGCTCGGTTGATTCATACTTTGACACTGTAAAGAGGGAAACCCACATGTCACAACAAAACGATCGTCACGCCCCCGGCCGTGTTATCAAGGCGCCCACCGGCGTCAATAAAGTCTGCAAAAGCTGGCTGACCGAAGCCGCCTACCGCATGCTGCACAACAACCTGCACCCGGATGTGGCCGAGCGCCCCGAGGATCTGGTGGTGTACGGCGGCATCGGCCGCGCCGCCCGCAACTGGCCCTGCTTCGACCGCATCGTCGACGTGCTCAAGCGGCTGGAAGACGACGAGACCCTGCTGATCCAGTCCGGCAAGCCGGTGGGCGTGTTCAAGACCCACGCCGACGCGCCGCGGGTGCTGCTGGCCAACTCCAATCTGGTGCCGGCCTGGGCCAACTGGGAGCACTTCAACGAGCTGGATAAGAAAGGCCTGATGATGTACGGCCAGATGACCGCCGGCTCCTGGATCTACATCGGCTCCCAGGGCATAGTCCAGGGTACCTACGAGACCTTCGTCGAGGCCGGTCGCCAGCATTATGACGGCAGCCTCAAGGGCCGCTGGATCCTCACCGCCGGCCTGGGCGGCATGGGCGGCGCCCAGCCCCTGGCGGCGACCCTGGCCGGCGCCTGCTCGCTCAACATCGAGTGCCAGCAGGCCAGCATCGACTTCCGCCTGCGCACCCGCTACCTGGACGAACAGGCCGAGAGCCTGGATGACGCCCTGGCCCGTATCGAGCGTTACACCGCCGAGGGCAAGGCGATTTCCATCGGCCTGTGCGCCAATGCCGCCGACGTGCTGCCCGAACTGGTCAGGCGCGGCGTCAAGCCCGACATGGTCACCGACCAGACCAGCGCCCACGACCCGCTGCATGGCTACCTGCCCCAGGGCTGGAGCTGGGAAGAGTACGTGGTGCGTGGCAAGACCCAGCCCGAGGCCACCGTCAAGGCGGCCAAGCAGTCCATGGCGGTACACGTGCAGGCCATGCTCGACTTCCAGCAGATGGGCGTGCCCACCTTCGACTACGGCAACAACATCCGCCAGATGGCGCTGGAAGAGGGGGTCAAGAATGCCTTCGACTTCCCCGGCTTCGTCCCGGCCTATATCCGTCCGCTGTTCTGCCAGGGCATAGGTCCCTTCCGCTGGGTGGCGCTGTCCGGCGATCCGGAGGACATCTACAAGACCGACGCCAAGGTGAAGGAGCTGATCCCCGACAACCCGCACCTGCACAACTGGCTGGACATGGCGCGCGAGCGCATCAGCTTCCAGGGCCTGCCCGCCCGTATCTGCTGGGTCGGCCTGAAAGACCGTGCCCGCCTGGGCCTGGCCTTCAACGAGATGGTCAAAAACGGTGAACTGAAGGCGCCCATCGTGATCGGCCGTGATCACCTGGACTCCGGCTCCGTCGCCAGCCCCAACCGGGAAACCGAGGCGATGATGGACGGCTCCGACGCCGTCAGTGACTGGCCGCTGCTGAACGCCCTGCTCAATACCGCCGGTGGCGCCACCTGGGTGTCCCTGCACCACGGCGGCGGGGTCGGCATGGGTTTCAGCCAGCACTCGGGCGTGGTGATCGTGGCCGACGGTACCGACGCCGCCGCCGCGCGCCTGGGCCGGGTGCTGCGTAACGACCCGGGCACCGGCGTGATGCGCCACGCCGACGCGGGTTATGATATCGCCATCGACTGCGCCCGTGACAACGGCCTGGATCTGCCCATGGTAAACAAGGACTAATTTATGAGCACTCTGACTATCAACCCCGGAAAAATGACCCTGGCGCAGATGCGCCAGGCCTATGAGCTGCCGGTCAAGCTGAGCCTGGATCCGAGCACCCATGGCGCCATTCAGGCCTCGGTCGACTGCGTCAACCGCATGGTGGCGGAAGACCGTACCGTATACGGCATCAACACCGGGTTCGGGCTGCTGGCCAACACCCGCATCAAACCGGAAGATCTGGAAACCCTGCAGCGCTCCCTGGTGCTGTCCCACGCCACCGGCCTGGGTGAGCTTATCAGCGACGAGCTGGTGCGGCTGATCATGGTGCTCAAGATCAACAGCCTGGCCCGCGGCTACTCCGGCATCCGCCTGCAGGTGCTGGAGGCGCTGATGGCGCTGGTCAACCACGGCGTTTACCCCTGCATTCCCGGCAAGGGCTCGGTGGGCGCCTCCGGCGACCTGGCGCCCCTGGCGCACATGAGCTGCGTGCTGCTGGGCGAGGGCCAGGCCCGTTATCAAGGGGAAGTTATCAGCGCCGGCCAGGCGCTGGAGATCGCCGGCCTCGAGCCCATGGGCCTGGCGCCCAAGGAAGGACTGGCGCTGCTGAACGGCACCCAGGTGTCCACCGCCTTCGCCCTGCGCGGCCTGTTCGAGGCGGAAGACCTGTTCGCCAGCGCCGTGGTGGTGGGCGGCTTGACGGTGGAAGCCACCTTGAGCTCCCGTCGCCCCTTCGATGCCCGCATCCATGAGGTGCGCGGTCAGCAAGGCCAGATCGACGCCGCCGCCGCCTACCGCCATGTGCTGGGCGAGCAGAGCGACATCAGCAAGACCCATGTCAACTGTGCCAAGGTGCAGGATCCCTACTCCCTGCGCTGCCAGCCCCAGGTGATGGGTGCCTGTCTGACCCAGCTGCGCCAGGCCGCCGAGGTGCTGCTGATCGAGGGCAATGCGGTGTCCGACAATCCGCTGGTGTTCGCCGAGGACAACGACGTCATCTCCGGCGGCAACTTCCACGCCGAGCCGGTGGCCATGGCGGCGGACAACATCGCCCTGGCGATTGCCGAAATCGGCTCCTTAAGCGAGCGGCGGGTGTCGCTGATGATGGATACCCATATGTCCGGCCTGCCGCCCTTCCTGGTGGAAAACGGCGGCGTCAACTCCGGCTTTATGATAGCCCAGGTCACGGCCGCGGCACTGGCGTCCGACAACAAGGCGCTGGCCCACCCGCACTCGGTGGACTCGCTGCCCACCTCCGCCAACCAGGAAGACCACGTCTCCATGGCCCCCAACGGCGGCCGCCGGCTGTGGCCCATGGTGGAAAACAGCCGGGGCGTGCTGGCCATCGAATGGCTGGCGGCCTGCCAGGGCCTGGACTTCCGCGGTGGCCTCAAGACCACGGCCCCGCTGGAGCTGGCCCGCCAGACCCTGCGGGAGCAGGTGAGCTACTACGACAAGGACCGCTTCTTCGCCCCCGATATCGAGCAGGCCGACGCCCTGCTCAAGGCGGGCAGCCTGAGCCGCCTGGTCCTGCCGGACCTGCTGCCCAGTCACTGAGCACGACTCCGCTTGCGGGGAATTTGACAGGGCTGCCTCGGCAGCCCTGTTTTTTTATCCAGGGCTTTCGTGCTAGACTCGCGCACCTTGTCAGCCGGGGAGGGCGGTCGATGGCGGATTTCAGAACCCATATCCAGGTGGCTACCGTGGCCAGCGGCCTGCTGGCCGGTGCCATGGTATGGGCCCAGCAACTGACCCTGGCGGAGGGGGTGCTGCTGTGGCTGGCGGGCACCCTGGGCGGCATACTGCCGGATATCGACGCCGACAGCTCCCGCTCCATCCGCATTATTTTCCGGTTGTTCGGTGTGCTGGGAGCCCTGCTGGCGCTGCTCTATGGCCAGGAGCGGCTGCCGCTCACCTATACCCTGGTGCTGGGCGCCGTTGCTTACGGCGCCATTCGCTATCCCCTGTGCTGGGCCTTCGCCCGTTTTACCGTGCACCGGGGCATACTGCATTCGCTGCTGGCCAACGGCGTGTTCGCCCTGGTCGCGGTGGTGACATGTCACCGGTTGTTTGGCGCTGCTCCGGCGCTGGCCTGGGAGACCGGGGTCTTTGTATTTATCGGCGCCTTTATCCACCTGCTGCTGGACGAGCTGTACAGCATCGATCTGGAAGGGCGGCGTATCAAAAAGTCCTTCGGCACCGCACTGAAGATCACCGAGTGGCGTGCCCCGCTGCCCAATCTGCTGCTGCTGTCCCTGCTGGCGGGCTGCTGGTGGCTGGCACCGAGTGCCCCCTCCTGGACCCTGGTGTTGCAGCGGCTATTGCCGCTTTCCCACATCTGATAAGATAGCGCCGCTGGCAAGCCCTGCCGCCTCCGAACACAAGTACAATAACCACAGGGGCGACTTCCAGTACAGGTTCAACATTCCACACACAGGACACAAGTGATGAGTCTTGCAGACAAGGTATTGGCCGTTAACAACGACCTCCCGATCCGTACCAAGCAACCGGTGCACAGTGGCAAGGTGCGCTCCGTCTACTGGCTGACCGAAGAAGACAGCCGCCGCCTGATCCGGGAAAAAGGCTACAACGTGGCCGCCGATGCGCCCCTGGCCATCATGGTGATCAGCGATCGCATCTCCGCCTTCGACTGCATCTGGCACGGGGAGGGCGGCCTGAACGGGGTGCCCGGCAAGGGGGCCGCGCTCAATGCCATTTCCAACCACTGGTTCAAGCTGTTCCGCGAGCAGGGCCTGGCCGACAGCCATATCCTCGACATTCCCCATCCCTTCGTGTGGATAGTGCAGAAGGCCACCCCGGTGAAGATAGAAGCCATTTGCCGGCAGTACATCACCGGCTCCATGTGGCGTAGCTACGCCAAGGGCGAACGGGAATTCTGCGGTATCCGCCTGCCGGATGGCCTGCAAAAGGACCAGAAGCTGCCCGAGCTGCTGATGACCCCCTCCACCAAGGGCATCCTCAAGGGTATTCCCGGAGTGCCGGAGGCGGACGATGTCAACATCACCCGCCGGAATATCGAGGACAACTTCGCCGCCTTCAACTTCAAGCGCCGCGAGGATATCGACCGGTACGAGCGGCTGCTGAGGGAAGGCTTCGAAGTGATAAGCAAGGAGCTGGCCAAGCTCGACCAGATCTTCGTGGATACCAAGTTCGAGTTCGGCTATGTCGCCGACGCGGCGGGCAACGAGAAGCTGATCTACATGGACGAGGTGGGCACTCCCGACTCGTCCCGCATCTGGGACGGCCCCGCCTACCGGGAAGGGCGCATCGTGGAGAATTCCAAGGAGGACTTCCGCCAGGTGCTGCTCAACCACTTCCCGGACTCGGATATCCTGCTCAACAAGGATCGCATGCCCGAGCGCGAGGCCCTGGCCCGGGACAACGCCCTGCCGGCCGAGGTGCTGATGGACGTGTCCCGCACCTATGTGGGCATCGCCGAGAAGATCACCGGCCAGGCACTGGCGCTGTCCGACAATCCCAAGGCGGATATCATCGCCATACTGCGCGACCAGTACGGCCTGGTGGATTAACTTTTAAGCTCTGGAATCTGTCTCTGGGCATCGGCCCAAACGATAAAAACCCGGGAAATCCCGGGTTTTTTGTGGTTGGCGGTAAACACCGGCTCAGCGGGTGCCGAACACCACTATGGTTTTGCCGTGGGCGGAGATCAGGTTCTGCTCTTCCAGCATCTTCAGGATGCGGCCCACGGTTTCCCGGGAGCAGCCCACGATCTGGCCGATTTCCTGGCGGGTGATCTTGATCTGCATGCCGTCCGGGTGGGTCATGGCGTCCGGCTGGCGGGCCAGGTTCAGCAGGGTTTCGGCGATGCGGCCGGTCACGTCGAGGAAGGCCAGGTCGCCCACCTTCTGGCTGGTGCTCTGCAGCCGCTTGGCCATCTGCCCCGACAGCCGCACCAGGATTTCCGGATTCACCTGGATCAACTGGCGGAACTTCTTGTAGGAGATCTCGGCCACTTCACAGGGGGTCTTGGCCCGCACCCAGGCGGTGCGCACCGGGTTTTCGGTTTCCTCGAACAGACCCAGCTCGCCCATGAAGTCGCCCTGGTTCAGGTAGGACAGGATCATTTCCTTGCCGTCCTCGTCCTTGATCAGCACAGCGACCGAGCCTTTCACTATGTAGTAGAGGGTTTCGGCTTTCTCTCCCGCATGGATCAATGAGCTTTTTGCCGGATATTTATGAATATGGCAATGTGACAAAAACCATTCCAGGGTAGGGTCACTTTGGGACTTGCCAATAACCATGAACTTTCCTCTTGATTGACTCGGGCGGAACGCCTGGCAAGCAGGCTGCCTTGCCTTGCTCCGTAGATAGTCCGTTAGCATAAAAGGCTTGTGACCCGCCATCAAGAGCCTTGGGGTTTTTATCCCGCTCGTCGGCACCCGGCCGATAGGATAAGATGCGGTTTTTTTCAATGGGAGCAGTTATGAAAGCCAATGTCCGCTGGTTGGAAGGAATGTGTTTCGAGGGCATGTCCGAGTCCGGGCACCGGATAGTGCTGGACGGCACCAACCCGGGGCAGGGGCCCAGCCCGATGGAAGCGGTGCTGCTGGGTGCCGGTGGCTGCAGTGCCATCGATGTGGTGTCCATCCTGGAGAAGGGGCGCCAGCAGGTGACCGGTTGCGAGGTGGAGCTGGACGCGGACAGGGCCGAAAATCCGCCCCGGGTCTTTACCCGTATCCGGCTGCATTTCGTGGTGACCGGCCAGGCGCTGCCCGAGAAGCAGGTGGCCCGGGCGGTGGAACTGTCCATGGAGAAATACTGCTCGGTGATGAAAATGCTGGAAAAGGCGGTGGAAGTATCCCATTCCTTCGAGATCCGCCCAGCCTGACGGTGGTTGCGGGCCTGTAACGGGCCCGTTGCGCCGATTCGTGCCGTCCCCTGATCCACATCAATAAACGGAATACCTATAAAGTAGTAAATTAGCGGCGATCAATGGAGTCATATAACGCTGTTTAACTAGGGTAAACCGCTGTATTGCAGGAGAGGGAAGCAGGATGAGAACGACCATAATCATAGCAGCAGTAGGGCTGGCCCTGACCAGCCAGGTAGCCTGGGGCGTTGCGCCTCGTAACGAGCCGGTGCAACCGATTCCGGCGGTGGCGGTAACGGAGCCGGCCAAGGTGGAGCTGGGCAAAAAACTGTTCTTCGATCCCCGGCTGTCCAAGTCCGGCTTTATTTCCTGCAATTCCTGTCACAACCTGTCGATGGGCGGCACCGACAACCTCAAGAGCTCCATCGGCCACAACTGGCAGCAGGGCCCGATCAACTCGCCGACGGTGCTCAACTCCAGTCTGAACCTGGCCCAGTTCTGGGACGGGCGCGCCGCGGATCTGAAAGAACAGGCCGGCGGCCCCATTGCCAACCCGGGCGAAATGGCCTTCACCCACGAGCTGGCGATAGGGGTGCTGCAGTCTATCCCCGGCTATGTGGCCGAGTTCGAGGCGGTGTTCGGTCAGGAGGTACTGGACATCGACATGGTCACCGACGCCATCGCCGCCTTCGAGGAGACCCTGGTCACGCCCCATTCGCCCTTCGACCAGTGGCTGCTGGGAGACGACGACGCCCTCAACGCCCAGGCCCTGGCCGGTTACCAGCTGTTCAAGCAGAGCGGCTGCGTGGCCTGCCACAATGGCCCCAACCTGGGCGGAACTTCCTTCCAGCGGATGGGCGTGGTGGAACCCTATCAGTCCACCGCCGACACCATAGGGCGGGCGGCGGTCACCGGCAAGGATGCGGATCGCTTTGCGTTCAAGGTGCCGACCCTGCGCAACGTGGAGTTGACTTACCCCTATTTCCACGACGGCGAAGCCGCCACCCTGGAAGAGGCGGTGGACATCATGGGCCGGCTGCAACTGGGGCGGGTCTATTCCGATGAAGAAATCGGCCAGATTGTGGCCTTCCTGAAATCGCTCACCGGCGAGCAGCCGCGCTTCGAACTGCCAATACTGCCGCCCTCGTCCAACGACACCCCGGCACCGGCACCCTTCGGTTAAGGGGGGATACCGCCCTCACCCGAGGCCCGGCACCGCCGGGCCTGTTTGCGTTTAGCGGATCTTGCCGGTTTCCAGCAGTTGTTCGATCAGCGGCCGCAGGATCAGCTCCATGGCGAAGCCCATCTTGCCGCCGGGCACTACTATGGTGTTGCGGCGGGACATGAAGGAGCCGTCGATCATCGCCAGCAGGTAAGGGAAGTCCACGTTCTTGATGCCGCGAAAGCGGATCACCATCATGCTTTCGTCCAGGGTGGGGATGATTTTGGCGCTGAAAGGGTTGGAGGTGTCCACCGTCGGCACCCGCTGGAAGTTGATGTGGGTGCGGGAGAACTGGGGCGTGATGTAGTTGATGTAGTCTTCCATCGAACGGACGATGGAGTCGGTGACCGCTTCCCGGGAGTGGCCGCGCTCGGCGGTATCGCGAATAAGCTTCTGGATCCACTCCAGGTTGACGATGGGTACCATGCCCACCAGCAGGTCCACGTGCTGGGCCACATTCTGATCCTCGGTGACCACGCCGCCGTGCAGCCCTTCATAAAACAGCAGGTTGGTGTCTTCCGGCAGTTGCTGCCAGGGGGTGAAGGTGCCCGGCATCTGGTTGAAGGGCACCGCCTCGTCGAAGGTGTGCAGGTAGCGGCGGAACTGGCCGGTGCCGGTGTCGCCATACTCCTTGAAGAATTGTTCCAGCAGTTCGAAATCGTTGGCTTCGGGGCCGAAATAGCTGATGTGGCGACCCTGCTCCCGGGCGCGGCGGATGGCCACATCCATTTCCGGCCGGGTGTAACGGTGGAAGCTGTCGCCCTCGAGCACGGCCGCCTTGACCCCGAGCTGGGCGAACATGGACTGGAATACATCGGTGGACGTTGAGGTGCCGGCACCCGAGGAGCCGGTAACCGCAATAATGGGGTGCTTGGCAGACATAACGGAACCTGAAATTGATTAAACTGTGAATGTTTATACGCAGAGGCCCGGGGGCAGGTCAAGGTCTGTGATGAAACTGGGCCGCCGGTACTATGTTGACGCTGTCGTGCAGCTCGCTGTAGACGATGACCGCATCACCACACTTAAGTTGTTGTTTAACCTGAATAACTTTTTCTTTGAGCGAGATGTCCTGCTCACCGTATTCGGTGCCTTCCTGCAATACAAAATGCTCGATCAGACTGTCGAGGGTCTCTTCGGCCAGTTCGTTGAAGGGAATAATCATGCTTGCTCCTGATAGGGGGGCCAGTGTTCCGCCAGCCAGTCGGGCACCCGTTGCTCCAGCCAGTAACGGGGTCGCCAGGGCCGGCCATGGATAAAACCGACATGACCGCCGCTGCGGCTCAGTTCATAGGTCACCGCCGGTGGCAGGTGGCTGGCGTCGGGGATGACCGCCTCGTTCATAAAGGGATCGTCGGCGGCGTGGATCACCAGGGTGGGCGTACCTATGGCCGCCAGTTTATAGAGACCGGAGCAGCGCCGGTAATAATCCTCGGCATCGTCGAAACCGTGCAAGGGAGCGGTTACGACGTCGTCGAACTCGCGCAGGCTGCGGATGGCCGCCAGGTTGCCCTGCCACTGGTGGCGGGGGTGGCGACTCAGCCGCTGCTGCCAGTTGTGCTTCATCCGCCCCAGCAGGTAATGCTGGTAGAGGCGGGAAAAGCCCCGGTTGATGCGTTCGGCGCAGGCCGACAGCAGCAGGGGCGCGGAGATCACCGCGGCGGCGCAAAGCGGATTACGCGGCTGGGCCGCCAGGTAGTTGACCAGCATGTTGCCGCCGAGGGAATAGCCGATGGCCGCCATGGGGCGCTCGGGATAGCGCTGGCGCAACCGTTCCAGCACATAGTGGGGATCTTCGATGGCCCCCGAGTGGTAGGCCCGCAGATAGCGGTTGGGCTCACCGCTGCAGCCGCGAAAGTGCATCAAGACCGCTTGCCAGCCGCGTTGCTGCAAGGCCGCCATCATGCCCCTGGCGTAATGGGATTCGACACATCCTTCCAGGCCGTGGAACAGCACCACCAGCGGGCGCCGGTCGTCCTGCCGGGGCAGGGCCCAGGCCAGGTCGACAAAGTCGCCGTCCGGCAGCTCCAGCCGTTCGCGACGGTAATCGATGCGCACAGGGTGAAGATACTTGGCCAGTATGGTCTGCACATGGGGGTTGCGTGCCCACCAGGGAGAGGTGAATCGGCTGGGGTGGATCATAATTTCCTGTTATTGCTCCGGGTTGGCCGGGTGAGCCGGGACATAGTCCATCGCGACAAAGCCATAGACCGATAAAATACTGGGCGCTGTGCATAAAATCGAGTAAAACAATGTTCTTCTTTATTGTTATCTGCTGCGGACATCATGGATCTTGCCCTGCTCGGCCCCGTGGCCGGTTTTGCCCTGGCCACCTGCGGTACGCCCGGCCCCAACAACATGCTGCTGACCAGCTCCGGTACCCGTTTCGGCTACCGGCCCACGCTGAAACTGCTGCTGGGCATCATGCTCGGCCTGCAAAGCCTGATGCTGCTCACCGCCCTGGGGCTGGGCCAGCTGTTCATGTTGTGGCCGGTACTGCAATGGGGCCTCAAGATTGCCGGCAGTCTCTACCTGCTTTGGCTGGCTTTCAAGATTGGCAGTGCGCCGCCCCCCGGGCAAGGGGAGGGCGAGCGTGGCATGCGCTGGCATCAGGGCGCCCTGTTCCAGTTTCTCAATCCCAAGTCCTGGCTGATGGCGATTTCGGCGATCAGCGGCTTTACCCTGGCCGGTGAACAGTACTGGTCGTCGGCGGTGCTGGTGTTGGCGGTCTTTCTGTTTTTCGGGGTAGTCACCGGCCATGTCTGGGCCCTGTTCGGCATGCATGTGCGCCGCTGGCTGCATACGGCCGGAGATTGGCGGCGTTTTAACCTGTTGATGGCGATATTGACCGCAGCCAGTGTACTGATGATTTGGCGCTGAGCCGGTTTTTGCGCTTAATCATTAGAGTTTGCGGCCAAAGGGTGTAGAATCTGGGCGTTTTTTGTCCCCCTAGACCAAGGCTGTCATGGTTTCAGACACAGATATTTTCAAAGACATTCGTCCCTACCAGGATGATGAAGTGGCGGCGGCCATTCAACGGCTGATCCGTGATGACGAGTTTATCGGCGCCATCGTCAAGTATCGCTTTTCCACCCTTTCCCGTCTGGGCGGCACCTTTATCAAGGCGCTGATCCGGCTGTACCTCGGCTGGCGCTGGCGCAAGGTCAACAGCATCCGCCAGGTACAGCTGGAAGTGGCGACCTATATGGAAAAGATGATCGCGGGCACCACCTCCGGCGTGACCTATAGCGGGTTGGAGCAGCTCAAGCCGGGGGTGGGCTATCTGTTTATTTCCAACCACAGGGACATTGCCCTGGATCCGGCTTTCGTCAACTGGGGCCTGCACAGTCACGGCCTCGATACGGTGCGCATCGCCATCGGCGACAACCTGCTGCGCAAGCCCTGCGCCACCGAGCTGATGAAGCTGAACAAGAGCTTTATCGTCAAGCGCTCGGCCAGGGGGCCGCGGGAAATGATGAAGGCGTTCACCGAGCTGTCCGCCTACCTGCGCCACTCCATCGACGGCGGCCACTCCGTCTGGATTGCCCAGAAAGAGGGGCGGGCCAAGGATGGGGACGACAAGACGGATCCGGCCATCCTCAAGATGTTCTATATGGAAGGCAAGCGGCAGAAAGTCTCGTTCAGCGACTACATCAACAGCCTGAACCTGGTGCCGGTGTCCATTTCCTATGAATACGACCCCGGTGATCTGGCCAAGGCCCGCGAGCTGTACGCGAAGGCGACCCACGGCGCCTACGAGAAGAGCGAATTCGAGGATATCCAGAGCATAGTGCAGGGTATCGTCGGCCAGAAGGGGCGGGTCCATGTCACCTTCGGGCGGCCGGTGCACGGCGAGTTCGACAATGCGGACGAGCTGGCGGCGGCCATCGATCAGGAAATTCACGGCAACTACCACCTCTTCCCCAGCAACCTGCTGGCGGCGGGCCAGACCGCCCAGGTGGATCCGGCGGCGGCCGAGGTCTTTGAGCGCCATATGGCACAGATCCCCGGCGAGCTGCGTGAGCTGGTGTTGTCCATGTATGCCCGGCCGGTGTTGAACAAGGGGCTGTAGGCAGAGCGGAGGAAGGGCGTGCGGCGACTGACGGCAAGCCGGCTAAGCGGCCTGCGGGTGTTTGCGGTGGCGGCCCGCCATCGCAGTTACTCGGCGGCGGCGGTGGAGCTGTGCGTCACCCAGGCGGCGGTGAGCCAGCAGATCCGCAACCTGGAGCAGTCCCTCGGCTGCCGCCTGTTTCGCCGTGCCGGGGCCAGCATGTTGCTCACCGAGCAGGGCCAGGCCCTGCTGCCCTTCGTCGAGCAGGGCCTGGCCCTGTTGCAGCAGGGGCTGGAGCAGCTGCTGCCGTCCTCGCCCGGGCCGCTTGCCATCAGTGTGCTGCCGTCGCTGGCGGCGCGCTGGCTGATGCCCAGGCTGTGGCGTTTCGCCGAAGCCCATCCCGATATCGAGATACGCCTGCAGCCCAGCCAGCAACTGGCCGATTTCGGCGCCGGTAAAACCGACCTGGCCATCCGTTATGGCCTGGGCGACTATCCGGAGCTGGCCTGTGAATACCTGATGGCGGACACGGCGTTTCCGGTGTGCAGCCCGGCCCTGAGCCGGCGGCTCGGCTCCCTGGATGATCTGGCGGGCGTGCCCCTGGTGACGGCGCCGGAATACGCCGGAGTGAGCTGGGCCAACTGGCTGGCGCTGGCCGGCCGGCCCGAACTGCTCGCTCGTTGCCGGCAACTGACGGTGGATGACGGCAGCCTGGCGCTGGACATGGTGCTGGCGGGGCAGGGGGTGACCCTCAGCCGCTCGGTGCTGGTGGCGGAGCTGTTGCGCGACGGCCGGCTGTGCCGCCCCTTCGTGCCTGAGCTCAAGCCCCTGCACCAGTACTACCTGGTGTGGCGGCCCGACTCGCCCCGCCTGGCGCAGATCCGCCAGTGCTGCGACTGGCTGCACCGGGAAGCGGGAAGCTTGAAGCCGGACGCCTGACGTTTTCCGCTTCCCGCTTCCCGCTTCCCGCTTCCCGCTTCTAGCTTCCAGTAGCCTCCAGCTTCCAGCTTCCCTGTCCGTCCTGGCCCAGGCGCTCCGCCAGCCGGGGCAGCAGGCCGGCCAGTTGCTCGCCCAGCTTCCAGGGCGGGTTGAGCACCACCATGCCGGAGCCGTGCATGCCGAAGTCCTCGGCCTGGGGGCCGACGCTGAGCTCGGCGCACAGCATCCGCTCGAAGCCGCAGCGGGCCAGGGCCTGCTTGAGACCGGCACTGCGATCCACGGCTTTCGCCAGCAGCGGGTACCAGATGGCGTAGATGCCGATGGGCCAGCGTCGATATGCCTTGGCCAGGCTGTCGGCCACCTTGTGATAATCCTCTTTTAATTCATAAGGCGGGTCGATCAGTACCAGTCCCCGTTTGGGGGTGGGGGGCAGCAGGGCGACCAGGCCTTCGAAGCCGTCCCTATGATGGATGGCGGCCCCGCTCTGGCGCATATTCTGGCGCAGGTTGTCCACCTCGTTGTTATGCAGCTCCATCAGCACCAGCTTGTCCTGGGGCCGCTGGAAGTGCGCCGCGACCTTGGGCGAGCCGGGGTAATAGTCGAGCCGGTCACCGCCGTTCATGGCCGCGATGGCGGCAAAGTAGCCGGCAAGCTCGGGCCAGTCCTGCCGCCGTTGCCACAGGAGGTCGATGCCGCCCAGGTATTCCGCCTTTTTCTGGGTCCATTCATGACTCAGGGCGTAGCCGCCGGCGCCGGCGTGGGTGTCGATATAACAAAAGCCCTTGTCCTTGGTAGCCAGGGCTTCCAGGAGCAGGGACTGGACGGCGTGTTTCAGTACGTCGGCGTGGTTGCCGGCATGAAAGGCATGACGATAGCTAAGCATGAAATGGGTCCGTGTTAACCGGCGAGTTTAAGTTGCCACAGGGGCGCGTCGGCCACCTGCAGCAGGGTGAGGTAGGCCAGCAGGCCGCCGCTGCCCGGCCGGGGCGGCTGTCGCTCCAGCACCTGCAGCAGCTCTTCCTGCTGCCAGCGCTCCAGCTCCAGCTCGTGCTGCAGCAGCTGGCTGTAGTCGTCTTCGTCGAGCTTGGGCTTGAGCCAGCGCCGCAGCTCCCGCCACTGGCCGAACAGCCCCTTGCGGGCCTGCAGGACGGGGATGAAGGCAGTGGGCTCGGCGCAGAGACCCAGTTCTTCCAGCAACAGCAGCAACAGCAGCAGATTGACGTTGGCGCCGTGTTCGTCCTGCAGTTGCAGGCAGGCCTGGGCCACGCCGGGGCGGGCATAGTGTTGTTCGCTGAATTGCCAGAGTTCCTCGGCGCTGATCGGGCTCACTCTTGCTCCAGGGATTCCAGTTGCTCCTGCAACTCCAGCCACTCGGCTTCCGCCTCGGCCAGCTGCTGCTGCAGGGGCGACTGGGACTGCAGCAGTTGTTGCAGGCGGGCCTTGTTTTCCGCCGCGTAGATCTCGGGCTCGGCCAGATCCTGCTCTATGGTGGCCAGCCGTTGCTGGCACTGCTCCATCTGTTGCTCCAGCCTGGCGATGGCTTTTCGCAGCGGCTGGCTCTGCTGGCGCAACTCGGCCTGGCGGCGTTTCTCCGCCTTGCGCGCCTGGGCCGAGTTGTCACCGGCGGTCGGGGACGACTCGGGTTGAGCGGCCTTTTCCTGTTCCACCAGCCACTGGTGGTAGTCGTCCAGATCGCCCTCGAAGGGCTGTACCCGGCCACTGTCTACCAGGTAGAACTCGTCGGTGGTGGCACGCAGCAGGTGCCGATCGTGAGAGACGATCACCATGGCGCCTTCGAAGGCCTGCAGCGCCAGGGTGAGGGCCTCGCGCATGTCCAGATCCAGGTGGTTGGTGGGTTCGTCCAGCAGCAGCAGGTTGGGTTTCTGGTAGACGATCAGCGCCAGTACCAGCCTGGCCTTTTCCCCGCCGGAGAAGGGGCCGACCGGCTCTTTCACCTTGTCGCCGCCAAAGTCGAAGCCGCCCAGATAATCGCGCAGGCTCTGCTCGGTGGCGCGCGGGTCCAGCCTGGCCAGATGGGTGAGCGGCGACTCTTCCGGGTGCAGGCTTTCCAGCTGGTGCTGGGCGAAGTAGCCGAGGGCGATGCCCTTGCTGGCTTCGAGTGTACCGGACAGCGGTTCGAGCTCACCGGCCAGCAGCTTGATAAAGGTCGACTTGCCGGCGCCGTTGCGCCCCAGCAGGCCGATGCGCGAGCCGGGCACCAGATTGAGCTTGATGTTCGACAGTACCGGTTGGCCGCCGTAGCCGGCGGCCAGCTTTTCCATGGCGATCAGCGGGGTGGGCAGGCTGTTCGGCGGGCGGAAGCTGAAACTGAACGGCGAATCCACATGGGCGGGCAGGATCAACTCCATCCGCTCCATGGCCTTGAGCCGGCTCTGGGCCTGTTTGGCCTTGCTCGCCTTGTAGCGAAAACGGTCCACGTAGCTTTGCATATGGCTCAGGGCCCGTTGCTGTTTCTCATACATGGACTGCTGCAGTGCCAGCTGTTCGGCGCGCATGCGCTCGAAATCGGAGTAGTTGCCGGTGTATTCGTTGAGCTGGCTGTTGTCGATATGAATGATGCGCCCCACCACGGCGTCGAGAAAATCCCGGTCGTGGGAGATCAGGATCAGGGTGCCGGGGTAGCTGTTCAGCCAGCGTTCCAGCCAGATCACCGCATCCAGATCCAGGTGGTTGGTGGGTTCGTCCAGCAACAGCAAATCGGAGCGACAGATCAGCGCCTGGGCCAGATTCAGGCGCATCCGCCAGCCGCCGGAAAAGGCGCTGACCGGCCGCGACTGGGCCTCACTGGCAAAGCCGAGGCCGTGCAACAGGCCGGCGGCGCGGGCATGGACATGATAGCCGCCATGGGTTTCCAGCTTGCCGTGCAGCTCGGCGATGGCGATGCCGTCATGGCGGGTTTCAGCCTGTTCCAGCTCCCGGCACAGGCGGCGGTATTCCCGATCGCCGTCGATCACATAGTCGAGCGCCGAGCAGTCCAGCGCCGGGGTCTCCTGGGCCACGCTGGCCAGTTGCCAGTCGGCCGGCAGCACAAACTGGCCGCTGTCGATGCCGAGCTCGCCCTTGAACAGGGCAAACAGGCTCGACTTGCCGCAACCGTTCTTGCCCACCAGGCCGACTTTCTGGCCGCCGTGGACGGTGGCGCTGGCGTCTTTCAACAGGGGGCGGCCGCCCCGGAGCAATTCAATCTGGCTGAGGGTGATCATACTGGCCTGGCTCGTGGAAAAAACGGCATTTTAGCCGGTTTTGCCACCCTGATGACAGGGGGTACCCAGCCAATGACGGCAATCTTGTTCAAATTGCGGCAGCGAAACGAAACCATAGTCCCTGACCAGTTGTTCCAGGTCCGGGCTTCTGGGCAGATCCCGCAGTACCAGCAGCAGGGCGGCCTGCCGGCGCCAACTGTCGGCGTCGCAGCCGAAGCGCTGGCGGAATTCGGCCTGCTGGGCCGCGGCCAGCGGAAAACCGGCCGGATCCGCGGCCACCCGTTCATGCAGGGCAGGCTGCGCGGCAAAGGGCAGCAGGTCGTGGGACGGCAGCTCGTCATACAGGGCCCGGCACAGGCGGCCATAGGCCCCTTGCCAGTCTGGTTTGTCCTGCCACTCGGCCAGCTTGCCGGCGATGGCGCCGAGCAGGGGGGAAGGATGCAGGCGGCCGCTGCCACCCGGTTGTGCCAGGCGGGGCGACAGCGCCACCCGGCTCAGCCGGGTGGCGGCAAAACCATGCCAGGCGAACAGGGTGTCGGCGGCCAGGTAGGCGGCTTCACCGGCGACCAGCGGATAATAATGGCGGCCCAGTTGCAATAACCCCGAGCCTTGATGCACCAGCAGCAACTGGCCCTTGATATGGCGCTGGCGCTTGCCCGGCTGCAGATGAGGCAGTGTAACCAGCTGATGGTGAATACTGTAATGGGTGGTTGTGGTCATTGTAGTCGGTTCGATTTTGGCGGAGAATTCAAAGCAAAGTGGTAACGAGGAGTTCAGCCGTGGAAACCCGTCGTAAGAAGCGTTTTATCGCCGGAGCCGTTTGTCCCCGGTGTCAGGCTATGGACACCATGATGCTGTATATGGAGCACGGTGTCGAGAAAGTCGAGTGTATCAGTTGCGGCCACAGTCAGAGCCAGACCAAGGAGCAGATCAGCCAGGCCGGCGGCGGTGAGGTGATCGGGGTGTTCAAGCCGGAATAAGCGGGCAACACCATGCGGACTGTACGTACTTTGTACAGTCGCTTGGCGCCGCTCTTCCCAGCCTTACCTCCTCTGGGCTAGACTGACCACGGCAGAGCAAGTATTCTATTCCCTGTGCAATCTTGAATTCTGCCAAACCATGGCCCTTCGGGGCCATCTTTTATTCTGTTTAGGTCTCATTTCATCCGGCTCGGCCATCATGTATGCTATGGCCAAATTCACGAGCAGGGCCATTCCCATGAAAGTATCCCAAAACACCGTGGTGACGCTGGACTTCACCGTCACCAACGCCAACGGTGAAATTCTCGACTCCACCGAAGGCAAACAGCCGTTGCAGTACCTGCACGGTACCGGTTATCTGGTGGCCGGCCTGGAAGCGGTGCTGGCCGACAAGGTGGTGGGTGAGGATTTTGAAGTGACCCTGTCTCCGGAGCAGGCTTACGGCGAATACGACGATGCGCTGGTACAGTCGGTACCCGGTGAGCTGTTCGACGGCATGGAGGTGTCCGAGGGCGATACCTTCGTGGCCGAGACCGATGACGGCCATCGCCCGGTGACCATCATCGAGGTGGCGGAAGAGTACGTGAAGGTGGACGGTAACCATCCGCTGGCCGGCATGACCCTGGGCTTCAAGGGCGTGGTGCGTGAAGTGCGGGCCGCCACCGAAGAGGAGCTGGCCCACGGCCATGTGCATGGCGAACATGGCCACGATCACGATCACGATCACCAGGGTGGGTGCTGCGGCCACCACCACTGATGCCGGCTCTGGCAATAAAAAAGGCGCTTCGGCGCCTTTTTTATTGCCCGGACCCTGAGGCCCACCCTTACCTCAATAATGAGGCGGTGGGGTTTCCTCCGCCTGGCTGGCGACTTCGCTGGGTTGCAGTTCCTTGAATTTCTTCACCATCAGGCTGAGCTGGGCCTTGAGCCGGACGATTTCACCGCCCTGGGCGGCAATTTCCTGGTTGAGCTGGTCGATGGTATCGTCCTGAAACGCGAGCCGGGTTTCCAACTGCTCCAGGCGGTGGATGAGGTCTTCATTCATGGTTGCTGTTCTCTCTGAGGCAGGACCCAGGTTTCCCCCAGGCCGGCTGAGCTGATGCTGTAAAGCCGTTGTCGATCGATAAAGGCCACGCCATAGACCATGGCGCTGGCCGGGCGGAGCCGGGTATGCAATCCCACCCGCCAGCTGTCCAGCAGCTGGCCGCTGTCCAGTTGCCACAAGTCGAGCCTGCGGGCGGTGCCGCCGGTCAGCAGGCGGTTATTGGCCGGGTCCAGGCGGGCACTGATAAAGGTCTGTCCCCGATGGGGCACCTGCAAGCTGGCCACCGGCTCGCCGGACGGCAGCCGGCGGATGATGCCGCGGCCCTGGGCATCGGCACTGAAGGCATAGCCGCCGTCCTGGTCCAGGCGTACCAGACTGACGCTGTGGGGATGCTGCCAACGGGCGAGGATGGCGGCATCGGTGGTTTGCCATAATATCACCTGGCCATCGTGGCTGGCGCTCAGGGCGTAACGTCCGTTGGCGGACAGGTCCAGGCTGTTGATGCGATCTTCATGGCCCAGGAACAGCAGCCGGCGGCCGTTGCTCAGGTTGACGTGCTCCGCTTCCCCGTTCTGATAACCCAGCAGCAGGCTGCGGCCTTCGTCGGCCAGGGCCAGGGTGCGCAGGGTGTGGTTGAGCTGGTAGAACCCCAGGTTGCGTCCGGTTTCCAATGACCACAGCGCCACCCGGTCCTCGCTGGCGGTGGCCGCGGCTCGGCCATCGGGCGAAATGGCGAGCAGCACTATGTCCTGAAGGGATTCGTCCTGATACCAGTGGTAGCGCGGCTCCGGCTCGCCGTGCCGCCAGACCTGCACCGGGCCTGGCCCGGTGGAGATCAGGGTATGGCGGCCGTCGGCGCTGGTTTCCGCGGCGAGCACTGTGCCTTCGGCATAGCGGCTCTGCAGCTGCGGCGTGTCGCCTGCGTCACAGCCGGTAAGCAGCAGAAGTGTGACGCACAGCGCCGTTGTCAGCAGGTGTATCGGCATTTTTGTCGGCTTGGGCTTTCGCATCGGCAAGTTGAAACGTTAGTATAGGTTCTGAGTTATAAGCATCTCATTTTCCATGGGGTTTTTCCCCTGTTCTGGAGTCAATAATGAAAAAACTGTTGCAAGTCAGCTTGCTGGCTTCTGCCGTCATGGTGGGTCTGAGTGGTTGTAAGGATGAGCAGGCGACGGCGCCCACTCCGGCGGCCGAGCGGGCATCGGCCCTGACCAGCTTCGAGGATAAATCCGCTTATGCCATCGGCCTGTCGATGGGGCGCTATATCGGCTCCACCCTGGAAAAACAGCAGGAACTGGGCGTCAGCCTGAACAACGATGTGATCCTGCAGGGGGTGAAAGACGGCTTTACCGATCAGGGCCGCATGACCGATGAGGAAATCCAGAATGCGCTGATGGCCTATGATGAGCACATCAACGAACTGATCGAGACCCAGGCCAAAGAGCAGGCGAGCGCCACCCTGGAGGAAGGCAAGAGCTTCCTGGAAGAAAATGCCAAGCGCGAAGGGGTGCAGGTCACCGAGTCCGGCCTGCAGTATGAAGTGCTGACCCAGGGCGAGGGCGAGCAGCCGGCGGCGGAAGACGTGGTGACCGTGCATTATGTCGGGACCCTGGTGGACGGTACTCAGTTCGACAGTTCGGTCGACCGGGGCGAGCCGGCGAGCTTCCCGCTCAACCAGGTGATTCCGGGCTGGACCGAAGGGGTGCAGCTGATGCCGGTGGGGTCTAAATACAAGCTGTTCATCCCGGCCGATCTGGCCTATGGCGAGTCCGGGGCCGGTACCATCCCCGGTAATGCGGTCCTGATTTTCGAGGTCGAGCTGCTCGATATCGAGCGGGCCGACCAGCCGGAGCCGGAAGCTCAGGCCCAGGAGTAAGCTGTGACGCGGCGCCGGAAGGCGCCGTTTTTATTGGGGCGGCAGCAGTTCCCGCCAGGGGCGGGAACTGTGCAGCAGCTGTTCTTTGCGGGATTTGTGCAGCCGTTTCAGCCGGCGTTCCAGCCGCAATGCCTCGGCCTTGTCGGCGACCGGCCGGCACCAGACCAGTTCGGCCGGACGGCGTGCCCAGACATAACGGGAAGCGCGTTTCGGCAACTGATTATGCTCCCGGCAACGACGCTCGGGATCCAGGCTGATGCCGGTATAGAGGCTACCGTCTCGGCAGCGCAACAGATAAATAAACCAGGTGTCCGTGGCCGGGGGGCACATAGCTTCCAAGTCTTCAGATAGGTAGGGAGCGGGATAATAACGAGGTTTTCCATGAATAGAAACGACCATGGTGCGGCCCTGTTGCTGGGCGGATTGATTGCGGTGGGGCTGATCTGGAGCGGCAGTTACCTCAAGGACGCGGTAAGGCTCTGGAAACAGGCGGAGCGGGTGGTGGCGGTGAAGGGACTGGCCGAGCGGCAGGTCGATGCGGATCTGGCGTTGTGGCCGCTGAGCTTTTCGGTCTCGGCCGATAGCCTGGCCGAGCTGTATCGGGCCATCGACAGCGACCGCAACAAGATCTCCGCGTTTCTTGCCCAGTCGGGTTTTGGTCCGGAAGAGCTGAGCTTCGCCGCCCCGGTGGTGCAGGATCTGTGGGCCAGCCAGTATGGTGAGCAGCGGCCTCCCCAGCGCTACCGGGCCGATGCGGTGCTGCTGGTGCGCAGCCGCCAGGTCGAACGGGTGAAGGCCAGCCAGCCGGCCACGGCCGAACTGGTGAACCAGGGCGTGCTGCTGACCCAGAGCTATGAACACAAAACCCAATATGTGTTTACCGGCCTGAACGACATCAAGCCGCAGATGATTGCCGACGCCACCGCCAATGCCCGGGAGGCGGCTCAACAATTCGCCAAGGATGCGGATGCCGAGGTGGGGGCCATTCGTTCGGCCCAGCAGGGATATTTCTCGGTGGCCGACCTGGATCTGTACACCCCGGAGATCAAGCAGGTCCGGGTGGTCACCAGCGTCGAGTACCTGCTGGAATAATTCAGCTGCCGGCGGCGGATGTCAGCGGGATCTCCAGCCGTTCGGGCGGGTAACAGAGGCCGGCGGTGCAACCCTGGTAGCGCAGCTCGGCGCGTCCGCCGGACTGGAGCTGTTCCAGCGGGATCCGCAGCTGCAGTTGCTGGTAGTACACCTGGCTTTGGCCGAAGTACTCGTCTTCGTAAGGGCGCCCTTCAGGCAGGAGCCAGTCGCCGAATGTCGCCTGTACGGGCGTGACCGAGATGCTGTGGCGGTAAAGATAATAACCGGGCGCTATGTTGACCCGGATCAGCAAGTCATCCGGCGTCTGTCGGCTGCTGACGGCAAAGGCCTGCTCTACCCGCAGGAAGGCCGGCGGCGGGGTTTTGTCCCGGCCAAGGCCCAGCCACTCCAGCAGGCCGGCATGAGCCGGAGCCAGGGGCAGGCCACAGGCCAGCAGCAAACAAAGGATACGAAACATGGCTTACCTTAGATTGAAATCAGGGTGCCGAAGCGCTCGGCCCATCATAGCCGGGCGATACCGCTGCGGCTTGACCTGGGTCATAAAGCCGTCATGGTGCCGGGATCCGCACGTTCACTATAGCGCCGACCTGGGTTAAGGTCACCACAGGGCCGGCGCCGGTTTGAAAATCGGCCTTTTCGTCCCCATGTTAACGGTTCAACCATATCACGCCGGAGCGGCGCAGGAGATGAGGTCACAGTGGGTAAAGTTTTTTTAGTATTCGTCGGCGCCATCTTGCTGGAAATTTTTGTGTTTATCGAGGTGGGCTCGGCCATCGGCGCCTGGAACACCCTGGCGCTGATCGTGCTGACGGCGGTGGTCGGCATCAGCCTGGTGCGCATCCAGGGCGTCAATACCCTGATGGAAGCCCAGCGCAAGATCAACCTGGGCGAGCCGCCGGCCCGGGAAATGGTGTCGGGCATGATGCTGGCGATGAGCGGTGTACTGCTGCTGTTGCCGGGCTTTGTGTCGGATCTGGCCGGACTCCTGTTGCTGCTGCCCCCGGTCCGGGCCGCCCTGGCCGAGCGTTTCTTAAGCCGTGCCCATGTGCGGGGCCACAAGGGACATACCTTTACCGCCGAATACCATTACAGCCGTGAAAGCCGCCAGGTCGATGAGCGGCTGCAGGACAAGGGCGCGGGCAATACCTTTGATGGTGAATACGAGCGCAAGGACGATAAATAACCCGAGCTCAGGAGTCGGAGCTCCCGCGGTTTTCCTCCTGCGCCGGCATTTTTCCCCGGGTTATCGCAGCGGATGATTGATGCGCCAGGGGAAGCGCTGCCAGGCGAACAGGCAGGCGAGCATGCCGGCCAGGATGTTGGCCAGCAGAATACCGGTGAAGATGCCGGTTTCGCCTTGCCACCAGGCTCCCAGCCAGGCCAGTGGCAGCAGCAGGCCGAACAGGCGGAAGCCGTTCAGTAGCAGGGCAATGCCGGATACCCGCAGGCCGTTCAGGGCCGAAGCCAGCAGCATAAAGCAGCCCTGCAGGCCATAGCCCAGGGGAACCAGGCGCAGATAGCGTTCCAGGTGCGCGGCGACTTCCGGACTGTCGGTAAAGAGCCGGGCTACCAGCGGCGCCAGTATCCACAGCAGAGCGAACACCAGCAGTTGAAAACCGACGGCGAAGCGCATGGCCAGCAGCAGGGCGTGGCGGCTGCGCTCATGCTGGCCGGCGCCGGTATTCTGGGAAATAAAGGGGGCCAGCACCGAGCTCAGTGCCATCATCACGATCAGTACCAGGGCCTCGATGCGGGAGGCCGCCCCGTAGGCCGCCACCACTTCCGTGCCCATGCCCGCCAGCACCGTGAGCAGCAGGGCGGTGGCGATGGGGTTGAGCATATTGGCAAAAGAGGCGGGAATAGCCACCTGCAGCAGCTGGCGCCAGTGGCCCAACAGTTGGGCCAGGGCGGCGAGGGGCCACACCAGCAGCCGTTCCCGGCGTCGTAACAGATAGAGCCCGACCACCATGGCCATCAGCCAGGAGCAGGCCGAGGCGATGGCCGCGCCCTTGATGCCCAGCTCCGGGAAGGGTCCGAGGCCGAAGATCAGCAAGGGATCGAGCAGGCCGTTGACCAGACCGGCCACCGTCATCACTAGGCTGGGAGTACGGGTATCGCCGGTGGCCCGGATGGCGGCATTGCCGACGATGGGCAGCACCAGCATGGGCACCGTCAGGTACCAGATCAGCATATAGTCATGGATCAGCGGCAACAGGGCATCTCCGGCGCCCAGCAGCCGGAACAGGGGTGCTATGGTGGCGGCCCCGAGCAAGGCCAGCAGGCTGACCAGCAGCCAGGCCAGCAACAGGCCGTGGCTGGTGAACTGTGCGGCCTGTTGCTGGTTGCCGGCGCCCAGGGCCTGTCCCAGGCTGGCGGACAGGCCGGCACCCAGGCCCATGGCCAGGGAAATGACCACGAAGGTGACCGGAAAGGTAAAGCTCACCGCCGCCAGCGCCTCGGTCCCCAGCAGACCGATGAAGAAGGTATCCACCAGGTTGAAGGCCTGGATGGCGATGATGCCAAGCGCCATGGGCCCCGTCATCCTGGCCAGTTGCGGGCCTATGGGGGCTGTCAGCATCGAGTTGTGTTTTGCCACTAGGGTTCTCTTGATAGGGGGGGCATGACCGCCGGATGCGGCGGCCATGATAACGCCCCGGCCACAGCTTTAAAAAATTTTTATCTTTTCCCCTTGAAGGCGGGAAATGCGCTCCCATATAGAAGGTCAACGGAACAGTTTGCGGCCGCCGGCCGTTTATCTAACTAAGGTAACAACACTCATTGGGAGAGTTATCGATGAACATTCGTCCATTGCACGATCGCGTCATTATCAAGCGTATTGAAGCCGAGTCCAAATCTGCCGGAGGCATTGTTTTGACCGGATCTGCCGCCGAAAAATCCACCCGTGGTGAGGTGCTGGCGGTAGGTAATGGCCGCGTCCTGGACAGCGGTGAAGTGAAAGCCATGTCCGTCAAGGTGGGTGACAAGGTGATTTTCAACGAAGGCTACGGTGTGAAAACCGAGAAGCTGGATGGGCAGGAAGTCCTGATCCTGTCCGAAAACGACATCCTGGCTATCGTCGAATAATAATCCGGTTTATCCACTTTAAAGGAACATAAACAATGGCTGCTAAAGACGTAAAATTCGGTAATGACGCCCGCGTAAAAATGCTGAAAGGCGTGAACATCCTGGCCGACGCGGTCAAGGTGACCCTGGGCCCGAAAGGCCGCAACGTGGTGCTGGACAAGTCCTTCGGTGCCCCCACCATCACCAAGGACGGCGTGTCCGTTGCCAAGGAAATCGAGCTGGAAGACAAGTTCGAAAACATGGGCGCCCAGATGGTGAAAGAAGTGGCCTCCAAGGCCAACGACGAAGCCGGTGACGGCACCACCACCGCCACCGTGCTGGCCCAGTCCATCGTCAACGAAGGCCTGAAGTCCGTGGCCGCGGGCATGAACCCGATGGATCTGAAGCGCGGCATCGACAAGGCCGTGATCAAGGCGGTAGAAGAGCTGAAAGGCCTGTCCGTACCCTGTAAAGACACCACTGCCATCGCCCAGGTGGGAACCATTTCCGCCAACTCCGATGAAACCGTGGGCGCGCTGATTGCCGAAGCCATGGAAAAAGTGGGCACCGACGGCGTCATCACAGTGGAAGAAGGCCAGGGCCTGCAGGACGAGCTGGACGTGGTGGAAGGCATGCAGTTCGACCGCGGCTACCTGTCTCCCTACTTCATCAACAAGCAGGAAACCGGTACCGTCGAACTGGACGACCCCTTCATCCTGCTGGTCGACAAGAAAATCTCCAACATCCGCGAACTGCTGCCGGTGCTGGAAGGCGTGGCCAAGCAATCCAAGCCGCTGCTGATCGTGGCCGAGGACGTGGAAGGCGAAGCCCTGGCCACCCTGGTGGTCAACAACATGCGCGGCATCGTGAAAGTGGCCGGCGTCAAGGCACCGGGCTTCGGCGACCGCCGCAAGGCCATGCTGCAGGACATCGCCATCCTGACCGGCGGCACCGTCATCTCCGAGGAAGTGGGTCTGGAGCTGGAAAAGGCCACCCTGGAAGATCTGGGCCGTGCCAAGCGCATCGTGATCACCAAAGACAACACCACCATTATCGATGGGGTGGGTGAAGTCGAGGCCATCAACGCCCGTGTGGCACAAATCCGTCAGCAGATCGAAGACTCTTCTTCCGATTATGACAAAGAGAAACTGCAAGAGCGCGTGGCCAAGCTGGCCGGCGGTGTTGCCGTCATCAAGGTGGGTGCCGCCACCGAAATGGAAATGAAAGAGAAGAAAGCCCGTGTCGACGACGCCCTGCACGCTACCCGTGCCGCGGTGGAAGAAGGCGTGGTGCCCGGCGGCGGTGTGGCCCTGGTGCGCGTGGCCGCCAAACTGGCCGGCCTGACCGGTGACAACGAAGACCAGAACGTGGGTATCAAGGTTGCCTTGCGCGCCATGGAAGCCCCGCTGCGTCAGATCGTTTCCAACGCCGGTGAGGAAGCCTCCGTGGTGGTGTCCAAGGTCAAGGCCAGCGAAGGTAACTATGGTTACAACGCCGGTAACGACACCTACGGCGACATGCTGGAAATGGGTATCCTGGATCCGACCAAGGTGACCCGCTCCGCCCTGCAGTTCGCCGCCTCCGTGGCCGGTCTGATGATCACCACCGAAGCCATGGTCACCGAACTGCCGAAAGACGCCGCTCCGGCCATGCCGGACATGGGCGGCATGGGTGGCATGGGTGGCATGATGTAGTGCGACGAGAGTCGCGTAGGTAGCTAGCCGAGCGGGCTACAGCGTAAGGATGCACTAACTTGTCGAGTTGGTGTGTCCCTTTCTCCCGCCGAAATAGCATTTGAGAAATCCCGACATTCGGGCGTGTTCCATGCCCGAATGTCGGTACTCCGTAAGGAGTCCGAAGTCAGGTATGGGTGATGAGCCTGTATCCCCGCATTGCGCGAATGATACACGTTGAAGCAGTCTCGAAGTTTGAGGCGGCGAGGTAACGGGAATAGTCGTGTCTATCAAAAGCTAAGCGCCTACCGGTGCAAAGCTGTGTCTGATGATGGTTCCACGGTAGAAAGAGACGGGTGTAGCCGTCACTGTCTTTCCGAGCGGAACCTGTTGTGCAACCAACAGTAGCCTAGGGATAGTGCGTCACCGGTAACGGTGGGGTGCAAAGCTTCCTGACAATGTACTCCCCGCAAGGGTCCGGTCTGCATCGCGAGATGTGCCGGAGATTTCGCCAGTAGCAGGCGGATGAGAGGCTAGGCTGGGTCATATGGTCAACATACGTGAACTGCTAACAAGCACCGTCAGCCGCAATGAGCGCAAGCTACTGACGCGCTCTGACCAAAAGGTACAAGGCTGGCTATCCCTCTTACATCTGGGGATACGTTGCCATCAAGCCTTCGGTGTATTGGCAGGACCTAAGTGACTCGTGTCATCGGCACGGAACTCGGAAACCCCGTATTTTCGCTCCGGTCTAGCGACCTGGGGCAGGCGAAGAGCAATCGACGCTGTTGGAAGTGCGGGTTTGGGAAGTCGGAAAAAGCGAAGGCCGTTCTGTAATGGGACGGATAGGGGGTTAAAGGTTCCTCCACCGGAAACGGGAGCCCACGTCCGACAGGTCTTTAATCGTGTGCAGGCGTGTAAAGCGCCCACAGTGACATGAAAGGTGGCGAAGCGGCCGAGAACCGACTTCGCCTGAACCCTTGCGGGAGCAGATTTCACTCCCGCAAGGGATTGATCCATCTGTTTCTCGCTCGGGGCTTTCATAAACAAAGCACTGAGGAGAATAGCAAGATGAGTACTGAAGTTCATGTACCTGCATTTTCCCACCCGGCTGACGGCTGGCACACCATCGACTGGTATGCCATGCACAGACAGGTGAGGGGGCTACAGGTACGAATCGCGAAGGCGACAAAAGAGCAGTGCTGGCGCAAGGTGAAAGCCCTGCAACGGATGCTGACTCACTCGTTTGCGGCCAAGGCATTGGCGGTCAGACGAGTCACCGAAAACCGGGGCAAGAAAACACCCGGTGTTGATGGCGAGTTGTGGAGTACGCCCGCGGCAAAGTGGAAGGCCATCGGCCGGTTGGTTCGGACAGGGTATCGTCCGCGGCCGCTGCGTCGAATCTATATTCCCAAAGCGAATGGCAAACGCCGGCCGCTGGGAATACCGACCATGCTGGACCGGGCCATGCAGGCACTCTATCTGCTGGCCCTGGAGCCGGTGTCGGAAACGACGGCCGACCGCAATAGCTATGGTTTCCGACCGATGCGTTCGACGGCGGACGCGATTGAGCAATTGTTCGTCAATCTCAGTCGTGGCAATTCCGCGCAGTGGGTGCTGGAAGGAGACATCAAGGGCTGCTTCGACAACATCAGCCATGACTGGTTACTTGCCAACATACCGTTGGATAAACAGGTACTCGGGAAATGGCTGAAAGCGGGTTTTATGGAGTCCAACCGTCTGTATCCGACCGAGGCAGGAACCCCGCAAGGGGGGATCATCTCACCGGTGTTGGCCAACATGGCGCTGGATGGACTGGAGGCGGTGCTCGAATCCCGATTCGGGAAGAAGAACACCAAGGCCAGTTACAAGACCAAGGTCAACTATGTGCGCTATGCGGACGACTTCGTGATCACCGGTATCTCGCAAGAGCTGCTGGAAAGCGAGGTTAAGCCTCTGGTCGAAGCCTTTATGGCGGAGCGGGGGTTAACGCTGTCACCGGAAAAAACGGTGATCACGCATATCGCGGACGGGTTCGATTTTCTGGGGCAGAATGTGCGCAAGTATCACGGCAAGATGCTGATCAAGCCGAGCAAGAAAAGCCTGCGCGCCCATCTTCAGAAGATCAGACACATCGTCAGAGGCAACCTGACGGCCGAACAGGGCAACCTGATACGTCAGCTCAATCCGGTACTTAGGGGTTGGGCCAACTATCACCGCCATGTGGTCGCCAAGGAAACCTTCGGCTATGTGGACTACAGAGTCTGGAAATTACTCTGGCGCTGGTGCCGTCGCAGGCACAAGAACCGCTACAAACGCTGGGTGATAGGCAGGTATTTTCACACGGTGGGTGGTGAGCGCTGGGTGTTCCAGAGTGTTGATGCCGAGGGCAGGCCGGTACGGCTGTTCCAAAGCAAAGACATTCCGATCAAGCGGCACATCAAGATCAAGGCGGAGGCCAATCCCTATGATCGCGACTTCGAGCTGTACTTCGAACAGCGGCTGGTCAAGCGCTGGAAGGAGAACAAGTTTGTGCTCGACAAGGTTCGCAGGATTTGGGAGCGCCAAAACCACCGATGTCTCGTCTGCAATCAGCTGTTCCAGGATAAGGATGACTGGGATCTTCACCATGTCATTCGGCGAACGGACGGCGGCGGAAGTGAGATCGGGAACCTGGTGATGCTGCACATCAATTGCCATATGCAACTGCATCATGGCAAAGGTGACAAGTCGCTGGCCCCTGTCTGAACAGGGGCTTATAAAGGCTTGAGCCGTATGCGGGGAAACTCGCACGTACGGTTCTTAGGGGGCGGCGGTGCAGTAATGCACTGCTGCTACCCGACATGCGACGAGAGTCGCGCAGGTAGCTAGCCTGGCTGGGTTACACCCGAAGTGGTTACTAACTTATAGTTAATAATCACTGCCATTTCCAGCAGAAAATAGCATTTGAGAAAACCCGATATTCGGGCTTGTTCCAGGCCCGAATATCGGTACTCCGTATGGAGTTCCGAAGTTCAGGTATGGGTGATGAGCCTGTATCCCCGCATTGCGCGAATGATACACGTTGAAGCAGTCTCGAAATTTGAGGTTGCGAGGTAACGGGAATATCCGTGTCTATCAAAAGCTAAGCACCTGCCGGTGTGAAGCTGTGTTCGATGATTGTTCCACGCGATACTCGGTCAAAAGTAACTTGGCCGGTGTGGTGAGCGGAACCTGTTGTGCAACCAACAGTAGCCTAGGGATAGTGCGTCACTGGTAACGGTGGGGTGCGAAGCTTCCTGACAATGTACTCCCCGCAAGGGTTCGGTCTGCATCGCGAGGTGTGCCGGAGATTTCGCCAGTAGCAGGTGGAGGAGAGGCTAGGCTGGGTCATATGGTCAACATACGTGAACTGCTAACAAGCACCGTCAGCCGCAATGAGCGCAAGCTACTGACGCGCTCTGACCAAAAGGTACAAGGCTGGCTATCCCTCTTACATCTGGGGATACGTTGCCATCAAGCCTTCGGTGTATTGGCAGGACCTAAGTGACTCGTGTCATCGGCACGGAACTCGGAAACCCCGTATTTTCGCCCCGGTCTAGCGACCTGGGGCAGGCGAAGAGCAATCGACGCTGTTGGAAGTGCGGGTTTGGGAAGTCGGAAAAAGCGAAGGCCGTTCTGTAATGGAACGGATAGGGGGTTAAAGGTTCCTCCACCGGAAACGGGAGCCCACGTCCGACAGGTCTTTAATCGTGTGCAGGCGTGTAAAGCGCCCACAGTGACATGAAAGGTGGCGAAGCGGCCGAGAGCCGACTTCGTCTGAACCCTTGCGGGAGCAGATTTCACTCCCGCAAGGGATTGATCCATCTGTTTCTCGCTCGGGGCTTTCATAAACAAAGCACTGAGGAGAATAGCAAGATGAGTACGGCAATCAAGGTACCTGCATTCTCCCACCCGGCTGACAGCTGGCACACCATCGATTGGTATGTCATGCACAGACAGGTGAGGGGGCTACAGGCTCGAATCGCGAAGGCGACAAAAGAGAAGCGCTGGCGCAGGGTGAACGCCTTGCAACGGATGCTGACTCACTCGTTTGCGGCCAAGGCATTGGCGGTCAGACGAGTCACCGAAAACCGGGGCAAGAAAACGCCCGGTGTTGATGGCGAGTTGTGGAGTACGCCCGAGGCGAAGTGGAAGGCCATCGGCCGGTTGGTGAGGACTGGGTATCGTCCGAAACCGCTGCGTCGAATCTATATTCCCAAAGCGAATGGCAAACGCCGGCCGCTGGGAATACCGACCATGCTGGACCGGGCCATGCAGGCGCTGTATCTGCTGGCTCTGGAGCCGGTATCGGAAACAACGGCCGACCGCAACAGCTATGGCTTTCGACCGATGCGCTCGACGGCGGACGCGATTGAGCAATTGTTCGTCAATCTCAGTCGTGGCCATTCCGCGCAGTGGGTGCTGGAAGGAGACATCAAGGGTTGCTTCGACAACATCAGTCATGACTGGTTACTTGCCAACATACCGTTGGATAAACAGGTACTCGGAAAATGGCTGAAAGCGGGCTTTATGGAGTCCAACCGTCTGTATCCGACCGAGGCAGGAACCCCGCAAGGGGGGATTATCTCGCCGGTGTTGGCCAACATGGCGCTGGATGGACTGGAGGCGGTGCTCGAATCCCGATTCGGGAAGAAGAACACCAAGGCCAGTTACAAGACCAAGGTCAACTATGTGCGTTACGCGGATGACTTTGTGATCACCGGTATCTCGCAAGAGCTGCTGGAAAGTGAGGTCAAGCCTCTGGTCGAAGCCTTTATGGCGGAGCGGGGGTTAACGCTGTCACAGGAAAAAACGGTGATCTCGCACATCACGGACGGGTTCGATTTTCTGGGGCAGAATGTGCGCAAGTATCACGGCAAGATGCTGATCAAGCCGAGCAAGAAAAGCCTGCGCGCCCATCTTCAGAAGATCAGACACATCGTCAGAGGCAACCTGACGGCCGAACAGGGCAACCTGATACGTCAGCTCAATCCGGTACTTAGGGGTTGGGCCAACTATCACCGCCATGTGGTCGCCAAGGAAACCTTCGGCTATGTGGACTACAGAGTCTGGAAATTACTCTGGCGCTGGTGCCGTCGCAGGCACAAGAACCGCTACAAACGCTGGGTGATAGGCAGGTATTTTCACACGGTGGGTGGTGAGCGCTGGGTGTTCCAGAGTGTTGATGCCGAGGGCAGGCCGGTACGGCTGCTCCAAAGCAAAGACATTCCGATCAAGCGGCACATCAAGATCAAGGCGGAGGCCAATCCCTATGATCGCGACTTCGAGCTGTACTTCGAACAGCGGCTGGTAAAGCGCTGGAAGGAGAACAAGTTTGTGCTCGACAAGGTACGCAGGATTTGGGAGCGCCAACACCACCGATGTCTCGTCTGCAATCAGCTGTTCCAAGATAAGGATGACTGGGATATCCACCATCTTATCCGGAAGACAGACGGCGGCGGGGATAACATCGGGAACCTGGTGATGCTGCATATCAACTGTCATATGCAACTGCATCATGGCAAAGGTGACAAGTCGCTGGCCCCTGTCTGAACAGGGGCTTATAAAGGCTTGAGCCGTATGCGGGGAAACTCGCACGTACGGTTCTTAGGGGGCGGCGGTGCAGCAATGCACTGCTGCTACCCGACATGCGAATGACTCCCTGTCATCGATAGCAACCGGGCCCCAGTGGCCCGGTTTTGTTGTGGGCTTCTGGTGGCGATAGTGGTTTCTTGTCGGTATAACCAAATTAAACTTCGGATTGGTGGCGTGATTTAGGTATTATGTTTTTTTAACATCTTAAGTTCTTTTTGAGTCCTTTCTGGATGGGAGAGCGGGATTGTCTGGCGATAATAGGATTGTGGCCAGTTTCTCTGGGCTTAAGGAGGAGCGGTAATGAAACTCATAGGCTTGGTACTGATGCTGTTGTGGCCGTTGCTGGGCAAGGCGGCGGAGCCGGTGGTGCTCACCATCGCCGGCAATATCCAGCTCGACGGAAGGCATTATGAACAACTGGATTATACCCTGAGCGAGTTGCAGGCCCTGCCCCAGGCCGACATCACCACGACCCATCCCTGGGTGCAGGAGCCTCGCCACTACCGGGGGCCCGAACTGGTGGCGATACTGGATGCCCTGTTCGGTCACACCAGGATTAAAACCCTGTATCTGGAGGCGCTCAACGGCTTCAGCGTCGCCGTCGACTGGCAGAAGGTGGAGCCCTTCCACCCCATTCTGGCCTGGCAGGAAGATGGCCGGGTCATGAGCCGTCGTGACAAAGGCCCCCTCTGGTTGATGCTGCCCTTTGATCAGGTTCCCGAGTTGCAGCAGGCTGACTTCCTGCATTTCATGGCCTGGCAGCTCAGGCATGTAAGGGTTCATACGGAGCCTAAGTGAAGGTTGCTTTACCCCCCACCGACGGCTCCGGCTCCCAATACGGCAGTGTGCAGCCGTTCAAGGCGGCTGTTGCCGGGATACTGCTGTTGTGCATGGTCATTTTCGGCACCGGAGCTACCCATACCCTGGTCAGTATCCGCCAGCACAATACCCTGCTGGAACAGCGGACCTATGAGGTGCCCTGGTCCCTGATGCAGCTGCAGCTGGAGATGGGGCGCTTTCTGGATGCGGTGCGTTTGCTGCATGCGGATGCCATTCGTCACGATGAACTGCTGTTGCGTTACGATATCCTCTGGAGCCGGACTCCCATCCTGCTCAGCAGTCAGCTCAAGGATACCCTCAGCGAGCGGCCCGATCTGTGGTTGTTGATCCAGCAGATAGAAGCCCGGGTCAGGGAGCTGGAGCCGCGGGTGCAGGTGCTGGCACCCGGTTCGGTCACCTATCGGGAGATACTGGCGGAGCTGAGTCCTTACCTGGAGCCGCTGTCGCGTACCGTCACCGCCACCATGCACGGCAATGTCCGCTTTTATGCGGAATACGATGACGCCTACCGGCACCTGGGGCAGCGGCTCTATATCCAGATCGTCGGGCTTTTTATTACCGCCGGCCTGCTGCTGCTATTGCTGCTGCGGGAATTATGGCGCTACCGAACCCTGCAACTGCACGATCCCCTGACCGGCCTGCCCAACCGTTTTGCCCTGCAGCGGCGAATGGTTCCGATGATTGAACAGGGCATGCCCTTCAGTGTGACCGTGCTGGAGCTGGAGGATTTCACCCAGCACCACCATCGTTTTGGTTTTGAAGTGGCCGACCGTCTGCTGCAGGCGTTCAGCCGGCGTCTGCAGCAAAGCCTGCAACCCCATGAGTTCATCGCCCAGTTTGGCCGGGAAGGGGTGGTGGTGGTCGCCAAAGGGGTGGTCGAGCTGGAGGAGGTCCGGGCCCAGCTGTCGCGTTTTCGCCAGGCCCTGAGGACAAAAGAGGCCATTGCCGCCCACGACTTTTATATGACGCCGATGATCGGAGTGGTGCTCTATCCGGCGGATGCGGACAATCTGGTCGAGTTGCTGGCCAGGGGCGAATTGGCACTGGAGCTGTGCAAGCGGGATCGCTTGCCCTATGTGATCTTCGACCCTTCCCTGCTGAAAGAAATATCACGCCGGCAGACCTTGGCCAGGGATCTGCCGGCGGCCCTGGACAGCGATAGCCTGAGCCTGCACTTCCAGCCCATGGTGGACCTGCGGGGGGGCGATTGCCATGGGCTGCAGGTCTTGCTGTACTGGCACCACCCCGGTCTGGGCATGATATCGCCGGCCGAGCTGCTGCGGGTGAGCGAGCAGTTCCAGCTGTCGGAGCGGGTCTTTCTGTGGCTGCTGAACACCGCCTGCCGCCACCTGCAGGGCTGGCAGGGGCTGGCCGGCCGGCCGCTGTTCATCAGCCTGAATGTGCCGCCTGCGCTGTTTCGTCCCGGCCTGGAACATCGGCTCCTGCCGGTGTTGCGGGAATATGGGCTGCATGCCGACAGCCTGGTCCTGGATCTGAACGAAAATACGGTGATGCGGGATGCCTATGAGGCGCTGACGATCATGGACGGCATCCAGGCCGCCGGCATACCTATGGCCCTGGCCGATTTTGGCAGTGGCTGTTCGGCCTGGGGCTACCTGCCCCGCATGCCGCTCAGCTGGCTCAAGCTGGATGCCACCTTCTGCAACGGCATCGAGCGGCCCGGGGAGCCTCGTCGTCAGCTGGAGGCCCTGTTTACGCTGGGGCAGCTGCTGCAGCGCCCCCTGATCTGCAGCGGCGTCGATCATCGGGGCGAGCTGGAGGTGATCCGCGGCATGGCGGAGGAGATGCTGGTGCAGGGCGACCATATCTGTAGCCCCCTGGCGGCGGTGGAGATGTCCGACTGGTTGAAAAGCCGCCGTCGATGACGACCGGCGGCGTGGCCGTAGGGCTAGGGCAGACGCATAAACTGGTTCATGGTTTCGGCCAGCAGCCGGATTTTATGTACCATCCGTGCCAACAAATCCTGGTATTCCTCATCGGCTGCCATGTCCAGCAGCTCCAGCTCTTCCGCCAGTTCGGCCACATAAGGCATAAAGTGATCGGCGTGAGCGATGAACTGGCTGTCTTCGCGTAATACGGCGCTGAACTTGGCCTGGCCGCGACCACGCAACTCGGTCAGCTTTTTATCGGCATCGATGGCTTGGTGATACAGCTCTTTCAGGGTGTCATGCAATTTTGCGGTGACGGAATCGTGCATGTCTGTTCCTCAACAGGGTTCAAGTCCAAGGTCTATGGGAGTTTTACTCAGTTCGCCGCCGATTTCGCGTACCAGCCGGGGCACCAGAAAGCCGGGCAGCCGGATCAGCAGCTGGGCCAGCAGGGCCCTGGCCTGTTCGTCGCCGACGGCAAAGTGGGCGGCGCCCTGGACCTGGTCGAGCTGGTGCAGGTAATAGGGCAGCACGCCTGCCTCGAACAGCCGCTCCGACAGCTGGCACAGGCGATCGGCATCGTCGTTGACCCCCGCCAGCAGTACGCTCTGGTTGAGCAGGGTAATACCGGCCTGGCGCCACTGGTTGAGCCGTTCGCTCAGCATGGCGTCGAGCTCGTTGGCGTGGTTGATATGCAGCACCATCACCGCCTGCAGCCGGCTCCGGCTCAGCCGCTGTTGCAGGACGTCCGTCAGCCGGGCCGGGATCACCACCGGCAAGCGGGTGTGGATGCGCAACCGCTTGAGATGCGGTATCGCCTCCAGGCGGTCGAACAGGGCGCTCAGCTGTTCATCCTTGGCCATCAGCGGATCGCCGCCGGACAGGATCACCTCGTTGATGTCGGGATCGGCGGCGATATAGGCCAGTGCCTCCTGCCAGCCTTCCCGCCCCGGCGCATTGTCGGCATAGGGAAAATGGCGGCGAAAGCAGTAGCGGCAATTGATCGCACAGCCGCCGCGCAGCACCAGCAGCACCCGGGAGCGATATTTGTGCAGCAGCCCGGGCAAGGCACTGTCGTGTTCCTGCAAGGGATCTGCCACGTATCCGGAGACCTGCTCGAATTCCTCGCTCAGGGGTAACACCTGGCGCAGCAAAGGATCGGCGGGATCGCCCGGGCGCATCTTGTCGGCGAAGGGGCGGGGCACCCGCATCGGAAACAGCCGGCGGGCCTGGAACCCTTGTTGCCAGGGGGTCGGGTCGATATGCAGGTAGTCCAGCAGTTGCTCGGGAGAGGTAAAGGCCTGGGCAAGTTCTTTTTGCCAGTTAATATGTAAATCGCCCCCGTTTAGGGGTATCATTGCCGGCATTTTCTGCAACTCTGTCAAATTCACGAGGGTAAAATGGCCTCTTATAGTACCAACGAATTCCGCTCCGGCCTAAAGATTATGCTGGACGGGGAACCTTGCGCCATTATCGAAAACGAATTCGTCAAGCCCGGTAAAGGCCAGGCCTTCAACCGCGTCAAGATCCGCCGCCTGCTGAACGGCAAGGTACTGGAGAAGACCTTCAAGTCCGGTGATTCCGTGGAAGCCGCCGACGTCATGGACATGGAACTGGCCTACCTGTACAACGACGGCGAGTTCTACCATTTCATGAACAACGACACCTTCGAGCAGCTGGCTGCCGATGACAAAGCCGTGGGTGATGCCAAACTGTGGCTGAAAGAGCAGGACGTCTGCATCCTGACCCTGTGGAACGGGGCGCCCATTTCCGTGACCCCGCCCAACTTCGTGGAGCTGGAAGTGATTGAAACCGATCCGGGCCTGAAGGGCGATACCGCCGGCACCGGCGGCAAGCCCGCCACCCTGAGCACCGGCGCCGTGGTACGGGTACCGCTGTTTATCCAGATCGGTGAAGTGTTGAAGGTCGACACCCGCTCCGGCGAGTACGTGTCCCGGGTGAAGTAAGCCGTTATTGCTCCCCGACGTAAAAACGGCGCCGAAAGGCGCCGTTTTTATTTATTCCTTGCCGTACACGTTGTTTTCCTGCTCCCGTACCCGGATAAAGGTGGTGCGCTTGGTCAGCTCCTTCAGCCGCTGGGCGCCCACATAGGTACAGGTGGAGCGCACGCCACCGAGGATGTCCTGCACCGTTTCTTCCACCGGCCCGCGGTAGGGCAGCGCCACCGTCTTGCCCTCGGCGGCCCGGTACTTGGCCACGCCGCCGGCGTGTTTATCCATGGCGCTGGAAGAGCTCATGCCGTAGAACGTCATAAAGGCCTTGCCGTCCCGCTCGATGATCTCGCCGCCGCATTCCTCGTGAGCCGCCAGCATGCCGCCCAGCATCACGAAGTCGGCGCCGCCGCCGAAGGCCTTGGCCACGTCGCCCGGGCAGGTGCAGCCGCCGTCGCCGATGATCTGGCCGCCCAGGCCGTGGGCGGCGTCGGCGCACTCGATGATGGCCGACAACTGGGGATAGCCGACCCCGGTCTTGACCCGGGTGGTGCACACCGAGCCCGGCCCTATGCCCACCTTGACGATGTCGGCGCCGGAGAGGATCAGCTCCTCCACCATTTCACCGGTGACCACGTTGCCGGCGATGATGGTGTGGCCCGGGCACTGGCTGCGTACCCGGCTGACGAAGGAGGTGAAGTGCTCGCTGTAGCCGTTGGCCACGTCGATACAGATAAAGCCGAGCTCGCCGGACAGGGCCAGGATCTGCTGCAGCTTCTCGAAATCCCTGTCGGAGGTGCCGCTGGAGACGACCACATGCCGCAGCGTTTCGGCCTGTTCGCCCTGCACGAAGGCCTGCCACTCGGCTACCGAGTAATGTTTGTGCACCGCCGTCAGTATCTCGTGGCGGGCCAGGGCCCGGGCCATGGCGAAGGTGCCGACGGTGTCCATGTTGGCGGCGATGACCGGCACCCCGGACCAGCGCCGACCTGAATGCTTAAAGGTGAATTCCCGGTTCAGTTCAACCTGGGAACGGCTGTTGAGGGTGGAGCGCTTGGGGCGAAACAGCACATCCCTAAAGCCCAGTTTCAAGTCTTCTTCGATACGCATGGTGTAACCTCGATAAGTGACAGGCACAAAAAAACCGGGGGTTTTTTAGGCCCCCGGTTTTCAGCATTCTAGTTCGGGTTATTTTTTTTTGCAACCATCCTGACTCATTGTTCAACAATTAATTTCATGAAAAGATAATTAGCAGAGTTCATGCTTTACTCTAAAAACTGACTTTTAAGTTAAATTTCATTTAACCTTTGCCGCTTTTTGTTTACAGTTGTCCGCTGTGTTGCGCAGAAGGAAGGCGGTATCCTGTGCGCAATCGTTTGCCTATCGTCACCCGATGCCGCCACTCATCATCACAAGGAGAAAACAGCAGTGACCGAGCCGCGCTTCCATTATCCCTGGTACAAGAAGGAAGACACCGATGCCTTCTTCGCCCTGTTCCAGAACAACGTCGCCAACTTCGTCATTATCACCATCACCATGCTGGGCATGGGTTTCCCCCAGGAGCTGGTGTTCGGACAGGTGATACCGGGGGCGGCCATCGCCGTGCTGGTGGGCAACCTCTATTACGCCTATACCGCCAACCGCCTGGCCCACCAGGAACAGCGTACCGACGTGACCGCCCTGTCCTACGGTATCAGTACGCCGGTGATGTTCGTATTCCTGTTCGGGGTACTGCTGCCGGCCAAGACCCTGACCGGCGATCCCGAGCTGGCCTGGAAAATCGCCGTGGGCGCCTGCTTCCTCAGCGGCCTGCTGGAAGTGCTGGTGAGCATCATCGGCCGCTGGGTGCAGCGCAACCTGCCCCGGGCGGCCATGCTGGGGGCGGTGGCCGGGGTGGCGCTGACCTTTATCGCCGGCGAGATGTTGTTCAAGACCCTGGAGATGCCGGTGGTCGGCCTGTTCGTGCTGGCGGTGATCATCATCGGCATCGTCGGCCGGGTGGTGCTGCCCTTCCGTATGCCCGCCTCTTTGTTCGCCATCGTGTTCGGTACCCTGCTGGCCTATCTGCTGGGCGCGAGCGACAGCGCCAAGATTGCCGAGGGGCTGTCCCACTTCGGCTTCTACCCCGTGCTGCCTTCCATGGCGGCCTTCGACGGTATTAGCTACCTGTTCGGCTCCATGATCGGCATCCTCACCGTGGTGCTGCCCATTACCCTTTATAACGCCATCGAGACCATGAACAACGTGGAAGCGATGGAGGCCGCCGGCGACAAGTACGATGTGCGCGAGTGCCAGGCGGTGGACGGCGTGGGCACCATGATCGGCGCCCTGTTCGGCGGCCTGTTCCCGACCACCGTCTATATCGCCACCGTGGGCGCCAAGTGGATGAAGGCCGGTCGTGGCTACAGCATCCTCAACGGCCTGGTATACCTGCTGGCGGCCATGTTCGGCCTGATCGCGGTGATCTCGGCGCTGATCCCGGTGGCGGTGGTGGCCCCGATCCTGGTGTTCGTGGGCATGTCCATGGTGTCCACCGCCTTCCTGACCAACGCCAAGAAGTACTACCCGGCGGTGGCCCTGGCCATGCTGCCCTACTTCGCCAACTATGTGATGACCCGCTTCAACAACGCCGCCGGCGAGGTGGTCAGCCGCATTTCCGACGGCATAGTGCCCCTGGGCCAGGGTGCCATGTTCACCGCCATGATGCTGGGCGCCATCACCGTGTGCGTGATCGATGGCGCCTTCAAGCGGGCCATGGCCTTCGCCCTGTGCAGTGCCGGCTTTTCCTTCGTGGGGCTGATGCACGCGCCCAAACTCGGCTTCTATGCGGCACCGGAATTTGTCATGGGTTATCTGGTGATGGCGCTGCTGTTCGCCTGGTACGCTTTTTTCGGCGCGGTCAAGCGGGACGACCACGTGATGGGCGAAGACTGAGCGGAAACGACGAATCGAGGGCGCCGCGGCGCCCTTTTATTTTGCTCAAAATTACGCCATGCTGTTAGCATCCTGACGGGGAGGGCGTGCTCATGTTCACTATTCTGGGACTGGATCATCTGGTGCTGCGGGTGCGGCAGCCGGAGCGGATGCTGGATTTTTACTGCCGCGTCCTGGGCTGCACCCTGGAGCGGGAAAAGAGCGACATCGGCCTCTACCAGCTGCGTGCCGGCGCCCAGCTGATCGATCTGGTGGATATCCGTGGCCCCTTGGGCGGGGACGGGGAGGCGGCGGAACAGTGCAAGGCCAATATGGATCACTTCTGCCTGCGCATCACCCCCTTCGAGCCCGATGCCCTGCTGCTCTACCTGGAGTGCAGCGGGGTCATCTGCGAGGAGCCGCAGCTGCGCTACGGCGCCGAGGGCGAAGGCCCGTCGGTCTATGTGTTCGACCCCGAAGGCAACCAGGTGGAGTTGAAAGGGCCGCTCTAGAGTGGCAAGCGCCGCCGTTAAGGGTAAAATGCCCATTTTTGGCACCGAACCCATGACGAGCATCCCCTGGCCACCCACGGCCCCTCTTTCCTTTCTGCAACAGCGGGCCCGGCTGCTGGCGCAGGTTCGCCAGTTTTTCTCCGAACGGGGGGTGCTGGAGGTGGATACCCCCACCCTGGCCAGCGCCGGGGTGACCGATGTGCACCTGGACAACTTCATGACCCGCTTCGTCGGTCCGGGCATGGCCGCGGGGCTGGAGCTCTACCTGCAGACCTCGCCGGAATTCCATATGAAGCGGCTGCTGGCGGCGGGCAGCGGCCCCATCTACCAGATCTGCAAGGCCTACCGCAACGAGGAGTCGGGCCGGTTGCACAATCCCGAGTTCACCATGCTGGAGTGGTACCGACCCGGTTTCGATCATCATCAATTGATGGACGAGATGGCCGGGCTGCTGCAACGGGTGCTGGATTGCGACAGTCCCGAGCGGCTGACTTACCGGCAGGCCTTCCTGACCACCCTGGGGGTCTGCCCGCTGAGCGCTTCCCTCGACGAGCTGCGCCGGGCCGGCCAGGGGCTGGGTGCCGACGATCTGGTCGCCCGGGAGGAGGACAGGGATACCCTGCTTCAACTGCTGTTCGCCCTCGGGGTGGAGCCGCGCATCGGTCAGTGCACCCCCTGCTTCGTCTATCACTTCCCCGCCAGCCAGGCGGCCCTGGCGCGCATCAGCCCGCAGGATCCGCGGGTGGCGGAGCGGTTCGAGGTCTATTTCAAGGGCATCGAGCTGGCCAACGGTTTCCATGAGCTGAGCGATGCGGACGAGCAGCGCCGCCGTTTCGAGCAGGACAACCGGCTGCGCCGCGCCCGCGGGCTGCCCGAGCGGCCGGTGGACGAATACCTGCTCGCCGCCCTGCAGGCCGGCCTGCCCGATTGCGCCGGGGTGGCGCTGGGGATGGACCGGCTGATCATGCTGGCGCTGGGGGCTTCGCTGCTGGAGCAGGTGATCGCCTTCCCGGTCACCCGCGCCTGACTCAGTGGCGGGGCGGGTAGTTGGCCAGCAGCTCCGCCACCTGCTGTTCGATGCGTCGACTGCGTTCGGCGCCTTTGACCCGTGCGGCGGGAAAGGCGCGGGGGTGCTTGCTGCTCCACAGCATCTTGCCGCCGGGCTCTTCCAGCCAGAGGCGCAGCTTGAGCTCCCGCACCGCGCCATAGACCCGCTCCTCGTCGTCCCAGAAACGGCCATGATGGGCGGTAATACGCGGTATGGTGGTCAGCAGTCGGGTTTCTTCCACCAGTTGGTAGTTCAGCCAGAGCGAAGCCCGGTCGGGTTCCGCCAGGCGCAGGCCGCGTCCCGGCAGCAGGGCCAGGGCCGAGGTGGTGATGCGGGCACCGTCCAGGGACTGGCTGTCTGCGGTGGGCGCCAGGGCGACGCTGGTGAAGCGATTGAAATCGGTGTCTTCGGCGTAGTCGTAGGGCGCGGCGCAGCCGCTCAACAGCAGGGCAAGAAGCAATAGGCGTAACATAAGCGTGATCTCCGGCCGGGGTCTCCCCTATTTAGACCCGGCCGGAGGGAAAGTTGCAAGCCGCCGTGGTCGCCATTTTTCCCGCTGGTATTACTCAGAGCAGAATTTCCCTGGCCAGTTCGATCAGCGCCATACGCGAGGGGTGATCCCCCCTGTCCTTGTGCCAGGCGAAATAGAAAAAGCGGGTGAGCACCAGCTCCGCCACCGGCAGGGCCACCAGGGTGCCCGCTGCCAGCTCGTCGGCGATACTGAGGCGGGATATGCAACTGAGCCAGGGGCGGGACAGCAGCAGCCGTTTGATGGTGGGCAGGTGCGGATATTCCTGGCGAATGTTCAGGGGGCCGAGTCGACCGGCGAGGGCCTGCTCGAAGGTATCCCGGGTGCCGGAGCCGGACTCGCGCAGTATCCATTCGCATGCCGCCAGTTGCGCCAGGGTCACGTTCTGCTCTCGGGCCAGAGGGTGCTGCGGCCGGCAGACGATCACCAGCTCGTCCTGACACCAGGGTTCCAACCGCAACCATTTTTCCTGGGCATGGGCTTCGACCAGCGCCATTTCCAACCGGCCCTGATACAGCTGTTGCAACAGGCTATGGGTGTTGTCCACCGCCAGGCTGATGTCGAGCTGGGGATAACGGCGGGAGCTGTATTCCACCAGCTCGGGGATCCAGCAGTCGGCGATGGTGCGGCTCGCCCCCAGGCGCAGTTGCCCGGCGATGGGGCTCTTGCCCTTGAACCCCTGCTCGATGAGGTAGCTCTCGGCCAGTATTTTCTGGGCCCGGGGCAGCAGCCAAAGCCCCCAGGCGTTGAGCTTGAGCCGGCGGCCGACCCGGTCGAACAGGGGGTGGTTGAGCTGGCGTTCCAGCTCCTGCAACGCCATGGTGGCCGCCGACTGGGTCATGGCCAGCTGCTCGGCGGCCCGGCTCAGGCTGGCGTTTTCCGCCACGGCGACGAACAGCCGCAACTGCTTGAGGGTAAAATTCATCCCAGGGCGCCCAGCACCAGCAGGATGACGAACAGCAGCACCAGGCCGAAGGCACCGATCGCCAGGCCGGTGCGCAGCATGTCTTTGGTGGTGACCAGGCCGGTGGCGTAGGCCAGGGCGTTGGGCGGTGTGCTCACCGGCAGTATCATGCCCAGGGAGCAGGACAGGGCCACCAGCACCAGGGCCGTATCCAGGCCATAGTCGGCCATGCCGTCATAGCCGGTGGCCACGGCGGCGGTGATCGGCAGTATCAGGTTAGCGGTGGCGGTGTTGGACATGACGTTGGCCAGCAGGAAGCACACCAGCAGCAGGCTGAGCAGTATGGCCGCGCCGGGCAGCTGCTCGAGCGGCAGCGACAGGGCCAGCTTGCGTGCCAGGCCGGACTGATCCAGGGCCAGCCCCAGGGCTATGCCCCCCGCCACCAGCCAGAGCACGTCCCAGTTGATCTTCTGCAGATCCGCCGGGGTGATGATGCCGGTCAGGCTGAACACCACCAGCGGGATGACGGCCACCACATAGCTGTTCATGCCGTGCCAGAAGGAAGTGAGCCAGAGCACTATGGTCAGGGCGAAGGTGGCGTAGAGCAGCCAGGCGCGGGGCCCGTGCAGGAACTTGCTGCTCAGGGTCAGGCACAGGCCCAGCTCGGCGGCGGGGTAAAGCTTCAGCAGCAGCCGCCAGGCGGCGAGCAGCAACACCAGCACCAGGGGCACGGCGAAGGCCATCCAGGTCAGGAAATCGACCGGGTTGGCCATGTACTGCAGGGCGATGGCGTTGGGCGGGGTGCCGATGGGGGTGCCGATGCCGCCCAGGTTGGCGGCGATGGGAATGGCCAGCAGCAGGCCGCGGGTGGACGGCGCCTGCAGCCCCAGGCTGGCGAACACCGGCCCCATGATGGTGAGCATCATCAGGGTGGTGGCGGTGTTGGACATAAACATGGAGAACAGCGCCGTGATCAGCATAACGCCCAGCATCAGCCGGTTGTGGCTGGCCATGAAGGGGCGCAGCAGATAGTTGGCCAGGTTGGTGTCGAGCTGGTACTTGGCCGCCCCCAGGGCCAGGGCGAAGCCGCCGAGGAAGAGGATGATGATGGGGGAGGCGAAGCTGCCCATGATGGCCTGGTAGGGCAGCAGCTCGCCCAGGGGCTGGCCGGCGTCCTCCCGCAGGAACCAGACGGCGGCCTGGTCCGATACCGTGACCAGCAGCAGGCCGATGATCAGCAGGGAGGTGGCGAACACCGGCACCGGCTCCAGCACCCACAGCAGGGCGGCGAGCAGGAAGATGGCCAGCAGCCGCTGCTCGACCAGGCTGGGATCCGGCAGCGGCAGCAGCTCGGCCGGCAGGTTCAGCACCAGCAGCGGCGGCAGCAGGGCGAGCAGCAGTTTAGCGTGGTTTGGCATCTGGACCTCGCACGGGCGTGTTGATGGGCTGCTCGCTGATCAGGCGGATGTCGACCTGCTGGTGCGGGATCTGGATCTGGTGCCAGCGCAGCCGGGCCAGCAGCAGGTTGTGCAGCTCGTGGGTCATGGGCATGCGGTGGCTCATGTCCTCCACATAGACCCGCACCTCGTACACCAGGGCCGAGTCGGTCAACTCGATCAGGAACACCTCGGGGATGGGGTTGTCCAGGATCAGGCCGCACTCCTTGATCGCCTCGTGGGTCAACCGCTGCACCAGCTCGATATCCGCATCCAGCCGTACCCGCACCAGCAGCTTGACCCGGGTGATGGCGTCGGACAGGGACCAGTTGACGAACTGCTCGGTGATAAAGGCCTTGTTGGGCACGATGATCTCGCGCCTGTCCCAGTCCACTATGGTGGTGGCCCGGGTCTTGATCTTGGAGATGGTGCCGGTGAGCTCGCGGATGGTGACGGTGTCGCCGATACGGATCGGCTTTTCGAACAGTATGATCAGGCCGGACACGAAGTTGGCGAAGATCTCCTGCAGGCCGAAGCCGAGGCCCACCGACAGGGCGGCCACCAGCCACTGGGTCTTGGACCAGTCGATGCCGAGCATGGCGAAGGTGGTGAAGGCGCCGACCATCAGCACCACATATTTAGAGATGGTGGTGATGGCGAAGCCGGTGCCGGGCGACAGGTTCAGGTGCTGCAGCAGGCTGAGCTCCATCAGGCCGGGCAGGTTGCGGGCGGTGATCCAGGTGAGCACCACCACGAACAGGGCGATCACCAGATCCTTGAGCGAGATGGGCATCAGGGTGTCTTCCCCGCCCAGGCTGGTGGAGACCTGCCAGACCTGGATGCTGTCGAGGAAGCTGAAGGCGGTGTTGATCTCCGACCACAGCAGCATCAGGCTGAGGATGTAGCCCAGCATCAGCACCGAACGCAGCAGCCCCAGAGACTGGGCACTGATGGTATCCAGGTCCACCTCGGCCACGGCGGCCGCTTCCGCCTCCGGGCTGGGCGGGGTTTCCATCGTCTCTTCCTTCTCTTTTTCCTTGCTCTCCTTGCGCTGGGCCAGGATTTCCGCGCGCCGGGCCTTGGCCCGCTCGAACGCCAGCCGCCGGCGCTGGATCAGCATCCAGCGCCGCACCAGGAAGTAGGCCATCAGGAAACTGACCCCCACCAGCACCGAGATCTCCAGCTGGCGCAGCAGGGTATGGGCGGTGAACAGGTAGCCCATGGCGGCGGCGGCCAGGGCCAGCAGCGGCGCCAGGATCAGCAGGCCCCACAGCAGGTGGTTGACCAGGGTGAGGTGCTCCCGGCGGGGGGTGGACAGCAGCAGCGGCAGATCCGCCCGGTACAGACGCCAGGAGAACAGGCTGAGCAGCAGGCAGATGAACATAAAGCCGAGCCGGCCCAGGGTGTCGTAGAGGGAAAAGTCCCGGTATTCCTGGGCGGTGTAGAACAGCAGCAGGGCCGGCAGCATGGTCAGCATCAGGGTCTGGAACTGGCGCCAGACCCGGCGCACCCGTTCCCGGGGCAGGTTGAAGTGCACCACCAGCAGGCCCCTGTTCATCATCAGGTTGCCGATCAACATCAGGATGAACACCGGCAGCATCAGCTTGCCCAGGGCATGGGCCAGGGCCAGCACCACCGGCGGCGCCCAGGGCGAGTCGATGGCCCTGGACAACAGCGACAGCAGCGCCGGCAGCGGCAGGGCGGTGAGCAGGCTGAGCAGCAGGGTATTGAAGGTGTAGTCGTACTTGTCCTGGGTGACGTTGCCGATGCGCGGGCTGATTTTCTCCAGGTAATCGCGCAGGCTGCGCCGGCTCAGGAACCAGAGGTAAAGCACCATCAGGGAGCTGACGCCGTACAGGGTGAGGCTGGCGCCGCCCTGCAGCAGCAGGGACTGGGGCAGGGCGGTCCAGGTGCTGGCGGTCAGCAGCCAGCCCAGGGTTTCCATCAGGGACTGCGGGAACTGGCCGCCGATGGGGCGCAGATCCGGCAGCCAGAACAGCCGCTCGTCGGTGAGGGTACGGATTTCCTGCAGCTGGCTGTTCTGCCGGCTGTAGGCGACCTTGAGCCGGGTCTGCTCGTGGATCTGGTTGTCGGTGGCGCCGACCAGTTGCTCCAGCAAGCGGCGCTGGGTGGCCAGCAGTTCATCGAGCTGGGACAGCTGGGTGTCGGTCAGGGCGCCGGCCTGCTCGCTCAGCAGCAGGCTGGTGCGGTAGCTGCCGGTGCGCAGGCTGTCGAGGGATTCCTGATAGCCGTACTTGTCCACCCGGCTCTGCACGATGCGGGCCTCCAGCTGGGGCAGGGAATAGGGGGACGGCAGCTCGTTCAGGCGGTTGCGCAGGTTTTCGCCGAAGCCCCGGCTGACCTGCAGCCATTCCAGCTGCTCCTTGAGGTTGTTTTTCATGGTAACCAGCTCGGAGGCGGCCCGCTCCGCCGCCTGGTATTCCAGCTGCAGCGCCTCCACCTCCCGGCTCTTCTCCGCAAGCTGGCTGGACAGCCGCTGGTTGACGGCCTGCTGACCGGCCAGCAGGGGGGCGTCGGCCTCGACCTGGTCCAGCAGGCGTTCGCTCTCGGCGATGGTGGCCTCGGTGGTAGCCCGGCGCAGCTCGTTCTGGCGATTCTGCAGCGCCGCTATGTAGGCGTCCAGATCCTGCAACCGGGCCTGGATGATGTCCAGTTTCAGCCGGTTGAGGCTGTCCCTGTTGCCGGCGGACAGCTGCTCCAGCTCCAGCACCTGGATGCGGGTCTGCAGGCTCTGCTCGCGCACCAGGGCCAGTACGCGGTTGGCGGTCTGCTGCCGGTTCTGGCTGTCCGAGAATTGTAATTCGTCCAGGCTCTGCTGGGTGCGGCGCAGCTGTTGGCGCAGATCGTCCAGCAGCTTGTGCTGATCGCCCGCCCCCAGTTCCTGCAGGTTGAGGGTATTGGCGAGATCGTCCCGCTGGCCTCTGAATTCCAGCCGGCGGGCCTGGGCATCGACCAGGGCCTGTTGCACCGCCTCTTCGTCCAGGCGGGGGATGCCGGCGGTGTCGGTGGCCTTGAGCCCGTCCCGTTCGCGTTCGAGCTTTTTGAGTTCGGCCGGGTAGCCATCCATGAACTGCCGCAGCGCCTGGGCCTGCCGGCGGTAGCGCTCGCCTTCGCGCACCAGTTGCAGGGCCTGGTTGTAGCTGTCGCGCAATTTCTGCAGCTCGGGCCTGTCCCCCTCGGGGATTTCGGCCAGCAGGGTCTCGATGTCGGCGACGCTCTGATCCGCCGGCAGCGGGGCCGGCAGCAACAGCAGGGCAAAAAACAGCAGTATGGGGGCAAACACGGCTGACTCTCGATGTTTAAGGGTTAAAGCCTGCGATGGCTCAGCCCCGCAGCAGGCGGCCGAATTCGGTGCCCATGCGGGTGGGGGTGCCGGGCTGGAACCTGTCGGACAGCTCGACCCGGCCGGGGGCAAAGAGGCAGACCACGGTGCTGCCCAGTTTGAAGCGGCCCATCTCCTCGCCCTTGGCCAGGCGCGGCGCCGTGGCCGGATCGTAGTCCCAGCGCTGCACGCGCTTGCCCACGGGCGGGGTGATGGTGCCGGCCCAGACGGTTTCGATGCTGGCCACTATGGTGGCGCCCACCAGCACCAGGGCCAGGGGCCCGGCGGCGGTATCGAAGATGCACACCACCCGCTCGTTGCGGGCAAAGAGCTCGGGTACCCGCTCGGCGGTGAGCGGATTGACCGAGAACAGCTCGCCGGGCACGTAGATCATGGTTTTGAGCACCCCGTCCAGGGGCATGTGGATGCGATGATAGTCCTTGGGCGCCAGGTAGATGGTGGCGAAGTCGCCGCCCATGAAGGGCTCGGCCAGGGCCTTGTCGCCGCCGAGCAGGCCCCGGGCGCTGAAGTCGTGGCCCTTGGCCTGGATGATGCGCCCCTGCTGGATGGGGGCCAGCTGGCTGATGGCGCCGTCCACCGGCATGGCGAGGATCTCCTCCCCCTCCACCAGTGGGCGCACCCCTTCCCTGAGCGGGCGGGTAAAGAAGTCGTTGAAGCTCAGGTAATGGCCCGGATCCGGATATTGGGCCTCGTTCATGTCCACCCGGTAGCGCTGGATAAAGCGGCGGATCAGCCACTGGGTGAGGCGGCCAGCCTCCATGGCGGCCAGGCGGCCGACCAGGCGGGAAATCAGGTGTTTGGGTAGCAGGTATTGCAGCAAAATTTTAAGGCTATCGATCATAGGGCGTCCGAACAATGACTGGGAAAAGGATCAGGATTTGGGATGATGGCGGCTGGGTTTGTCCGCCATGGCATCCATGATGCGATGGTAGCTGTCGAGCCGCTCGGGATGGATGTGGCCATCCGTCCTGGCCTGTTGCAGCAGGCAGCCCGGATCGGTGCCGTGCTTGCAGTCGCGGAAACGGCAGCCGCCGAGGTAATGCCGGAATTCGCTGAAGCACCAGGCCACCCGCTCGGGCGGCAGGTGCCAGAGGGAAAATTCACGAATACCCGGCGAGTCGACGAGGGAGCCGCCGGACGGGAAATGATAGAGCCGGGCGGTGGTGGTGGTGTGCTGGCCCAGGCCGGAGTTATCGGACACGGCGCCGGTGGCGGCGTCCACGTGGGGCATCACCGCATTGACCAGGGAGGACTTGCCCACCCCCGACTGGCCCACGAAGATACTGGTGTGATCTTTAAGCGCCTGCTTGAGCTGCTCCAGGCCTTCGCCGGTGTCGCAGCTGACCAGCAGCACCTGGTAACCGATATCCCGGTAGCGTTGCAGGGCCAGCTCCGCCTGCCGGCGCTGGTCGTCGGTGAGCAGATCCACCTTGTTCAGCACCAGCATGGGCGGCATCTCGACATCTTCGGCCGCCACCAGGTAGCGGTCGATGATGTGGCAGCTCAACTCGGGCAATACCGCCGACACCACCACTATCTGGTCGATATTGGCGGCCACCGGCTTGATGCCGTCGTAGTAATCGGGGCGGCTGAGCACGGTCTGGCGGGGGTGCACCGCCTCCACCACGCCGCTGATGCCCTGCATGGCCTCCACGCCCGGGCGCCAGACCACCCGATCACCGGTGACCAGGGAACTCAGGGTCCGGCGCAGGTTGCAGCGATGGATACGCCCTTCATGGTCTTCGATGTCGGCGTGCTGGCCGAAGCGGCTGATCACCACTCCTTCCTGGGGCGGGCCGAGCAGGCGGTCATCAATGCTTTCCTCTTGCTGGCGCTTGAGCCGCCGGCTGTGGTTATCGCTTACCCGGCGCTTCTGGCCTTTGCTGAGCTGTTTTTTCTTGGTCACGATGTCCTCGAACCCGTTTTCACTGCGGCTATGATACACTTTCCCGCTCAAACTTGTCCCACATTGCCACACAGCTAGAGACCCAAGATGAGCCAAAATACAGAAAACCTGGTCTGGATCGATCTGGAAATGACCGGCCTGGAGCCGGACGAACACCGGATTATCGAGATTGCCAGCATAGTGACCGACAAGGAGCTGAAGGTGCTGGCCGAGGGGCCGGTGCTGGCCATCCACCAGCCGGAAGCGGAGCTGGCCAAGATGGACGAGTGGAATGTGCGCACCCACACCGGATCGGGCCTGGTGGCGCGGGTGCAGGCAAGCACAGTGACCGAGGCCGAGGCGGTGGCGCAGACGCTGGCGTTTCTGCGCCAGTGGGTGCCGGAAAAGAGCTCGCCGCTGTGCGGCAACTCCATCGGCCAGGATCGGCGCTTTCTGGTGCGGCATATGCCGGAGCTGGAAGCCTTTTTCCATTACCGTAATATCGATGTCAGTACCGTCAAGGAACTGGTGCGCCGCTGGCAGCCGGCGTTGCTGGAGCAGTTCACCAAAAAGGGCAGCCACCAGGCCCTGGACGATATCCGCGAATCCATCGCCGAACTGCAGTTCTACCGGGATCAGGTGTTCAAGATCTGAGCCATCCGGGCGCCATTGCTGGTAAATTCGACAAACGATCTTAGGGGGCGAAAAAAGGCTTGCATTCACTTAAAGTGCTCTTATAATTCGCCTCCCGTAGCCGGACGGAATTGCAAAGCAAGCCGCTGCCTACGTAACAAATTGCGGGAATAGCTCAGTTGATAGGGCTTGACCTTGCTGAAGTTGATGAGGGTCGCGCCGCGGCCCCATGCACAAGTTAAGAGTATTTTGCGGGAATAGCTCAGTTGGTAGAGCACAACCTTGCCAAGGTTGGGGTCGCGAGTTCGAGTCTCGTTTCCCGCTCCAAATTGCAACGATGCGGCTCACCAAGGCGGCATTGAAAGTGAAAAGTATTTTGCGGGAATAGCTCAGTTGGTAGAGCACAACCTTGCCAAGGTTGGGGTCGCGAGTTCGAGTCTCGTTTCCCGCTCCAAATTGCAACGATGCGGCTCACCAAGGCGGCATTGAAAGTGAAAAGTATTTTGCGGGAATAGCTCAGTTGGTAGAGCACAACCTTGCCAAGGTTGGGGTCGCGAGTTCGAGTCTCGTTTCCCGCTCCAAACCTAAAAAACCGACCTCAGGGTCGGTTTTTTTATGCCCGCAAACGGCCTCCGATATCAGGCCCTCAGCGGGCATGCTCCGGCATGCCCTTGTCCACGGCGCGGATCAGCCGCTCCGTCTTGCGCTCCGGCCGGGTCAGGCCGGCTCGTTGCCGCGCCAGGGCCCAGTCGACATGTTCCCGCACCAGCTCGTCCACCGCTTCCCGTTGTTGTTCCAGCGCCCGGATGACGTGCTCGGAGGCGGGGGCGTTGCCCAGGGCCACGGCGATATTGCGCAGCCAGCGGCGATGGCCGATGCGGCGGATGGGGCTGCCCTCGGTCATCTTCAGGAAGTGTTCCTCGCTCCAGGCGAACAGGGTCAGCAGCTCGGGGGCGTGCAGGTCGTCCCGGGCGGCGAAATCCGGCTCCCGGCTGGCCCCGGTGAAGCGGTTCCAAGGGCAGATCAGCTGGCAGTCGTCGCAGCCGTAGATGCGGTTGCCCATCAGCGGTCGGAACTCCTCCGGTATGGAGCCGTCGAGCTCGATGGTGAGGTAGGAGATGCAGCGCCGGGCGTCCACCACATAGGGGGCGACGATGGCGCCGGTGGGGCAGGTGGTGATGCAGGCCACGCACTTGCCGCAGCCTTCCTCCACCGGGCTGTCCACCGGCAGCGGCAGGTTGACCAAGAGCTCGCCCAGAAAGAAGAAAGAGCCTTGCTCCCGGTTGAGTAACAGCGAGTGCTTGCCCACCCAGCCGATGCCGGCTTTGGCGGCCAGCGGCCGCTCCAGTATGGGGGCCGAGTCGACGAAGGGGCGGGCGACCAGCTCTTGGGCCCGTTCCGCTATCCTGTCGGCCAGCTTCTTCAGCCGGCCCCGCAGTACTTTGTGGTAGTCCCGGCCCAGGGCATAGCGGCTGATATAGCCTTTGTCCGGGTCGCTCAGCACCCGGGCGATGGCGGCCTGCTCCGGCAGGTAGTTCATGCGCACCGAAATCACCCGCAAGGTGCCCGGCAGCAGCTCCTGGGGGCGGGCGCGCATCATGCCGTGGCGGGCCATGTAGTCCATCTCGCCGTGGTAGCCCTGGTCCAGCCAGTCGGCCAGCAGGGGCTCATGGGCGGCCAGGTCGGTATCGGTGATGCCTACCTGGTCAAAGCCTAGCTCTGCTGCCCAGAGCTTGATATCGTGAGCCAAAGCGGCAAGGTCGGGAGCGGTCATGAGCATTATCGGTCTGGAAAAGCCCCACAGTCTAACACAGTCGCTCTGGTACTCGGAGCAGATCCGGGAAGGGGAGAAACAGGCGGCGGCCTCGGCCGGCATCAGCCTGTTCGAGCTGATGTCGCGGGCCGGCCTGGCGCTGTTCGAGCTGGCCCGACGGCAATGGCCCGATGCCCGGCACTGGTGGGTGTTCTGCGGTGGCGGCAATAACGGCGGCGACGGCTATGTGGTGGCGCGGCTGGCCCGGGCGGCGGGAGTCCGGGTGCAACTGGTGCAGCTGGGGGATGCCGACGCCCTGACCGGCGATGCGACCACCGCCCGGGATCACTACCGGGCCGACGGTGGTGCTATCGAAAGCCTGAGTGCCTTGCAGGACAAGCCGGATCTGATCATCGACGCCCTGCTCGGCACCGGCCTCAAGGGCGAGGTGAGGGAGGCCGCCCGCCAGCATATCCGGCGCATCAACGCCACCGATGCACCTGTGCTGGCGGTGGATCTGCCTTCCGGCCTGTGCGCCGACACCGGCCGGCTGCTGGGCGAGGCGGTGCAGGCTTCTCTTACCCTGAGCTTGGTCGGGCTCAAACCCGGCCTGCTGACCGGGCGCGGGCCCGATGTGTGCGGCCGGATCTGGCTGGCGGATCTGGGTATCCAGGCCCGGCTGGCTCAACAGCCGGTGGCCACCTTGCTGCATTGGCAGCAGGAGCGAATGGCCCTGCCCACCCGACGGCGGGGAGCCCACAAGGGCGAAGCCGGCCGGCTGTTGATCGCGGGCGGCAATGAGGGCATGAATGGAGCCGTCAGGCTGGCCGGGGAGGCGGCGCTGCGTTGTGCCACAGGGTTGGTGCGCATCGTCAGTCATCCTGCCCATGCGCAGTTCCTGAACTTGCACCGGCCCGAGCTGATGACGGCAGCCTTTCCGGGATTCAGTCACTGGGGCTGGGCCGATGCCTTGGTACTGGGGCCGGGACTGGGCCGCGACCCCTGGGCCGAGGCCTTGTTCGACGCGGCCATGGACAGCGGTCTGGCCATGGTTATCGATGCGGATGCCCTGCATTTGCTCGCCGGAAACAAGACACGGCTGCCGGCCGTTCGGCCCTGGGTATTGACGCCGCACCCGGGAGAAGCCGCTGTGCTGCTGGGATGCAGCCTGGCGGATGTTGAGGCGGATCGGCTGGCGGCGGTGCGTGCCATCCAGCGGCAATACGGCGGCGTGGCGGTGCTCAAGGGGGCCGGCAGCTTGATCGCTGATGAGCACCATGTCAGTTTATGTCATTATGGTAATCCCGGTATGGCCTCGGGGGGTATGGGCGACCTGTTATCTGGTATAATCGGTGCCTTTATGGCCCAGGGGCTGGCCCCTGCCCTGGCGGCACCCCTGGCGGTGTGCCTGCACGGCCTGGCCGGTGACAGGGCCGCGGCCGAAGGCATGCTCGGCTTGCTGGCATCGGATTTGTTATCTCCACTAAGAAGCCTTATTAATCAAGTAGATGAAAATGACAACAAATAAGTGGACCCTGGTGTTGGCCGATGAGGGGGAGACCCTGGCCTTGGGACAAAAACTGGCCCTGGCCTGCAGCGAAGCGGCAGTCATTTTTTTGCATGGCGAGCTGGGGGCGGGAAAGACGACCCTCAGCCGGGGTATTATCACCGCCCTGGGCCATGCAGGAAAAGTCAAAAGCCCGACTTACACCCTGGTCGAGCCCTATCAGACTCCGGCCTGGCAAATATATCACTTCGATCTTTATCGTCTGGCAGACCCGGAAGAGTTGGAATATATGGGCATTCGTGATTATTTTACTCAAGACAGCTTGTGTCTGATCGAGTGGCCGGAGCGGGGTCATGGCATGCTGCCGCCGGCGGATATGGAAATTACCCTCAGTTATGAAGGCATGCGGCGCATGGCGTTATTGGAAGCCTGCACCCCGGTAGGCGTGGCGTTGCTGGAGAAAGTACAAGCGTGAAGTCGATAGTTGCTTTTTTCTTGGTGCTGTTCAGCGTGTCGGCCTGGGCCAACCAGCTGGAAAGTATCCGTATCTGGCCTTCGCCGGACAATACCCGCATCGTGCTGGACATGGGGTCGGCCCCCAATTACGAATATTTTATGCTCAACGATCCCCACCGGCTGGTGGTGGATTTGCGGCAGACCCAAAGCCGGGTCAATTTCGGTGCCATTACCAACAACAGCGAACTGATCACCCGCATCCGGGACAGCAAGCCGGCGACGGCGGGCGGTTACCGACTGGTGTTTGAACTCAAGTCCGGGGTCAGGCCGGTGGTGTTCCCGCTGACGCCGGCCGGGGAGTACGGCCATCGCCTGGTGGTCGATCTGCCCTATGCCGATTCGAGCCGGACACCGCAACAGGTAGTGCGGGCTGCGGCGCCGGTGGGCCAGAAAGAAATCGTGGTGGCCATCGATCCGGGTCACGGCGGGGAAGATCCCGGTGCCATAGGGCCGCGCAAGAACCGGGAGAAGCACATCACCCTGTCCATTTCCCGGCGCCTGGCCGAGCTTATCAACAAGGAGCCGGGCATGAGGGCGGTGCTGACCCGCACCGGCGACTATTTTGTCAACCTCAACCAGCGTTCCGAAATCGCCCGCAAGGCCAGGGCCGATCTGCTGTTGTCCATCCATGCCGACAGCGTCGCCAACCAGGGGCCGCGCGGTGCTTCCGTGTGGGTACTTTCTTCCAACCGGGCCAACCGGGAAATGGCCAGCTGGCTGGAGAAGCAAGAGCGCCAATCGGAGTTGCTCGGTGGGGTGGGCGAAGTGATTTCCCAGACCGACGGCAATCCTTACCTGACCCGCACCTTCCTCGATCTGTCGATGGACAGGTCCCGGGCCGACAGCTACGCCATCAGCGAGCATATCCTCTCCGCCATGGGCAAGGTGGTGCGCCTGCACAAGAGCAAGCCCGAGCACGCCAGCCTGGCGGTATTGAAGTCGCCGGACATACCCTCCATCCTGATCGAGGCGGGCTTTATCTCCAATCCCCAGGAGGAGCAGTTGCTGCTCACCGCCGATCATCAGCAGAAAATCGCCCTGGCGGTGTTCAACGGCGTGAAATCCTATTACCGGCAGAACCCGCCCAGCGGCACCATGATGGCCAGTCAGCCGGCCCAGGGCGGCGCGCGCCAGCATACGGTCCGCTCCGGAGAGAGCCTGTCGCTGATCGCCCAACGCTACGGTATCAGCGTCAACCTGCTGAAGGGGCATAACCAGTTGCAGTCCGACGTGGTGCGTATTGGCCAGGTGCTGAACATACCGGGAAGCTGACATGCCTATCCAGATATTGCCGGCCCGGCTGGCTAACCAGATTGCCGCCGGTGAAGTGGTGGAGCGGCCCGCCTCCGTGGTCAAGGAACTGGTGGAAAACAGCCTGGATGCCGGTGCTACCCGGATCGAGGTGGATATCGAGAAAGGCGGGGCCAAGCTTATTCGCATCCGCGACAACGGCAGCGGCATTGCGCGCGAGGAGCTCACCCTGGCGCTGTCTCGCCACGCGACCTCCAAGGTCAGTACCCTGGAGGATCTGGAGCAGATCCTGAGCCTGGGGTTTCGCGGCGAGGCGCTGGCCTCCATCAGCTCGGTATCACGCCTGGTGCTCACCTCCAAGCCGGAGGAGCAGGCACAAGCCTGGCAGGCGATGGCGGAGGGCCGGGAAATGGAAGTCAAGGTGCAGCCGGCTTCCCACCCCAAGGGCACCACGGTGGAAGTGGCGGATCTGTTTTTCAATACCCCGGCGCGGCGCAAGTTTCTGCGTACCGAAAAAACCGAGTTCGGCCATATCGATGAGGTCATCCGACGCATCGCCCTCAGTCGGTTCGATATCAGCCTGACCCTGCATCATAACGGCAAGCCGGTGCGCCAGTACCGGGCGGGTACGCTGCCGTCCCAGCAAGACAAGCGCCTGGCGGCGGTATGCGGCCCTGCCTTTATCGGCTCGGCGCTCCGGCTCGACAGCGAGCACCACGGGCTGCGGCTGTGGGGCTGGCTGGCCCCGCCCGAAGCGGCCCGGGCCCAGGCCGATCTGCAATATACCTATGTCAACGGTCGCATGATGCGCGACAAGCTGCTCAACCATGCGGTACGCCAGGCGTACGGTGATCGCTTGCCGGCCGATGGCAACGCGGCCTTTGTGCTCTATCTGGAGCTGGATGCGCGGGAAGTGGATGTCAACGTGCATCCGGCCAAGCACGAAGTGCGTTTCCACCAGGCCAGGCTGGTACACGACTTTATCTATCAGGTATTGGTACAGGCGCTGGCCCATCGTCCGGCCGCCCAGGCCAGCCGGGTGGCGGAGCCGCCGGTGGATTATGACGAGCTGTCCCGCCCTTCCGCCCCGGTAAGCTTCCAGGCGCCGAGCCACAGTTATGGCGGCGGAGGGGCGGCTCGAACCGGCGGTGGGCCAAGCCGGCGGGAGTGGCAGGGCATGACGGGCTTGCTGACCACGCTGGCTCCCGAGCATCGGGCGCCGGTTGCCGGGCGGGCGACGGCAACCGGTTCCCTGCCCGAAATGGTCAGCCAGCCCCTGTTGCTGGTCAGGGAGCGGGTCCTGGTGGTACTGCACCAGGAGCAGCTCTGGCTGTGTGATCTGGCCGGCGCCGGCGTCTATGAGAATGGCCGGGTGTTGTTCGAGGTCTGGCAGCAGGGGCTGACGCCGCAGCCCCTGCTGCTGCCCATCGCTATTCCGCTGGATGAACAGCAACAGTTGGGGCTGACACGACATCGGCAGACATTGCAAAAGCTGGGTCTGGAGTTGAAAAGCGGCAGCAAAGGCACCATTATCCTGACCCGGGTGCCGCAACCTCTGCGTCATGCGGATCTGGCACGGTTGTTCCCCGAACTGTTGGCACGGCTGGATAGCGATGCCGAAGGCCAGCCCCGGGCCTTGTGCCAGTGGCTGGCCGAGCAGGGGCCGGCGCGCCGGCAAGGCTGGTCCATGGCCGACGCGGTGACCCTGTGGCGACGGTTGCTGCCGCATCTGCCCGCCGCCTTCGGCGAGCTTTCTTTTTTGCAGCCGGTAGCGATAGAGCAACAACTAGACAGGTGGATGGATGGGGACTGAACCCCTCGCAATATTTTTAATGGGCCCCACGGCCTCGGGCAAGACCAGCCTGGCCATGGCGTTGTGCCGGGCATTGCCCTGTGAACTGATCAGTGTCGACTCGGCGCTGGTCTACCGGGGGATGGATATCGGCACCGCCAAGCCCACCCCGCAGGAGCAGGCCGTGGCGCCTCACCGGCTGATTGACCTGCTCGACCCGTCGCAGGCCTATTCGGCGGCGGATTTCCGCCGTGATGCGCTGGCGGCCATGGCCGAGATCAGTGCCGCCGGCCGTATCCCGCTGCTGGTCGGGGGCACCATGCTTTACTTCAAGGCACTGCTGGAGGGGCTCTCCCCCCTGCCCAGTGCCGATGCCGGCATCAGGGCGCAGATTGAAGCCGAAGCGGCCCGCTTCGGTTGGGAGCAGCTACATCGTGAGTTGGCCGATATCGACCCGGTGGCGGCCGCCAGAATTCATCCCAATGATCCCCAGCGTCTGTCCAGGGCACTGGAAGTTTTTCGCATTTCCGGTAAAACGCTCACAGAATTGACGCAACACAAGGATGATCCCCTGCCTTACAAAGTGTTACAGTTCGCGATTGCGCCCAAGGAACGGTCCCTGCTGCACCGGCGTATCGCCGACCGTTTCCGCTTGATGCTCGAACAGGGATTTGAGCAGGAAGTCCGGACCCTTTACCAGCGCGGCGATCTGCATCCGAATCTGCCGTCCATTCGCTGTGTCGGCTACCGGCAAATGTGGGATTACCTGAATGGCGTAGTCGGCTATGATGAAATGGTGGAGCGGGGGATCGCCGCTACCCGGCAATTGGCCAAGCGGCAGCTGACCTGGCTCAGGAGCTGGCCGGACGTACACTGGCTGGATACTGATAACAAAGAGGCCGACCTTCACCTGATCGAGCAGGTGAGGCGGGCGCTCAATGAAAGACAACAATAACAATTTTTCACAATTACAAAAGATAAGGACAACAAGATGGCTAAGGGACAATCTCTGCAGGATCCATTTCTGAATGCGCTGCGCCGTGAGCGGATCCCCGTCTCTATTTATCTGGTGAATGGCATCAAGCTACAGGGCCAGGTTGAGTCGTTCGATCAATTCGTTATTCTGCTGAAAAACACCGTCAGCCAGATGGTGTACAAGCATGCGATTTCGACCGTAGTGCCGGCGAGGCCGGTACACCATCAGGCACCATCGCCCGGTGGTGCCGAGCAGGCCGATACCGAGCAGGATCAAGATTGAGCATGAGTCGGCGCCGTTGCTTGCGGCATTATCCTTTGCATACCACCCCATCTGCACGACGGAGGAGGCGCCTTGTTTGAGCGTTATCAAGGTGGCGAGTCCGCCATTTTGGTTCATATAAATTTTGCCGATGATGACGAGCGGGAAGCGCTGGATGAACTCGAGCTGCTGGCCGACTCCGCCGGGGTCGCGACCTGTGCGGTGGTCACCGCCAGTCGGGGTGCGCCCCAGTCCAAGTTTTTTATCGGCACCGGCAAGGTAGAAGAACTGGCCGCCCTGGTGCAGATGCATCAGGCCGACGTGGTGATCTTCAACCACAGCCTGAGTCCGGCCCAGGAGCGCAACCTGGAACGGGAGGTCAAGTGTCGGGTGCTGGATCGCACCGGCCTGATCCTGGATATTTTCGCCCAGCGCGCCCGTACCCATGAGGGGAAACTGCAGGTCGAACTGGCTCAGCTGCGGCACCTGTCGACCCGCTTGGTGCGGGGGTGGACCCACCTGGAGCGGCAAAAAGGCGGTATCGGTTTGCGTGGTCCGGGTGAAACCCAGCTGGAAACCGACCGCCGGTTGCTGCGGGAGCGGATCAAGTATATCCAGAAACGGCTGGAAAAGGTGTCCCGCCAGCGGGAGCAGGGGCGCCGGGCGCGCAAGCGCAACGAGATCCCGACCCTGTCATTGGTGGGGTATACCAACGCCGGCAAGTCGACCCTCTTCAACCGGCTGACCCAGGCCGGAGTCTATGCCGCGGATCAGTTGTTCGCCACCCTGGATCCCACCCTGCGCAAGATAGATCTGCCCGATGCCGGGCCGGTGATCCTGGCCGACACCGTGGGTTTTATCCGCCACCTGCCCCATGATCTGATCGCCGCCTTCAAAGCCACGCTGCAGGAAACCCGCGATGCGGATCTGTTGCTGCACGTGGTGGACTGTGCCGATGAACAGATGCAGGACAATATCCATGAGGTCAACTCGGTGCTTGAACAGATCGAGGCCGACGAGGTACCGGTGCTGCTGGTGTTCAACAAGATAGACAAACTGGAGCAGCCCAGCCCGCGGATCGAGTGCAATGACGAAGGGCTGCCCCGTGCTGTTTGGCTATCGGCGCAAGATGCTCTGGGGATCGACGGTCTCCTAGATGCGTTGAACCAGTTATTGGCCGGGGTACTGGTCGAGCATCAACTGACCTTGCCGCCTTCGGCAGCCAGGCTGCGCAGCCGGCTTTACGCCCTGAATGGGGTCGTGAGCGAGTCTTTTGGCGAGCAAGGGGAGTTTGTGGTCGGCATCCGGCTGCAGCAGGCCGATTGGCATCGGCTGCTCAAACAGGAAGGCGAACAGCTAGAGCGCTTTATAAGCGATTGATTGCTTGGTAAAGTTACTTTCACAAACCAGAAAGACGGAGATGCAAATGGCTTGGAATGAGCCTGGAAATGGTGGCAAAGACCGTGACCCCTGGGGGAATAACGGCAAACATCAGGGTCCGCCAGATCTGGATCAGGTGATTCGTAACCTGAGTAGTAAATTAGGTGGGCTGTTGGGTAACCGCAGCGGCGGAAACGGCGGCGGAGCCGGAATCGGCACCTTCGGTATCGTCGTGGGGCTGGTGATTGCGACGGTGGTGTGGGTAGTCAGCGGTTTCTATACCATAGGTGAAGCCCAGCGGGGCGTGGTGTTGCGTTTTGGCAAGTTTTACCAGACCGTCGACCCCGGCCTGAGCTGGAAGGCGACCTTTATCGATCGGGTGTACCCGGTGGATGTGGAAACGGTGCGTTCCCAGCCGGCGTCCGGCTTTATGCTGACCCGGGACGAAAACCTGGTCCGCGTCGAGATGGACGTGCAGTACCGCGTGATCGAGCCCCGCGATTATCTGTTCAATGTAACCAACGCCGACGACAGCCTGCACCAGGCCCTCGACAGCGCCCTGCGCTATGTGGTCGGTCACAGTACCATGGACGATGTGCTGACCGTTGGCCGGGAACGGGTGCGTCAGGAAACCCGGGCGTTGCTGGAGGAGATCATCGATCCTTACCAGCTTGGCCTGATGGTGCTGGATTTGAACTTCCTGCCGGCGCGTCCGCCGGAAGAAGTGAAAGATGCCTTCGATGACGCCATTGCGGCACAGGAAGATGAACAGCGCTTTATCCGTGAAGCCGAAGCCTATGCCCGTGAAATAGAGCCCAAGGCCCGTGGTCAGGCCGAACGTCTGCTGCAGGAAGCCGAAGCCTATAAAGAACAGGTCGGATTCCGTGCCGAAGGTGAGGTGGCGCGCTTCCGTGAACTCTTGCCGCAGTACCAGCGCCAGCCTGAACTGGCCCGCCAGCGTATTTACCTGGAAACCATGGAAGAGATCTACAGCAAGGTCAACAAGGTGATTGTGGATACGCCCGAGGGCAGCAACAGCTTGCTGTATCTGCCGCTGGATAAATTGGCCGAGCAACAGGCCGGCAGGGCGACCAGGGTGGATCCCAACATCATCACCTCTGATTACCTGAACGGCAATGCTCCCATGAGTCAGGACAGCGGTCAGTTAAGACCGGGTTCAGATCGAAATGCTATTCGTCCGACAGGGAGAAACTAAGCGATGAAAAGAGTATTACTCGTTGTTCTCGGCCTGGTGGTTGTCGTGCTGTACTCCTCGGTATTCGTGGTCGGCGAAGGCGAGCGCGGCATAGTGCTGCAATTCGGCAAGGTGAAGCGGGAGCAAGGCTCCGACCTGCCCACCGTCTATCAGCCGGGTCTGCATTTCAAGGTGCCGATGATCGATCAGGTGCGCAAGCTCGATGCCCGCGTCCAGACCCTGGATGATCAGGTCGACCGCTTCGTGACCTCCGAGAAGAAAGATCTGATCATCGACTCCTACGTCAAGTGGCGGATCGACAACTTTGCCCAGTATTACCTGGCTACCGGCGGCGGTAACCGGATGCAGGCCGAAAACCTGCTGCGCCGACGGATCAACAACAGCCTGCGTTCCGAGATCGGTAGCAGGACCATCCGCGACATCGTGTCCGGTGAGCGGGGCGATGTGATGGAAAGCGCACTGCGCGGCCTGTTGGAGTCGTCCTCCGAGCTGGGTATCAAGGTGCTGGACGTGCGGATCAAGCAGATCAACCTGCCGACCGAGGTGTCCAACTCTATCTATCAGCGGATGCGTGCCGAGCGGACCGCGGTGGCGCGGGAGCACAGATCCGAGGGCCGCGAGCAGGCGGAAATCCTGAAGGCCGAGGCGGACCGCCGGGTCACGGTGATGATCGCAGAAGCCCAGCGTAACTCCCGTACCCTGCGTGGTGAAGGGGATGCCCTGGCGGCCCGTATCTATGCCGATGCCTACTCGGCGGATCCCGAGTTCTTCAGCTTCATCCGCAGCCTCGAGGCGTATCGCAAGAGCTTCGAGCACGGCGGCGACATGATGATCCTGAAACCGGAAGGGGATTTCTTCCGCTACCTGAAGGATCCCTCAGGAATCAACTGATAAACCACAAGCCCGGGTCACCGGGCTTTTTTCTGCGCGATTTTTTCCACCGATCTCCCGCTTCGATTATTCCGACCTTGGTCAAAATTTGTTAGACTCCATTTTTAACAACTCAACAGTTAGTGAAAATGGGACAAAACGTTGTTGTACTAGGCACCCAATGGGGTGACGAAGGCAAGGGTAAGGTCGTCGACCTGCTGACTGACAAAGCCCGTTATGTTGTACGTTATCAGGGCGGCCACAACGCCGGCCACACCCTGGTCATCGACGGTAAGAAAACCGTCCTCCATCTGATTCCCTCCGGTATTCTGCGTGGCAACTGTACCTGTGTGATCGCCAACGGGGTGGTGCTGTCTCCCGAGGCCCTGCTGAAAGAAATGGCAGGCCTGGAAGAAAACGGCATTCCGGTGCGTGAGCGTCTGGTGCTGAGCGAGGCCTGTCCGCTGATCCTGCCGTACCATGTCGCCATGGATATTGCCCGGGAGAAAGCCCGCGGCGCCAAAGCCATCGGCACCACCGGCCGGGGCATAGGTCCAGCCTACGAAGACAAGGTGGCCCGCCGCGGCCTGCGCGTAGGCGACCTGTTCGACATGGCCACCTTCGCCGACAAGCTGAAGGAAGTGGTGGCTTACTACAACTTCCAGCTTACCGGCTTTTACGGTACCGAAGCCGTTTCCTACGACGAGGTGCTGGAACAGGCCAAGGGGTATGCCGGGCTGCTGACCAGCATGGTGGTCGATGTGACCGATATGCTCGACAAGGCCCGTCGCAACGGCGAGAAGATCATGTTCGAAGGGGCCCAGGGCACCCTGCTGGATATCGATCACGGCACCTATCCCTATGTGACCTCTTCCAATACCACCGCCGGCGGTGTGGCCACCGGCTCCGGTTTCGGCCCCTGCTATGTGGATTATGTGCTGGGTATTATCAAGGCCTATACCACCCGGGTAGGTTCGGGTCCTTTCCCCACCGAGCTGTTCGATGAAGTGGGCGAGCACCTGGGCGTTAAAGGCCATGAATTCGGCGCCACCACCGGCCGCAAGCGCCGTACCGGCTGGCTGGATGCGGTAGCGATAAAGCGTGCCATTCAGGTCAACTCCATCTCCGGTTTCTGCCTGACCAAGCTGGACGTGCTGGACGGGCTGAAAGAGGTGAAGATCTGTGTGGGCTACCAAATGCCCGACGGTTCGGTGAAGGATGTACCGCCGATGGCGGCCGAGGGCTATGAAACCGTCAAGCCGGTGTATGAGTCTATGCCCGGCTGGAGCGACAATACCTTCGGTGTGACCACGGTAGAAGGCCTGCCCCAGGCGGCGCGCGATTATATCAAGCGGATCGAAGAGATCACCGGGGTACCGGTGGATATTATCTCTACCGGCCCGGATCGTGCCGAGACCATGATACTGCGTCATCCCTTCGAAGCCTGAGCTTCGCGGTAACGCAGCAAAAACGCCAGCCCCGGGGCTGGCGTTTTTTATTCGGTATGGTGAAGGGTGAAACGTGAAGCCCAGGCTTCACGGCGTTAGCGGGTACGCTCTACCGCCAGGTGGGCGAGATCGACCAGCGCCGCCTTGTGTTCGGACTCGGGCAGCACGGCGAGGCTGGCGATGGCTTTTTGTGCTTCCTGCTGGGCTCGCTCCCGGCTGTACTCGAGGGCCTGGGTGTCGGCCAGGATGGCCATGATTTCATCGAGGTGGTCCATGCCGGTGCGGTTGGCGATGGCATCGCGGATCCGTGCCCGCTGGGATTCGCTGCCGACCGCCATGGCGCGCAGCAGCGGCAGGGTCGGCTTGCCCTCGGCCAGGTCGTCACCGACGTTTTTGCCCATGTCGCCGGCGTCTGAACTGTAGTCCATGATGTCGTCCACCAGTTGGAAGGCGGTGCCCAGGTATTTGCCGTAGTCGAGCATGGCCTGCTCCACCTCCGGCGGCTGATGGGTCAGCACGGCCGCCAGGCGGGTGGCGGCCTCGAACAGCTTGGCGGTCTTGCAGTAGATCACCTGCATATAGCTGTCTTCGGTGGTATCCGGATCGTTGCAATTCATCAGCTGCAGCACCTCGCCTTCGGCGATGATGTTGGTGGCGTCGCTCAGGATATGCATGATCTTCATGTTGTCGAGCTCGGTCATCATCTGGAAGGCGCGGGTGTAGAGGAAATCGCCTACCAGTACGCTGGCCGCGTTGCCGAACAGGGCATTGGCAGTGTCACGGCCCCGGCGCAGATCCGACTCGTCCACTACGTCGTCATGCAGCAGGGTGGCCGTGTGGATAAATTCGATAATGGCGGCGAGCTTGATATGGGACTCGCCGCCGAAGCCCAGGGCGCGGGCCGCCAGCACGGTCAGCATGGGCCGCATGCGCTTGCCGCCGGCGCTGACGATATAGAAGCCGAGCTGGTTGATCAATGCCACGTCCGATTGCAGCCGCGCCATGATAAGGTCGTTGACCGCTTGCATGTCCTGCTCGGTCAGTTGTTTTACCCTGTTGATATCTACCATAAAATTTTAAGCCGGACGGTGCAGTCTATAGCCATTGGTGATAGGATTTTACACGATTTGTCATAGGGATAAACCCGCCCGGCGGGGCTTCGGCCAGAAACCGGGAATGTGTGTTTTTTTTGCTGTTCTACCCTTGTCTAAGGGGATCATTTTGCGTACAATGCGCGGCCATTGTAGAACAGTTTTAGTGCACGGCCCGAAGAGGGTAAAAGTGCCATATTCGGAGTTATAAACATGTACGCGGTAATCCAAAGCGGCGGAAAACAGCACCGTGTAGCCGAAGGCCAGGTTGTTCGTCTGGAGAAGCTGGACGTTGAGACCGGCGCTTCTGTCGAGTTCGACAAGGTGCTGATGGTTGCCCAAGGTGAAGACGTTAAAGTAGGTGTACCCTACGTAGACGGCAGCAAAGTAGTTGCAGAAGTCGTAGCTCACGGTCGTGGCAAGAAAGTCAAGATCGTCAAGTTCCGTCGTCGTAAGCACTCTCGCAAACAGCAGGGTCACCGTCAGTGGTTCACTGAAGTGAAGATCACTGGTATCAGCGCCTAAGAGAGGAGTTAAGTTCCATGGCACACAAAAAAGCAGGCGGCTCAACTCGTAACGGTCGCGATTCAGAAAGTAAACGCCTCGGCGTTAAGCGTTTTGGCGGTGAGTCTGTCCTGGCGGGCAATATCATCGTGCGTCAACGTGGTACCAAGTTCCACGCCGGCGACAACGTAGGTCTGGGCAAAGATCACACCCTGTTCGCCAAAGCCAACGGCAAGGTGAAGTTTGAGGTGAAAGGTCCGCACAACCGCAAGTTTGTCAGCATTGTAGCCGAGTAAGCTACAAGCAGGACTGAAAAAGCCCCGCCCACCGGCGGGGCTTTTTGCTTTACGAAAAGCACATTCGGCGTTTGGGCCGGATATACTGGGCTCAGCAAGCGAATGGGAGAGCAATGCAATGAAGTTTGTCGATGAAGCAGAGGTCCGGATTGAGGCCGGTGATGGCGGTAACGGCTGCATCAGTTTCCGCCGTGAAAAGTACGTTCCCAACGGGGGGCCCGACGGTGGTGACGGCGGCGATGGCGGTGACGTTTACCTGCTGGCCGACGAAAACCTCAACACCCTGATCGACTATCACTTTGAACGTTTTCACCGGGCCGAGCGGGGCGAGAATGGCCGCGGCGGTAACTGTACCGGCAAGCGCGGCAAGGATCTGGTGCTGACGGTGCCGGTGGGTACCCGTGCCAAAGACGAGATGACCGGCGAGATCCTCGGCGATCTGACCCGCCACGGCCAGAAGCTGTTGATAGCCAAAGGCGGTTTTCACGGTCTCGGCAATACCCGTTTTAAAAGCTCGGTCAACCGGGCGCCACGGAAAAAGACCAACGGGACCCCGGGCGAGATCCGCAACGTGTTGCTGGAGCTGCTGCTGCTGGCCGACGTCGGCCTGCTGGGATTGCCGAATGCGGGCAAATCCACCTTTATCCGCTCGGTGTCCGCGGCCAAACCCAAGGTTGCCGATTACCCCTTTACCACCCTGGTACCCAACCTGGGGGTGGTGCGTTGTGATGGCCAGAAAAGCTTCGTGGTGGCCGACATCCCCGGCCTGATTGAAGGCGCGGCGGACGGTGCCGGCCTGGGGATCCGCTTCCTCAAGCACCTGGAGCGTTGTCGGGTATTGCTGCACATGATCGATGTACTGCCGGTGGACGGCTCAGATCCGGCGGATAATGCCGATATCATCGTCAATGAGCTGGCCCAGTACAGCGACGCCCTGGCGGCCAAGCCGCGTTGGCTGGTGTTCAACAAGCTGGATCTGGTGTTGGAAGAGGAAGCCGAGGCCGTCATCGATCGGGTGGTGGAACTGCTGGACTGGCAGGGGCCCATCTTCCGCATCAGTGCCATCAGCAAGGAAGGCACCCGTGAGCTGACCCAGGCGCTGATGGGTTTCCTCGATGAGCATCCGCGCAGCCAGGAAGAACTGGAGGCGGCACGGGAGCCGGTCAGCTTCAAATGGGATGAGTATCACCAAGCCACCCTGGCCGACAACGTGGACGAAGATGAAGACGACGACGACTGGGATGACGAAGAAGACGACGGCCACGTTGTCTATACCCGGGAATAAGCTGTGATAGTGTCGTTGATCGTCGCCATGACCCGGGAGCGGGTCATCGGCAGGGATAACCAGATGCCCTGGCACCTGCCGGCGGATCTGGCTTATTTCAAGCAGACGACCCTGGGCAAGCCGGTGGTGATGGGGCGTAATACCTTCAGCTCCATCGGCAAGCCCTTGCCCGGGCGGCGGAATATCATCGTCAGCAGGAGTCTGCGTGAGGCGCCGGCAGGAACCGAACTGGTTGCTTCTCCGGCCGAGGCGCTGGCATTGGTGGCCGATGAAGCCGAGGTGATGATCATCGGCGGCGGCCAGCTCTACGCGGCCTTTATGCCGCTGGCGAGCCGCTTGTATCTGACCTTGATCGACGCCAGCCTGGAGGGGGATACCCGTTTCCCCGCGGTAGGGGAGGAGTGGCGACTGGTGTCGGAGCAGCGGCGGCCGGCAGATGAGCGTAATGCTTACGAGTGCCGGTTTCAGCGGTTGGAGCGGCAGTGGGAAGCTCAGCCGGCGTAGGCTGGGCAGGGGGTACTGAGCCGTTCTCCGGTTTCCCAGCACAGCAGGGTCAGGCTTCCTCCCCAGACACAGCCGGTGTCCAGCGCATGGATACCGGCCGTGCCGCATTTGCCTTCCAGGGCCGCCCAGTGCCCGAAGATCAGCGGTGGATCCTGATAGTCCGCGCGTAGCTCAAACCAGGGATGCAAGCTGGCCGGAGCTTCTGCCAGCGTCGCCTTATGGGCAAAGTCGAGCCGGCCATCCGGGTGACACAAGCGCATGCGGGTAAAGGCATTGATGGTATAACGCAGTTGCTCGAGCTCGGTGAGATCCTCCTGCCAACTGTCCGGCTGGTTGCCGTACATCTGCTGCAGCCGCACTCTGTACTGGGAGGAACGCAGTTCGGCCTCTGCCCGTCGTGCCGCTGTGCGGGCCTGCGCCAGGTCCCACTGGGGCGGGATACCGGCATGGCTCATCACAAAGCCATGCTGTTCATGCTCGGCCAGCAAGGGTTGGTGGCGCAGCCAGTACAGCAGATCGGCCCGGTCGGCCGCATTCAGTATCTCATCTATCTTGTCGGCGGCCTTGGGGCGGCCGATACCGTTGGCCACGGCCAACAGGTGCAGATCATGATTACCGAGCACCACGGTAGCGGCATTGCCGAGGCCGATGATACGGCGCAGGCAGTCGAGGGAGTCGGGTCCCCGGGCGACCAGATCACCGGTGAGCCAGAGCTGGTCGCGGGAAGGACTGAACCCTACCTCGGCCAGCAGCTGATCCAGCTCTTTCAGGCAGCCCTGCAGGTCGCCAATCAGGTAAGTCGACATCAGTTGATCAGGTTCGGCAGGGCCAGCCGAAAGGCATCTATCGGGGCCTGGAACTCACTGCCGTCATCCCGCGCCATGGTATAACTGCCCTCCATGACCCCGACCGGGGTTTCCAGGCTGACACCACTGGTATAGGTGTATTGTTCACCCGGAGCTATTCTGGGCTGTTCCCCGACCACGCCGCTGCCTTCCACCTCGATAATCTTGCCGTTGGCATCGGTAATGACCCAACGCCGGCTCATCAGGCGGACGCGTTCGCTGCCCGTATTCTTGATGGTAATGGTATAGGCGAACACATAGTGCTGTTCGTCGGGCGCGGAGCGGTCTGCGAGGTATTGGGGCTGAGTCGTGATATGAATGGCTCCGGGCGACATTATTGTTCCTTTTGTTGGGCCAGGGCGTTGGCCAGGACCACATATTGGGCCAGGCTCAGCTGCTCGGGGCGGGCGGAGGGATCCAGACCCAGCTCGGCAAGCCGCTCGGCACTGAACAGGTGTTGCAGGCTGTTGCGAATGGTCTTGCGACGCTGCCCGAAGGCGTCGGCGGCGACCCGGGACAGGCAAGCGATGTCCTGGGCCGGATAGGGCGGGGTGGCGTAGGGCAGCAGTTTGACCACGGCCGACTCCACCTTGGGGGCCGGCTTGAACGCCTCGGGTCCGACTTCCAGCACCGGTACCACCTGGCAGTAATACTGGGCCATCACGCTCAGCCGGCCATAGGCCTTGCTGCCGGGGCCGGCGGCCAGCCGGTTGACCACCTCCTTCTGCAGCATGAAGTGCATGTCCTCCACCAGTGGGGCGAACTCGAACAGGTGGAACATCAGCTGGGTGGAGATGTTATAGGGCAGGTTACCGAAAATTTTCAGCTTCTTGCCCGGCTCCAGCAGGGTGCCGAAGTCAAACTTCATGGCATCGGCCTGATGGATATTGAGCTTGTCCTTGAGGAAGGGGTGGCTAGCCAGCCGGGCGGCCAGATCCCGGTCCAGCTCCACTACGTTGAGGCGCTGGATATGATCGCATACTGGGCCGGTGAGGGCGCCGAGGCCGGGGCCGATCTCGACCATGGTGAAGTCATCGCTGGGGTGAATGGCATCGACTATCTGATCGATGATGTAGTCATCGTGCAAAAAATTCTGGCCAAAGCGCTTACGGGCCTTGTGACCCTGGTGAACCTTACTATTCATCGCGGTTTTCTATCATTTCAATGGCTTGATTAACTGCGCACAGCATGCTGCCCGCATCGATTTTATCGGTTCCGGCCAATTCCAGGGCGGTGCCGTGATCCACCGAAGTGCGGATAAAGGGCAGGCCCAGGGTGATGTTCACGGCTTTGCTGAAACCGATGTATTTGAGTACCGGCAGCCCCTGGTCGTGGTACATGGCCAGGAAGGCATCGGCGTCCTGCATATATTTGGGTTGGAATACGGTGTCCGAAGACAGCGGGCCCACCAGATCCATGCCTTCGGCCCTGAGCCGGTCGAGGGTGGGGATAATGATATCCAGCTCCTCGCGACCCAGGTGGCCGTCTTCCCCGGCGTGGGGGTTGAGCCCGCACACATAGATGCGAGGCTGAGGGATACCGAACTTGGCTTTAAGCTCCGCGTGCAGGATGCGGGTGATCTTGCTGAGCCGATCGGGGGTGATGGCGCGGGCCACGTAGGCCAGGGGAATATGGGTGGTGACCTGGGCCACCCGCAGGCCGGGGGTGGCCAGCAGCATCACCACATCCGGCACATTGGCCTGCTGGGCGAAAAACTCGGTGTGACCGCTGAAGGAGACTCCGGCCTTGTTGATGATGCCCTTGTTGACCGGCCCGGTGACCACGGCGGCAAATTCACCGTTCATATTGCCGTCGGAGGCCCGCTTCAGGGTTTCCAGTACATAGAGGCCGTTGGCTTCATCCAGCTTGCCGGGCAGCGCGGGTTTGGCGAGCCGAACCGGCTCTATGGTCAGGGTGCCGGCCCGCTGCGGCTGGGGGGGCTGCTCGGGGTGGTAGGGCAGAAGGGTCAGTTTCTTGCCCAGGGCTTCGGCCCGGCGCTGGATCAGGTCGGGATCGGCGATGACCACCAACTCGACCGGCCAGTCGTGTTCGGCCAGCGCCTGCATCAGTTCGGGGCCGATGCCGGCCGGTTCGCCGGGGGTTATGGCTATGCGTTTACAAGTCACAGTGCACCGTTGGATAAATTGGTGTCGACGATACGGATATAGGCTTCATCCCTCAGCTCATCCAGCCAGGTCTGCACTTCTTCGGTAAAGCGACGATTAAAAATAAGTTGATAGGCTCTTTGCTCCGTGGCTTGTTCGGTGGCATCCATTACCCGCCGGTCTTCCAGCAGCACCAGATGCCAGCCATGTTCGGAGCGGAACGGCTCACTCAGTTGCCCGACGTTGAGTTGATTGACGGTATCACGGAAGCTGCTGACGTACATCTCCGGCGCGGCCCAGCCCAGATCGCCGCCGTTGATGGCCGAACCCGGATCTTCGGAGAACTGCTCTGCCAGTTCGGCCATGCGGACTTCACCGGCCTGGATGGAGCGGGCAAAGCCAGCCAGCATGGATTGCGCCTTTTCTTCGCTCATGATGATGGACGGCTTGATCAATATATGACGCGCCTTGACTTCCACCGCCTGTATGGTCTGGGTGGTACCGCCTTCCATATCGAAGATGGTCAGAATATGCAGCCCGGCGCCGGAGCGGATGGGGCCGATGATATCACCCTTGCCATGATTCTTCACGGCTTCGCTGAACAGGGAAGGCATTTCGTTTATGCCCATCATGCCCCAATCCCCGCCTTCCAGCGCCTTGGGCCCGGCGCTGTGGGCGATGGCCAGCTGGCGGAAGTCCGCGCCCTGTTTCAGCTGGGCAATCAATTGTTCGGCCAGGCCGCTTGCCTGGCGCAATTGCTCGCTGCTCGGGTTGCCAGGCAGCGGCAGCAGGATATTACCGACCCGGTAGCGGCTGTTGCTCTGGCCCTGCTCCTTGATCATCTGCACCACCTGCTTCACTTCCTGATCGGAGATGTTGATGCGGCGGCGTACCTGGTTGCGGGCCAGCTCACTCAGCAGGATTTCGTTGCGCACCTGCTCGCGGAACTGGCGGTAGGTCAGGCCTTCGGCGGCTACCCCGGCACGCAGCTGCTCGGGGGTTTTGCCTTCGCTGCGGGCGATGTTATTGATGGCCTGCTCCAGCTGGGTATCGGTGATGCGCAGCCCCAGCCGATCGGCCAGTTGCAGCTGCAGGCTTTCCAGGATCAGGCGTTCCAGGGCCTGTTTGCGCAGCTGTTGCTCTTCCGGCAGTGACTGGCCGGCCGCGCGGGCACTGTGCCTGACCTGGTTGACCAGGCCTGAAAGCTGGCTTTCCAGCACCACGTCCTGATTGACGACAGCGACCACCTTATCCAGCAGCTCAACCGCCTGGCTGGTGGCCGATACCAAACCCAGACCGGCAGCGATAAGCAGTTGTTTACATCTTTTATTCATGACAGGTCCTGTGCACAGTAAAAATCAGTTATTGAGATTGAAGGGCCTATAGTAAGGCAGCAGTTTGGTACCCGGGGTGAACTCCCCGCTGCCGGTACTGAGCGAGCTCAACCCTTTCAGTTCGAAGCGTAACCCTATAGTGGTTTCCTGCAGGGTGCTGGTGGGGTTGATCAGCTTGTCCTCTTTCTGCCATTGCTCCCACACCAGGCTGACGGCCCAGCAGCAGGAGTCGTAGCGCAGTCCTATCAGACTGTCGATATTGCGATTCAGTTCAATATCCCGGTAATAACCACCGATCAGCCGCCATTGGGGATCCAGCGGCCAGGAGAAGGTGCCGCCCAGCTGATTGAGATCGTCGGCGAGCCTGGCGTCCGGGAAGTAGTTCTGGTTCAGGTGGCGAAAGCCCAACTGGGCCAGCCGGCCCTGATGGTTATACTCCAGGGTGATGTTGCCGGCGGCCAGCCGGTTGTTGCGGGTATCCTGCTGGGCTTCGGTATGGATGAACCAGTTGCCGTCCAGGTTCAGATCCCCCTCGAAGGTGAGGAAGGAGCGATTGATATCACTGGCGGTATCCGTCGGGAACAGCCGCACCCGGGGAGACACGAAGTTGTAGGATTGGGCCAGGGCCAGCCGCAGCCGCTCTATGCCCTCGACGTCGTAGATGCGGCTGGTAAAGCCTCCGGTCAGCTGGTTGGCATCACTGATCCTGTCCAGGCCGGCGAAACGACGGTCGCTGAACAGGCTGTAGTAGTCCTGGCGCATATCGGTGCTGTCGTAGAGGCCGATATGATCCTGATCCTTGAAGGGGACATACAGATACTGGAACTGGGGCTCCAGGGTCTGGGTAAAGGCTTGCCCGAACCAGGAGGTATCCCGATCGAACACCAGGGTGCCGTTCAGCCGTAGCCGGGGTAGCAGCCGATCCGCGCTGGAATCCAGTTGATCCGGGTTAAAACCGAGCCGGCCGTCCAGTTGTGCGGGTACATCCTGCTCATAATGGGTGTAATAGGCGCCCGCATCGGCGGTCAGTCGTCCGGCGGGGGTATCGATCAGGGTATAAATGAGCTTGGGTTCGGCGTGGACACGGGTGGCTTCATATACATTCTGCCCGTCGTTGGCAAAGCGGGTCAGTTCACCGTCCATGCTCAAATCGACGACGCCCAGGTGCCGGTAGCTGGTCAGCGCCAGGCTGGGCGCCAGCTGGAAGGGGGTCAGCCGTTCGGGCTTGAGGATCTGGTAGTCGCGCATTTCGGCGGTCAGTTGCCAGCTGCGATCATAATAGCCGCCCTGGAAGGACTGCATCAGCTGGTCTTCGACCAGAATGCCTACCGGCGGCGAAAAATCGTCCACATAGGCGTAGTCCCAGCCGGCCACCTTGGTGTAGTCCACCCGGCCGCGCCAGTGGCCTTCGGCATCGAAGCGGGCATGGTGGCGCCAGTTGAACAGCCAGCGGGCCCTGTCACTCCATTCCGTATCGCCGAGCTTGTCGTCGCCGTCGAGGTATTCCCCGTACAGGGTACCGCTCTGGCCCTCGAGCGGCAGGTAGCGGAACTCGAGCTGAGCCATGGTGCCGCGCCTTTCCATGTAGCGTGGAGTGATGGTGGCATCATAGTTGGGGGCGATATTCCAGTAATAGGGCAGCCGGATATCGGTGCCGTGCTCGCTGCTGAGATCGAAGGATGGATAGAGCAGGCCGCTCTGGCGCTCGTCTTTGACCGGGAACTTGATGTAGGGGAAGTAAAAGACCGGGACCTTGCCCAGCCAGAGCACGGCGTTCCAGGCTTCACCGAAGACTTTATCCTGCTCTACCCGCACCGAGCTGGCTCTGAGCTGCCAGACTTCCTCGTTGGGCGGACAGGTGGTGTAGCTGGCTTCGCTCAGGTCGACCCTGTTGGCCTCGTCGGTCATCCGTACCAGGCGGGCCTGGCCGCGGCCAGGATCTCCGTGCAATTGGTAGCGGGCCTGGTCCAGCTCGGTGTCCTTGGTGTTGAGGTTACCGGTCAGGGTGCGATCGCTTTCCACCGAAATGGTGCCGTCGGTAAAGCGGATATTGCCTTCTGCCCTGATGTCCCGGCTTTGTTGCTCCAGCTCGACATAGTCGGCGTTGAACTGGCGTTGTGCCTGTACCACCTGCACATCGCCCCGATACAGGATTTTGCCGTCCCGGGTGGCATTGAGGACATCGGCGGTGACGGTGATGGGAGCGCTGGTGTCATCGGTCCCCGCATCGAGGCGCAGCGGCACATGGCTGAAGCAACGGCTGAAAGAAAAGGGGGTATCCTGGTCGGTGGTGATGGTGTCGGTCTGGGCCTGAGCCAAGCCGGAGATAAACAGCAGGGGAAAGCCGATAATCCGTATTCTCATGGGTAGACGCTCGCGTTCCTGGTCTTGGCGACACCGGCCCGATCCCGGGTATCAGGCTGGTTGAGCTTTTGGTGTCATTACTTTATGGTAGCGGACTATGATAATGCATTCTTGCTGTCAGCACTACGGCCCTGCCTGTTACCTCATCTGTCCAGACACCGGAACCTGCTCCATGATATTAGCTGCCCGCCCTTGGTCTTCACTTGTGCCGCGCCCCGGCGTTACCTGGTTATATAGCGCCCGTTCGGGACTGATCGAGGTGCGATAGATGCTGGCACATATCAAAGGCAAACTGATCGGTTTTTTATTCGGCCTGCTGATTGGAAATATTCCCGGCGCCTTGCTCGGGCTATGGCTGGGGCACCTGGTCGATAAAAAGCTGGCGAATGCCTGGCAGTTCAATAAGGGCGCGCAAGCGGAATTTCTTTATACCACTTTTGCCACCATGGGCCATGTTGCCAAGTCCAGTGGCCAGGTCTCGGCCGAAGAAATCCGCCTGGCCGAGCAGTTGATGACCCAGATGCGGCTGCATGGTGAACAGAGGGCGCAAGCCCAGCAGGCTTTCCGGGAAGGGAAGGACAGCGACTTTCCGCTGGCCGAGACCCTGCGCCGGTTTCGGGCCCGGGTAAAGGACAGCCGCAACCTGCTGCGTTTTTTTATGGAAGTGCAGCTGCAACTGGCTTTCGCCGATGGCGAACTACATCCGGCCGAACGTCGGTTGCTGCACCGCATCGCCGCCGAGCTGGGTTTTTCCGAGCGTGAACTGGAACAATTACTGGCGTTTGCCGAAGCCCAGTTGCATATGTTTCGCCAGGGGCGGGGAAACGCGGGAGCGGGCGGCTACCGCCAGCCGCCCCAGGATCGGTTGCGTGATGCCTACCGCATCCTGGAGGTGGAGGTCGGGGCCGATGACAGCACCGTCAAGCGGGCCTACCGCCGGCAGATGTCCAAGCACCACCCCGACAAGTTGATGGCCCAGGGCCTGCCCAAGGAAATGATGGATATGGCCAAGGAAAAAGCCCAGGACATACAGCAGGCTTGGGAAACCATCAAGGCGGCGCGCAATATCCGCTAACGAACCGGGACCGGGGAAAAGGTCCCCAGTCCCCGCAGTTGTTACACCAGCCTGTTCTGCGGTCGCCCGGCGACGAAGGCCTCGATATTGTCGATCAGCTGATCCGCCAGCCGTTGCATGGCCGAGCGGCTGGCCCAGGCGACATGGGGGGTAAGGATAAAGTTGGGATAGTGCAGGGCCTGCATCAGCGGGTTATCCATCGATGGTGGCTCCTCAGTCACCACATCGAAGCCGGCACCGCCAATCCGGTTTTGCTCCAGTGCCGCCAGCAGCGCGGCTTCGTCCACCAGGCCGCCCCGACCGACGTTGATCAACAGGGCATCCGGTTTCATCAGGGCGAACTCCCGCGGCCCTATTAAATGGCGGGTTGCGTGGGTGAGCGGGCAGTGCAGGCTCACCACATCGGCGCGCGCCAGGACTTCGTCGAAGGGGAAACGCCCCGGGCCGGCGGGCTCTCCCTTGCGGGCCGAGATCATCACCTTCATCCCCAGGGCCAGGGCCAGCTTTTCCAGGTCCTGGGCAATGGTGCCGTAGCCGACCAGTCCCAGGGTCTGCCCGGCCAGATCGCGTACCGGATAGTCGAAATAACAGAACTGGCCGGCTTGCTGCCAGCGCCCGGCCGCTATCGAGGCGTGATAGGCATTAAGGCTGCGGTTCAGTGCCATGATCAGGGCCAGTGCATGCTCCGGCACCGAGTTCTTTGAGTAATCACGAATATTGCAAACGGTGATACCGGCGTGGCGACAGGCATTCAGATCGACATTGTCACTGCCGGTGGCGGCAATGGCGACCAGCTTCAGTCCGGGCAGCCGGGCCAGGGTGTCGGCATCGAGCCTGACCTTGTTGACGATGGCGATGTCCGCGTCCTGCAGCCGCGTCACTACCTGCCCGGGGGCGGTTTCCTGATGGCTTTGCCAGCGGTGCTCAAAACTCGGTGCGCGCAGTTCAATTTCCGGCGCCAGGGTCTGTCGGTCGAGAAATACCAGCTTCATGGATCTTTCCTTTCAAGTAGTCGGGGAGACCGGGCGGCGGTGGCAGCCAGCCCTGGCGCATCAGCCAGCCCGCGATCTGTTTTTCCAGCAAGGTGTGGGCGGTGAGCCGTTGCTCCTCGTAGTCGGTTTTTGCCTGGCGGGCCACCTGCTGTCGGCGCCGCTGTCGGTTGAGGGTCGTTTGGGCTTCCTCCGGCTGGCTGTAAATATCCAGCACCGGATAGCGGCTGCGGGCCAGGCTGATGGCCAGCATCTGCTGCTGTCCCGGTGTTTGTGGGTGGGCGTCAAGCAGCACCAAGGCGTCCGGCGGCATCAGTTGTTCGGCATCGATTAACTGTTGGTACCAGAGAGCGGCGCTGCCTTGGGCCACGACCAGCAAGAGGGGGTCCGATTCCGTCTCGGCCAGCGCCCCGGCGAGGCGGACGCTGGCCTGCTCGAGCCATTCCTGTTGTTGCGGCGGGGGTTGCTCGGAGGAGGGGTCGAAGCTCAGTTGGCTGGCGTCCGGCAGCAACAGCATAAAGTCCCAGCCCCGTTGCTGCCAGTATTCCGCCATGGCCAGCCATAAATGCGGTTGGCTCAGTTCGGGCCAGACCAGCAGGGTGCCTGCCGTGTCGGCTCCCTCGGCGTGAAAGTGCAACAGACGGTACTCCGGCCGGTACTGCTCGAAGGCGGACCAGTCGAACTTGGCGGCCATGGTGGGGCCCGCCAGGAAGGCCAGCCAGCCGATGAGCCACCCGAGCCTGTTCACGGCAGCGCCATCTCGAAGGGGGCGGGAGCGCTGAACGCCAGCCACTGCTTGGTTCTGGGGTGACGAAACTCCAGCGAGGCTGCGTGCAGCTGCAGCTGCGGGGCCAGGGCCAGGGCTTCGCCTTCGGCATAGAGGTTATCCCCCAGTATGGGGTGGCCCAGGCTCAGCATATGTACCCGCAGTTGATGCGAGCGCCCGGTGATCGGGGTCAGCTCCATCAGGCTGCGTTTTTCCTGACGTACCAGGCAGCGCCAGTGGGTCAGGGCGTGCTTGCCGTGCACCAGGTCGACCATATGCCGGGGACGGTTGGGCCAGTCACAACAGAGCGGCAGCTCAACGCTGCCGCTGTCCTGCTCCGGACGGCCATACACCCATGCATAATAGCGTTTGGCGGTTTCCCGCTCGCGGAACTGCCGGTTGAGCTCCCGGTGGGCCTTGGGGTGCAAGGCCATGACAATCACGCCCGAGGTGGCCATATCCAGCCGGTGCACCACTTGCACCGAGGGATAGACCCGGGCTACCCGGTAGGACAGGCTGTCCCGGTGGATCAGTTCACGTCCGGGCACGGTCAGCAGCCCGCTCGGCTTGTTCAGCACGATCAGGCTGTTGTCCTGGTACAGCACTTCGAACTGGGGATCCGTGGGGGGATCGTAACGTAGCAGAACCATGATGGCCTCGTCCTTTACTGGTGGCTGACCACGATAAACCGAATCGCGTCCAGTTTTAAGCGGGTGTGGCTGAGCAGGCTGTCGAGCTCGTCTTTCAGCTCTTGCAAGTGAAGGATTTCGCTCTCCCGCACATTGGGGTTGACCTTGGCCAATTGTTGCAAGCGCCGTAATTCTTGTCCTATAGAGTCCTGCATCCGCTCCCTGGCCTGTTCTACCAGCTCATGCATCTGCACTTCGGCCAGAGGCTGGGCGCTTTGCAGCAGCTGGTGGATCACCGTCTGGGAGGCATTGACCAGTTTGCTGGCCAGGTGGCGGTTCACGGCACTGAGCTGGCGATCGAAGGACTCGAAGTTGACCTTTTCGGCCAGGTTGTTGCCATTCTTGTCAAGCAGCAGGCGAATGGGAGCCGGCGGCAGAAAGCGATACAGCTGGGCATGATGGGCCGATTCGGCCACGAAGATCAACTCCACAAACTGGGTGCCGACCGGTAGCGCCTTGTTCTTCAGAATGGCCACCGAGGTGGTGCCGATTTCCGAGCCCAGCACCAGGTCGATGCCCCCGCGGATCATGGGGTGATCCCAGCTCAGGAACTGCAGATCGTCCCGGCTCAGGGCCGTTTCCCGGTCGAAGGTGATGCTGGCGCCGTCTTCCGGCAGGCCGGGGAAATGCGGAACCAGCATCTGCTCGGTGGGACGCAGCACTATGGCGTTTTCGCCCCGATCATCCTGATGCACACCCACTTCGTCGAACAGCTTGATGGCAAAGATGGCCAGGGTCGGGTCGTCGTCGGTCTCGGCCAGCTGGGTGGCCAGGTTCTGATTATGGATGACGCCGCTGGAGTTGAGTTCCAGCAGGCGATCCCGTCCCTGCTCCATCCGGCTGTTGAGTTCCTGCGTGAGTGTACGGGTGTCTGCGATCAACTGTTCCAGGGCATCCGTATCCTGGCCGTGGTTGGCCAACAACTCGAGCAGACGCTCGGCGAGCTGCTGGTATACCGGCTGGCCGACGGCATTGGGCTTGCTGAAGGCATCCATGCCCTGGTGATACCAGAGGGTCAGGGCCTGCTGTGCGGTGCCCTCCAGATAAGGCAGATGAATGTCGATATCATGGCGCTGGCCGATACGGTCGAGGCGGCCGATACGCTGTTCGAGCAGGTCCGGGTTGAGCGGCAGATCGAACAGTACCAACTGGTGGGCAAACTGGAAGTTTCGCCCTTCGGAGCCGATTTCCGAGCAGATCATCACTTGGGCGCCCCCTTCCTGCTGGGCAAAGTAGGCGGCTGCCTTATCCCTCTCCAGCAAGGACATGCCTTCGTGGAACACGGTGCCGCGAATACCTTCACGGGTACGCAATGCTTCTTCCAGCGCCAGGGCGACGCCGGCCTTGGCGGTGATGATGAGTATCTTGTCGTTGCGTTTGGCCTTGGCGAATTCCAGCAGCCATTCCACCCGGCTGTCGAACTGGGTCCAGGCGCTATCGCCCCCTTCAAACTGGCGATAGATTTCTTCCGGATACAGGGCCTGCAGCGCTTGTGCGGCCGTATCCTGCTTGCTGCCCATCATGCCGGCAACGCGAATGGCGGTTTTATACTGAGTCGGCAGCGGCAGCGGATGCAGGTGCAACAGGCGGGACGGAAAGCCCCGGATGGCATGGCGGGTGTTGCGGAACAACAGCCGGCCGGTGCCGTGGCGATCGAGCAGTTGGAGCAGCAGGCCGTGTCGGGCTTGCGGGTCGCTCAGCACACGGCCGTCCTGCTGCTCCATAAAGGGAGCCAGTCGGGCAATGGCTGCCTCATCCAAGGGGGCGTCGCTCAGCAGGGCTTCCGCTGCCTGGGCCAGGGGCTGATAGGCTGCTTCTTCGGCCAGGAAGGCGTCATAGTCGTAGAAACGCTCGGGATCGAGTAGGCGCAGGCGGGCAAAATGGCTCTCGTGGCCTTGCTGATCCGGGGTCGCGGTGAGCAGCAACACGCCAGGTACCTGCTCGGCCAGCGCCTCCACTACTTCATAGGCCCGGCTGGGTTGTTCGGCATCCCACACCAGATGGTGGGCTTCATCGACTACCAGCAGATCCCAGCTGGTATCCATCAGTTGCTCGAAGCGTTTGCGCTTCTTGGTAATGAAATCGAGGCTGCACAGGATCAGCTGTTCGGTATCGAAGGGATTGGCGGCATCGGCGAAGGCCTCGACGCAGCGCTCCTCATCGAACAGGGCAAAATGAAGGTTGAATCTACGCAACATCTCCACCAGCCATTGATGGATCAGCGCATCGGGTACCAGGATCAGGATGCGGGAGGCCCTGCCCGACAACCATTGCTGCTGAATGATCATGCCGGCTTCAATGGTTTTGCCCAGGCCGACTTCGTCGGCCAGCAGTACCCTGGGGGCATAACGGCTGCCGACTTCCTTGGCAATATGCAACTGGTGGGGGATCAGGCTGACCCGGCCGCTGGCCAGACCGCGCAGGGGAGAGCGGCGCTGGTTGAACTGATGCATCAGCGCCTGGTAACGCAGATTGAAACGGCCAATTTTGTCGATCTGACCGGCAAAGAGCCGCTCCTGGGGCTTGTTCAGCTTAATAAAGTGATTGAGGAAAGTTTCCTTCAGGCTGGTTGCCTCTCCCGTATCCACGCGGGCGCCATGGTAGGTCAGCAGGCCATCCTGCTCGGTCACGTCCGCGACTTCCAGTTCCCAGTCCTCATGACTGCTGATGGTGTCACCGGGATTGAACATCACCCGGGTGACGGGCGCGTCGTCCTTGGCATACATGCGGTTTTCGCCGCAGGCAGGAAATAGCATGGTGACCATACGCACATCGATAGCGACTATGGTTCCCAGTCCCAGATCGGTTTCGGTATCGCTAATCCAACGCTGGCCGAGGGAAAAAGGCATTCAAATCTCCAAGCTGAAGGGGGAGTAAAAAAGGGGCGCTATCTTACCCCAAGCAAGGTGAGGCTGCATCCGCCAAAAATGAGGATGGCGGCCAGGGTGGGCCCCAATAGGTAAAAGTAGAATAAATTGCCACTTTTGGTTGAAAACTGTGCGAACGGTATTTTTTGTCAAAAAAGCCCTTGCGCAAAAAACGCGGCTGCCTATAATGCGCATCCACTGACACGGCGCAACCCGCCGGGTCGCAAGCGGCAAAGAAACTTCGGTTTTAACGCTTGACGAATTAAAAGGACGGCGTAGAATACGCAGCCCTGACCCGGTAAAGGTCAACGCTCTTTAACAATCTATCAAGCAAACTGTGTGGGCACTCGCAGTAGTTGGGAAACAAAAAAATATTGTTTTTCAATGTCTGTCGAAGTGCACAAACA
>NZ_JAERTZ010000020.1 GCF_016746085.1 Zobellella iuensis
ACTCTACGTGCGAGGTCAGCGAATGCTGCCTCCAGGGTCCAACGGCCTCCCCGGTAACTGTTTTTAACTCTATCAGTTCATCTCGCTTCAACATACAAGGGTCCACTTCAGTGGAGCTCTCACCCACGGCGCCGGGGTTTGGTCGAATAAATTCGACCCTACGGGTCCGCTGCAGGATCCATTTCAATGGACCACCCCGACAACGGTGTCGCAAAGCGGAGATCCACTCCCCCAGGCTCACTGCCCCCGCCGCAGGCGCTGATAAAACGCCAGATCCAGCTCCAGCTCGGTGACATACATATCACCGTCCGGATAGCTGTTGACCACCCGAGCTCCCCGCACCATGCCCCGGCTGCTGCTGCTGACGGTACCGTCCTGCAGCACGTGGCTGTTCAACTGGCTGGAGCTGGAGGTCATCACGCCACTCAGCTGTTCGGTCAGCTCCCGGTAGGCATCGAGCTTGGAAGCCCGCATGGCATGCAGCAATTTCTGCTGGTAATCGGCGGGCCGTTGCAGGCTGATGGGTGCATAGCCCACCGCATAGAGGTGATTCTTCCTGGCCGGCACATCCTGGCTGCCATGGCCGCCCTGGGTACCGCTGCAACCGGTCAGCGCCAGCAACAACAGGGCACAGACTTTATTTCGCATAACGGCTCCTTTGCTCCGGTGTCATCACCACCTCGGGCCCGCGCTCCTTGAGCATGCCGGCCACCAGGTATTCGGGAATAAATTGCTGGGCGCTGGCCACCAGGCTGTTGTCGCCCATCGAGACCAGGCGGGCATTGACCAGGCGTCCGCCCATGGTCTCGCTGACGGTACCATGCAGCAGGTAACGGGCGCCGATCCGTGAGCCGAGCTGGCGATAATCGCGGCTGGTGCTGATGTCCCCCTCGGGGGTGATACGGATAAAGGGCAAGGCCTTGAAGTCGACCACCCGCAAGCCGTACTGATTCAGCTGGAACATCATGGTTTCCGACAGCAGGCGACCGAAGTAGTCCTGACCGCGGTAGTCTTCCTGGCTGACGAAACCGCTGACCGCGATGCCGGACTGGGCATCCAGGCCATGGCCGCTGGACACCAGCCGGTAGGCCAGGGCCGACATATGCTGCTGCAGCTGGGTCTGGCCGCCCACCAGCGAAGGGCCGGCGGAAGGCAGCTGGGCACTGCGGCTACCGGCGCTCATGCGCATGGGTACGCCGTCCTGGCTGTGCCGGGGCGAGCTGGCCGGCGCCGGTACCGGCCCCAACGGCTTGCGGCTGGTGTAGTGGGAAGCATGATCATGGGGCAGATGGTGGCTCTGGCTGTCGAACCGCTGCCCGCCCAGGCCGGCACAGGCTGACAGCCCCAACACGGCCACAAGCATCAATGGTCTTGTCATCAACAAGCTCCCGAAAAATTAACATGAAACTGGCTCTGTATCGGCCCCGGTTTGCCAAACTTTAACCGGCACCGGCAAGCTATCGGGCAAGAATTTTGCATAATTCTTGCCAAGATTTGACCCGGGCCGTGCTTTTATTGCCGCCCCTTTGTTACACAGGATCTCAGAGTGCCGAGAAAAGCCTTAGTTACCGCCCTGCTGCTTTCGCTGCTGCCCTTCGCCGCCCAGGCCGACTGGTATCAGGCCGACGGCTCGGCCCCGCTCAGCCTGGGGGTGGAAACCGCCCGCCAGCAAGCGCTGGAGCAGGCCCTGGCCGATACCCTGCTGCAGGCCGGCGCCTCCCTGACCACGGTGCAGTCGGTCACCAACGGCATGTTCTCGGGCCAGCAACTGGACATTGCCGCCCAGGGCGAGCTGATGGACTATGTGATCCTGGACGAGCGCCGCAGCCAGGGCCGGCTGTGGCTGACCGTGCGGGCCGACATCTGGCCCAATGAAAACGTGCAGCCCCAGTGCGTCGGCCGTTACCGGCCGGGCCTGGCCCTGACCGCCCTGGCCCTGCAGCATCCGGAGCAGGGCCAGATCGGCCAGATCTACGAACTGGGCAATGCGGTCACCCACCGCCTGGCCCAGCGCCTCGGCAACAGCGTCAATCTTATGACGCAGCTGCCCCACCAGCTCACCACGGATCCCCGGCTCCCGCGTAATCCCGGCCTGCGCCAGGGCGGCGACATCCTGAGCCATCGGCAGCAATCCCGGCTCTTGCTGAGCGGCGTCATCGAAGACATCAGCATGAATGACGGCAACTGGGTGGACTGGCGCTTCAAGGAGCAGGCCCGCCAGTTCCGGCTGTCGCTCACCCTGGAAGACGGCCTCACCGGCGAAACCCTGCTGCAGCAACGCTACCAGGCCCAGTCTCCCTGGACGTTCAAGCGGCACGCCAAGGTGAATGTGCACGAGCAGGGCTTCTGGCAGTCCGCCTACGGCCAGGCGGTGGATCAGCTGCTCGCCCGGGCCATTCGCGATCTGGTTCAGGCCCAGTCGTGCATGAAGGCCGTAGGCCATATCCTGCAACAGTCGGAGGAAGGCATACTGATGGATCTGGGCCGCCAGGCCGGCATCCAGGTCGGCGATCGCTTTACCCTGGTCCATCGCCGCCAGTTGCAGCCCGGTTACTACAGCGAAACCTCGGCCCAGGCCCAGTTCGTGGTGAGCCAGAGCCACCCGGATTACAGCCTGCTGACGCCGGCCGACGGCGCCGCGCGGCAGGTTCGCATCACCCCCGGCGACATCCTCACCCAGCGTTGAGACGCCGGTTGTCGATTTTGTGTGCACTCGCGCAGGCGGCAGGTTCTCATCGGGGCCGGAGTTATATATACTCGCCCCACGCTCTCATAGCTCAACAGGATAGAGCACCCGCCTCCTAAGCGGGCGATCCAGGTTCGAGTCCTGGTGGGGGCGCCATGTCGCGCTTTTGTTTTACCCCTTCTTGCACCGGCTTGCCGCAGGCGGCAGAGTAATAGCCTCGTTACTCAGGAGCCCTTTATGTCCAAAGCTGTTCTGATCACCGGCTGTTCGTCCGGCATCGGCCATTGTGCCGCCCATTATCTGCACCAGCAGGGTTTCCAGGTAATCGCCTCGGCCAGAAAAGCGGAAGATGTGGTACGGCTGAAGGAAGAAGGGCTGGAGGCCGTGCTGCTGGATCTGGCGGACGAAAACAGCATAGAGGCCGGGCTTGCCCAGGCGCTGCAACTCACCGGCGGCAGGCTGTACGGCCTGTTCAACAACGGCGCCTACGGCCAGCCCGGCGCGCTCGAAGATCTGCCGACGGCCGCCCTGCGTGAACAGTTCAATACCAACCTGTTCGGTACCCATCACCTCACCCGGCTGGTGCTGCCGCCGATGCTGGCCGCCAACGAGGGGCGCATCATCCAGAACAGTTCGGTGCTGGGGCTGGTGGCCATGCAGTTCCGGGGCGCCTACAACGCCACCAAGTTCGCCCTGGAAGGCTATACCGACACCCTGCGCCTGGAGCTGGCGGGCACCGGGGTGCACGTCAGCCTGCTGGAGCCCGGCCCCATCGAAACCCGCTTCCGCGCCAACGCCAGGGACGCCTTTCTGCGCCATATCGACCCGGAGCAGAGCCGGCACCGGCAAGGCTACCGGCAAACCCTTGCCAGGCTGCAAAAGCCCGGGCCCAGCTCCCGTTACAGCCTGCCACCGGAATCCTGCCTGGCACCGGTACTCCATGCCCTGACCAGCCCCAGGCCCAAAACCCGTTACCCGGTGACCCGGGCTACCCTGATGATGAGCTGGCTGCGTCGCCTGCTGAGCGACCGGGCGCTGGATCGGCTGATGCTGAAGGCGGGCGGTTGAGCCTTAGCCCCCGAAATGGCTGCCGTTTTCGTAGTAATTGCGCCCTTCCAGCCGGGTGAACACCACGCCGATGTCCAGCCCCTCGCCCACCCGGGCGCGCAGCGCCTCGGTGATGGCGGCGGCCACCTGGTCCTGCACCTCCAACGGGCGCTCGAACCAGAGCACCTCGACGAAGGGATAGCCGTTCACCACATGTCCCTGTTGCACGAACTCGGCGGGAATGAATTCCAGGGTAAAATGCTCCTTGGGACTGCCGGCCAGGGGCGACAGGGTATCCACCAGGGTCTTGCTGACCTGTTTTACCGTGTCCCGGGTCAGGCCGCGAAAGCGCAGATGAGGCATAACGACTTCCTTTTTCTAAAATGAATAACAATTCCGGCATCATAATCAAAGCCGGTAGACAAAACAGCGGGGAGCTATGAAAATTTTCTGGCATTTACTGTTATGGCTCTGGTGCGGCCACGGCCTGGCCACGCCGGCCCTGTGGTCGGCCAGCAAGGACGAACAACAGCTGTGGCTGTTCGGCTCCATCCATATCGCCGATGACCGGCTGGCCGAGCTGCCGCCGGCGCTGCTGCAGGCGCTGGATGAGGCCGGGCTACTGTTGCTGGAGGTGGACCCGCGGACCATCACCCCCACCAGCCTGGCCCCCTACCTGCGCATGCCGACCGGGGAAAGCTGGCAAAGCCGGCTGGGCCCCAGCCTTTCCGCCGAGCTCGACGCCGCCGTCAGCCAGGCCGGCCTGGCCCAGCTCAGGCCCTTACCGCCCTGGTTTGCCGCCCTGCAACTGACCCAGGCCAAGGCCATGGCCTTGGGCTTTGCCGGCGAGCAGGGGGTGGATATGCAAATGCTGGCCCACGCCAGTGCCCGGCAGATCCCGATTGCCGGGCTGGAATCGGCCAGTACCGTATTCGGCATGCTGGCCTCGCTGCCCGCGCGGCGGCTGGAAGCCGACTTCGTACGCCATAGCCTGGATGAGCTGAACGACATGCAGCAACACCTGGACCGCTTGCTCGACACCTGGCTGAGCGGCGACGAGGAGGCCCTGAGGGACCTGCTGCAGGAGGAAGCGGGCGCCGAGCTCAAGGCCTTTATCGAACAGGAGCTGCTGCTTTCCCGCAACCGGATGTGGCTGGAGCAGCTGCACCGGCTGGATCCGCCCAGGGCGCTGCTGGTGGTGGGTGCCCTGCACCTCTATGGCGAACACGGCCTGCTCAGCCTGCTGGAGCAGGCCGGCTATACCCTCAATAAAATCGAGGACAAGGCGCTTTATTGATCAGGATCAGCATGGCTCCGTCCCGGCTCGCTAAGATGCCTCCATGGTGCAGACGAAAGGAGACGACCAATGGCATTCTGGCTTGATTTAATGTTTGGCAGCGATGTCGGCTTGATGTCCATGATAGTGATTATCGCCACCGCGCTGCTGATCAGCTTCTATGCGGGCTATTTCATCTACAAGGTGAAGAAAGCCACTCCCCAGCAATAAGCCCGGTTTAACAACGGTGGGCCCCGACCTCCTCCTCCCCCGGGGTCTGCCGTTTCCCCTTTTGCCCAACTTGCTTATACTGCGGCTATTCCCGTTATTGAGGAGCCGCCGCCATGTCTTCTTCAGAATGGTCTTCCTTTCTCGGTAAGCTGGACGGAATAACCCCGCTCCGGCAGGACACCCGTCAACGTCATCAGAGCCGACCCGGCTGATTATCTGAACAAGGAATCGAAGCATGTCTTACACCGCGCTGGTGGAACATTTTGAACAGCTGCACCACCTGCAGCACCTGGGTGCCATTTGCGGATGGGATCAGGCCACCATGATGCCGCCCGGCGGCAACGAGGCCCGGGCCGAAGCCCTGGGTACCCTGGCGGTACTCTGCCACCGGCAACTGCAGGAGGCACAACTGCCCGACTGGTTTGCCGCCGCAGAAGCCGGGCCGTTAACGCCGGAGCAGGCCGTCAGCCTGCACGAAATGCGCCGCGCCTGGCGCGACGCCAACATGCTGCCGGCCGATCTGGTGCGCGCCCGCTCCCTGGCCGGCTCGCGCTGCGAACACGCCTGGCGCAGCCTGCGCCCGGCCAACGACTGGGCCGGCTTTTTGCCCCTGTTCGAAGAGGTGCTCAACCTGTCCCGCCAGGCCGCTTCCGCCCGGGCCGAGGCCCTCGGCCTGTCCCGCTACGACAGCCTGCTGGAGCAATACGAACCCGGCATGCGCAGCCGGCAGCTCGACCAGCTGTTCGGCAACCTCGGAGGCTGGCTGCCCGACCTTATCCGGCAGGTACAGGAGCGGCAGCGCCATGAGCGGGTGCTGGCGCCAAGCGGCCCCTTCCCCACCACGCAACAGAAGGCGCTGGGGCTGGAGGTGATGGCGCTGCTCGGCTTCGATTTCGCTCACGGCCGGCTGGACGTCAGCGCCCACCCCTTCTGCGGCGGGGTCGGCGAAGACGTCCGGCTCACCACCCGCTACGATGAGCAGGACGTGACCCAGGCCCTGATGGGCATCATCCACGAGACCGGTCACGCCCGCTACGAGCAGGGCCTGCCGGCGGCCTGGCGCAAGCTGCCGGCAGGCCAGGCCAGATCCATGGGGGTGCACGAATCCCAGAGCCTGTTCTTCGAGATGCAGCTGGCCCGGCATCCGGCTTTTCTGGCCCGGCTGGCCCCCATGCTGGAGCGGCACTTCGGTCCCCAGCCGGCCTTTGTCCCGGACAACCTGGCCCGGCTGTATACCCGGGTCGAGCCCGGTTTTATCCGGGTGGACGCGGACGAGGTGACCTACCCGGCCCACGTGATGCTGCGCTTCGAGATAGAACGGGATCTGATCGAGGGACGCATGGAGGCCCGGGACCTGCCCGAACGCTGGGATCAACTGATGCAGCAATACCTGGGGCTGTCCACCAAGGGCAACCACAAGGACGGCTGCCTGCAGGATATCCACTGGACCGACGGCAGCTTCGGCTATTTCCCGAGTTATACCCTAGGCGCCATTTATGCCGCCCAGCAGGCGGCCGCCATGCAGCAGCAACTGGGCCCGCTGGACAGGCTCATCGGCGAGGATCTGCCCGCCATCTTCGGCTGGCTGCAACAGCACATCTGGCAGCACGCCAGCCTGCTGGAAACCGGCGTTCTGCTCAGCCGGGCCACCGGCCAGGCGCTGGATCCCGCTCCCTTCCGGTTGCATCTGGAGCAGAGATATCTGGCCTGATTCAGGCTACGCTTAAGCCACGGTCGCGCACGGAGGCACGACCTCAAGCCCAGGAGGGCGATGCGATGGACGGAAAAAAGCCCCGCCACCAGTTGGTGGTGTTTTACGATGGCAGTTGCGAAGGTTGTATCAAGGACAGGGCCCGTTATGAACGCTGGGCCGGCCCTGGCGGTGACGACATCTACTGGTTTGATATTACCGGACGGGAAGAAGTGCTGCTGAGCCTGGGGATCAGCCCGCAGAAGGCGTTGCGGGAGCTGCACGTGCAAACCGCCGACGGCGAGATCTTCTCGGAGCTGGATGCCTATATCCTGCTGATGAAAAGGGTTCCGCGGCTCAAGTTCCTGGCCTGGCTTATCGGGCTGCCGCTGATCCGCCCCTGCCTGTCCTGGTTGTACCGCACCCTGGTAAGGCGCCGGCTGGAGCAGGAAGGGCGGCTGTAACCCACCGATGGCCTGCTCTAATGATGTTGCGTTCACATGACAGTCCCCGGTGGCTAAGGCATAATCAGGCTCATTGACCCTACAAACAGACAAGCGGGCCTGCCATGCGCTATGCCAATATCACCGGTTGGGGCAAATGCCTGCCTCCCGCCGCCCTCAGCAACGAGGATCTCGGCACCTTTCTCGACACCTCCGACGACTGGATTTATAGCCGCACCGGTATCAAGTCCCGTCGTATCGCCCATGTGAATACCTCCGCACTGGCCACGGTCGCCGCCCGTCATGCCCTGGCCGCCGCCGGACTGGACGCGGAACAGCTCGACGGCATCATCCTGGCCACCGCCAGCCCCGACAGCCTGGTGCCCAGCGCCGCCTCGGCGGTACAGCAGGCCCTGGGCGCCGGCCGCGCCGCGGTGTTCGACCTGAACGCCGCCTGTACCGGCTTTATCTACGGCCTGAGCGTGGGCAGCGCCCTGATCAAGGCGGGCGGCATGCAACGGGTACTGGTGATCGGCGCCGAGCGGCTGACCCACTACCTGGACTGGACCCAGCGGGACACCGCCGTGCTGTTCGGCGACGGTGCCGGCGCCGTGCTGCTGGAAGCCAGCGATGAGCCGCTGGGGCTGATTGCCGACCGGCTGGGCTGTGACGCTGAGGCCAGGGATATCCTCGCCGTGCCCGATTCCGGCACCTGCCGGCGCCGTTTCGCGCACGTGGACGGCCTGTTCGAGGTCAATTTCGAGGGCAAGGAAATCTTCAAGCGGGCGGTGAAAGGCATGGGCGATGCCGCCAGTTTCGTACTGGAGCAGGCCCGCGTGAGCGAGCAGGACATCGATCTGCTGCTGCCCCATCAGGCCAATATCCGCATCATCGAGACCCTGGCCAAAAAGATGGCGCTGCCGGACGAAAAAGTCATGATCAACATCGGCCAATATGGCAACACCTCCGCCGCCACCGTGCCCATCGCCCTGTGCGAAGCGCTGGAACAGGGCCGCATCAAACCGGGGGCCCTGCTGCTGACCGCCGCCTTCGGCGCGGGTCTGACCTGGGGCGCCGGCCTGGTTCGCTGGGGCGAGCGGGTCACCCCCCTGGCCCAATCCGATGCCGCCCTGCCGCCCTGCGAGCAAACGGCCCTCGAACTGCTGGCCCCCGCCATCGAAGGCTGTCGCCAGGCCCGCGGCGGCTAAATCCCCAGTCACCTGGGGCCCATTTCAATGGGCCCTCCCGCCAACCACGCAAAACCGGCCTCAAGCCATCGCCTTGACCGACTCCAGCACCTCCAGCATGCGGGCGGGCTGCACCGGCAGCCCCACCTTCAGCTCCCCTTCCAGCCGTGCCAGGGTACGCGGATTGAGGTTGCCGCTGACCTCCGCCGGCAGCAGTGCATCACTCACCCGCAGCGGCTCGGCCCGCATCGCCAGCAACAGCCGCAGGCTGTCTTGCTGCAGCGCTCCGGCCAGGGCCGACAGCTGCGGCGCACGGATGTTGTCCTGCGCCTCGGCATAAAACGGGCTGGCAGCGGGCAGCTCGAAATGGCGCCGCCAGTCGGGCTCTCCCTGCGCGTCTTTCGGCTCGTCGAGGCGCGGCAGATCCCGGGCATCGTCCGACAGCAGCGCCAGCAACAGGCCGAAATCGCCACGACGCCCCTGGTGGACCGCCTGGTTGAGGCTGTCACCGAGCTGACTGTCATTGACGAGCAGGTTGGCGGAGATGTCTGGCAGCATAAAAAGTGCAAATATTAGGCATTTAAACTGTTATCGGCAGCAAGCTGCCTTTTTTTAGCAAAAAATTACTTTCAAGGGGTTCACAAGCCGCATCTTTTTGGTAGTATGCGCCCCACAAAGTGTGGAGGGGTTCCCGAGCGGCCAAAGGGATCAGACTGTAAATCTGACGGCTCAGCCTTCACTGGTTCGAATCCAGTCCCCTCCACCATTTATCCTCGATTAATGCCGTGCGCGCTAATCTACAATATAAAAAGTTTACTCGTGGAGGGGTTCCCGAGTGGCCAAAGGGATCAGACTGTAAATCTGACGGCTCCGCCTTCACTGGTTCGAATCCAGTCCCCTCCACCATCTTTCAAGCCGGTGCATTGCACCGGCTTTTTTGTTTTCCGCCTGCGCGGAGGTGACGGAAATCCGCAGCCGCTGTCCGCCACACGGCTGAAGCCGTGTCTACCAAAAACTGGGGACTGGGGACTGGGGACTGGGGACTGGAAATTATCATCCATCCCAAATCCCGGATCTACAGTCCCTGTAACCGCCTGGCCTATTCAGGCTTTTCCCGCAATGCCTTGTTCAGCAGCCGCTGCTGGTGCTCCGGCGAAGTGGTATGGCGCGCCAGCATGCGGTACATGGCCGGCACGATAAAGAGGGTGAGCAAGGTGGCCAGGGCCACCCCGGCAAACACCACTGTCCCCACCGCCTGACGGCTTTCGGCCCCGGCGCCGCTGGCCAGGATCAACGGAATCGAGCCCGCCACCGTGGTGAAGGCGGTCATCAGGATGGGCCGCAGCCGGCGCACCGCCGCCTCCACCAGCGCTTGGTGGAACTCAACCCCCTTGTCCCGCAGCTGATTGGCGAATTCCACTATCAATATGCCGTTCTTGGTCACCAGGCCTATCAGCATCACCATGGCGATCTGGCTGTAGGCGTTGAGGGTCATGCCCGCCAGATAGAGCCCCAGCAAGCCGCCCAGCAACCCCAGGGGCACCGTCAACAGCACGATAAAGGGGTGGATAAAGCTTTCGAACTGGGCCGCCAGGATCAGGAACACTACCACCAGCGCCAGGCCGAATACGAAGGCCACGTCGCCCTGGTTGTTCTTGTACTCCAGCGACTCGCCCTTGTAGTCGACCGAGGCCTGCTCGGGCAGATGCTCCCGCACCAGTCCATCCAGGTAATCCAGCGCCTCCCCCAGGCTGTAGCTGCCGACCAGGTTGGCGCTCAGGGTGATCGCCTTCTTGCGGTTGTAGTGGTTGAGCGACGGCGAGGCGCCCTGTTCGTTGAGCTGTACCAGGTTGTCCAGCGACACCAGATCGCCGTTGCTGCTGCGCAGGTAGATACCGGCCAGATCGCTCAGCCGGCTGAAGGCGTCTTCCCGCCCCTTGAGGTAAACGTCGTACTCCTCTCCCTGGCGGGAATAGGTGGTTATCGCCTGGCCGCCCAGCATCACGTTCAGGCTGTCGGCCACCTCGGTCACCGAAATACCGAGCTTGGCGGCCCGTTGCTGATCCACTTCCACCAGCAGCTCGGGCTTGGTCTCGGCATAATCCAGATCCAGGTCGCTCAGCCCCGGATTCTGCCGCGCCAGCTCCCTGAGCTGTTCGGCCCACAGATACAGCTCATCGTAGTCGGCCCCGCCCAGCACGAACTCCACCGGCGAGGTCGAACCGCTGCGGATGGAGGACGGCAGTATGGGGATCACCAGCACATCGGCCACGTCTCGGGTCAGGCTGCGGATGCGGCTCGCCAGCGCTTCCGCCGACAGATCCCGCTTGTTCCAGCTCTCCAGGGCGGTGATCACCATGCCGCTGTTCACGCCGCCGCCGAAGCCGGGGGTACGCACCGTCAGGCTGGTGACGACGCCCTCTTCCAGCAGCGGGGTCAGGCGCGCTTCCACCTCGCCCATGGCCCGGCTCATGCGCTCGAAGCTGGCGCCCTCGGCGCCACGCACCATCACGAACACCACGCCCCTGTCTTCCTTCGGCGTCAGGCTTTGGGGAATTTCACGGAACAGCAGGGCAATCAGCCCGAGCGCCGCCGCCATCACCACCGGCGCCCACCACACATGGCCCAGCTCGTTGCCGAGCAGGCGGCGATAGCGCCCTTCCAGCCAGGCGAAACCGGCATCGAAATGGCGGGCCAGCCAGCCGGACTGGCGGTGCGGCCGCAATATCTTGCTGCCCATCACCGGGGTCAGGGTCAGCGCCACCAGGGAGGAAAACGCCACCGCCGCCGCCAGCAGCACCGCGAACTCGGTAAAGATGCGGCCGATGATGCCGCCCATGAACACTATGGGCAGGAACACCGAGATCAGGGTCAGGGTGGTGGCGACGACCGCAAAGCCCACCTCCCGGGTTCCGTGGTAGGCGGCGGCCAGGGGCGAGCTGCCCCGTTCCAGGTGGTGATAGATGTTCTCCAGCACCACTATGGCATCGTCCACCACCAGGCCGATGGCCATGATCAGGGCCATCAGGGTAATGAGGTTGACGGTGAAGCCCATGGTGGAGGCCACGATAAAGGCGCTGATCAGCGACACCGGCACCGTGATCGCCGGGATCAGGGTGGCCCGCACCTGGCCGAGGAAAATGTAAATCACCAACACCACCAGGGCCATGGTGATCATCAGGGTCTTGTAGACTTCACTGATGGCGCTGTCGATAAACACCGAACTGTCGTAGGTCCAGGTCAGTTCGGTGCCCTCCGGCAAAAAGGGCCGCTGGGCCAGCACCGCCTCCTTGACCACCGCCACCACGTCCAGGGTGTTAGCCTGGGTCTGCTTGACTATCCCCAGGCCCACCACGTTCTGGCCGTTGGAGCGGAACAGGGTGTCCTCGGGCTTTTCCCCCTCCCACACCTGGGCCACGTCGCGCAGGTAGACCCGCTCCCCGCTGCCGATACGGCGAATGGTCAGGGTCTCGAAATTCACCGCCTGGTCATAGCCGCGCTGAATGCGGGCGGCGAAGTTCTGCTGGGCGTTCTCCAGGGTGCCGGCGGGCAGTTCCACGTTCTGGGATCTGAGCGCGGCGGCAATGTCGTCCACCGTCACGCCCCGGGCCGCCATGGCGGCGGGATCCAGGCGCACGTTCATCACCCGCTCCTTGCGGCCCCCCACCCACACCGAGCTGACCCCGTCGAGCAGGCTGAAGCGGTCCGCCAGCACGTTCTGGGCATAATCGCCCAGATCCAGCGGCGACATGCCGGTGGATCTCAGGGTCACCCACAGGATGACGTCGTTACGCCCGGTGTCCTTGGTGACGATGGGGGCGTCGGCTTCGGATGGCAGCCGCCGGGAAGCCCGGGCCACCGCCTCGCGCACATCGCTGGCGGCATTGTCCAGATCCCGGCTGGGATCGAACTCGATGGTGATGCTGGAGCGGCCATCGGTGGTGGTGGAGCTGATGAACTTAACGCCGCTGATGCCCGACAGCTCGTCCTCCAGCCGCTTGGTCACCTGGGTTTCCAGTACGCTGGCGCTGGCGCCGCTGTAGTCGGTGCGCACCGTCACCACCGGCGAGGTGGTGTCGGGCATTTCCCGCAGCGGCAATTGCAGAAAGGAGATCAGGCCGAACACGCACAGCATCAGGCTGAGCACTATGGCCATCACCGGCCGGGCGATGGCAACATCAGAGAGCTTCACGCTTGACCTCCACCTGCATGCCGTCGCGCACCTTGACCGTGCCTTCGCTGATCACCTGCTCGCCGGGGGCCAGGCCCTGGGTAATGGTGACCGAATCCCCCATGTTGCGGCCGATCTCCACGCTGCGCCGGCTGGCCTTGCCTTCCTCGTCCACCACGAACACATAACGCTGGTTGCCCGCGTAAAGCAGGCTCTGGGCCGGGATCACCGCCTGCACGCTGCTGTTCAGGGGCAGGCGCACCCGCACCAGCATGCCCGGCACCAGCAGGCCGGCGCTGTTGTCGAACAGCAACCTGGCGCCGGCATTGAGGGTATCCGGATTGACGCTGGGGGCGATCACCGCCAGCTCACCGATAAAAACCTGCGCACCGTAGGCATCGGTGGTGGCGGAAAGTTGCTCCCCCACCTTGAGCTGGCGGAAATAACGCTCGGGCACCGCCAGATCCAGTTTGAGGGTACTGAGATCGAGCAGCTCCGCCACCGGCGTATTGGCCGCCAGCAACATGCCGGAGGCCACGTCGGACAACCCGATCACCCCGGCGAAGGGCGCGCGCAGGCTCAGATAGTCGGCCTGCACCCGGGCCGCCTGCAACTTGGCCTCCGCCATGGCCACCGCCGCCTGCTGGCCTTCGAGTTCGGTCTGGGTGACCGCCTTGCGGTTGAACAGGGTCTGGAAGTTGTTGAGAATACGGCGGGCGTCCATCAGCGCGGCTTCCGCCTCCTTCACCGCCGCCTGGGCGGCGCGGTCGTCCAGGCTGAGCAGCAACTGGCCCTCTTCGACCCGCTGGCCGGGCACAAAGTGCACCCGGGTGACCCGGGCGCTGACCTGGGGCGCAATCGCCACCTCCTGATTGGCCTTGAGGGTGCCGATGAGTTCAATCTCGGCCTGCACCGGTTGCTCGGTCACCCGCACCGTGGCGACCACGGGGCCGGTCTGGGCCGACACCGTCATCGACAGCCCCAGCAGGCCGCCGCACAACAGCCCCAGGTACTTGTTATTATTTAACATTATTCCATCCCATAGCTAACGCTCGCTCCAGTTTACCCTGTTAACTCCCCCAGACTATGTCAGACGGCGGGAAAGATGTGACAAAGTGTGGCAAGCCCTCTTGCGAGGCCCCGAGCAGGTGCGAAAAATCCCACTACGCTTAGTAAAAGACCCGAGATACCGGTATTACTTTTGGTCAAGGAGACAGCATGAGCCAGGGAAAAATTCTGATCACCGGGGCGGCTCGCGGCCTGGGGCTGGGCATGACCCGCTATTTTCTGCAACACGACTACCAGGTGCTGGGGCTGGACATCGACAAATACGCCCTGACCGAGCTGGATGAAGCCCAGTTGCCCGGCTTGCAGCTGGTGCATCTGGACGTGGCCGATGAACAGTCGGTACAAACCCTGAGCCGGCTGGTCGAACGCCAGTTCGGCCATCTCACCGGCATCATCAACAATGCCGCCATCAGCCTGCCCTACCACGAACCGATTCATCATCTGTCCCTGGCTCACTGGCAGCGGGTGCTGGCGGTCAACCTCACCGGCCCCATGCTGATCTGCAAGCATCTGTCGGGCCTGCTGCGGCCGGGCTCGGCCATCATCAACATCGGTTCGACCCGGGCCCACCAGTCGGAACCCGACAGTGAGGCTTATGCCGCCGCCAAGGGCGGCCTCATCGCCCTGACCCACGCCCTGGCCATCAGCCTGGGTCCGGGGCTGCGGGTGAACGCCATCAGTCCGGGCTGGATCGATGTCAGCCACCTGCAACCGGAGCGGCAGGGCATGGCGCCCGGCCCGGACGATCACCGCCAGCATCCGGTGGGGCGGGTCGGCGAAGCCGAAGACGTGGCCGCCCTGGCCCGCTTCCTGCTGTCTTCCCAGGCGGGCTTTATCACCGGCCAGGAATACATCATCGACGGCGGCATGAGCAAACGGATGATCTATCCCGACGGCCCGGCTGCCGACTAGGCCGCTTTCTGCTAGCATGGTGCCAAATTTGATTATATTGGCATCCTTATGAAAGTTATTTCCTTCAATATCAATGGTCTCAGGGCTCGCTTACCTCAGTTGCAGGCACTGATCGACAAGCACCAGCCGGACATCATCGGCCTGCAGGAAACCAAGGTGCACGACGACGCCTTTCCGCTGGCGGAAGTGGAGGCCATGGGCTACCGGGTCCACTTCCACGGCCAGAAAGGCCACTACGGCGTGGCCCTGATGAGTAAAGAGGCGCCACTGGAGATCCGCAAGGGCTTTCCCACCGACGACGAAGACGCCCAGCGCCGGATGATCATCGGCCGTTTCGCCTGCCCCGACGGCAACCAGGTCACGGTACTCAACGGCTATTTCCCCCAGGGGGAAAACCGCAGCCACGAAACCAAATTTCCGGCCAAGACCCGTTTCTACCAGGATCTGCAAAACTACCTGGACGAATACCACCAGCCGGACGAGGCCCTGGTGATCATCGGCGACATGAATATCTCCCATACCGACCTGGATATCGGTATCGGCGAGCCCAACCGCAAGCGCTGGCTGCGTGACGGCAAGTGCTCCTTCCTGCCGGAGGAGCGGGAGTGGATGGACCGGCTGCTGGGCTGGGGCCTGGTGGATACCTGGCGACTGCAACATCCGGAGGAAAACCAGACCTATTCCTGGTTCGACTACCGCAGCAGGGGCTTTGATGACAACCGCGGCCTGCGCATCGACCTGATCCTGGCCAGCCGCCCGCTGGCGGCACGGCTAACCGACACCGGCATCGATTACGAGCTGCGCGGGCTGGAGAAGCCCTCGGATCACGCCCCCATCTGGGCCAGTTTCGGGAAATAAGGCGCAGGGATTGGGGCTCGGGCAATAGCCTCAGTTCCCGCTCCCGTAGATCCATTTCAATGGACCATCCCGGCGTTTACCAAGGAATTGGAACCTGCCGGCGCCAACATACCCCGTAGGCGCGGTTTCAACCGCGCGATCCCGCACCCTCGTCACTCCCGCGAAGGCGGGAGTCCAGTGCAATCTGTCATGGACCTCCGCCTTCGCGGAGGTGACGAGGGTTCGGTCACGGCCCTTAAGCCGTTCTCGGCTTCAGATGCCGGAACCAGCGGTTCTCCAGTCGGCGGAAGCCCCATACCAGCAGGAAGGTCAGGCACATATAGACCAGGCCTGCCGCCAGGAAGGCTTCGAACGGCGAATAGTAGCGGGAGTTGACGATGCGCGCCGCGCCGGTCAGATCCACTATGGTGATCACCCCCGCCACCGCCGAGCCGTGCAGCATAAAAATCACCTCGTTGCTGTAGGCCGGCAGGGCGCGACGGAAGGAGTTGGGCAGGATAATACGGCGCAGGGTGGTGAGCTTGCTCATGCCATAGGCATAGGCCGCCTCGATCTGGCCCTTGGGCATGGCGTTGATGGAGCCACGGATGATCTCGGCGGTATAGGCCCCGGTATTGAGGGTAAAAGCCAGGATGGCGCAGAACCAGGCCTGGCTGAACAGGGTCCAGGCCGGGGACTGCCGCAGCCATTCCCACTGCCCGGCCCCGTAGTAGATCAGGAACAGCTGTACCAGCAGGGGCGTGCCGCGGAAAAAATAGATATAGGCCCAGGCCGGCCCCTTGATCAGCCAGTTGTGGCTGTTGCGACAGATGCCCACCGGCACCGCGATGAGCAGTCCCAGCAACAAGGAAATGGCCACCAGGAAGAGAGTGGTGTAGAGCCCTTCCCAGTAGACGTCCCACTCGTTGACGATGATTGAAAAATCCATGGTTTACCTCGTCTGGATGGCGTAGTGGCGCTCGGCCCACTTGAGCATGGAGGTGGACAGGGTGGTGAACAGCAAAAAGATCACCGCCACCGCCATATAGAAGGTAAAGGGCAACTGGGTGGCCCCCGCCGCCAGCGACGCCTTGCGCACCATGTCGTCGAGCCCGATGATGGACACCAGCGCCGTGGTCTTGAGCAACACCAGCCAGTTGTTGCCCAGGCCCGGCAGGGCATGGCGCATCATCTGCGGAAACAGGATCCGCCGGAACACCAGGGTCGAGCTCATGCCGTAGGCCCGGGCCGCCTCCAGCTCGCCCTTGTCCACCGCCAGTATGGCGCCGCGGAAGGTCTCGGTCATGTAGGCCCCGAAGATAAAACCGATGGTGACGATGCCCGCCATAAAGGGGCTGATTTCCACATAGTCGGGCAGGTAGCCGACCCACTGGTGATCGGGGTTGCCGCCGCCGATCCACTCGTTCAGCTTCTGATTGAGCGAATAGAGGGAGTTATTGAGCAATACCTGGCCGCCGAAGAAGATCAGCATCATCAGCACCAGATCCGGAATTCCCCGGATCACGGTGGTGTAGCCGGTAGCCAGCCAGCGGGCAGGTTTGAATGAAGAGAGTTTGGCCAGCGCCCCCAGCAATCCCAGGGTTACCGCCAGCAACAATGACAACAGGGCCACCTCTATGGTCACCCAGGCCCCTTCCATCAGGGCGCGTTCGTATCCTTTCAGATCCAGCATAACGACTTCCTATCATACCGGCCCCGAGCCGGGGCCGGTAGCCGCTGATTAACCGCCGTACACGTCGTATTCGAAGTACTTGCCGTTGATTTCCTGGTACTTGCCGCTTTCACGCAAGTCCAGGATCGCCTGGTTCAGCATCTCCTTCAGCTTCTGATCCTGCTTGCGCACGGCGATACCGAAGCCTTCGCCGAACCATTGCTCATCGGTGACCGAAGGACCGACGAATTCGAACTGGTCCCCGCCGTCCTTGTTGAGCAGGCCTTCCTCGATGGCGGTGGCATCCAGGAACACATAGTCGATGCGGCCGGCCTTCAGATCCAGGTAGGCCTCGTCGGCGGTGCCGTAGCGCACCAGAGACACCTCACGGCCGAAGTTGTCGGTCAGGTACTTGTCGTGGGTGGTGGCAATCTGCACGCCGATGCGCTTGCCGGCCAGGCCTTCCTGGCTCAGCTCCAGCTCGCTGCCTTTTTTGGCGGCGAACTTGTTGGGCACCAGGGCATATTTGCCGGTGAAGTCGACGGTGCGCTTGCGCTCCTCGGTAATGGACATGGCGGCGATGATGGCGTCGTACTTGCGCGCCAGCAGCGCGGGGATGATGCCGTCCCAGTCCTGGGCCACCAGTTGGCACTGCACCTGCATCTGCTCGCACAGGGCATGGGCCATGTCCACGTCGAAGCCCTGCAGCTGGCCGCTTTCATCGGTCCAGGAAAAGGGAGGATAGGCACCTTCGATGCCGAAGCGTACGGTTTTCCAGTCCTGGGCCTGAACCGCGCCTGTAGCCAGTGCGGCCATCATGGCGCCTGCAACCAACAGTTTTTTCATAAACCTTGCTCCTTGTGTAACGTCCTTGGTATTGCCTGTGTAGATCAATAAACCGAAGAGATAAATTGCTTGAACCGCTCGGAACTGGGGTGGGCGAACACGTGCCTGGGATCGCCCTGCTCTTCCACCACCCCCTGATGCAAAAACATCACCTTGTTGGACACGTCCCGGGCGAAGCTCATCTCGTGGGTCACCACCAGCATGGTCCGGCCTTCTTCCGCCAGGCCGCGCATCACCCCCAACACTTCGCCCACCAGCTCCGGATCCAGCGCCGAGGTGGGCTCGTCGAACAGCATCACCTCGGGGTCCACCGCCAGGGCGCGGGCGATGGCCGCCCGCTGCTGCTGGCCGCCGGACAGGTGGCCGGGATAGTACTCCCGCCGCTCATAGAGCCCGACCCGCTGCAGCAGGGTCTCGGCCTTGTCGATGGCCTCTTTCTTCGGCACCTTGAGCACGTGCACCGGTACTTCGATGATGTTCTGAAGTATGGTCATATGAGACCATAAATTGAAACTCTGGAAGACCATCGCCAGCCGGGAGCGAATTCGCTCCACCTGGCGCATGCTCACCGGCTCGCGCTCGCCGGCCTTGTTGGTGCGCATTTCGATCAGTTCGCCATGCACCCGCACTTCCCCCGCCGACGGGGTCTCGAGCAGGTTGATGCAACGCAGGAAGGTGGATTTACCGGATCCGGAAGAACCGATAATGGAGATCACATCGCCGTTGACGGCGCTTAAATCGATACCTTTGAGCACTTCCAATGAGCCGTAATGCTTGTGCAGGCCCGACACTTCCAGGGCAGGTTTACTCATCCGTTAGACCTTTATTCCCGATGCCGACAGGGCGGCATGTATTTCATCCATGGTTAACGACTTGTTAACCGCTACCGGAAAACTACCATCAGTTCCGACCAATAACAACATAATCACCTTCATAATGCTATTAAGGTCGGTTTTTTATACAGCATTAACATCTTTTTGCAGTATAAAATTATTCAAAAATAGCGAATAAATCATCAAAAAGGTAATCTCCCTCCTACCCCTCCCCCGATGAAAGATGGCGGTTGTTATCCCAGCCCATGCAGATTTATTCAAAATAACACCAAGGGGTTAACTGCGAAAACCCGCAACCAATGCAGCCGAGTCCCAAGTCCCCAATCTCCAGCCCTTAAGCAAATATTCGGCTTTTTTTTCCATATCGGCTCACGTATTCTGTCAGAAATGGAATCGGTGGTTAAAAATCCAGCCACATCAATAAATTGGAAGATAAACTCTATGTACTCCGGCTTGCTTATCGTGTTGCTGCCCCTGGCACTGGGCTATTGCATTCCCTGTCGTTCCCAATCCATCGTCCACTTTATCAATGTCTCGGTGGCGCGCATGGTCTATCTGATCCTGTTTCTGATGGGGATCAGCCTCGCCTTCGTCGATAACCTGAGCGCCCACCTGGGCACTATCTTCAGCGTCTGCCTGGTCTTTCTCGGCTGTATCACCCTGGCCAACCTGGCCGGATTATGGTTGCTCGATATCAAACGGGGCCGGCTCAGCGGTGAACGGGGCGCCCCCGCCATCAGCAAATGGGCCCTGCTGCTGGACTCCGTCAAGCTGTGCCTGGTGATCGTCGGCGGCGTGCTGCTCGGCCAGTTCCTGGACCCGGAATGGTTCGCGGTGGACAACCTGAGCGAGTGGGCGCTGATGCTGCTGCTGCTGCTGATCGGCATCCAGCTGCGCAACTCCGGCATGAAGCTGCGGCAGATACTGCTCAATCCCTGGGGCCTGGCCATCGCCCTGGTGGTCATGAGCAGTTCCTGGCTGGGCGGCCTGGCCGGTGCCTGGCTGCTCGACATGCCCCTGAGCCATGGCCTGGCCTTCGCCTCCGGCTACGGCTGGTATTCCCTGTCCGGCATCCTGATCAGCGATCAATTGGGGCCGGTGCTCGGCAGCGCCGCCTTTCTCAACGACCTGGCCCGGGAGCTGGTGGCCATACTGATCATCCCGGCGCTGATGCGCCGCCACCCCTCCTGTGCCGTCGGCTACGGCGGCGCCACCGCCATGGACTTCACCCTGCCGGTGCTGCAACGCGCCGGCGGGGTCACGGTGGTACCGGTAGCCATCGTTTCCGGCTTTATCCTGAGCCTGGCCGGTCCCGTCTTTATCCTCAGTTTTTTATCGCTCTCCGCCTGAGTTCGGCATGTAATTTTATTACATGTTGACGCCCCTGGCCGCCGTTCACTCCGGGGGCCTGTCGCCACCCGAAATCAAACTGTGACATAGATCACCACAAGGCGCCTTGCACTTGAAAAATATTACTTAAAATGTGATAAAAATCACCATTCATTACCCATCCCGTCAGGTGAATAGCGTGATATACATCACAAACAAAGAGCTGGCGATTTCCCATTTTGTTAAATGTTGTAAAACTACCACTCAGCAATGTGACGAACATCACCTTAAAAACCAGGGGGCGGTTTACAAAAAGAGAGGCCGATCACGATAAATACACCCATGACTCCCGCCCGCCGCAGAAGTGTTAGATTTCCTACGAGCTCAACAACCAGGCGTGGCTATCGCCTACCGACAACGGAACTGACATCGCACCAGGCGGGGTTAAAGTTATGCTATCCCAGAACAGCAAGATCAAAATTCAGAACTTCGGACGTTTCCTGTCCAATATGGTGATGCCCAACATCGGCGCCTTTATCGCCTGGGGTTTTATCACCGCTCTTTTCATCCCCACCGGCTGGTTGCCGAACGAAACCCTGGCAACCATGGTCGGCCCCATGATCACCTACCTGCTGCCGCTGCTGATCGGCTACACCGGCGGTAAGCTGGTGGGCGGCGACCGCGGCGCCGTGGTGGGCGCCATCACCACCATGGGGGTGATAGTGGGCACCGACATCCCCATGTTCATGGGCGCCATGATCGTCGGCCCCGCCGGCGGCTGGGCCATCAAGCATTTCGACAAGGCCATCGAGGGCAAGGTCAAGAGCGGCTTCGAGATGCTGGTCAACAACTTCTCCGCCGGTATCATCGGCATGCTCTGCGCCATCGTCGCCTACCTGCTGATCGGCCCCTTCGTCAAGCTGATGTCCACCGCCCTGGCCGCCGGCGTCGGCTTCCTGGTGGATGCCGGCCTGCTGCCGCTGACTTCCATCTTCGTGGAAGTGGCCAAGATCCTGTTCCTCAACAACGCCATCAACCACGGCATCTTCACTCCGCTCGGCGTGCAGCAGGCCAGTGAATTCGGCCAGTCGATCTTCTTCCTGATCGAAGCCAACCCGGGCCCGGGTATGGGCGTGCTGCTGGCCTACATGTTTTTCGGCCGCGGCAACGCCAAGCAGTCCGCCGCCGGTGCCTCCATCATCCACTTCTTCGGCGGCATCCACGAGATCTACTTCCCCTATGTGCTGATGAACCCGCGCCTGCTGCTGGCGGTCATCGCCGGCGGCATGACCGGAGTCTTCACCCTGACCCTGTTCAACGCCGGCCTGCAGGCGCCGGCCTCTCCCGGCTCCATCTTCGCGGTGATGCTGATGACCCCCAAGGGCGCCCATGCCGGAGTGGTGCTGGCGGTACTGGCCTCGATGGCGGTGTCCTTCACCATCGCCTCCCTGCTGCTGAAGACCCAGCGCCAGCCCGAAAACGGTGACGAACTGGCCGCCGCCGCCGCCCGGGTACAGGCGATGAAGGCCGAAAGCAAGGGGGCCGGCCCGGCCGCCGGCATCACCAAGGATCCGGCTGCGGTCCGCAAGATCATCGTGGCCTGCGATGCGGGCATGGGCTCCAGCGCCATGGCCGCCAGCATGCTGGCCAAGAAGGTCGCGGCGGCGGGGCTCGGCATCTCGGTCAGCAACCTGGCCATCAACAACCTGGACGACAGCGTCGATATCGTGCTCACCCACAGGGATCTGACCGACCGGGCCCGTCGCCACGCGCCCCAGGCCGAGCATATCTCGCTCACCAACTTCCTCGACGGCTCCTTGTACGACAGCCTGGTCGCCCGGCTGAGCAAGGCGCGCGCCAAGGCCGAACCGGCAGCGGTCGCCGCTCCGGTTGCTGCCGAAGCGGCGGTACAGGACGACAATGCCCCCTTCCGGCTGCAGGCGAAAAACATCCACCTGGGCCTGAGCGCCGCCAGCAAGGAAGAGGCCATCCGCTTCGCCGGCGAACAACTGGTGAAAGGCGGCTACGTGGAGCCCTCCTACGTGGACGCCATGCTGGCCCGGGAACAGCTGACCTCCACCTATCTGGGCGAGTCCATCGCCGTGCCCCACGGCACCAGCGACGCCAAGGACGCGGTGAAACAGACCGGGGTCATCGTCTGCCAGTACCCGCAGGGGGTGAAGTTCGGTGACGACGAAGACGACATCGCCAGGTTGGTGATCGCCATCGCCGCCCGCAACAACGAGCACCTCGACGTGATCGCCGCCATCACCGGCGCCCTCGACGACGACGCCGTGATCGCAAAACTGACCAGCACCGGCAATGTGGACGAGGTACTAAAGGCGCTCAATCCGGCCTGAGCGAGAATAACCATGAGACCAGCGATTGTAATAAGTGGTGGCGGCGAAAGCGGTTAGCTCAGCCGACCATCCGCGCCAAGGCCGGAAAATGCTCCTGCCGTTCCGGCATTCCCGCCATCCATGGCGGTCAGATGCGCGGCTGAGCCCCCATGGATGGGTTTACGGCGAGTCGGAGGAGCTAATGCTTTTGTCGCCTAGCACCTCAACCGCAGGTTTCATGGCCAGAATTTGTCAGCAACCCGAGGCCCTCGGGCCTCCCTTAAACAGGTGAACCCATGACAACCGCCATTCATTTCGGCGCCGGCAATATCGGCCGCGGCTTTATCGGCAAGCTGCTGGCCGACGCCGGCATCCAGGTGACCTTCGCCGACGTCAACCCGCAACTGGTAGAGGCCCTGAGCAGCCGGCACTGCTACCCGGTGCATATCGTCGGCCAGGAGGTGCGTACCGACACCGTCACCGGCGTCGACGCCATCGACTCCCGCCGCCCCGAGCTGCTGGAGCTTATCGCCCACACCGACCTCATCACCACCGCCGTGGGCCCGACCGTGCTCACCCTGATCGCCAAGACCCTGGCCGAGGGCCTGCAACGGCGCTTCGAGCGCGGCAACGCCGCCCCGCTCAACATCATCGCCTGCGAAAACCAGGTGCGCGGCACCAGCTTCCTCAAGGGCGAAGTGCTCAAGCACCTGGACGCCCGCTACCGGCCCGAGCTGGAGCAGTGGGTCGGCTTTGTCGACTCGGCGGTGGACCGCATAGTGCCGCCCTCCACCGACCAGAGCGATCCCCTGGCGGTCACGGTGGAAACCTTCAGCGAATGGATAGTGGATCAGACCCAGTTCAGGGGCCCCGTTCCCGCCATTGCCGGCATGGAGCTTACCGACAACCTGATGGCCTTTGTCGAGCGCAAGCTGTTCACCCTCAACACCGGCCACATCATCACCGCCTACCTGGGCGCCTTGGCGGGCTACCGCACCATAGGCGAGGCCATTGCCGATCCGGCGATCCGGGCGCAGGTCAAGGCCGCCATGCAGGAAAGCGGCGCCGTGCTGATCCGCCGCTACGGCTTCGACCAAGCGCAGCACCAGGCCTACATCGAGAAGATCCTCGGCCGCTTCGCCAACCCCCACCTGGTGGACGAAATCGACCGGGTCGGCCGCCAGCCCATCCGCAAGCTGGGCCCCGAGGACCGGCTGATCAAGCCCCTGCTCGGCACCCTGGAATATGGCATCGACAACGCAAATCTGTTAAAAGGCATTGCCGCCGCCTTCTGCTACCGCAACCAGGACGATCCCCAGGCGGTGGAACTGCAGCAGCGGCTGGCGACGGAGGGGCTGAAAGCCACCCTGGCCCACTACACCGGGCTGGATGCCGCCAGCGTCGTCGCCGGACAGATAGAGCAGAGGTACCGCGAGCTCAGCCGCTGAGCCGGGCCGGACAACATTGAGCAGTGTAAGAGCCAGAACATGATAAGCCGCGAGCAAGAAGCCGACATATTCGAACGCCTTAACCAGACCCCTTCCGCCCGGGGCTTTGTGATCGCCATGGTCGAGGTGTTCGACGACATGCTCGACCAGTTGATCCAGAAAGTCTTTCGCAAGGACGACTACGCGGTCAAGTTCGCGGTCGAGCCGCTGCTCGGCACCACAGGGCCGCTGGCGGATCTGGCGGTACGGCTCAAGCTGATTTACGGCCTCGGCATCATTTCGCAGCAGCTGTACCAGGATATCGACCGGCTGCTCAAGCTCAGGGATTACCTCAACAGCCAGGGCCAGGAATACCGGCTGACCGACCCGGAAATCGCCGAACCGCTCAAGGCCCTGCATATGGTGGCCGCCATGGAGGTGCAGCCCTTCGTGGTGCTGCCCCCGGCCGGCGAGTTGGATCCCGGCCTGCTGCAGATGCAGCAGCAACGCCAGGAGCAGGTAATCCGCTCCGCGCTGGCGTTGGCGGTGGTCGCCGCCTGCAACGACATGATGCGCAGCAACCCGCTGATTGCCGGCTGAAGCGCCCAAAAATCCCCGCTTATCCCCCTTTGCCCCTTGCACCTTTGCGCTCAATCAGTATTGTGAACGGGGTATCTTTGTTTATTCACTTCCAAAGGAAGGACATTTGATTATGAAAAAAGTAGGTCTGGTCGGCTGGCGTGGCATGGTCGGCTCCGTCTTGATGAGCCGCATGGTGGAAGAAGGCGATTTCGCCCGTATCGATCCGGTCTTTTTCACCACTTCCCAGGCCGGCCAGCCTGCCCCCGACTTCGGTAAAGACGCCGGTACCCTGCAGGATGCCTACGACATCGACGCCCTCAAGGCGCTGGACGTGGTGCTGACCTGCCAGGGTGGCGACTACACCAAGGAAGTCTATCCCAAGCTGCGCGCCACCGGCTGGGACGGCTACTGGATCGATGCCGCCTCCGCCCTGCGCATGGACGACAGCGCCCTGATCGTGCTGGATCCGGTCAACGGCAAGCAGATCAAGCAGGCGCTGGAAAGCGGCGTCAAGACCTTCGTCGGCGGCAACTGCACCGTCAGCCTGATGCTGATGGCCCTGGGCGGCCTGTTCGAACAGGATCTGGTGGAGTGGGTGTCCGTGGCCACCTACCAGGCGGCGTCCGGCGGCGGTGCCCGCCATATGCGCGAGCTGGTAACCCAGATGGGCCTGCTGCGTGATGAAGTGGCCGATGAGCTGGCCGATGCCGGCTCCGCCATCCTGGAGCTGGAGCGCAAGATCACCGAGAAGACCCGCAGCGGCGACCTGCCGGTGGACAATTTCGGCGTGCCCCTGGCCGGCAGCCTGATCCCCTGGATCGATGTCCAGCTCGAGAACGGCCAGAGCCGGGAAGAGTGGAAAGGCCAGGCCGAAACCAACAAGATACTGCAGACCAATGCCGCCATTCCGGTGGACGGCCTGTGCGTGCGCATCGGTGCCCTGCGCTGCCACAGCCAGGCCTTCACCATCAAGCTGAAGAAAGACATCTCCCTCCCCGAGATCGAACGGCTGCTGGCCGCTCATAACGACTGGGTGAAGGTGATCCCCAACGACCGCCAGCTGTCGATGGAAGAGCTGACCCCGGCCGCCGTGACCGGCACCCTGACCGTACCGGTAGGCCGCCTGCGCAAGCTGAATATGGGCCCCGAGTACCTGTCCGCCTTCACCGTGGGCGACCAGCTGCTGTGGGGCGCCGCCGAGCCCCTGCGCCGCATGCTGCACCTGCTGCCCTGAACCGGCCTCCGGCCGTGAGCAACGCCCGCCCCTGGCGGGCGTTTTGCTTTGTCCCGCCCGTCGGGGTGACACCGGGATAAAGGTGGCGCCCTTCCCCTTCCAAACCGAATAATACTTGTCCTGGATCATAAAGCGCCGCCCGCTTGGCACTAAAGTATGATGTCTTCGAGCGAATCCGCTTGAGGGAATCCGAGCCACCCTCCGTTGCCAGTATGCAGCCTGAGCCGACCCCGAGGGATCATTCTATGGGACCAAGGAAAAACGATGATGACCAGGCATTCCCAAGGCCGCCGGATCACCTGGCCGGCCGACCAGTTGATCGTCAGCAAGACCGATCTGAAAGGCCATATCACCTATGCCAACCGCACCTTTATGGCGGTATCCGATTACGCCGAGCCGCAACTGCTGAGCCGCCCCCATAACCTGATCCGTCATCCCGACATGCCCCGCGGGGTATTCAAGCTGCTGTGGCAGACCCTGCAACAGGGCAAGGAATTTTTCGGTTTTGTCAAAAACAGTACCGCCAATGGCGATTACTACTGGGTCTATGCCAATATCACCCCGTCCTACGATCTGGACGGCCGGAAGGACGGCTATTTCTCGGTTCGTCGCTATGCACCGGAGGCCGCCGTCGGCACCATCAGCGCCCTGTATCGACAACTCAAAATACAGGAGCAGGGGCTGGAGCGGCAGGAAGCCACGGAAGCGTCTTATCGGGGGCTGTGCGACTATCTCGAGCAACGGCAGCAGAGTTATCACGACTGGGTCACTCGCCTGTACCGCGACACCATGGAGGTGGCCCATGTCGGCTGACGTCCGCCATAAACGCTCCCGGGCGCCCTTTTTCTATTCCCAGTTTGTGATTTTTTGCCTGATCATCCTCGGCCTGATGCTGCTGCAATTGATACTTCATCACTGGTTGCCGCAGCATTTCGGCTGGTTCCTGAGCGCCAGCCTGCTGCTGGCCCTGACCCTGGTGATGCTGTCGGTCGGCGAGGCGCGCAAGGCGGCCATGACCCAGCAGCAAATCAGCCAGCGCCTGCAGAATGCCGCCTCCGGCCACATCTACCAGCGGCTGGGCGATACCCGCAACAAGGGCGAAATCGGCCAGGTGGCCTGGGCCCTGAACGACCTGCTGGATGTGATTGAAACCTACTTCAAGGAGGCATCGGCCTGCTTCTCCCATGCCGCCGAAGGAGATTTTTCCCGCCAGGCGATGACGGTCGGCCTGCCCGGTGACTTTCGCCAGTCGCTCGGCAAGATCAACGACGCCATGGCCGTCATGTCCCGAGTGCAGACCCTCACCAGTGAAAACCGGCTGAGCGCCGGCCTGCATCGGCTCAACTCCCGGCACCTGCTGCAGGATCTCAATATCACCGAGCAGGATCTCGGCCATATCGATCAACTGATGGCACAAGTGAGCAAACTGGCCGAACACAGTGCCGCCAGTGCCGAAGACGCCCAGGGCCGGATCCGTGAAGTCAGCGACGCCAGCCGGCAGATCCAGCAGCATATGCAGGAAATGAGTCTGTCCGCCCGGCGCCTGGAGCAACATCGCGGCCATATCAATGCGGCCCTGGCCATGATCCGTGAGATCACCGAGCAGACCAACCTGCTGGCCCTGAACGCCAGCATAGAGGCGGCGCGGGCCGGTGAGCACGGGCGCGGGTTCAGCGTGGTGGCCAATGAAGTCCGGGCCCTGTCACAACGAACCCAGGCCACCGCCGCCGGTATTGCCGAGCATCTGGCGGCCTTTGAAGTCAGCATGCAGGAGCTTGGCCTGCGCCAACAGCAGAGCGAGCAGCAGGCCGGGCAGGCCGATGCGGCCATCCGCCATGTCGCCGAGGTGGTCATGACCACCAATAGCGCCGCCAGCCAAACCCGGGAGTTGGTAGAGCAGGCCCGCTGGCTGAGCCTGCAGTCGCTGCTCAAGGTAGAGCACCTGGTGATCAAACAGGTCGTTTACCGCCTGCTCGAAGACCGTCACGAACAACAGGCCCGGACACGACTGACACAGCTGCAACAACAGGGGCGCTTTCGCCAATGGTTGGCGGAGCAACCCGCCGGTGCGCAGACAACCCGACTCGAGCAGCACCACCGGCAGCTGGAACTGGCCTTCACCACCGCCATCGCCATCAGTAACGGCAGCCATGTCGACGAGCAGCAGCTGTTGCATCAGGTCGGCCAGGCCGAACAGTTTTCCGCCGCCTGGCTGGCCGAGCTGGCCCACCGGCGTCTGCCGGCGCCGGCCTGAAACAGCGCTTGTTCAAATTATCGCCTCGGGTTAGGATCGGCCCCCTTTTTTGCCGATCACGCCCGAGGACACCATGAAAACCTTTATCCCCAGCAAAGACGCCGCCCTGGAAGACTCCATCAGCTACTTCCAGCGCCAGCTCCAGTCCCTGGGTTTCAATATTGAAGAGGCCTCCTGGCTGAATCCGGTGCCCAACGTCTGGTCGGTACATATCCGCGACAAAGACTGCCCGCTGTGCTTCACCAACGGCAAGGGCGCCAGCCGGAAGGCGGCCCTGGCCTCGGCCCTGGGCGAATACTTCGAGCGTCTGGCCACCAACTATTTCTTCGCCGACTTCTACCTGGGCCGGGACATCGCCGCAGGCGAGTTCGTGCACTACCCCAACGAGAAGTGGTTCCCTGTTCCGGCGGACAACCGCCTGCCCGCCGGCCTGCTCGACGACTTTACCCGCGGCTTCTACAACCCGGACGATGAACTGACCGCGGACATGCTGATCGATCTGCAATCGGGCAACGAGGAACGCGGCATCTGCGCCCTGCCCTTCGAGCGCCAGGGCGACAATGAGACCGTCTACATCCCGATGAACATCGTCGGCAACCTCTATGTCTCCAACGGCATGAGCGCCGGCAACACCAAAACCGAAGCCCGCACCCAGGGGCTGTCGGAAGTGTTCGAGCGCCATATCAAGAACCGCATCATAGCCGAGCGCATCAGCCTGCCGGGCATCCCCGCCGAGGTGATGGCCCGCTACCCGCACATCCAGGAATCCATTGCGGCGCTGGAAGCGGAAGGCTTCCCCATCCACGCCTTCGACGCCTCCCTGGGCGGCCGCTACCCGGTGATCTGCGTGGTGCTGTTCAACCCGGCCAACAGCACCTGTTTCGCCTCCTTCGGCGCCCATCCACGTTTTGAAGTGGCGCTGGAGCGCACCGTCACCGAGCTGCTGCAGGGCCGCAGCCTGAAGGATCTGGACGTGTTCGTGCCGCCCTCCTTCGACGACGACGAAGTGGCCGATCACCACAACCTGGAAACCCACTTTATCGACTCTTCCGGCCTGATCAGCTGGGATCTGTTCAAGGACCAGGCCGATTACGACTTCGCCGACTGGGACTTCAGCGGCAGCTCCGAGCAGGAATTCAACCACCTGATGGCGGTGTTCAACGAGCTGGAGCAACCGGTCTATATCGCCGACTACGAGCACCTGGGCGTGTACGCCTGCCGTATCCTGGTGCCCGGCATGTCCGACATCTACCCGGTGGAAGACATGCTGCTGGCCAACAACAATATGGGCGCGGGACTCAGGGCGACACTGCTGAGCCTGCCCACCAGCGATGCGGACGGCGACCAGCTGATGGGCCTGTACGAGCAGTTGGAAGAAGAAGGGCTGGACGACTTTACCCGGGTGCGGGAGCTGCTCGGCATCGCCCCCAACAAGGGCACCGCCTGGCACACCCTGCGGGTGGGCGAATTGAAGTGCATGCTGGCCCTGGCCGCCGGCGAGCTGGAAACCGCCCTGGACTACGCCGACTGGACCCTGAGCTTCAATGCTTCCGTCTTCACCGAAGAGCGCCACCGCTACTACCGTTGCCTCAAGGCGTCGCTGGAGCTGCATCTGGATGACAACCGCGAACCGGTGCAATACAGAGCCGCCTTCGACAGCATGTTCGGCGCCGACACCGTAGCCCAGGCCTGGCAGCAGATCGCCGGCGAGGCCCGTTTCCACGGCCTCACCGCCGCCGACGAAAGCCTGCAGGACTTCGCCGCCCACCAGGCCCTGCTGGCCACCTACGAAAAGCTGCAGAAGGCCAAACGCGCCGCCCAGTGGGGATAAGAACCTGTAGATGATCGGCACGGTCGGCCCGTTGGCCAACTCATACCGATAAGACAGGCAACACCCTTGCCCAAACAGGCGGACAAAGGGAACGGCTCCGCCGACCGTCACATGCCATGGATGGCATGTGCGAGCCTACATGGACGTACTTGCGGCGTGTCGGCGGAGTTGGCCCGTTGGCCGACTCATACCGATAACACAGGCGACGTTGTCAACAACCAAAACCCCGGCATTCACCGGGGTTTTGTTTTATATCATCGCCAAGGTCGGGGCAAACTCAGGACTGCTTGTCCTTGAGCACGTCCTTCAGCCCGGCGGCATCGATGGCGCCGGGGATCAGGGTACCATCGGGGAACACCAGCGCCGGGGTGCCGTTCAGGCCCAGGCCGCGGAACAGGGCCATGTTCTCGGTCAGCTTGTCGGCGATGTCCTTGCTGTTGGCCTTTTCCTGCAGGGCCTTGGCATCCAGCCCGGCCTTGCCGGCGATGGTGGCCAGGGCCGCCGCCTGCACCCGCTGCTGGTTCATCAGTGCCTGGTGCAACTCCTCATACTGCCGGGGCGCGTCCTGGGCGGCGGCCAGCGCCAGCCGGGCGGCCTGCACCGAATCCGGCCCCAGAATGCCGATGTCCTTGACGATCACCTTCAGTTCGGGCTCGCTTTTCAGCACTTCCAGCAGGGTCTGGTTCATCCGGCGGCAATAGGGACAGTTGTAGTCGGTGAAATACACCATTTCGATCTTGCCCTTGCTGTTCCCCATGATGCCATCGGTCTTGTTGGCAAACAGCTGTTGCGATTGTTCCTTCAACTGCTGCGCAAACTGCTGCTGCTGGGCCAGCTGGTCCTTCTCTTCCAGCTTGATAATGGCCTCGCGCAGTATCTCCGGCTGCTCGAGCAGGGTTTCGCGCACCAGTTGCTGGAATTCTTCCCGGCTCATCTCGGCCTGAGCGGCGGGCAACAGGCCCAGGGCCAGTACCGGCATCAAGGTTTTCAGTACTCTATGCTTCATCGGATTCTCGCTTCAGGTTATTTCAGGGCAGCCTAACAGACAGGCTCGGCCGCCAGAAGTGTTCAAGACTACTTGTTGTTCAGGTAGTCCCGGTCATAAAAGGTACGGACCCACTGGGGCCGGAATACCACCAGCAGGGTAATGGCCATGCCGTTGAGCAGCGCTTCCGGGAACAGCAGCAGCGGCAGTATGCTGACATAGTTGTCCAGCACCGTCGGCCAGGCATATTGACCCGACCAGGTCAGGTAGCCGGCGAAGGCCAGGGTCTTGGCGGCGATGGCCAGGGCCCCATTGAAAAAGCCGGCCACAAAGATATACACGAACAGGTGCCGGTACAGGTAACTGTAGCTCAGCAGGAACACGAAATAGCTGACCGCAAGCGGCAGTATCACCCCCAGCAACAGGTTAATGCCGAAGTCGCTCCAGGACTCGACGCCGAACAGGGTCACCAGCAGCAGGCTGAGCAGCGCCGTCAGCTGGCTCAGGCGCCAGCCCAGCATCAGCGCCAGGGTGGTCAGGCCGAGAAAGTGGATCTCCAGCCCCTCCTTGACGCCGGCCTGCAACATCCACAGGGGCACCAGGGCGATGGCCGCCCCGAAACACAGGTGCTGCCGGGTTTTATCCGCCAGCCATGCGTGCCAGTCCAGCCCCCGGGCTGCCACCAGCAACACCACCATACTCAGCAATATCGACATCGGCATCGGCTCCTTGGTGCGCTTCCGGTTCACTGATATTCCGCTCAGCATACTAGCATGTCTCAGGCCCCCGGGACCCCTGATCAGGGTAACCGCATCCAGAACGACAAATTCCGGAAAACCGGAAGCACCACACCGGAAAATTCTGAAAAACCAGAATACCCATTACCGGCCCCCATGGAAAATCAACAGGTTACAGAATGAAACATGCCATTAACCCTTGGCACCAAAAGTGCAACCTTATTGCTGCACACTCATAACCAAGGAAGCTAACCAATGAAGGTCATCAAACACTGTCTGCTCGGCGCCACCCTGGCCCTCTCCGCCACCGCCACCCAGGCCAACGAGTTCATCAACGTGCTCACCGGCGGCACCAGCGGCGTCTACTACCCGCTCGGGGTGGCCATGTCCCAGCTTTATGGCGAGCACATCCCCAACGCCCGGGTGCAGGTGCAGGCCACCCGCGCCTCGGTAGAAAACCTGACCCTGCTGGAGCGGGGCCGGGGCGAAATCGGTTTCGCCCTGGCCGACAGCGTGGGCGATGCCTGGAACGGGGTGGAGGAAGCCGGCTTTCAGGCACCGCTGAAGAAGCTGCGCGCCGTGGGCTCCACCTATTCCAACTATATCCAGATAGTGGCACGGGCCGACAGCGGCATCAGCAGCCTGGAAGATCTGAAAGGCAAGCGCATCTCGGTCGGCGCGCCCCGCTCCGGCACCGAGCTCAACGCCCGCGCCATCTTCAAGGCCGCCGGCCTCGGCTACGAGGATTTCTCCCGCACCGAATACCTGCCCTTCGGCGAGTCGGTGGAGCTGATGAAGAACCGCCAGCTGGACGCCACCCTGCAGTCCGCCGGCCTCGGCATGGCCGCCTTCCGGGATCTGGCCTCCCACGCCCCCGTGGTGTTTATCGCCATCCCCGAGGAGGTGGTCGCCCGCATCGGCAACGACGCCTACCGCACCGGGGTGATCCCCGCCGGCACCTACACCGGCCAGGACGCGGACGTGCCCACCGTCAGCATCAGCAACCTGCTGGTAACCCATGAAAAAGTCTCGGACGACACCGCCTACCAGATGGCCAAGCAGGTCTATGAAAACCTGCCCGCCCTGGGCAACGCCCACAGCGCCGCCCACGGCATCGATCCCGCACTGGCGGTGGACGGCCTGCCGCTGCCGCTGCATCCGGGTGCCGAGCGCTACTTCAAGGAAAAGGGCCTGCTGAACTGAGGACCAGGGCCACGGGCGTACCGTCCGTGGCCCACCAACGAATCACCGAGACCAACAACAAGACAGGGCCGCAGTCGGCCACCGAACAACCAGCAGCCAGGCCGCCGAATGACGGTACCGGCTGAGGAGTGATGATGAACAGTGCCAATACCCGGCCCCATGCGCTGATTTTCTACGGCGCCCTGGCCTTTTCGATCTTCCAGATAGTGACCGCCGCCTTCAGCCCCCTGTCCACCACGGTAGTGCGGGCCATCCACGTCGGCTTTCTGCTGTTTCTGGTGTACCAGCTTTACGGCGTGCGCGGCCAGTCCCTGTCCCGGCCGTCGGTGTGGGGCATGCTGCTGGGCGCCCTCGCCCTGCTGTTCGCCTTCTACCACTGGTGGTTCGAGGCGGACCTCATCTATCGCGCCGGCGACATGAACCAGGCCGACTGGGTCATCGGCAGCGTCACCCTGGTGATGGTGTTCGACGCCGCCCGCCGGCTGATGGGCTGGGCCCTGCCGCTGATCTGCCTGGCGTTCGTGGGCTATGCCCTGTTCGGCCAGTACCTGCCCGACGCGCTGATGCACCGGGGCTACGGCCTGGATCAGGTGGTGTCGCAGCTGGCCTTCAGCACCGAAGGCATCTACGGTACCCCCACCTATGTGTCCTCCAGCTACATCTTCCTGTTTATCCTGTTCGGCGCCTTCCTCGAGCAGGCGGGCATGCTCAAGCTGTTCAACGACGTGGCCATCGGCTCGGTCGGCCATACCCGTGGCGGCCCGGCCAAGGTGTCGGTGCTGTCCTCCGGCATGATGGGCACCATCAACGGCTCCGGCGTGGCCAACGTGGTCAGCACTGGCCAGTTCACCATTCCGCTGATGAAGAAGTTCGGCTACCGGGCCGAGTTCGCCGGCGCGGTGGAAGCCACCAGCTCCATGGGCGGCCAGATCATGCCGCCGGTGATGGGCGCCGTCGCCTTTATCATGGCCGAAACCATCAATGTGCCCTATGTGGAAATCACCAAGGCCGCGCTGATCCCCGCCGTGCTCTATTTCTTTACCGTCTTCCTGATGGTACACCTGGAAGCGGGCCGCGCCGGCCTGCACGGCCTGCCCAAGGAAGAATGCCCGAGCCCCCTGGCCGCGCTCAAGAGCCGCTGGTACCTGCTGCTGCCGCTGGTGGCGCTGGTGGTGATGCTGTTCTCCGGTTTCACCCCCCTGTTCGCCGGCATGATGGGCCTGGCGCTCACCGTGGTGCTGATCATGGGTAACGGCATCGCCAAGCACCTGGGCCCCAAGGGGCTGCGCTACGCCTTCTGGATAGGGCTGGGCCTGGCCTGCGCCACCTTCAACCAGTTCGGCATCACCGCCATCTTCGTGATCGTGGCGGTGCTCACCGTGCTGTTGCTGGCCAAGCGCGAGCAGGGCATCTTGTCTACCGTGGTCAACGCCCTCTACCAGGGCGCCCTGCATGCGCTGCCGGTGGGCGTGGCCTGTGCCCTGGTGGGCGTCATCATCGGCGTCATCTCGCTCACCGGCGCCGCCACCATCGTCGCCGGCTACATCATCCAGCTGGGCGAGCACAGCCTGCTGCTGTCCCTGGCGCTGACCATGCTCACCTGCCTGGTGCTGGGTATGGGCATTCCCACCATCCCCAACTACATCATCACCAGCTCCATCGCCGCCCCGGCCCTGCTGGAGCTGGGGGTGCCGCTGATCGTGTCGCACATGTTCGTGTTCTACTTCGGCATCATGGCGGATCTGACCCCGCCGGTGGCCCTGGCCGCCTTCGCCGCTTCGCCCATCGCCAAGGCCTCGGGGCTGAAGATCGGCATCCGCTCGCTGCAAATCGCCATCGCCGGCTTCGTGGTGCCCTATATGGCGGTGTACGCCCCCGAACTGATGCTGCAGGGGGACGCAGGCTTACTGGCCACCGTCTTCGTGGTGTTCAAGGCGCTGCTGGCGGTGTCGCTGTGGGGCATGGGCGCCATCGGTTACTGGCTGCGTCCCTTCGCCTGGTGGGAGCGGCTGGCCGCCGTGGCCGCCGCCGCCCTGCTGGTGTTCTCGTTGCCGCTCACCGACGAACTCGGCCTGGGCCTGGCCGCCCTGCTGCTGGGCCGCCACTGCTGGCAATACCGTCGCCAGCGGGCGCTGGCGGTGGCCTGATGATCTGCCTGGCCACGGCCACCGCCACCCTGATGCTGCTGACCGGCGGCATCAGCCTGAGCTGGGACCATTCGGTGGAAAAGACCCGCTGGACCGAGTATTACCGGGCAGAGGCCGGCCTGCTGCACTTGGTGGAGGCCAGGGTGCAGGGCGCGGGCGCCGGCATGGAAGCGCCCCCGGGGGCGCGGCTGGTGCAGGGCAGCTGGCGCTGGCAGCCGGACCTGCGGCTGGCGCGGCTAACCCTTGCCAGCTCGGAATTTACCGGGGATTATACCCTGTGCCCGGACTCGGGCCCGTGCCGGCCCCTGGGTCACTGGCTGCCGGCCGGGCACGGCGTTACCCTCACCGCCTGTGAGGTTGCGGAGGTCGACTGAACACCCCACTCAAGAAGCGGCTGCTGTGGTCGCTCGGCATCATCCTTTTTGCCCTGCTGCTGGCCTGGATCTGGCACGGCAGCTGGCAACGCCAGGCCGTCGAGCAAGAGCTCAGGGCCCAGCAGCAACTGCTGGTGTACCGGGCCGCGCTCGAATCGGAGATCGCCCGCTTCGAAAACATCCCCCGCGCCCTGCGCTCCCATCCGGTGCTGACCCGCGCCCTGGCCTCGCCCCGCGACGCCGACGCCGTGCACCAGGCCAATCTGCTCTTGCAACAGCTGGCGGAAGAAACCGGGGTGGAGGCGCTCTACATGATGGATGCCGGAGGCGCCACCCTGGCCGCCAGCAACTGGCACCAGCCCCACTCCTTTATCGGCCAGAACTACCGCTTCCGTCCCTATTTCACCGATGCCCTGCAGGGCAGCGTCGGCGAGTTTTACGGCGTCGGTGCCACCACCGGCATCCCCGGCTATTTCTTCGGCCTGCACCTGGGCCGGGAGACCGGAGCAGAGGGAGTGCTGGCCGCCAAGATCACCCTGCTCGAGCTGGAGCTGGGCTGGCAGCCGGCCCGGGATCTGGTGATGGTGGTGGACGCGGATCAGGTGATCGCCCTGGCCTCCCGCGCCGAACTCAAGTTCCAGACCCTGGCGGCCCTGAGCCCACCGGCCCGGGAGCGATTGGAACGCACCCGGCAGTACACCCCCATGCCGCTCGAGCCCCTGGCGCTGGGCCGCAAAGGCGGCCAGTGGTCCTGGCAAGGGCAGCAGTACATGGTCAGCGAAGTGCCCCTGCCCCGGTTGCAATGGCGGCTGCAGCTGTGGTGGCCGAGCCGGCCGCTCTACACCGGTGCCAACCTGATCACCGCCGTCGCCGGGGTCAGCCTGATCGCGGTCGTCCTGCTGCTGCTGTACTGGCGCCAGCGCCGGCGCTACATACAGGCCCAGCTCAAGGCCAAGGGCGAACTGGAGCGCAAGGTGATGGCCCGAACCGCGGCCCTGGCCGCTTCCAATCATCAGTTGGAGCGGCAGGTACAGGAACGGATCCAGGCCGAGGCCCGGCTCAGATCCATGCAGCACGAGCTGATCCACATCAACCGGCTGGCGGCCCTGGGCCAGATGGCGGCCAGCGTCGCCCACGAGGTCAACCAGCCACTGACCGCGCTCAAGAACCAGTCGGTCAATACCCTGCTGCTGGCCCGCCGCGGCCATACTACCGAGCTCGAACAAAGCCTGCAGACCATGGGCCGGCTGGTGGACAGGATTGCCCGCCTCAGCTCCCAGCTCAAGCTGTTCGCCGCCACCCGCCGCAAGACCCGCGGCCTCGCCCGCTTCGATGAGGCCCTGGACAATGTGCTGAGCTGGCTGGCGCCGCGGCTGGAAGAGCAAGGGATCCGGCTGCAGCGTCCCGCCGCGGCGGGGCTGCAGCTGCCCATGGAATTGCATGCCCTGGAGCAGGTGCTGGCCAACCTGCTCGGCAACAGTATCGACGCCCTGGCCGGGCAGCCCGCGGCCTGCATCACCCTCGCCGCCGCCCCCCATCGCCTGTGCCTGTGCGACAATGGCCCCGGCATCGCCCCCGAGCTGCTCGACAAGGTCACCGAACCCTTCTTTTCCACCAAGCAGGCGGGACAGGGGCTGGGCCTGGGGCTGGCGATAGTGCGGGATCTGGTGGAAGCCAGTGGCGGCCGCCTGGAGATAGACTCGCCCCCCCGGGGCGGCGCCCGATTTACCATTAGCTGGAGAGATGATGAAGCTCCCCCCCATTGAAGTCTGGCTGGTCGAAGACGACGACGACGTGCGCCAGACCCTGCTGCAGACCCTGCTGCTGTCCGATATCAAGGCGCGCGGCTTTGCCCGGGCCGAACAGGCGCTGCAGGCACTGATGCCGGAGGCGCCGGTGGTGGTGCTGTCCGATGTGCGCATGCCGGGCATGGACGGCCTGGCCCTGCTGCAACAGCTGCAACAGCGGGATGCCGAGCTCCCGGTCCTGCTGCTCACCGGCCATGGCGACATTCCCATGGCGGTGGCCGCCATGCGCCTGGGCGCCCAGGACTTCTTCGAGAAACCCTATGAACCGGAACAACTGCTGCACAGCCTGCGCCGGGCCATGGACAAACGCGCCCTGGTACTGGAAAACCGCCGCCTCCGCCAGCAGCTGGCCGCCAACCAGGGCCAGCCCCTGCTGCTGGGCCATACCCCGCAAATCGAGCAGTTGCGCCGGCAAATAGACAATATCGCCGATACCAATGCCAGCGTGCTGATCCTGGGGGAAACCGGCACCGGCAAGGAAATGGTGGCCCGCAGCCTGCACCAGGGCAGCGGCCGCAAGGGGCACTTCGTGGCCCTGAACTGCACCGCCCTGCCCGAGTCGATTTTCGAGAGCGAAATGTTCGGCGCCGAGCCCGGAGCCTTCACCGGGGTCACCAAGCGCCGCATCGGCAAGATAGAGCATGCCAACGGCGGTACCCTCTTCCTCGACGAAATCGAGGGCATGCCGCTGGCGCTGCAGGCCAAGATGCTGCGGGTATTGCAGGAGTCGGTACTGGAACGCCTCGGCGGCAACAAGCTGATCGAGGTGGATGCCAGGGTGGTGGCCGCCACCAAGCTGGATTTGCTCACCGCCAGCGAGGCGGGCCTGTTCCGGGCCGATCTCTACTTCCGGCTCAACGTGGTGACCCTGTACCTGCCGCCCCTGCGCGAACGGCGGGCCGACATCCCGCTGCTGTTCCTGCACTTCGTCGAGCAGGCCAAGGCCCAGTACAACCGGGAGGTGCCGGCGCCATCCGACCATCTGCTCCAGCAATTGCTGAAGCGGAACTGGCCGGGCAACGTGCGGGAATTGCGCCACCACGCGGAGCAATATGTGCTGGGCGTGCTGCCGTCACAGGAAAACGAGGTGCGCCTGAGCCTGCCGCAACAGCTGGCGGAACTGGAGCAGCAGTTGATCCAGGCCGCCATGGCGCGGGCCGACGGCAATGTGGCCCTGGCCGCGGAGCGGCTCGGCATCCCGCGCAAGACCCTGTACGACAAGTTGGCCAAGTACCGACATCACGCCGCCGGCGAATCCTGGTAGAGCAGCTCGATACATTGCTCCCGCACCCTGACCGGCATCAGATCCGCCAGGGTATGCTGGTCCAGCACCATCAGAAACTGCTTCAGCGCCAGGCTGAACATCTGCCGGCCCCGGCAGGCCGGTGCTATCACACAATGATGGCGTGATTCGAAACAGTCGGTCAGCTTCATGTCCGGCTCCAGCTCCCGCACCAGGGTGCCTATCACTATCTGCTCCGGGGCCCGCAACAGGTGCAAGCCTCCCCCCTTGCCCCTGATGGTGGTGACATAGCCCCGCTGGTGCAGATCCTGGATCACCTTGCGCAGATGGTGATGGGATACCTTGAAATGGGCGGCGATCTCCGGTGCGGTACAGCGGCGCGCGCGGTGCAGGTTCAGGTATATCAATACCCTGAGGGCATAATCGGTGTAATGGGTCAGGCGCATAATCACTCCCGGGGTCAGGCATTCATCCCCTCTGCTGGCCCCATACTGTGGCATCGGCCCCGATACCCCGTTGATCTGGATCAGGTAAAGTTGCATATTACTTACTGTTTATAGTTTTGATACTCCCCCCGAAAGCCGCTCCTGATATCCCCCCTCGACTAGAATATAAACACCGGGACAACAAGGAGCCCCCAGGCTGACAGGTGCAAGGATGATGCCGTCAAAGAATTCCCGTTTGCTGCCGCAAGACTACTACTTGTTTGGCGCTATCCTGTTGCTGCTGCTGCTGGTCGCCCTGGCCTGCTGGTTTATGAGCCGCCACTGGATCCACCAGCGCATCCTGGCCCAACTGGATGAACTACACCAACAGAGCACCCTGGCGGCCACGACCGCGAGCCAGGACCTGCAACGGGACACAAGGCAAATCCAGCACATGGCCCAGGCCCTGACGACCCTGTCAACAACCCGGCACTTTCTGAAAAATAACGGCAATCGCGGTGCATTACAGGCGGATTTGGATAAATTCGGCGCAGCGTTCGAACTCAACGGGATCTGGCTTGCCGGCCCGCAGGGCGAGGTGCTGCTGCGGAGCCCCGCCCTGCAGCCGCTGCCCTCCTTTCTGCAGGCCATCCCTATACCGCAACGCTTTCGTCGCCTCGTGCTCGACCCGGAACTGAAACAAGCCACCTATTACTATGCGGCGCCCATCGAGATCGAGGGAACCACAGTGGCCTCACTGCTGCTCAGCGCTTCGGTGAATGGCTTCAGCCGGCCAGGATTTCGGACCGAGCTGCTGGTCACCGACCACGAAGGCATCATTTCGATGGCCGACAATCCCACCTGGCTGCTGCACTCGCTGAACGAAGCTCATCTGTCTTACCGGCCCAGGCCCTCCGCCGAACCAGGTCCGCCGCTATTTCCCATCAGCAGGAGTCCATTGTTGCCGGAGGTACTGCTGCTGGGTCCCCAGCAAAGTCCCATCGTCCTGGCCAGCCACGGGATGGATGAAAGCGGTTATCAGGTACATGCCCTGGCCGACGCCCAGCATATTTATCATCTGGCCCAGGAGCAGGATCGGTGGGCCACCATTATCAGCCTCGCCACTACAGGTTCCCTGTGGGGGGGCTTGCTGACCCTGCTGACCCTGAAACGCAACCGGCGCCACCGCCTGGCATTCAGCAGGGCCAACAATGAGCTGGTGCGCCTGAACCAGCAACTCAAACAGCTGGCCACCACCGATGCCCTCACCCTGTGCCCCAACCGTCGCGCCGCCGAGGCCCGGCTGCAATATGAACTGGCCAACCTGCAGCGCTACCACCACCCCTTCTGCATCGTGATGGTGGATATCGATCACTTCAAGCATATCAACGACCAGCATGGCCATGACATCGGGGACAAGGTATTGCGCCACTTCGCCCACACCGGCAGGCAGGCGATACGGGAGACCGATGTGCTGGCGCGCATCGGGGGCGAGGAGTTTTTACTGATATTGCCGGAGACCGAACACCAGCAGGGCCTTCAGCTGGCACGGCGGTTGCTCGATACCATCTCCGCCACCCCGCTCTATCTGGCCGACAGGACCATCAGTATCAGCTTCAGCGGCGGCCTGACCGAAGCCCGCAAGACCGACGGCACCAACGACCTGCTGGTCAGGGCCGATCGGGCCCTGTACCAGGCCAAGGAAAAGGGCCGCTGCCGGATCTGCAGTGAACATCCGCTCCAGGATCAATCGGCGGCGGTCGGCTGAGGCTCCCGGGCCGTCAGTTGCTCCTGCCCATCCACCAGAGAATAACCCAGCTTGTCCAGGGTCACGGTCACCGCCAGCTGGCGGTTTTCCTCGTGGCTTATCTGCACCAGCAGGTAATCCAGCTCCGGCGCCACCCAGAAGCGGGTCTTGCGCTTGCTGTCGCCCCGGTCACGCTCGACGATCAGGGTATCCAGGGTGCCGACGCCGGTCCGGATCGCTTCCTCTCCCACCACCTTGAAGGTGGTGGACTTGATCTCGCCGTCCCGCACCACGGGGTAGGTCATCTCCGTCTTGCCGGCCATCAGGTCGCACCGGGCCTCGAAGAAAAAGCTGACCGGATCGAAGGCGCCGCCCTCGGCGGAAAGCAGCTGGTCACCACTGCGATCCTGATAGAGCACCATATCGGTCTGCTGATCGAACACCAGCCGCTCTTCCCGTCGTACTCCCATGGCCCTGGCCTTATAGTTGAAGGTATCGGGATGGGCCGTACAGTCCGCCCAGTTGAAGCTGGCTTTCTGCTCTACGTCCAGCAGCCAGTGCTTCAGGGCGAAGTGCACATGGTAGCGTTCCTTGTTGCGATCTATGGTCAGGGTATTGACACCCCGGGTCTGATCGCCGTTGAGCAGGACGGAAAACTCGGCCCGCAATTGCTCTATATCCCGGGCCGAGGCGGTAGTCGCCGCCATCAGCCCACACAGCGCCAGCATGCATTTTCGAATCATTCAGGTTTCCTCATTTAGCTCTCTGCCCGGAAATCCGGCACTCGCTGTTTCCACCATACACCAACAGGCCACCAGGGCGAAAACACCCGTATGACCCCGGGGACGGATAATAGTGCCCGTCGGCACCACATCCTGGCGCCGGCCGGCGGCGGACCGGGTCCGCCGCCTGTCGGCCAAGGGCGGAGCAGTGCGTCATGGCTTGCCGGTGGCGGCCTCGCCATCATGCCGCCCTTGGCGGATCACGAAAATCGCCACGATCGGTTCTCAGGCCGGGACTAAAGCCCTATCATAACAGGGGAAAAAGCGATGGGATAAGTTTCCATTCACCACTCACGGATACAAGGATTCAGACTACACCATGGAAACGGGCTACAGCATTATCATTGCCGATGACCACCCCTTGTTTCGCAATGCCCTGCACCAGGCGGTACAACTGGCCGTAGAAGGTGCCCAGCTGCAGGAAGTCGACAGTATCGATAACCTGATGCAGCTGCTGACCGAAGTCGAGGACGTCGACCTGCTGCTGCTGGACCTGAAAATGCCCGGCGCCAGCGGTTTTTCCGGCCTGGCCCAGTTGCGCAACCAGTATCCGGATCTGCCGGTGGTGGTGGTGTCCGCCAGCGAAGAGCCCGCCGTGGTACAGCAGGCGATGCGCTTCGGCGCCCTGGGTTTTATCCCCAAGTCGGCCCCCATGCGCACCCTGGTGAGCGCCCTCAATAGCATACTCGAAGGCGACACCTGGTTTCCCGAAGGCATCAGCCTGGAAGACGCGCCGGCAGACCACCTGGCCGAACGCCTGGCCAGCCTCACCCCCCAGCAATACAAGGTGCTGACCATGCTGTCGGAGGGCAAGCTCAACAAGCAGATCGCCTACGAGCTGGAGGTGTCCGAAGCGACCATCAAGGCCCATGTCACCGCCATCTTCCGCAAGCTGGGGGTGAAAAACCGTACCCAGGCGGTGATTGCCCTGTCCCAGCTGGATGGCGGGGAGCGCTGAGCCGGGGCTGGGGACGATAACCTCCCTCATCCCCAGCCCTTGGCTCAAGCCACCAGGTGCTGCAACAGCGCCCTCAGCTTGAGCGGCTTGACCGGCTTGCTCAGGTAGCTCAGCTGCAAGCTGTGCAGCTGGGCCTGCAGCTCCGGCTGCCGGTCGGCGCTGATCACCACCGCCGGTATCCGCCCGAACTCCAGCCGCAGCATATGGATCACCGCCACCCCGGTTTCACCTTCATCCAGATGATAATCCGACAGTATCACCTGGGGCCTGAAACCCTCCCGGCAATGGGCGCGCGCCGCCCGCCCGTCGGCGGCCAGCCGCACCTCGCAGCCCCAGCGCGCCAGCAGGCTGGCCATGGCGGTGAGGATATCCGCCTCGTTGTCGATGCACAGCACCTTGAGGCCCGCCAACTGGCCGCTGGCCGGTGCCCGCACCACCGGTTCGACCGGCTCGACGCCAGGCTCGGCCCGCGGCACCGTCACGCTGAATACCGAGCCCTTGCCCTCTTGCGAGCGTACCGCCAACCGGTGTTCCAGGATGCCGGCCAGCCCCTGGGCGATGGCCAGGCCCAGCCCCAACCCCTGCTGGTGGTGGCGCTGGCCGTGCTCCAGACGCAGAAACTCGTCGAAGATCACCTCCAGCTTGTCGGCCGGAATGCCGGGGCCGTTATCCCATACCTCGATGCGCAGGCTGTCACCGCAGTGGCGAATACCGAGCAGGATGCGCCCGCCCGGGTTGTAGCGCAGGGCATTGGTGAGGAAATTCTGCAGTATGCGGCGCAACAACCGGGGATCGCTGTGTACCCCGAGCCGGCTGGAGACCAGGTCGAAACGGCCGCCGTCCTGCTCGGCCAGCGCCCCGAACTCGACCTTGAGGGTATCGAACAGCGTCTTCAGGGCAAAGTCCCTGGGCCGGGCGGTGAGTTTGCCCGACTCCAGGCGGGACATGTCCAGCAGGTCGCCGATCAGTTCTTCGGCGGCCCCGAGGGAGCGGTCGATATGACCGGCCAGCCGGCGGCTTTCCTCGTCCCCCGAGGTTTCCAGCCAGGAGGAGGTGAACAGCTTGGCGGCGTTGAGCGGCTGCATCAGATCGTGGCTCACCGCCGCCAGGAAACGGCCCTTGGAGGCATTGGCCCGCTCTGCCTGGCGGGTGGCGGCCAGCAACTGCTGGTTCACCGCCGACAGCTCCCGGGTGCGCTCGGCCACCCGGGCCTCCAGCACCACATTGGCCTCTTTCAGCACCTGCTCCGCCTGGCGGAAGGTGGTGATGTCGTTGAAGGTCATCACGAAGCCGCCGCCGGGCATGGGATTGCCCTGCATCTCGATGACCCGGCCGTCGGGGCGGGTGCGCGCCGAGATATGGGCGGTGCCGGCACTCATATGAGCGACCCGCCGGGCGACCTGGGCGTCCACCTCGCCGGGGCCGCACAGGCCTTTTTCGGCGTTGTAGCGGATGATGTCGGCGATCGGCCGCCCCACCCGGATCAACCCCGGCGGATACTTGAACAGCTCGATATAACGGCGGTTCCAAGCCACCAGCTTCAGCTCTTTATCAACCACCGAAATGCCCTGGCCGATATGCTCGATGGCCCCCTGCAGCAACCCCCGGTTGAAGCGGAATACGTCCCCGGCCTCGTCCACGATGGCGGCCAGTTCCTCCAGCTCCATGGAGCGTCCCTGCAGCGCCGACGACAGCACCAGCCGTGCGGAAGAGGCCCCGAACACCCCGGCCAGCACCCGCTCGGTGTGGCGGATCAGGCTGGCGGGGGCCTGCATGCTGCCGTCCAGGGTGCCCTGCTCGCCGGCGTAGCGGGCGAAGGCCCGTTTGACCCGGGCTTCCCCCACGAAGCGGGACGCCAGCTGCTCCAGATCCCGCACCGTCACCTTGGCCCGGTACACATCGCCGTCGTCCTTGTGCTGGCGGCCGACGAAGGCCGCCGCCTGGAAACGTTCGCTCACCGGGGGCACCGACAGCCAGGAACCCAGCAGGTAGCCCGCCAGGTTGAACAGCAGGCTGAGCAGTATGCCCCAGGTGGCGGGGCTCATCTCGCCCACCGCGCCCCAGGCCGGCGGCGTCAGCAGCCACAGCAGCACGTTGGTGTCCGCATCGCCGGCGAAGAGCCCGGTTTCCGCCATCAGGTTGAGCAGCCACATCAGCATGCCCAGGCTCAGGCCCCAGTAGGCGCCGCGTCTGTTGCCGCCGCGCCACAGCAGCCCCAGCACCAGGGCCGGGGCGAACTGGGCGATGGCGGCGAAGCTGAGGTAGCCGATGCGCGACAGGCTGTGGATCTCCCCCAGCCAGAGGAACACCAGCCAGGCGGTGACCATGATGACGATGATGGCGGTGCGGCGCACGTTGAGCAGCAGCTGGGCGAAATCCTCGAACCCGGCCCCCTGCAGCTGGCGCCGGCGCAGTATCATCGGCAGCACCAGATCGTTGCTCACCATGATCGCCAGGGCGATGGTGGAGATGATCATCATGCCGGTGGCGGCGGACGCGCCGCCGATAAAGGCCAGCACCGCCAGGCCCGGATAGTCCAGCGCCAGGGGCAGGCTGATCACATAGGTGTCCGGCGCGGTGTCCGCCGACAGCCACTGCTGGCCGGCCAGGGCCAGGGGCAGCACGAAGAACCCGAACAGCAGGAGGTAGAGGGGAAAGATGCGCTGGGCCCAGCGCAGGTCCGCCGGGTCATGGTGCTCCACCACGGTCACGTGGAACTGGCGCGGCAGGCAGATGATGGCGCTCATGGACAGCAGGGTATAGACCCCCATGTCGAGCAGGTTACCCCCGCCCACCTCGGTCAGGCCGCCGATAAAGTCCTCGGTGATCATGGTGCGCTGCTGGTTGGGGAAGGCCAGGATCAGCCAGAGCGCGAAGCCCCCCACCACGATAAAGGCCACCAGCTTGACCACCGACTCCAGGGCGATGGCGACGATGACCCCGCGCTGGTGCTCGGTGGCGTCGATATGGCGGGTGCCGAACAGCAGGATGAAAACGGTGAACAGCAGCGCCACCATAAAGGCCACTTCGCCGGCGTCCCGGCCGTCCCCGCCCACCACGTCCGGCGCCACCAGGTTGAGCCCCATGACGATGGCCTTGAGCTGGAGGGCGATATAGGGCAGCACCCCGACGATGGCGATCAGGGTGACATAGACCGCCAGCCGCTGGGATTTGCCGTAACGGGCGGCGATAAAGTCGGCGATGGAGGTGATGTGCTCGCGTTTGGCCACCTCGATCAGCCGGGCGATAAAGGGCCCGGCCAGGGTGAACACCAGTATGGGGCCCAGGTAGATGGGGAAGTAGGACCAGGGATCGGTGCTGGCCTGGCCCACGGTGCCGAAGAAGCTCCAGGAGGTGCAGTACACCGCCAGCGACAGGCTGTACAGAAGCGGCCGCAGGCGGCGGGCCCGGGCCCCCAGGCGCACCTTGTCGCCCAGCCAGGCGCAGAGGAACAGCAGGGCCAGGTAGGCCAGGGCGATATTGATGACGGTCCAGCCCTGCATCAGGCCTCCTGGAGTCGGGTGGTCAGGGGTCGGCGCAACAGCCAGGCCACCGGCAGCACCGCCGCGCCCATCAGCCAGAAAGTCTGGCCACCGAGCAGCGGATAGAGCTGGCCGGACAGCACCAGCAGCAGCGCCACCGCCAGCCCCATGGGAATGGCCGCATACAGGGCCTGGGCGCCGATCACCGCCGGGCCGTCCAGATCCCGGCTGATATAACGGATGGCCCCCAGGTGGCTCAGGCAGAAGCTGCCCCCATGCAGCAACTGGGCAACGACCAACCCGCCCAGTTCGGTGGTGGCGCCCAGCAAGGCCCAGCGCAGCAGGGCGCAGGCGGCCCCGGCCAGCAGCAGGTGGCGGGCACTCAGGCGTTCGAACCAGCGCTTGTTCATGGCGAACACCAGGATTTCAGCCAGCACCCCCAGCCCCCACAGATAGCCGATCACCGCGGTGCTGTATCCCTGCTGCTGCCAGTAGAGGGCACTGAAGCCGTAGTAGAAGGCATGACTGCCCTGCAGCAGGGCGGTGACCAGCAGGAAGCGCATCATGCCCGGCCGGCCCCATACCTGCCGGATGCTGTCCCCCCGACGCCCCCGGTGGGTATCGGCTGGCTCCGGATTCATCGGCAGCACACTGATGGCCAGCATCAGCCCCAGCGACAGCACCATGGTATGCAGCACCCACTGGGGGCCCAGGCTGCCACTCAGGCTGCCGACCACCAGATTGGCGGCGATAAAGGCCGCTGATCCCCACAGCCGTGTCTTGCCGTAATCCAGGTGTACCTGCACGATGAGGCGGCTGGCGATGGCTTCGGATACCGGCATCAGTGCCGGATAGATCAGATTCACCAGCAGCATCAAGGCCAGCAGGGCCGCACTGGAATGCCAGCCGTAAAAGCCGGCGAAGGCAACCAGGCTCGCCAGGCACAGCCAGCGCGTCGCCGGCAGCAGGTGGGCCGCCGCCCGCACCCGGCTCATCACCGCCAGGTTGCCGGCGCAACGCGCCGCCATGCCCAGTCCCAGCAACAGGCCGATAAAGCCGGCATCGGCCCCCACATGGCTGAGCCATAACGCCCAGAAGGGCAGAAAGATGCCATAGCCGAAATAATAAATGGCGAAAAACAACGAAAGCCAGAGAGCAGGCGACATGTCCGGTACTGATAATAGAGAGATGCGGCCTATGATAATAACTTTACGGCTGAATTGCTGTTATCCATTGCGCCAAAGGTGGCTCCATGCGTGTACTTATGCTGTTGACCCTGCTGTTGCTCGGCGGTTGCCAGGCCGAAGCCAGCCCACCGGCGACCCCGTTCGACTATCAGTTGCACGACCCCGCGGGAGCGCCGCTGAACCTGAGCCAGGCGGCGAAGCAACTGGCCTCGGCGGATGTGATCATGGTGGGCGAGCTGCACGGCCACCAGGGTATCCATCGCTTTCAGGCCGATCTGCTGGCCCGGCTGCTGGCCCAACCCCGGCCCCTGGCCCTGGCCATGGAACAGTTCAGCCGGGATCGCCAACCGGTGCTCGACGCCTACCTGGAGGGAAAGCTGGGCGAGGACGCCTTTATCGAACAGGCCAGGGCCTGGCCCGGCTACCGCAGTGACTACCGGCCGCTGGTCGAACTGGCCCGCCATGCCGGCATCGATGTGCTGGCCGCCAACGCCCCCCGCCACATAGTGCGCTGTATCGGCCGGGAAGGACCGGGCTACCTGGACCGCCTGCCCGCCAGCCACCGGGCCTGGGTGGCCGAGCGACTGACCCTGACCGACGATGGCTACAAGGCCCGCTTCATGGCTTCCCGCCACCATGGCCAGCCGCCCACCGAGTTCCAGTTCGCCGCCCAGACCAGCTGGGACGACACCATGGCCGAAAGCATCGCCCACTACCTGCAGGCCCATCCCGGTTACCGGGTGATGCTGACCGTGGGACGTTTCCATATCGGTGACGGCCTGGGCACCGCCCAGCGGCTGCAACAACGGGCGCCACGGCTGCGGCTGGCACTGCTGTACCCGGTCACCCCCGGCGAAGCCGAACCGGCGCCGCCCCTGTGGCGGCTGAGGGTGGCCGAGCCCCCTGCGGCCAGGCCGACGGGCGAACCGGCGCCCGCTCTCGCGGCCGGCGAGCCTGAATGCTGAGCCGGTCGCGTCAACGGCGGAGGCCACCGACTCAGGCCAGGGCCCGCGGCAGCGCGTGCGGCGCCTGGTAGCCGCTGTCCGGATACTGCTTGAGCCATTCGAGGGTCTGCTCGGCGGGCAAGGGGCGGGCAAAGAGGTAGCCCTGGAACTCGTCGCAGCCCGCCTGGCGCAGGAAATCCCACTGGGCCCGGGTTTCCACCCCTTCCGCCACCACCGTCAGCCCCAGCTCACGGCCCAGCGAAGTAATGGCCCGCACCAGAATGGCGTCGCTGGAGTCCGGAGTGCTGTTGCCGACGAAGGACTTGTCCACCTTGAGGATATCGAGGGGAAAACGGCGCAGGTAGGCGAGCGAGGAATAGCCGGTGCCGAAGTCGTCCACCGCCAGCCGCACCCCCAGCGCCTTCAGCGCCTGCAGCTGCTCCACCGCCTTCATGTTCTTCTCCATCAGTATGCCCTCGGTCAGCTCCAGCTCCAGCCGGTGGGGTGCCAGGCCGCTCGTTGCCAGCGCTCGCTCCACCCGTCGGCACAGCTCGCCGGAGTAGAACAGCCGGGGCGACAGATTGACCGCCACCGCCAACTCATGGGGCCAGGTACAGGCCAGCCGGCAGGCCCGGGCCAGCACGAACTCGGTGATGGGCTCGATCTGGCCGGTATCCTCGGCGATGGGAATGAACACCGCCGGCGAAATGGCGCCGAACTCGGGGCTGTGCCAGCGCACCAGCGCCTCGAACGACAAGGGGCGTCCTGCCCGGTCCACCTTGGGCTGGAAGTGCACGTCGATCTCGCCCCGCTCCAGCGCCCGGCGCAACGCCGCCTCCAGCCGCAGCCGCTCCACCGCCGCCGAGTTGAGCAGCCGGTTGTAGAAACACAGGCCAGAGCGCCCGCGGGACTTGGCGGAATACATGGCCGCGTCCGCGTGCTGCAGCAGGGTTTCCAGGTTGTCGCCGTCCACCGCCAGCAGGGCCACGCCGATGCTGCAGGTCACCAGCAGTTCGTGACCGTCCAGCAACAGGGGCGCGGAGACCTCGGCCAGTACCCGCTCCAGCGCCTGGTGCAGACCCGCCGGCTCGCCCTGGTGCCGGAGCAGCAACACGAACTCGTCGCCGCCGTAGCGGGCCACCGTATCCTCGGGGCACAGGGCGGCCTCGAGTCGCCGGGCGATTTCAATCAGCAACCGGTCGCCGGCGGCATGACCCAGGCTGTCGTTGATCACCTTGAAGTTGTCCAGATCCACGAAGGCCAGGGCCACCTGCCCCCGCCCCGGAAGCAAGGCCGCCTTGCTCTGGGCCAGGCGTGTCTCCAGCAGATGGCGATTGGGCAGACCGGTGAGCAGATCGTAGTTGGCCTGGTATTCCAGCCGCTGTTGATAACGCTTGCGCTCGGTGATGTCCTCGACCGTGCCCTGGTAGTAGAGCAGTTCGCCGTCCAGATCGTGCACCGCATGGGCGGTTTCGGCGATCCACAGGGTGGAGCCGTCCTGGCGATACACCTCGGACTCGAAGTCGCTGACGAAGCCCCGCTCGCGGATCTGCTGCTTGAATTCGTCGCGCCGGCCGGGGCTGACGTAAAGCCGGTTGCCGATGTCCTGCACGCCGGCCATCAGGGCGTCGGTCGAATCGTAGCCGTACATCTCCGCCAGGGCCTGGTTGGCGGCCAGGTAGTGGCCGTCCGGCGTGCTCTGGAACATGCCGATCACCGAGTTGTCGAACAGACCCTGGTAGCGGGCCTCGGCCCGGGCCAGCCGATGGCGATCCTGCACCTGCTCGTGCACGTCGCTCAGCATGCCTTCGAATACTACCCCGCCCCCGCCGAGGGGCAGGGCCCGGCCGCTGTCCTTCACCCATTTCTGGCGGCCATCGCAACAGCGCAACCGGTATTCGAGCGCGTAATACCCCTGCTCGTCCCGCGCCCGCATCAAGGTCCGTTGCACCCGGGGCCAGTCTTCCTCCACCACCAGGGCCCGGTGCAAACCATGCTCCTGGCGTTCCAGCCAGCCGGCGTGATAACCGCACAGCGCCACGCTGCCGGTGCTGACAAAAGAGGCGGCCCCGCTCAGCCCGGCTCGGTAGATGAGTCCGTCCAGCCGGTTGAGCAGGGTGCGAAAACAGGGCTGTCCGGCCAGCGCCTGCCCTGCCACCGGTGGCGAGTGATTCAGATTCAACGCCTGCTCCGTCATAGCGCCCCTGGTGCGGTGTCGGCCCATGACGGCGCCCGGCGATCGGCCCGGGACAAGGCGCCGTCCAGCCGCAGCCGCTCCTGCTCCAGCCAGCGGAACACCGCGTCCACCGCCGCCGTGCCCAGGTTGAAACAGTCGGTGGCGGACAGGCCGGTGGCGTCCGCCGCCAGCAGCCGGCCGCGCAGGGCCGAGACGAAGGCCTGCACCGCCTGCTGGGCCGCGTCCACCTCGGCGCCCCGGCCGCCGGCGGCCAGGGCCTGGGCCAGCAGCGACTCGGCCCGCCCGGTGAGGAACAGCAGCCGCACCCGGGCCACCGGCGGACAATAGCGCCGCGCCGCCACCGAGCTGCCCAGGGCCCGGGCCTGGCCCAGGCACTCCGCCAGGGCGGGCAGGCGATGGCCGAAGTTGCGCTCGCTGTTGCCCTCGCCGGGCACCACCCCGGGCTGCTCGATGCGGGCCTCGGCCACCGCCGCCAGCCATTCGAGCAGTACCGACACCAGCCGGCAGTGGGCCTGGAAATTCTGCTCCGGGGTGCTGGCCGCCAGCCCCTGCACCAGGGCCTGCCACTGCCGCTGCAGCACCGCCACCTGCTCCCGGCTGAAGCAGCAGTAGCGCTCCCGCTGTTCCCGTTCGCCGTGGACCAGCAGCGCCTGGAAGCGGCGCTCCACCGCCTGCTGCTTGGCCGGCAGCCGGCCGGCGAAGCCCTGATCGCCGGCCAGCCAGGCTCCGCTCATGCCCCTGTGCTGCTGCATGTCGGCCACCAGCGCCACCAGATCGGCGGCGCAGTCGAGCCCGACCCGGGCCCGCTGCGGCAACAGCCAGGCCTGCAGCCTCCGCCTGCGCCAGCCCCACCACAGACCGCCCAGCAGGACGGCCGCCAATACCCCGATAATCATGCTGTTCATCTCGGCCTCACTCATAGCGGTAGCTCGCCACCCGCTCCTTGAGCCGGGCGACCAGTTGTTCCAGATAACGGGCCAGTTCGCTGCTCTCGCTCACCCGACTGGCGTTGCCGTCGGCCAGCTCCGCCACCTTCTGGTTGTCGATGGCGATCTGCTCCCCCGCCACGCTCTGGCCGGCGTTGGCCTCGGCGATCTCCTGCATGCGGCTGAGCGACGACAGCGCCGCCTCCTCGATGGAAGCGAGCGCCACCGCCGCCTCCGCCGCCTGGCGGGCGCTCTGCTTCGACTTGTCGTCGGCCGCCTCCACCACCTGGGTCAGGTAGCCGGCCTTGTGCTGGACGTCGCCGATCAGGGCATTGATGTCGCTGGTGGCGCTGGTGGTACGCTCCGCCAGCTGGCGCACCTCGTCGGCCACCACCGCGAAACCGCGGCCGGCATCCCCGGCCCGGGCCGCTTCGATGGCGGCGTTGAGCGCCAGCAGGTTGGTGCGCGCCGCTATCTCGGCGATGATGGTGGCGATGGAGCCGATCTTGCGGGAGCCGTCGGCCAGGGCGGCGGCGGCACCGGCGGCCTCGCTCACGTCCCGGGCCAGGCCGTGCATCGATTGATCCACGGCACTCACCAGGCCGGCGCCCTGGCGTGCCTCGGCCACCGCCATTTCCGCGGCCCGGGCCGCCTCGGCGGCGCCGTCCCGGGTACCGGCCAGGCTGGTGATCAGCTCTTCCAGGGTGGCGGCGGCCGACACCGTGGTGTCGCGCTGGGCGCGCACCCCTTCCTCGCCGGCGGCGGCATTGAGCGTCGCCTCCGCCGCCACGCTGTGCAGCTCGTCCGCCGCCCGGCCTAGTTCGATCAGTACGCCAGAAAAGCCCCGTATGGCACCATTCAGCTGTTCCGATACCGGGGTGAAGTCGTTCTCGCGGGCCGTCGGCAGCCGCGCCGTCAGTCGCCCGCCCCCCAGCTCGGTGGCGAAACCGGCCAGCGCCTGCAGTCCCCGGCGGTACTGGCGCCACAGCAGCAGGGCCGCCGCCAGGCCCGCCAGCGCCAGCAACACCGCCAGGGCGGCGGAGGTGGCCGACGGCAGCGCCCAGTACAGCACCAGCCCCAGGGCCGGCCCGCCCCAGGCCGCCACCAGCCAGCGCGCCAGGCTGCCTTGCCGCCCCTGGCTCCGCGTCCCTGCTACAGGGCGCTCCAGCAACTTGTCCATGTCTTCTCCTTAAACCCCGGGCAGCCGCTCGCCACTAATCCCATAGGGGTAATACCATAGAGTTAGTTTGGCTAAGCAATAATTGCGCCAGCTCCCGCCAGAAGCCCTGACCCGGCCGGATCAGGGAAAGGAGGGGAGAAACCGGGCCCCGGGCCGGTGCCGAATGCCTCCCCAAGGTGCGGGGCGCCGGCTCGGCGCCCCGAATAAGTGCAATAAAAGGCCGGCGCCGGCTTCATCACCCCCGGCCGGGCCCGGCAAAACGCCGGCCGGACGCACCATGGATAACGCGGGACCGCCTGGCTGGCGGTCTTGTCACAAATCTGTCATGGTGACGCTTTACCCTCGGCCAAGGACCCATTTTAGAAGGACATTGCGATGATCTTGTGCGGACACAGAGGGGTGGCCAGCCTGGCCCCGGAAAACACCCTGGCCGGCCTGCGAAAAGCCGCCGAGCTGGGCCTCTCCTGGGTAGAGATAGACGTGCAGCTGACCAAGGACGAGAAGGTGGTGGTGCTCCACGACGAAAAGGTCAACCGCTGCAGCGACGGCAAGGGCAAGCTGCGCAAGTACGACTGGGACCAACTGCGCAAGCTGGACGCGGGCAGCTGGTTCGACCCGGCCTTCGGGCAGGAGCGCATCCCCCGGCTCAGGGACTACCTGGCCCTGGCCCGGGAGCTCGGCATCAGGGTCAACGTCGAGCTCAAGGTATACGACAAGGACGACGCCGGCCGGCTGTGCCGCAAGGTCAGCAAGCTGATTGACAAGCACGGGGTCGACAAGGCCAGCCTGTTGTTCTCCAGCTTCGATCCCGACTGCCTGCGCTATTTGCAGGTGCTGCAGCCGGAGGTACCCCGCGGCCTGCTGGTGGAGCATATCCCCGACGACTGGCAGCAGCAGCTGGAGCAGCTCGAGTGCGCCGCCCTGCACTGCAACTACCGCTACCTAAGCCGGGAGCAGGCCGAGGCGGTCAAGGCCGCCGGCTACCGGCTGCACTGCTACACCGCCAATACCCCGGACAAGGTGAAGGACTTTCCCGCCTGGGGCGTGGACATGCTGTTCACCGACAAGCCCCAGGACTACCTGGACGCGGGCTGGCCCGCCGGCTGATATTGAACACGGGGCGGCGGCCCTGGCCGCCGCCCTCGGGTTTCAGGGTTTCGACCATTTATCCAGCAGGATGTTGATAAAGAGATCCGCCGCCGGGGTGATGCTGGTATGGGTTCGCCTGACCACCCCGATCACCCGTTTGATCGAGGCCCCCCGCAACGGCCGGCAGGTGAGCATGGAGCTGTCGTTGCTCGGCATCGCCAGTCGCGGTATCACCGCTATCCCCAGCCCCATTTCCACCAGCCCCAGCGACGTCGACAGGTGCTGCACCTCGTAAAAGCCGTTCAGCCTGACATTGCTTTCCACCAGGGCGCTGTCCAGCAGGGTTCGGTTGCCGCTGTCCTTGCTGACGGTGATGAGCTTGTGGGGCTCCATGTCCGCCCAGCCGATGTCCTGCTGTTGCGCCAGGGGATGATCCCGCCGAATGCAGACCACGAAGGGATCGTCCAGCAGGTGGGTAAAGCTGACTTCCGGATACTGGGCAATCGCCATGTTGATACCGAAATCCGCGTCCCCGCGGATCACGCACTCCAGCCCTTCATTGGCGCTAACGTCGAGGATCTTGATGCGAATACCGGGGTAAAGCTGGTTAAACTCGCGGATCACGCCGGGTAAGAAATAGAAGGCCGCGGTCGGTATGCAGGCGATAGTGACCTTGCCTTTCTGGTGGGTGGCCATTTCCTTGATGCCCAGCACCGACAGCTCGAAATCCTCCAGCATGCGGCGCGCCTTGGGCAGGAATTCCCGCCCGGCCGGGGTCAGCCAGGTCTTGCGGGTGGTGCGCTCGAACAAGGGCGTGCCCAGTATCGCCTCCAGCCGCTGCATGCGCCGGCTCAAGGCCGGCTGGGACAGGTGCACGAATTCCGCCGCCTCATGGAAGTTGCCGCTCTCGGCCACCCGGATAAAGATCGCCAGGTCCTTGAATTCAATCTGGTGCATAGGCTATTAATGCAAATAACAAATCAATAACCTATTTTCTTTGCATTTGATGCAAATGTCAAAACTGTGACAACCTCCCCTCCAAGAAAGCAACCTGTGGGAAACAACCATGTCACAATCCATTTCCTGTATCATCATGCGCGGCGGCACCTCCCGGGGGCCCTACCTCAAGCTCAGCGAGCTGCCCGCGAACCGTGATGATTGCGCCCTGATGCTGCAGAAGATCATGGGCTCTGGCCATGAACTGCAGCTGGACGGTATCGGCGGCGGCAACAGCCTGACCAGCAAGGTTGCCATGGTCGGACTCTCCACCGACCCCGCCGCCGACGTGGATTACCTCTTCGCCCAAGTAGGAGTCAAAGAGCACAGCGTGGATTTTTCCCCCAATTGCGGCAACATGCTGGCAGGCGTGGCCCCCTTCGCCATCGAAACCGGCCTGGTGGCCGCCGGCTCACCCGTCACCCAGGTGCGGATCCGCAACCTCAACACCAACAAGATCATTCACGCCCAGGTGGCGACGCCGAACGGCAAGATCAGCTACGAAGGCGATGCCCTGATCAGCGGCGCCCCCAACCCGGCGGCGCCGATCAAGCTGACCTTTCTGGATGTACAGGGAGCCAAGACCGGCCGGCTGTTTCCCACCGGCCGGGTCACGGATACCATCGACGGTATCACCGTTACCTGTATCGATGCCGCCACCCCCTGCGTATTGATCCGGGCCCTGGATTTGGGCAAGACCGGTTATGAATCCCCCGCCGAACTCGACCAGGATAGGGTGCTGCTGGCCAGGATCGAGCACATCCGTCGCCAGGCCGGACAACTGATGGGCATGGGCGACGTCAGCAACCAGGTGATCCCCAAGCCGGTGTTGCTGGCTCCCGCCCGCCATGGCGGTGATATCCACGCCCGCTATTTCGTGCCCCACAGCTGCCACAAGGCACTGGCGGTGACCGGCAGTATCGCCATCGCCACCGCCTGTGGCATCGAAGGCTCCGTCGCCTCGGGGCTGACGCCCGCTTCCGCGGCGGCCACCATCAGCATCGAGCACCCCTCGGGCATGCTGGAGCTGGAAATCAACAAGAGCGATAACGATGAGCACAGCATTACCGCCGTGTCCCTTATCCGCACGGCCCGCAAGATACTGAGCGGCACCATTTTTCTACCCTGAATAATGTGGCCATCACTCACCAGGCAAACTCACCATAGGAAGGTCAATCATGAAAAAACTGAAGATGTTATTGAGTGCCACCCTGCTGGCCGGCACCTGCACCCTCTCGGCACCCTTACTGGCGCAAGCCCTGCCCTCGACCATCAACTGGACCATCCCCTTCGGGGTCGGCGGCGGCACCGACGTCTGGGCCCGCTTCATGTCGCCCCACCTGACCAAACAGCTGCCCGGCTCGCCGACCCTGGTGATCAAAAACGTACCCGGCGGCGGCTCCATCACCGGCACCAACCTGTTCTACATGCGGGCAAGAAGCAACGGCAGCGAGATGCTGGGCATTTCCGCCTCCACCCTCTATCCCTATATGCTGGGTGATTCCCGGGTTCGCTACGACTTCGATAAATGGACCCCGATCATGGCCTCCCCCACCGGCGGCGTGGTCTATATCCAGCCCGGTCTCGGGGTCAGCACCGGCAAGGATCTGGGCAAGCTGGCCGGCGTGACCCTGCCCTTTGCCGCCCAGGGGCCCACCCAGCTGGAGCTGCCGGTAATGCTGGCGCTCGACCTGCTCGGCCTGGATCTGCGACCGGTATTCGGCATGACCAGCCGGGGCGAAGGCCGGCTGGCGTTCGAACGGGGCGAGGCCAAGATCGACTTCCAGACCACGTCCGCCTATATCAACTCGGTCACCGACCTGGTGAACGGTAACAAGGCGGTGCCCCTGTTCTCTCTCGGCATCATCAACGACGAAGGCCAGGTGATCCGCGACCCGGCCTTCCCGGATATCCCGACCTTCGAGGAGGTCTATAAGGAATACAGGGGCGAAGAGCCAAAAGGCATGCAGTACGACGCCTACCACAAGTTTCTGACCGCCGGTTTTGCCCTGCAGAAAGTGCTGCTGGTGCCCAAGGACATTCCCGCGCCCATGAAACAGGAGCTGCTGCTGGCGGTGGATCGCATGGTCGAGGATGAAGCCTTCCAACGGGATGCGGTCGAGCAGATAGGCCCCTATCAGAACCTGATCGGCGCCGTGGTGGAAGTGCACCTCAAGCAGGCGGTGAACATGACGCCGGAGCTGCAAGCCTGGGTCAAGGACTGGTTGAAGTCCAAATTCAATGTGTCGGTGGAATAAGCCGGCCTGATCCGGCCGCAAGGAGCTAACTTCATGAACGAATTACTGGCAGCACTGGGCCAGATCCTCACCGTCGTGCACCTCAGTTATCTGGTGCTGGGGGTGGTGATCGGCCTGATTATCGGGATCATTCCCGGCCTGGGCGGTATCGCTGGCATGTCCCTGCTGCTTCCCTTCCTCTATGGCATGGAGCCGTCCGTCGGCCTGGGCATGCTGATGGGGCTGGTCGCGGTGGTGCCCACCGGCGATACCTTCACCTCGGTACTGATGGGCATTCCCGGCTCCAGCGCTTCCCAGGCCACGGTCATGGACGGTTTTCCCCTCGCCAAGCAGGGCCAGGCGGCCCGCGCCCTCTCCGCCGCCTTCACCTCCTCGCTGATCGGTGGGGTGGCGGGGGCCATCATCCTCAGCGGCTTTATCATAGTGGCGCGGCCGTTGGTGCTGTCGTTTTCCTCGGCGGAGCTGTTCATGCTCACCCTGCTGGGGCTGAGCGTGGTCGCCGCCCTTTCCGGCGGCAGCCTGTTCAAGGGATTGGCCGCCTGTGGCGTCGGCCTGCTGGTGGGCACCATAGGCGCGGCCCCGGCCACCGGGGAGTTCCGCATGACCCTGGGCATCGACTATCTGTACGACGGCATCCCCCTGGTGGTGGTGGGACTGGGCATCTTCGCCCTGCCCGAAATCATCGAGCTGCTGATCCGCAACAAGTCCATCTCCGGCAAGGGCAACAGCCTCGGCAGCGGCTGGGGGCAGGGCGTGCGCGACGTGTTCAGGAACCTGCCGCTGGTGGGCAAATGCTCGGTGTTCGGCAGCCTGGTCGGCGCCATCCCCGGCCTGGCCGGCTCTGTGGTGGACTGGATGACCTACGGCTTCGCCATGCAGTCGAGCAAGGACAAATCCAGCTTCGGCAAGGGAGACATACGTGGTGTCATCGCCCCCGAGTCCGCCAACAACGCCTGCGCCAGCGGCAGCATGATCCCCACGCTGCTGTTCGGGGTGCCCGGCTCGGGCACGGCGGCGGTGTTCCTCGGCGGCATGCTGCTGCTCGGCATCCAGCCCGGTATCTCCATGGTGGGCTCCAACCTGAGCCTGACCTACACCATCGTCTGGTCCCTGGCCCTGGCCAATATCCTCGGCGCCCTGCTCTGCCTGGGGCTGGCCTCGCCGGTGGCCATGCTCACCCGGATCCCGTTCTCGCGCATGGCCCCGGTGCTGCTCACCCTGATCCTGTTCGCCGCCTACCAGGCCACCCAGAGCCTGGGCGACTTCGTGGTGCTGGCCGTCATCGCCACCCTGGGGATCTTGCTGAAAAGCGCCAACTGGTCGCGCCCGGCCTTCCTGATCGGCTTCGTGCTGGCGGCCGGCGCCGAGAACTACTTCTTCCAGAGCATCCAGTTCTACGGTTACGGCTGGATGCAGCGCCCCGGTGTGCTGATCATCGCCGGCCTGATCCTGCTCAGCATCATAGTGCCCTTGATCCGCAAGCGTCTGGCAGCCAGGTCGCAGCCACAGGAAGACTCACAGGAACAGCCGGCCCGCGCGCCGCTGAACCGGCTGGACGGTGCCATCATCGCCCTGCTGCTCGTCGTCTGCGCCCTCGCCCTGTTCGATGTGTGGGGACGGTCAGAGCTGACCCGGGCCTTCCCGCTGTTCGCCATCCTGCTCACCGCCGGCTCGGCCCTGGCGCTGGTCTTCGGTTCGCGCCGACGTGCAGCCGAACCCGGCACCGGCAGCCAGCGGGTTGGCCGTGAGCTGCTCTACATCAGCCTGTTCCTCGGCGTTGCCCTGCTCTATTTCACCCTGGGCTTTATCAGCACCTCGGTGATCTTCACCCTGCTGTTCCTGCGCCTGTTCGCCGGCTCCCGCTGGCGACTGTCGGGCACGGTGGCGGCGGGACAGCTGCTGTTCCTGGTGGGCATCGGCAAGGCCATGAGCATCGACTACCCCGCCGGCCTGCTGGACCCCTACCTGCTGAGCCTGATCAACCTGTAACCCTGGCGGGGCTCCCCGAGCCCCGCCTTATTCAACAAAAGGACCTCATCGTGCTTGAACACTACCGCAACCAGGCCGCCGAGCGTGCCGCCGACGGCCTGGCCCCCCTGCCCCTGAACGCTACCCAGGTGGCCGCCCTGGTTGAACACCTCAAGAACCCACCCGCCGGCGAAGAATCCTTCCTTTATGAACTCCTTTCCACCCGCGTCCCCCCCGGGGTCGACGAAGCCGCCTATGTCAAGGCCGGTTTCCTCGCCGCCGTGGCCAAGGGCGAAGTGAGTTCCCCGGTGGTGTCTGCCGCCCAGGCCACCGAGCTGCTGGGCACCATGCAGGGCGGCTACAATATCCAGCCGCTGATCGAATTGCTCGACGTCGCCGCCCTGGCGCCCATCGCCGCCAAGGCCCTGTCCCACACCCTGCTGATGTTCGACTCTTTCCACGACGTGGCCGACAAGGCCAAGGCCGGCAACGGCCATGCCAAGCAGGTGCTGCAGTCCTGGGCCGACGCCGAGTGGTTCCTGGGCCGTCCCGCCCTGGCCGACAAGATCACCATGACCGTGTTCAAGGTGCCCGGTGAAACCAACACCGACGATCTGTCCCCGGCCCAGGATGCCTGGTCCCGCCCGGATATCCCGCTGCACGCCCTGGCCATGCTGAAAAACGCC
>NZ_JAERTZ010000021.1 GCF_016746085.1 Zobellella iuensis
CTACGTGCGAGGTCAGCGAATGCTGCCTCCAGGGTCCAACGGCCTCCCCGGTAACTGTTTTTAACTCTATCAGTTCATCTCGCTTCAACATACAAGGGTCCGTTTCAACGGACCATTCCAGCCACGGCACCGGGATTCGGTCGACTGAAGTCGACCCTACGACGACCCTACGGGACCGCCCCGTCATCGACGCCGCTACCCCACCCAGGCGAACCATTCCGGGTGCTGCTGCCACAACAGCCGTACCGACATCACCAGCGACACCGTCACCAGCATGGGGCGGATGATGGTGGTGCCCCTGGTCACCACCATCTTCGAGCCCAGTCGGGCACCGACAATCTGACCGAGCGCCATGGACAGGCCGACGACCCAGGCCACCTGGCCGCCCAGGATAAAGAACAGCAAGGACGCGATATTGGAAGTGAAGTTCAACAGCTTGGTATGGGCGGTGGCCCTGGCCATGTTGAAACCGGCCAGGGCGATAAAGCCCAAGGCGAAGAAGGAGCCGGTGCCGGGGCCGAAAAAGCCGTCGTAAAAACCCACCCCGGTGCCCACCAGCAGGGCGAAGGGGACCATGCCGAGGCGCCGGTGGCGATCTTCATCCCCGATGCGGGGGGAAAACAGGAAGTAAAGGGCGAAGGCGGCCAGCAGGAAGGGCAGCACCTTCTGCAACAGGCTGGCGTCGATGCGCTGTACCAGCAGGGTGCCCAGCACGCTGCCGACAAAGGTACAGGCCACCGCCCATTTCATGCTGCGCCAGTCGATAAGGCCACGCCGCAGGTAGTAGAGGGTGGCGGAAAAGGCGCCGAAGCTGCTCTGCAGCTTGTTGGTGGCCAGGGCCATGGTCGGCGGCATGCCGGTGGCCAGCAATGCCGGTATGGTGATCAGGCCGCCGCCGCCGGCGATGGCGTCGATAAAGCCGGCCAGCAGGGCGGCCAGGGCCAGCAGCCCCAGGGTCAGTAAATCCAGTTCCATTATGATACCGTACTGCAACAAGAAGGCGCCCAGCCTAACAGCAGGGGCGCAGGGGCGACAGCGAAACCCCGGACTGACACCTATTCCCTTTATTCATATATACAATCGACACCGGCTCGTAACATTCGCCATTCAGCCCGAGGGACGGCTATGGTAACTTAGCCCCGTACCCACGAGGAGATAATAAAATGACGGATTCCGTATTGAGTCTGCTGCCCAATGATTTTCCCGATGCCGACGACCGCGCCTTTATCAATACCGGGGTGCGCCAGCTGGTGCTGGCCGGCGGTTGTTTCTGGTGCACCGAGGCGGTCTATCGCCAGTTGGAGGGAGTGCTGGGCGTGGTGTCCGGCTATGCCGGCGGCACCGCCGACACCGCCGACTACGACAGCGTCTGCAGCGGTACCACGGATCATGCAGAGGTCATCTGCATCGAGTACGACAGCGCCCAGATAGGCCCCGCCACCCTGCTGAAGGTGTTCTTCGGTATCGCCCACGATCCCACCCAGCTCAATCGCCAGGGCAACGATCTCGGTCGTCAGTACCGTTCGGCGGTGTTCTACCGGGACGACAACGAGCGCCGGCTGGCGGCGGACTATATCGCCCTGCTGGAAGAGCAAGGGGTGTTCAGGGCCCCCGTCGTCACCACCCTGGAGCCGCTGGATGCGTTTTATCCGGCCGAGGGCTATCATCAGAACTACGCGGCGGCGCATCCCAATCAGCCTTATATCGCCGCCGTCGCTCAGCCCAAGGTAGCCAAGGTGCAGCATTATTTTAAACACCGGTTGAAAAAGGATCTGTAATCATGGCGCAAACTCCCAGCCCCTACGACCTCAGCCCGCCCAGCGACGAGCAGTTGCAGCAGTTGGCCGAAGCCCTGAGTCCGGAAGAGCGACGCATCCTGCTCAACCAGGGCACCGAACCTCCCTTCTGCGGTGGCCTGCTCGACAACCATGAAGAAGGCAGTTACGTGTGCCGGCTGTGTGCCCTGCCGCTGTTTTCCTCCGCCTGCAAGTTCGAGTCCGGCTCCGGCTGGCCCAGCTTTTATGTCCCTTACCATCCGGATCATATTCGCGAGCTGGTGGACCTGGGCCACGGCATGCGCCGGGTCGAGATCCGCTGTGCCCGCTGCGACGGCCACCTGGGTCATGTGTTTCCCGACGGCCCCGCCCCTACCGGACTGCGCTACTGCCTGAATTCGGCCTCGCTCAGTTTCTGCGGCGATGGCGAGCCCAAGCCGGATCCGCTGCGGCGGGGAGAACGCGACTTTTTATAGGAGAGCGCCATGGCGGACGGCAGTGGTCATCCAGATCGGTTCGACAAATTCAAGCGGGTCCTGATCGACAGTCCGCTGCTGGTCAACGGCTTCGACCGGCAGGGCCGCTGCGTATTATGGAATCATGAGTGCGAGCGCCTGTTCGGCTGGTGTTTCGACGAACTGAGCCAACATGCGGATCCCTTGGCCCTGCTGTATCCGGACAACGCCGTTCGCCAGGCGGTGAAAGACAGCTTTCTCGCCCCTGCCGGCTCCCGTTTTCGTGAATGGGCCCCCTTGACCCGCCAGGGCCATCCCCTGCCCAGCCTGTGGGTCAACATCGCCCTGCCGGACGGTGAGCTGATCTGTATCGGCCACGATATCAGTGAGCAGAAAAAGGCCGAGACCCAGTTGCAACTGGCCGCCAGGGTGTTCGAATGCAGTTACGAAGGTATTCTGATCACCGACGCCGACAACCGCATCATCAGGGCCAACCCCGCCGTATCCCTGGTGACCGGCTACAGCACCGAAGAGCTGCTGGGCCGGACGCCGGCGCTCTTTGCCTCGGGCCGTCATTCCGCCGATTTTTTCGATGCCATGTGGCACAGCCTGAATACGGAGGATCACTGGCGGGGCGAGATCTGGAACCGGCGCAAGAGCGGCGAAATCTACCCCCAGTTGCTGGCCATTTCCGCCCTGCGCAACAGGGAGGGGCGGATCAGTCACTATGTGGCGGTGTTCAGCGATATCAGCCAGCTCAAGGCCGATGCGGCCGAGCTGGAGCAAATCGCCCAGTACGACGCCCTCACCGGCATTCCCAACCGCCGTCTGCTGGCCGACCGCCTGCTCCAGGCCATGGCGCGCTCCCAGCGCCTGGGCAGCCAGCTGGCGGTCTGCTATCTGGATCTGGACGGCTTCAAACAGGTCAATGATGAGCACGGCCATCCCGCCGGGGATCAATTGCTGATCGAAATCAGCCGTCGTCTCAAGCATATACTGCGTCAGTACGATACCCTGGCCCGGCTGGGCGGCGACGAATTCGCACTGCTGTTCGCCGAATTGCAGCACAGCGAGGATCTGCACCCCATCCTGACCCGGGTGCTGGAAACCATAGCCACCCCGATAGAACTGCCCGATGGCCTGGCCCGGGTCTCGGCCAGCATAGGCGTCACCTTTTACCCCCACGACGACAGCAGTGCCGACCTGCTGCTGCAGCATGCGGATCAGGCCATGTACCAGGCCAAGCAGGCCGGCAAGAACCGCTACCAGTTTTATGATCTCGAGCAACAAATCGAGCAACTGAGCCGCCACCACCAGCTGAAAGTCATCGAACAGGCCCTGCAGCACCAGGAATTTGTGCTCTATTACCAACCCAAGGTAGATCTGCTCAACGGCCAGGTGATCGGGCTGGAAGCCCTGATCCGCTGGCAGCATCCGCAGCTGGGCCTGCTGGTCCCCGCCGCTTTTCTTTACCAGCTGGCCGGCAGCCGGCTGGAGTGGGGACTGGGCCAATGGGTGATTAATTCGGTGCTGCAACAAATTGCCGACTGGCAACATCAGGGGCTGGACCTGACCGTCAGCCTCAATATCAGCGCCGATCACCTGCTGCAACCGGACTTTGCCGACCAGCTGAAAGCGGCCCTGCAACGCTACCCTCAGGTGCCCCCCGCCAGCCTGGAGCTGGAATTCCAGGAAATTGCCGCCATTCGCCAGCTGGAACAGGTCACCTGGGTGCTGGAACAGTGCCATCAACTCGGAGTGCAAATCGCCCTGGACAATTTCGGCACCGGGTTGTCCGCCCTTTCCTTCCTGCGTCAGTTGCCGCTGGACATTTTGAAACTCGATCACAGCTTCGTCAGCGACATGCTCACCAACGCCGAGGATCTCAGCCTGGTCAGCAGCGTGCTGCACCTGGCCCGCACCTTTCACCATCCGGTGGTGGCCGAAGGCGTGGAAAGCCCCGAACTCGGCGCCCTGCTGCTCCAGCTGGGGTGCCGCTTCGCCCAGGGCTACGGCATCGCCGAGCCCATGCCGGCAGGGCAGGTACCCGGCTGGATTGACAACTGGCACGACAAAGGGCTCTGGGCCGATCTGACAACCCGCTTCGGCCCGGATCAGGCGATGAAGCCACTCGAATAGACTCGCGTCCAGGAGGGATGACGGTATCCATGACGAGGGCCTGGCCGCGATGGCCATCGCGGAAACCGGCCGCCGCCGCACACCCCGCCGTCGTGCCGGCTCAGTCCGCCTCCAGCCGGCGCACGAAGTCTTCGATCACCATGTCGTAGAGCCGGTCCTTGAGGAAAAGATCCTCCACCCCGTGATCGATATTGGGATTGTCGTTCACCTCTATCACCGCCACCCGGCCCTTGCCCTCCTTGATGTCCACCCCATAGAGGCCGTCGCCGATGGGCCTGACCGCCTTGAGGGCGGCGTTGATCACCGCCTTGGGCGCCTCGAAGGTGGGCAGGGTGACGAAGCCGCCGGAGTCCGCCTCCTGGCCGTTGCCGTTATGGCGGTAAATCTGCCAGTGCCCCTTCACCATAAAATACTTGCAGGCGAAGATCGGCTGGTGGTTGAGCACCCCGATGCGCCAGTCGAACTCGGTGAAAAAATACTCCTGGGCCAGCACCAGGGCCGAGGCGTTGCGCAGCTTGGCCAGGGTGTCCACCAGGGCCGCCCGGTCGGCCACCTTGTATACCCCGCGGGAAAAGGCGCCGTCGGGGATCTTCAGCACCAGGGGGTAACCCAGCTCCCGCTCCAGCCAGTCGGCGGCGTCCTTCTGTTTGGGGTTGACCATCAGCGTCTTCGGCGTGGGCACCCCGTGCTTGGCGAAGCTTTCCGCCAGGAAAATTTTGTTGGCGCAGCGCAGTATGGAAGTGGGCGAGTCCATCACCACCAGGCCCTCGTGCTCCGCCTTCTGGGCGAAGCGAAAGGTGTGGTGGTCGATGGCGGTGGTCTCGCGGATAAAGAGGCCGTCGTATTCCGCCAGCCGCTGGTAGTCCTTGCGGGTGATCATCTCCACGTTGACCCCGGCCCGCTCCCCGGCCTTGACGAAACGCTTGAGCGCCTTGGGATCCGAGGGCGGCAGCGCTTCCTCCGGGTTGACCAGCATCGCCAGATCGTAGCGATAGCGCTTCACCGATCTGGGCTTGCGCCAGATGATGCGGGAATAGGCTTCGAGGGCGTCGGCGAACTGATCTTCCTCCTCCCCCGCCAGATCCCGGGGCGCCAGAGTCGCCAGCCCGGTCAGCTCCCAGCGGGAGCGACGCTTGAAGCCGAGCTCCATGATGGGGCACGGCAGCCGCTCGAACAGCTCCCGGCACAAATTGCCCAGGCCCGGCACCTGGCAGTGGCCGAAATAACTTTTTATTTTCAGCTGCTTAACTGGCTCGCCACTGGCCAGCCACTGGTCGAGCGCCTCGGATACACCGTCGAAACCGAAGGCGAACAGCCCCTTGTTGCGCAGGTTGTTGAGGGTGGACACCGAGGGGATCACGTGCTGGCCGCGGGCCTCCGCCAGCAGCGAGCAGTAATAGCCGTTGGACAGGTACTTGCCGGTCTTGCACAGGTTGATGACCCGGGTACGGGGCGCGTTTTTGGCCGGCGCCTGCTTGAGATAGGTCTGGAAATCGACCAGGTTTTCGGAAGGAAAATAGGGCTCCCAGGCGCTGAGTTCATCGACCACCAGGATCAGTTGGGTCATGGGGAAATCCGTGTTGGCTGCAGACGTTATGTGTGCCTCACTCTACCCCCAAATCCGCCGGCCGGGCATGGAAATTTGCTCGCTGACGGAATATTTTTGACGTATGTTGAAAGTATTCATCTGGCCCATCCGGTGACCTATGTCCGCCCCCGTCGTCCGCCCCGCCCAGAAGTCCGAACTGGCCGCCCTGCTCGCCCTCGAGGCCCGCTGTTTCGAGCAGGACAGGATCAGCCGGCGCAGCTTCCAGCGCTTTATCGAACATCCCCAGGACATGCTGCTGTTGGCCGAGCTGGGCGACCGGTTGCTGGGCTATATACTGGTACTGTTTCGCCGCAACACCCGCCTGGCCCGGGTCTATTCGGTGGCGGTGGCGCCCGATGCCCGCGGCTTGGGGCTGGGGCGCGCCCTGATGCTGGCCGCCGAGGACGGCGCCCGGGACAAGGGCGCCGTGTTTATGCGGCTGGAGGTGCGCGCCGACAACACCGCCGCCCAGAACCTGTACCAGCGGCTCGGCTATCGCCAGTTCGGGGTCTTCCACGACTACTATGAGGATCACCAGACCGCCCTGCGCTACCAGAAGCGCATCCACCATTATCATCCCCTCACCGGTACCAAGGCCGTGCCCTACTACCGCCAGACCACCGACTTCACCTGCGGGCCGGCGTCGCTGATGATGGCGGTGAGCGCCCTGGACTCGCGCTACCGGCCGGAAATCGACGAAGAGCTGCAGCTGTGGCGCGAGGCCACCACCATCTTCATGACCCGGGGCCACGGCGGCTGCGGCCCCCACGGCCTGGCCCTGGCCGCCAAGCGGCGCGGCTTCGAAGTGGAGCTGATGCTGAACCTGCAGGGGCCGCTGTTCGTCAGCAGCGTGCGCACCCCCGACAAGAAGCTGATCCTCGAGCGGGTGCACGAGCAGTTCCTGGCCCAGATGGCCGAGCTCGGCATCCGCCCCCAGTACGGCAGCTTCAGCCTGGAGCAGCTGGAGCAGGGGCTGGCCCGGGGCCGGCTGCCGCTGGTGTTGATCAGCACCTACCACCTGGACGGCCGTAAGGCTCCCCACTGGGTGCTGGTGTGCGCCATCGACAAGGAATTCGTCTATATCCACGATCCGGATATCGACGACGACGCCGGCGAAAGCCCGGTCGACAAGCAGTACCTGCCGATAGAGCGCAGCCGCTTCGACCGCCTGGCCCGCTACGGCCAGAACGGCCTGCGCACCCTGGTGTGGGTGTACAAGAACTGAACCGCTCCCGCCACGGACAGGAGCTGTCGGGCACAGCTTATCGCCTGTTGTGGCACAACAAATTAAAATTTATTTAAAAACAATAAGTTGAAAATAAATCATCACAAGGGGACTCAAACAATACCACACCCTGGCCGCTTCCCTTCCGGCGTTGCCCATGTATAGTTCGTCCAAGTTGAACAGCCTGACAGAGAGTCTGCATGTTGAAGAAAAGCCTTACCTTAAGCCTGCTGCTGCTCGGCGCAGCGCCCGCCATGGCCGGCGAAACCCTCAATACCATCATCGGCGGCGGGGCCGGCGGGGCCGCCGGCGCCGTTATCGGCAAACAGATGGCCGGTGACACCGGCGCCCTGGTGGGAGCCGCCCTGGGCGGCGCCGCCGGTGGTGCCGCCACCGCCAACCGGGGCAACAAGAACGAAGCCGCCCTGGGCGGGGCCGTGGGTGCCCTGGGTGGCGCTGCGCTCGGCAAGAACGTGGCCGGCGACAGCGGCCAGGTGATCGGCGCCGGCATCGGCGGTGCCGCCGGCTCCGCCCTGGGCGCCAAGTCCGGCGACAACCGCAAGGTTGTGCACCACCATCATTACCACGGCAAGAAAAAAAAGAAGAAATACCGCCGTTGGCATGACTGATATACCAAGGCCCGGTGAAAACCGGGCCTTTCGCTTTTTCGCCATCATACCTGCGCCCTGATTTGGCCGAACAAATCCGCCCCTGTGAGAAGGCTGGTGCCGTAGTCGCTCGACTGACGTAACCCCGGCGGCGGGCGGAAATAAAAAACCCGGCGCCAGGGCCGGGTTTGTGGGGTTTATTCGGCGGATGCGGCCTGCCGCTCCACCTTGTCCACCAGTTTGAGCCAGAAGCCCAGCACCAGTTTCTGGTCGTCGTCGTTCAGCTCGCCACTCAGAATGGCCTGGTTGAGGCTGGTCTTGACCCGGGCTTTCACATCGCGGATATGGTTGCGGCCGGACAACTCGCTCTGGGCCACCGCCAGGGTGATGTGCCCGCGCAGGTAGCCACCGGCAAACAGCTGATCGTCGCTGGCCTCGGCCACCTGAGCATCGATTTCTGCCAGCAGCAGCCGTTCAAATTCAAAAATATTCATTTATTGAGCCTCGTATTCCGGGTTTGCCACCCGAACCAGAACTTCATCATGATAGCCAGTGATCACCCGGATCAGACCGCCCAGTTCACGGTCAAGCATGGGATCATTGGTGTCCACTCGCAACGGGCGCCCATGAAGCGAGTTAAGCTTTGATTTGGTCGCCAGTAGCCAGATATTGTCGCGCCCCACGGCTCTGATCACCTGGGGACTGAGCTGCTGATTGCCACGGCCGAAAATATGGCCCTGGCCCCCGATCAGGGTGATCACCAGCTTGCATTTCTTATCCTTGATCCGTTCATACAGGCCTCTGGCGTCCAGATCCGAGGCAATCAGGCGTTTCTGGTACACCAGATCCACGCCCAACAGGGTATTCTCCAGGCCGAGCCGCTCCATCACCGCCGCCACTGTGGTGCCCGATCCCATGATGTAATAACTGTCGTCCTCCATCCGCTCGATGATGTCATCGGCAATGTCGGTCAGCACCAGCTCGGCGGATTCCTTGCCGGCGACTTTCACCGCCTGCACATAGTTGAGCTCGCCGGGAATCCGCATTTCACCATAACGGCGGGCCCGCACCCGCCCTTCCCGGAAGGCGGCTTCGTCGATATCCATTACGTCCGCTTCCACCAGGCTTACCGGCTCGCCGCGCACCAGCCTGGCCAGCAGCCGACCGGTGCCGGCCGGCGTCACCCCGTACACGCCGGAATGGATTTTCACCCCGGCGGGAATGCCGAGCACGCAGAGCCGCTCCGGCACCTCGGCGCAGATGTCCCGGGCGGTGCCGTCACCACCGGCGAACAGCAGCAGATCGATGCCTTGTTCCAGCAACAGCGGCACCGCCCGGTGGGTATCCTCGGCGGTGCTGGGGCTGGCAGGCTGGTAACAGACGACAAAGGGCAAACCGAGGGCGTGGCACACCGTTTCGCCCATGTCACCGGCCACGGTATAAATCATAAGGTGATCTTTCAGCTCCGCCAGCTCCGCCAGGGCCAGGGCGCTTCGCTGCAGGGCACGGGGCTCGGCGCCCAGGGCCCGGGCCTGCTCGGCCAGGCCGTCACTGCCTTTCAGTGCCACGCTGCCGCCCAGGCCGGCCAACGGATTGATAATCAAGCCTATCTTAAACATCTCTGCCCTCAGCTCTCAGCCAAAATCCGCCGCCGTCAGCGCGGCTTGCCGGTAGTGGCGCTGCAATGCCGTCATAAAGGCCCGCGCCCGGGGGGGAAACCCCGCTTCCAGATAGCACAAGGCCTGCTGCCGCACCCGGGCCTTGAAGGCGTGGCGATCCGGCTCCACGCTGCCGTTGAGGTTGTCGCAACTGACGTTGAAGGGAAAGCCGCAGCTGAGCGACAACGCCCACTCGATGGCCTGGGGTTTGACCTCCACCGCCTCGAACTGTTGCTGGGCCAGCGCATCACGGCCATCGGGATGGTACCAGTAGCCGTAATCCACCTGGGTGCGCCTGGCCTCCCCCGCCAGCAACCAGTGGGCCACTTCATGCAGGGCGCTGGCAAAAAAACCATGAGCAAAAATAATGCGATGATGGCTTACTCCGGCGTCTGCCGGCAGGTAAATGGGCTCGTCATCCCCCAGCTCAAGGCAGGTATTGTACGTGTCGGCGAAGCATTGGTTAAACAGGAAAATCAGATCCCGGTAACAAAATGACATAATAAAAGCGGCCCTCTGTTAAGGGCCGCTATTTTACTCACTCGCGAGGGGTACACAAGAGGCGTGACGCCGTGGTTCGGTCGAATAAATTCGACCCTACGGGTGGGATCGTGCCGTGTTCGGTCGAATAAATTGACCCTACAGCTTGGGCGTGCTGGTCACGACCTCGGCATTCTGCGCCCGGTTCAGCAGCAGGTGGTCGAGCAGCACTATGGCCAGCATCGCCTCGGCGATGGGCACGGCGCGGATGCCGACGCAGGGGTCGTGGCGGCCGCGGGTCACCATCTCGGTGGGGTTGCCTTCAACGTCGATGGTTTTGCCCGGCACCATGATGCTGGACGTCGGCTTGAGCGCAATGCTGGCGACGATGTCCTGGCCACTGGAAATGCCCCCCAATACCCCGCCCGCATGGTTGCTGGTAAAGCCTTCGGGGGTCATCTCATCCCGGTGCTCGGAGCCTTTCTGCTCGACCACTGCGAAGCCGTCGCCGATTTCCACGCCCTTGACCGCGTTGATGCTCATCAGGGCATGGGCGATGTCGGCGTCCAGCCGGTCGAACACCGGCTCGCCCAGGCCCACGGGCACGCCCTGGGCCACCACCTGGATCTTGGCACCGATGGAGTTGCCCTCTTTTTTCAGCTCGCGCATGTATTCGTCGAGTTGCTCCAGCTTGCCCGCATCGGCAAAGAAGAAGGGGTTGGTCTCGATGATGCTTTGATCGAAGGCTTCCGCCTTGATCGGGCCGAGCTGGGTCAGGTGGGCATAGATGGACACGCCGAACCGGGCCAGCACCTTCTTGGCGATGGCGCCGGCCGCCACGCGCATGGCGGTTTCCCGCGCCGAGGAACGGCCGCCGCCGCGGTAGTCGCGGAAACCGTATTTCTGGTGGTAGGTGTAGTCGGCATGGCCCGGCCGGAACAGATCCTTGATGGCGGAGTAGTCCTGGGAGCGCTGATCGGTGTTTTCGATCAGCAGGCCGATGGAGGTGCCGGTGGTCTTGCCTTCGAACACGCCGCTCAGGATCTTGACCTGGTCCGCTTCCCGCCGCTGGGTGGTAAAGCGGGAGGTGCCGGGCTTGCGCCTGTCCAGATCCTGCTGCAGATCCGCCTCGCTGAGTTCGATGCCCGGGGGCACGCCGTCGACCACGGCGCCCAGGGCCGGGCCGTGGCTCTCGCCGAAGGTGGAGACACGAAAGAGGGTTCCGATACTGTTCCCTGCCATTGATTCGTTTCCTTATATGAGATTAAAACTGGTTCCGGAAGGGCAAAAGATCACGCCGGCTGATCACGAAAACGCCGTGGCCGCCCTTTTCAAACTCGACCCAGGACAGGGGCAGTTCGGGATAGGCGTCTTCCAGGTGGATCTGGCTGTTGCCCACTTCCACCACCAGCACGCCGTCGTCGGTCAAAAAGTCGCAGGCCTGGGCCAGCAGGCGGCGGGTAAAGTCCAGGCCGTCGCTGCCGGAAGCCAGCGCCAGCTCGGGCTCATGACGAAACTCCTCGGGCAGGTCGCTCATGTCCTCGTCGTCCACATAGGGCGGATTGGCCACGATCAGATCATACCGGTCGCCGGCCGGCAGGGCCGCAAACAGGTCGGACTCGATGGGGATCACCTGTTGTTCGAGGCCATGGTTCTGGATATTGATCTCCGCCACGTCCAGCGCCTCCCGGGAAATATCCAGGGCGTCCACCTCGGCGTCGGGGAAGGCATGGGCCAGGGCGATGGCAATGCAGCCGGAACCGGTGCACAGGTCCATGATGCGCAGCGGGTCGTGGGCCAGCCAGGGCGCGAAACGGGTGTCGATGAGCTCGGCGATGGGCGAGCGCGGGATCAAGACCCGCTCGTCCACGTAAAACTCGTAACCGGCAAACCAGGCGGTGTGGGTGATATAGGGGGTGGGAATGCGCTGCTCTACCCGTTGTTGCAGGGCCTCCAGCAGTTGCTTGCGTTCACTCGGCAGCAAGCGGGCATCGCGTACCTGGGGCGGGCAGTCCTGCGGCAGGTGCAACAACGGCAGCACCAGTTGTACCGCTTCATCCCAGGCGTTGTCGGTACCATGGCCGTAAAACAGGCCGGCCTGCTGGAAACGGCTGACGGCAAAGCGCAACCAGTCGCCGATGGTGTGCAGCTCGGTGAGCGCCTCATCATTAAAAAGCGTGTCCAAAACCCCTCCGCCTCGATAAAATGGCTGTTTTTGAATAATCGGACGCAGACATGACCACCACCTCCCCCCCCAAAGACGACGAAAAAGCGCTCTTTAAGGAGGCGGTGCAGGGTGTCCGCAAATTGAAGCAGGATACCATAAGTCCGCACCGGGCGCCGGTCAAGGTGAAAGCACAGCGGCAAATAGTGCGTAAAGACAGTGCCGAAGCCCATCCGTTTTCCGATATCTACGAGCCTTATCTGGATCAGGACGGCCCCACCCGTTTCCGGCAGCCGGAGACGTCCGCCCATGAGCTGAAAAAGCTGCGGCGGGGCGACTATGTACCGGATTTGTTTCTGGATTTGCACGGCCTGACCCAGGATCAGGCCAAGGAAGAGTTATCGGCCCTGCTGTTGGCGGCCCGCCGCCGGCACACCCGGTGCGTGTCCATCATGCACGGTCACGGCAAGCATATCCTGAAGCAACGGCTGCCGATGTGGCTGGCCCAGCATCCTCAGGTGCTGGCCTTTCATCAGGCCACCCGGGAATGGGGCGGCGACGCCGCCCTGCTGGTGCTGCTCAAGACCGACATCTGAACGCCGGAATCGATAAGGTCCACTGATGGACCCTACGGCGGGTAGCACGGCGCCGGTTCGACGGAACCTCTGTAGGGTCGAACCGTGGCCATCAGGCGGTTTGCGGTTCCTGCAGACGACCAATCAAACTATTGATTTCCTGTACCGTGACCCGGTGACGCTCATCGGCATGAGCCGGCATCACCAGCATTCCCTTGGCATACAGGAAGGCGCCTCTGCCACGAATGTATAAACGTCCGCTGAAAAAGGTTTTTACATACTTGGCAATCAACAAAGGCTGATATTTATTAAAAATACGCATGATTCACCTCTGCTTATTTCCTTATTATCACTACCCTAAAGACCCGAGAAGGTGACAAGGCTGCTCATAATGGGGACGGACGTTGTGCGGCCCCTCCAGCCAGTTGAACACGGGCGCCTGGCCTTGCTCGAGGATAATTTTGGCGATACCCGAGGTCACGAAAATCGGTGCCATGGTTGCCGGACACAGACTCTCGACCAGAAAACCGACCAGCGGCATGTGACTGACCACCAGCAGGTTGTCCTGCCGGTGCAGGTCGCCATAGGCCAGCAGCAGGCTGGCGGCAATGTCCGCATCGGCATTGGGAGTGAGTTCTTCGCAACACTCCACCTGGGTTCCCGTTATATGCTTGGATACCTGCTGCCAGGTTTGCCTGGTTCGCAGATAAGGACTGACCAGCACACGATCAAACACCGGCACTTGCCGTGCCAGCCATTGCGCCATCAAACAGGTCTCATCCCTTCCCTGTCCGGTCAAAGGTCGTAAAGCATCACTGGATGCTTCCGGTGCCGCCTGGCCGTGGCGCATGATAAAGATATTCATCTCCACCTCACTTTCAGGCGAACCCCGCCTCTATAAACGGCGGGCATCATACCCCTGCGTTTCGTTATGCTCAAGGATCCAGCTCACCTTTTAACCAAGCGGCGGGAACTCTTTTTTGTTCTTATCTTAGCTATAACATAAAGAACACAACTCCACCGAAAATCATTCGCTTTTTCGGACATGAGCACAGTCAGGCAGGTCAGTCAGGCTCCGGCAGCGTCAAAGTGTGCCCGGTGTTGATGACATTTTGGTGAAAAGCGGGCAAAAAAACTGGCCGGGAAGGCCAGTCAAAAAGATTACATACTAACGAGTGAACAGAAACCAGAATCTGAGATCACCCAGGTGATCATCAGCTTGTTGACGTGGCGCCAACGGGTTTAAGCATAAGCACTCTGCCTGTTCGCCGGTTTGATCTTAATCAACAAAGGCACACTCAGCCTTTGCGCTTATCCATCCACATCAGGATAAGGCAGGTCACTACCGACACGCCGATAAAACCTGTCAAGAAAATCAATGGCATAGCGGTATAACCCAAGACATTCCAGATTAATTTTTCCAGTGCACTCATAACATGCTCCAAGCAGATCCCGATGGGGGCAGTCTAGCAGAAGAGAACTGTCAGGCCTTGCGCAAGATCAAATCAGGCCCGAAGCAGGGCATAACCCATACCGCGGGCGCACACCAGCGACCAGCGCCGCCTGGCCATAAACAGGGGAAGTGCCGCCGGGCCGAACAGGCAGCCGAGCAGGGCCCAACGACGCGGCGGTAAGGCGCATTGCAGTGCGGCGATATAAAACAGCCCCCCAAACAAGGGTGCCACCAAGCTAAGAATAAGGATCATGTACGGCCCTCCCAATCGCGCAAGATTAGCACAACCCAATTCCCCCTGTCATCATGCACACAAAACTCAATAAAAATGCACACAAAAAAATAAATCAATTAAATTGATTATGAAACTAAAAAACTTCAATTTTTATTAATTAAATCACCGCCCTACACTGCCGCCATACCAGTTACGGAAAAGGGATGATCATGCTTATCGTTATCCGGGGGATAGGTCTCGCCGCACTGTTGGCGGCGGTCAGCATGATGTTGGCCCAACAATTCGGCACCGCCATCAGTCCCTTGATTTTCGCCATCCTGATTGGCCTGGTGTTGGGGAATGCCTTGCCGAACCTGGCCCGGCCAGGGTGGCAACCCGGCCTGGAGTTCTGCAAGAAAAGGCTGCTGCGTATCGGGGTTGCCTTTTACGGCATCCATATCACCCTGCAGCAAGTAGCCGAGGTCGGCGCCGGCGCCCTGGTGGTGGATGCGGTGATGCTGCTCTCCACCCTGGCACTGGCCTACTGGCTGGGCCGTCGCTGGCTGGGCCTGGATGCTACTACCAGCCTGCTGGTGGGCTCGGGATCGGCCATTTGCGGCGCCGCCGCCATCCTCGCCACCGAGCCGGTGGTCCGCGCCAAGCCCCAACAAACCACGGTGGCCGTGGGTACTGTGGTGCTGTTCGGCACCCTGGCTATGTTTGTCTATCCCATGCTCTATCCCTGGCTCGGGCTTTCCCCCCAGGCCATGGGCATCTATACCGGCGCAACCGTGCATGAAGTGGCACAAGTGGTTGCCGCCGGCACCGCCATGGGCGATGATGTGGCGCAAACGGCGGTGATCGCCAAACTGACCCGGGTAATGATGCTGGCGCCGGTGCTGCTGGTGCTCGGCAGCTGGCTCGGTCGCAAAAGCGGCACCCAGGCGGTACGCGCGCCCCTCCCCTGGTTTGCCTTCGGTTTTATCGCCGTGGTGGTATGCAATTCTCTGCTGAGTCTGCCGCCGATCTGGGTCGCCATCATCAAGCATCTCGATACCTGGGCCCTGACCATGGCGATGGCGGCGCTGGGACTGGGTACCCGGCTCGGCGGGCTCGGGTCGGTAGGCTGGAAGCCGCTGGTACTGGCCGCCATCCTGTTCTTGCATTTAGTGGTCAGCGGGCTGATAGTGACCCATATGGCGACATCCTGGCTGTAGTCACCGGCGAACACGACGCCGCCGGTTAAAAGGAGGCGGAGATGCCCTATCGTAATATTCTGGTGGCCCTGGAGCTGAACCACAGGGAAAAGCCTTTGCTGAAGCGGGCGGTGGAACTGGCGGAATGCTACCAGGCCGGGCTGCATATCGTCCATGTGGAGCCGGACGTCAGCGGCATCTACGTGGGCAGCCTGAACATGGATCTGCGCCAGCTCAAGATGAAGCTGCGGCTGGAAAGCGGCCACGAGATCATGCAGATGCTCAAGGACGCCCAGCATCAGGTGGCCAGTGTCTCTCTGCCGAGTGGCGATGTCCGCCAGGCGGTGCGCCTGGCGGTAAAGGAAAAAAACGCCGATCTGCTGATCTGCGGCCACCAGCTCGAGCATCATTTCCTGGGTCATCTTTTCTCCCACACCGTGGGTTTTCTCGATATCAGCAACTGCGACCTGCTGGTGGTCAAGTTGTCCGACACCAGCGGAGACTAACGCAGGCAGAATCCCTGGCGGTGCAGAAACTCCAGCATAAAAGGACGCGCCTCCCTGGCCAGGGTTTCCCCTATCTGCCCGGTCCAGCTCATGTCCTTGTTGCCGCCGGTACGGGAGCGATAGTAGTGGCGCACCCGCTCGTCGTAGTCTCCCATCAGGGCCTCGTCCTGGTGCGCCGGGTAGCCGTTCTCGAAGAACATCAGGGCCGCGGGCAGCCGTGGCTTGGGCTCGGGATCCTGGTCCGGGTGGCCGAGACAGAGCCCGAACAGGGGAATCACCCCCTTGGGCAGCGCCAGCAGCTCGCTGAGCTCATGCGGGTGGTTGCGTACCGCCCCGATAAAGACCCCGCCCAGCCCCAGTGACTCCGCCGCCGTCAGCGCATTCTGCCCCATCAGGGCGGTGTCGATGGCGCCGATAAGCAATTGTTCGGCAAAGCCGGTCTTGGCTGCGGGCACCCACTGCAGGTGGCGGTGGAAATCGGCACAGAATACCCAGAACTCGGCAGCCCCGACTACATAGGCCTGATTGCCGCACAGGGGCAGCAGCCGGCCTCTGAGTTCGGGATCGGTCACCCGGATCACCGCCGAAGCCTGCAGGAAGCTGGAGCTGGGCGCAGCCTGGGCGGCGGCCATAATCGCCTCCCGTTGTTCGCGGGAAAGGGGCTGCTCGGTGAACTTGCGGATGGATCTGTGACGGCGCATCACCTCGATGGCGGTTGTCATTTTTACCTCTTGCTGGCGGTCTTCGTGTATCATCACCTTAATGGAATCACGCCCCAAATGGGAGAGACGGTGCGGGAAACCCAACACATAGAGCCCATGTCGCGCCGCCATGGGCTGGCCCTCACCCTGGCCGGCATGGCCGTGATGTTGGTACTGACCGGGGTGCTTTACTGGCTGGGCGGGCGTGGCCATCTGGTGGTGATCTTCCTCTTCCTGGCCGGCCTGGTGATGACGACTCTCGGTATTCTCAAGCTGCGCGAACCGGTATACAGCTTTTCCCTGAGTGCCGACAACCTGCATTTTCATCACAAGATCGGCGGCTGGAGCCTGCACTGGAGCAACATCGTCCGGGTCGATCAACCCCGGCTGCACTCGGGGCTGGAGCTGGTGGAACTGCCCTATATCGGCATCAAGATCCGTGACTACGACGAATTCCTGCCGCTGATGACACCGCGCCTGACGGTGCACCTGCTGACCGATCAACGGCCCCTGTTGGCCATGGCCCTGCGCCACGGCGCCGTCAGTCGCAGCCGGCTGCAAGACTGGCTGGTGGAGGACAATCATTATCGTTCGGCCAACGGCCGGCATTATGACGGCCTGCCCGCCATGCTCGGCCACCGCATGACCCATCTGCGCGAGCTTTATGGCTACGATCTGCTGGTACACGAGTCCAACCTGGATCGGGAGCCTACCGCCTTTGTGGCGCTGATGCGCCGTTATCTGCAGCCGTCTTGATCTACGGCGGACGCCGGGCTGGTCGCGGGTCCATTGCAGTGGACCATCCACCAACGGCGCAGTGTTCGGCCGAATAAATTCGACCCTTGTGGTATTGGGCCGCATTCGGTCCACTTCCGTCGGCCAAAAACACTGGATCTGCGCGCGTCCCTCGCATAGAGTCCCTCCATGCTTGTATCACCCACGGCACCAAGGCCCGCCCCATGAAAAACCTGGATGCCTTTTATTTATTCGTCAAAGTCGTGCAGCAGGGCGGCTTTTCCCATGCCGCCGCCCAGCTGGGCATGCCGACCGCCACCCTCAGCCGGCGCATTTCGGCCCTGGAGCAATCGCTCGGCTGCAAGCTGCTGAGCCGCACTACCCGCAAGCTGCAGCTGACCGAGGAAGGCCGACGCTACTTCGAGCGGCTGAACCCGCTGCTCACCGAAATGGAGCAGGTGACCGGCGACATCCAGGGCCAAAGCCAGCGCATGAGCGGCCTTATCAAGGTGGCCGCGCCCATCGCCATTTCCAACACCTTTCTGATCGACGGCATCACCGAATTTTGTCTGCGTTATCCCGCAATCCGCATCGAGCTGCTGCAAAGCAACGACTACACCAGCCTGCTGGATACGGATCTGGACGTGGTGTTTTTCAGTGGCGAGCTGCCCGATTCGAGCCTGCGGGCCCGTCGCCTGGGCGAGGTGCACTACGGTCTGTTCGCCTCTCCCCACTACGTAGAGCAGCAGGGCATGCCGGTGTTGCCGGAAGAGCTGGACCAGCATCATATCATCCAGTGCTGGCCACATCGTAACTGGCTGCTGACCCATGAAGACGGACGCCGTTTTCACCTGAAACCGGTGGCCCGGCTGTCGGTCAACCAGATGCAGTCGGCGGTCAAGGCCGCCATCCAGGGCCTGGGTATCGTCAACGTGCCCAAGCACTATGTGGCCCACCACGTGAATGCCGGCCTGCTGCGTCCGGTACTGTCACCCTGGCTGGGCGGGAAGCGCCCCTTCCATATGGTCTATCACAACAGGGAACTGGCACCGGTGCGGCTCAATACCTTTATCGAGTTTATCGACAAGCACATGCGCGAGCGGCTGGCATCGACCTGGGTCAGAAACTGGCAGGATAAAAGCGAGGAGGAGTAAGATGCGGGCAAAAAAAATGGGCAGCTTCCGTCTGCCCGATTCCACTAACAAAAGATAAATGTAAGTAAGCTTGAACAAAAAGGTAACATAGCTCTCCCGGATGGATTAGCAGTTATTCTGTAAAACGAAAAAAGTCATTATTCCATTTTTGCAACAATCAGCTTACCCCCGGTAAATCCTGCTCCCACAGCACCACCTGCCCGCCCGGCCAGCGCTGGTCAAGCTCGGCGTATTTCTGCTCCAGCAGGTGGCGCTTTATCTTGAGCGTGGGCGTCATGATGTCGTTGTCCACCGTCCAGGGTGCCTGCATCACCAGTATGCCCCCCAGCCGCTGGTGGCTTTCCAGCTTCTGGTTAACCTGCCCCAGGGTGGCCGCCAGTTGTTCGGCGATGATCCCCTTCTGCCGCTGCTGCGCCCCTTCTGCCAGCTGTACCAGGGCCATCGGCTGGGCCTGGCCGCTGCCTACCACGCATACCTGTTCGATCAGCTCATTCTCGATCAACTGAGCTTCTATCGGCACCGGCAGCACATATTTGCCCTTGGCGGTTTTAAACGCGTCTTTCATCCGCCCGGTGATGGTGAGATAGCCCTCCGCATCCAGCTTGCCCTGATCGCCGGTATGCAGCCAACCGTCCTGCAGGGTATCGCGGGTGGCGGACTCCTGCTTGTAGTAGCCGCTCATCATTCCCGGGCAACGGCACAGCACCTCGCCATTGTCCGCTATGCGGATTTCCACCCGGACCCCGGGCTTGCCCACGGTACCGACCTTGTCGGAACGGTAGGGATAGTTGAGGGTGGAATAGGCCAGGTTCTCGGTCATGCCCCAGGCTTCGGTGATGGGCATGTCCAGCTTTTCATACCAGCGCAGCAGCGAGGGCGACACCGGCGCCGAGCCGCAACCGAGGATACGGGCGGCACTCAAGCCCAGGCCGGCACGGATCTTCTTCTTTACCAGGCCGGAGATGAAGGGGAGCTTAAGCAGCAGATCCAGTTTTTTCTGAGGCAGTTTTTCCAGGATACGGCTACGGAAGTTGGTCCATAGCCGGGGCACCGAAACAAACACCGTGGGCGAGATGGTTTTCACATCGTCGATAAAGGTGTCCAGGCTCTGGGCGAACCCCACCGGCACCCCGCCGTAGAGGCTGGCGCCGAGGATGTAGACCCGCTCGGTAATATGCGACAACGGCAGGTAGGAAAAGGCCCTATCCTCACTGCTGAGGCCGGTGGTCTGCAATATGCCCTGGCAGGCGGCGGCATAGGCCCCGAAGCAGATCATCACGCCCTTGGGATTACCGGTGCTGCCGGAGGTATACACCAGGCTCATCAGACGATCCCGCTCCGGCACCGGCCGTTCGGTGATGGGCGCCTGGGCCAGCAGATCCGCCCAGTGATGGTGGGTCTCTATGGTGGACGGATAAGGCATGCTGATGCGCATGATGCCATCGGGAATGCCCGGCTCCTGCATGCCGGGATCGTCCAGCTTGCCGGTGAAGATGGCCTTGCTCTCGCTGTGCTCCAGCACATAACGCACGGTCTCGGCCCCGGCGGTGGGATAGATGGGCACATTGACAAAGCCGCCCATCTGCAAGGCAAAGTCGCAGATAAACCATTCGGCACAGTTTTTGGACAACAGGGCCACTTTATCTCCCGGCTCGAGTCCCAGGGCCCGCAGGCCGCCGACCAGCCGGGCCGCCTGCTCCAGCACCTGGGCCCAGCTGTACTGGTACCAGTGGCCGTCCTTGGGCTGACGCAGGTAGATATCGTGGGGCTTGTGTTCGGCCCAGTAATAGAGCATTTCCAGAGGCAGCTTATCGGTATGTGTGCTCATAACTATCCTTGTGTCTGCAGGGCTAGATTAACAACAGTATTACAAAAACGGCGGAAAGCACCAGCATCAGGCCGGCTAGGTGCTTGATGATATTCACAATATCGGCTTTATTGCGACGGAAGTCGCCCACCGGGCGGCGGGCCGGAACGAAAAAGCCCGCATCGCTGCGGGCTTTTCAATCATTGGATGTTAAAACGGGCAATCAGCGCCGACATTCGCTCGGCAATGCCAGAAAGCTCCTTGGTAGCTCTGGATGTGTTGCCTGCTTCACCCGCCACTTCACTGGATTGGTCACGGATCACGATCACGCTTTGGTTAATCTCTTCGGCAGCGGCAACTTGCTGCCCGGTCGCGCTGGCAATCTGCACTATTATATCTTGCATAGCGCGGATCGTAGTTACAATCTGTTCCAGCGATGACTCCACCGAGCCAGACAGTTCAACCGAAGAACGCACCTGCTGTACTCCCTCTTGCATAGTGGCAACAGCCTGGTGGGTGCCTGACTTCAACTCTTCAATAATAGCCCGGATTTCACTGGTCGATTCTTGGGTTCGTTGCGCCAGAGTGCGGACTTCGTCAGCCACCACGGCAAATCCCCGTCCCGCCTCCCCGGCGCGAGCGGCTTCGATGGCGGCATTCAATGCCAACAAATTGGTCTGCTCGGCAATGCCTCGGATCACATTCAGTACTTGGTCGATATTGCTGCTTTGCTGCTCTAAGCGGGTGATTGCCTGGCTGGCATCGGCCAGGCTAGTGGCCAAGGCGCCGATGGAGATCATTGCTTCACTGACTACCTGCCGACTCTCGGCCGTTTGAACACTTGCATTTTCGGTAGCTTCCGCCGTACCTGCCGCCAATCGCGCGACCTCGTTGACCGTCTGCACCATCTCATTCATCGCTGCAGCAAGCTGTTCGGTACCGGTCTGCTGTCCCTGCACCGCGCGCTCGGTAGATTTGGTCGCGCCATCCAACATGCATGCGGCTTGGGTCAAACTCCCGCCCGCCGTCGCCACCGCCTGGACAATGCCGCGAATAATCTCGGTGAACTGATTGAAATGGCGTGCCAGCATCGCCAATTCACGTGGGCCGGTCTCCGGCAATTGGCGCCTGAGATCACCATCGCCGGTAGCCAGATCCCTCATCGCTGCCACACTCCGAGTCAATGGCCGGGTAATACTGCGGATCAACAACATGCTTACCCCCCCCATCATCACCAGAGCCAGTATGGCTGTTATGATGAACCGTTTCTGTACCAACGCCTGTTCCTGCTCCAACCGCCCCATGTTGACGCCACTGCCAATAATCCACCCCCAAGGCTCGAAATAAGCCGAATAGGTGGTTTTATCGATCAGCACGTTCTTATCGGTAGGGCTGCCCCACTGGTAGTGGGTGAAGCCGCCGCCATTCATGGCGGCTTGGCGGATACCTCGGACGATGTAGACCCCGGTAGGATCTTGCAGCTCGTCGATATTCTGGCCGTTCAGCTGTGGGCTGGTAACAATACTGACGGCCACACCGTTATCTTGATGAACAAAGACATAGTTACCATTGTCGAAACGCAATGCTTCAATATGGGTGATCGCCTGTGACTGAGCATCCTGACGTTGTAGCTCGCCACTTCGCTCCTGCTGCAGATAGTGGTTGAGTATGCCTTGCGCGCTCTCTACCGCGATGATCGCAGAGTGCTGAGTACTGTCACGCAGCTGCAAATGGCTATGGCGCAGTGCCACACCAATGCTGAACAGCAAACACAGCGCAAAAACACCAAGCAAAATCCAGATACGAGCGGCAATGGAAAGGGAATAGCTCTGCTGCATGTTATCCTTCCTTGAATAACCCATGACGGTTCTGGCTCCACGTAGAGCATCATCCGCCAAGCAAAAACATGGAAATAGACCCAACCGTAAGATTCAATCAGACCTCACTGCCAGGCCAGCCCGATACTAACAGAAAAAAATGAAGATAAAACGACAAGTCGCCAGCATGGGGCATCAAAAAGCGGGACAGGGAAGAAAATGGGTGGGCGGCTTTCAGCTGACAGGCTAAAAAATAAAGCCACTGCAAGCAGTGGCTTTATCCTAACTAAGATTTGGCGGTGAGGGAGGGATTCGAACCCTCGATACGTTGCCGTATACACACTTTCCAGGCGTGCTCCTTCAGCCACTCGGACACCTCACCAAATTTTTATGCGTTTTTTATTACGGTGTCTGCTTCACCGCTCTTTCGTCTTCGGATTACTGTCCTCGGGCTGACGCAGCACGCTGCGCGCTTTTACCCCGGCTTTGCCTCTTGGCAGCCACTCGGACACCTCACCAAATTGTTGTGGCGTTTTTTGTTATCGGTGTTACCTTCACCGGCCTTCCTAACACCGAAGGGCATCGCCCTTTCAGCGGGGCGTATAGTAGGCAAGACGCGGCATGGGTGCAATCTTTTTCTTAGCATCCCGGTGCGTTTGCGCAATATTACGCCAGACGGCCCGACTGCCGGTTCCGGGTGGCCATTGCAGGCGACGATACCGGGTGACTCTGGCATAATAAGCGCCCGGTTTTTAAGGCAAAGTTAGGACGATAATGACGGCAACAGCAGCATCTATTCAGCTCCACGAGCGCTTTCGGGGCTATTATCCGGTGGTGATCGACGTGGAAACCGGCGGTTTCAATGCCAGGACCGACGCCTTGCTGGAAATTGCCGCCATTACCCTGAAGATGGACAGGAACGGCTGGCTGAGCCCGGACCAGACCTTCCATTTTCATGTGTCTCCCTTCGAGGGTGCCAACCTGGAACCGGCCGCCCTGGCGTTTACCGGCATCGATCCCTACAGCGCCCTGCGCGGGGCGGTGAGCGAACACGAGGCCCTGGAGCAGATCTTCAAGGGAATACGCAAGGGGCTCAAGGCCAACCAGTGCCAGCGCGCCATCGTGGTGGCGCACAATGCCACCTTCGATCATGGCTTTGTGATGGCCGCGGCCGAACGCTCGGGCATCAAACGCAACCCGTTCCACCCCTTCGCCACCTTCGATACCGCCACCCTCGCCGGCCTGGCGCTGGGACAGACGGTACTGGCCAAGGCCTGCAAAACGGCGGGTATGAGCTTCGATAACAAAGAGGCCCACAGCGCCCTCTACGATACCCGCAAAACCGCCGAGCTGTTCTGCCTTATCGTCAATCGCTGGAAAGAACTGGGCGGCTGGCCGCTCGGACAGATGGAAACACCGGCCTTCGACGCACCGGCGTCATCGGAATAAGCAGGCCGGGGCCGGGATGGCCCCGGGTTTTTCGTTAGCCTCGCCCCGTCGCCGGGCTCCAGTTCAACGACGGCTCCTGCAGGTCGTCACGCCGCCAGTCGCCATCCCCCAGGGTAAAGGCCTTGAGCCGGCCATCCAGCTCGACCACCATCTGCTCCATCATTTCACTGCCGCGCACCAGCTCGGCGGCACAGCTTTGGGTACTGTCGTACCCCTGCTTCATCACCACTATGTTGTGCTGGATATCGTCGGTCACGGTTCTTTGCTCTTCGGTGGCCGTCGCCACCTGCTCGGTCATGGCGTTCACCTGGCTGATTTCATCGACGATGGCGGACAGCTGGGCACCGGCATTTTTGGCCTCGCTCACGCACGCCAGGCTGCGGCTGCGCCCCTGCCCCATGGCCTCGACCGCCTGCTCGCTGCCCTGGCGCAGCCGGGTCAGCATGTCTTCAATCTGGTCGGCCGTGCTTTGGGTCTGCATCGCCAGGGCCCTCACCTCTTCGGCCACCACCGCAAAGCCCCGGCCCGATTCCCCGGCCCGGGCCGCTTCGATGGCCGCATTCAGCGCCAGCAAATTGGTCCGATCGGAAATCTGCTTGATCACGTCGAGGAAGTTGCTCACGTCCCGGCTGTATCCCGCCACTTCGACCACCTTGGCCTCGCCATGCTCCAGCGAGGCGGCGACCTGTTCGATGGCGGCAATAGTATCATCCACCTTGTGGTCGCCGTCCGAGGCCCTGGCTATGGTGTGGTTGGCGGCAGAAAAGGTTTCCGAGGCATGACGGGCAATCTCGGCCACGGTGGCCGACATTTCGGTGGCGGCAGACACCACCAGATCCACCTGCCCCAGCCCCCGGTCCAGATCCTGCTGGATCACCTGCAGGGTCTGGCGGGTATGGCCGCTGTGGGCCGTCAGCTGTTCACAGGTATCCCGCATCTGGCCGAGCAGGGTGGACAGCTGATGCTGCATGCGATTGACCGCGCCGGCCAGCTCGCCCAGCTCGTCCCGGCTCGCCACCCGCACCGGCTGGCTGAAATCCTGGCGATGGGCAATGCGCATGATGCCCTGTTGCAGCGCCGCGAAGCCAAGGCGCAGCTGGCGCAGGATCAGACCGCATATCGCCAGGGTCAGCAGGGCTACCGCCAGACTCAGCACCAGTGAAAACACAAAGCTGTTGCGTGCGGCCAGATAGCCCTGCTCGCCGGTGTGGGCCAGGCTGGCGGCAAACTGATCCTCGACCCCCTTGATGGCATCGATATACCCCGTGGCCAGGGTGAACCAGGCGGCGGCATCGCCACTCAGGGCACTGTGGCCGTGCTGCCGGTGGGCCTGGCTGATGGCATCCTGCACTTCCCGCGCCACCGTGGTCCCCTGCACCGCCGTGAACCGATCACGCCACTGGGGGGCGGCCAGCACCATAAAGCGCTCCAGGTAGGCGTTGTATTCGGCCTCCAGGCCAGCGAAGCGGCGGTACATTTCCGGGCTGAACTGTCCCGCCACCCGGGCCGAACTCAGGCTGGCCCTGAGCAGCCCCAGCCTGTCCTTGGCCTGGAGAAAGGCGCTGTAGGCGCTCAGGGAAGCGGCCTGGGGCGCATCGGCCGCGAGGGGGACGGCGCCGTCGATCACCGCCAGCAGGGAGGCAATGACCCGACTGTAGTTGTCCACCACTTGCGGCACCGTGAGTTGCTTGGCATCCACCTGCTGGCGCAAGCTGCCGAGCTGGCCCAACGCCTGCTGCAGGGCCTGGTGGCGGCTGGCGGCATCACCACTCGTCGACTGCTGGCGGCTGCCCTGCTCCAACTGGCGCAGGGCCTGTTCGGTGCGGGCTCGCTGCTCGGTCAGCCGGGGGATAAAGTCGCCGCGACTGTCATTGATGCTGCTGGCCGACAAACCGCGTTCGGCCTGCAACTGGTGTGCCAGTTGACCGGTATGTGCCGCCAGCCGGGTAATGGGCAGCATGTCCGCGGCATTGACCATGCCGCGATAACTCGCCGTGGCATAGAGGGTGGCAAACAGGAACAGTGCCGCCAGGGGCAACAATACCAGTAAGCCGAGTTTGTGGGTGAGTTTGAGTGACGTCATGCAATGCCTCGTGATACCGCCGGGAATGGTTAGTGTATCGGCATCATCGCGCCTGGCTTAAGGCAATATTTGTGCCAGGCCGTGGTTTTATTTGACATGGATCAAGCGGCGGGCCTGACCGCGGCTAATTTAAGCCCGTCGCGGGCGGGACCGGCGGCTTCAGACCGGCCGAATGGAAACACGGGAAGGCAGTCTGTGCACTGGCCGGCTCACCCAGGTGAGCCGGCCAGTGCTTATTTTCTGGTCGTTATTCGACCCGGGTGACGGGCTGGAGGTGTCCGGTTCTGACCCACAGTCGGGTGTGGTTGTCCGCCTCCAGCCCGGGTACGGTACCGGGCGGGAAACGCAGCCAGCTCAGGGCTGGATAGCGGGTCGGCCCCTCGCTCAGATGCCCCTCCAGCACCAGGATCTCCAGGCCATGCTTGTAGCAGCAGGGCGGGAAACGGCCACCGGCGGGAAAGTCCAACAGGCTGGTGCTCACCCCGGCATGCTTGTGCAGCGGCAAGCGCCGATAGCCGTGTTCGCCGGTGATCCACAGGTCCTGCCCGGGCCGGAGATGCAGGAGTCCAGTATCCCCCTCGGCAAACTGGTTGAGCTTCACGAAGAGCACACAGCCTTCATCGCTGAAGGAGCCGTGCCGGCTCCGGGGGGGATGGCGCACATAACTGCCGGCGGGGTAATCACCGTTTTCATCGGAAAAGGTGCCTTCCAGCACCCAGAACTCCTCACCCTGGGGGTGCTGATGCTCGGGAAAGCGGGCGTGCGGTTCAAACCGAACCAGGCTGGTGACATGACCGCTTTCCGCCTGCTCCCGCTCCAGCGGATAGCGCCACACGCCGGCAGCCGGTGAAGGCTGCCAGCGGGAAGCATCATAGGGAAGGGTCAGTCGTTGAGAAAAATCCATATTCAGCATCGGTTAATGTCCCGACAGACAAAGGGGATCCCATCCTCGCCCCGCCTTGGTTTGGGGTCAAGCCCCTTTCAGGGCCTCACTGCGATAAATGTAGCCAGTGCCTGCGCTGACGAAGCTCAGGCGGTGGCTGATACAGGCCGGCGCATCCTCCTGATGGTGTGACACGAACAGCAACTGGGTACCGCCCTCGGCCACCAGCAGATCGATCCAGCGTTTGACCCAGTGGCGGTTGAAGGTATCCAGCCCCTGCAAGGGTTCGTCCAGGATCAGGATGGGGGGGTGCTTGACCATGGCCCTGGCGATCAGCAGCAGCCGTTGCTGGCCGTAAGACAGGCTCCGGAACGGCGCGTTGGCCTGGCCCTGCAGGCCGAGCAGCGTCAGCCATTGTTCGGCCAGGGCCAACTGGCTGGCGCCGGGCTGCTGATAGACACCGACGGAATCGAAGAAGCCGGACAGGATCACCGAGCGCGGCGTGGCGGTCACCCGGTAGTCCTGCTGCATGGTGGTGCTGACGTAGCCGATATGCTGCTTGATATCCCAGATGCTTTCACCGCTGCCCCGCCGACGGCCGAACAGGGTGAGATCGTTGCTGTAGCCCTGCGGATGGTCGCCGGTGACCAGGCTGAGCAGGGTGGACTTGCCGGCCCCATTGGGGCCGACTATCTGCCAGTGCTCACCCGGATCCACCTGCCAGTTCAGGCCGTCGAGAATATGGTGGCCACCGTAGCTGACCCTGATATCGCGCATGACGATGCGCGGAGCGTCGGGGTCCAGGGCACGCCGCACCGCGTCCGGATCCGCCGGCGGCAGCGCCCGGGTCGCCTGCTCCATGGCCGCCAGATGGGTCAGTTGCATCAGCTCGGCCGAGGCCGCCACCTCGGCGCGGGGCCCGGCGGTGGTCAGCTCGCACTCGGCCAGTATGCCGAGCCGGTCGGTAAAATCGGGAATTTCCTCGAACCGGTTGAGGATCAAGACCAGCGTCTGTCCCGCCGCCGCCAGCTCTTGCAGCAACAACATCAGCCCTGCGTGCGCATGCACGTCCAGGCCGTCGAAGGGTTCGTCCAGGATCAACAGTTCCGGCGCTTGCAGCAGGGCCCGGCACAACAACACCTTGCGGGTTTCTCCGGTGGAGAGATACTTGAAACCGCGATCCAGCAGTTCCGCAATGCCGAAGCGTCCGGCCAGTTCATCCAGCCCCGCCGCCTCGCCCCCGCCTTCCAGGATGATCTGTCGGGCGCTGTGGCCCTGATCCTCATAATCGAGCAGATCGCTTTCATCCTCTTCCCGCTCCCGGTCGGCCAAGCGTTGCAACTGCTCGAACGACACCCACTCGATACGCCGGAAGCCATTGCTGAACTGGCCGGCCAGCCGTGGCAGCTCCCCGGCCAAGGCCCGGGCCAGGGCGGTTTTGCCGCTGCCGTTGGCCCCGACAAAGCTCCAGCACTGCCCCTCCTCGAGTTCGAGCCCTTTGATGCTCAGCCGATGGCGTTCGCTGATGGAAAACTGGGCATCCCTGATACTGATGGCGGACATACAAGCCTGATCCTTCTCGATTAATCGGCAAAAAGACATCATCAATAACCCGGCCGCGGGATGCAAGAGACAAAATTGACACCCTGGATCCGGATTTGTGAGCCAGCCCCCAACCCGCCGCGCCAGAACAGGCTAACGTCTGCATGTCACCCACCCTCCGCTGAGGAGCTTTTATGCGTTATAACCAGGCCCTGATGGATGAACTGAATCTGTTGCTGCATTTCGATCTCGATACCACCCAGCAGGGGATCAAGGTACATCATGATGCGGACCCGGCAGTGATCGCGGCTGCCGTACGGCTGCACGACAAGGGGCTGATTACCCTGAGTGACGGCGGCTACCTGACCGAACTGGGGCGGGAAGCCAATGAACACGCACAAGCCATGCTGAACCTGTTGCGGGAAAGCACTACCGCCTGAGGCGCGCCATCCCGGTCATGGCATCTATGACCCTTCCCCAAAATAAAAAATGCCGGCAACCCGTGCCGGCATTTTGATGCGAGAAACGCAGCGAGAGTCTTACAGACCCTCGGCGTGCTCCGCCAGGTATCTGGCCACGCCGTCCGCAGAAGCCTGCATGCCTTGCTTGCCTTTTTCCCACTGGGCCGGGCACACTTCGCCGTGCTCTTCGTGGAACTGCAGGGCATCGACCATACGCAGCATTTCGTCGATATTGCGGCCCAGCGGCAGATCGTTCACCACCTGGTGACGAACCACGCCGTTGGCGTCGATCAGGAAGGAGCCGCGGAAAGCCACACCGGCTTCCGGGTGCTCTACGTCATAGGCCTTGCAGATGTCGTGCTTGACGTCGGCCACCAGCGGGTATTTCACCTGGCCGATGCCGCCCTTCTCTACCGGGGTGTTGCGCCAGGCATTGTGGCTGAACTGGGAATCGATGGACACGCCGATCACTTCCACGCCGCGGCTCTGGAACTCTTCGAAACGGCGATCGAAGGCAATCAGCTCGGACGGGCACACGAAGGTGAAGTCCAGCGGGTAGAAGAACACCACGGCGGCTTTGCCTTCGGTGAACGCTTTCAGGTTGAAGTTATCAACGATTTCGCCATTACCCAGTACAGCAGCAGCGGTAAAGTCGGGGGCCGGGCGGCCTACCAGTACGCTCATGTCTATCTCCTTGGTGTTTACAATAGTGGGTTTCCAGGAAACCACGCAGTTCGGCCACACAGTATAGGGGCGCCTGCCGCCAAACCCAAGAGCGCACGGGCCGGTTGTATGAAATTGCAGCAGCGGCCATGGCCACCGGCGGGCGGGCATAATGCCAATTCCCTGCACAGACGACCTCTGGCAGCAGGATCTGTAATAGAAGACGGTGTCGAGCCAAATAATGCTCGACATTATTGGCTGAATTTGCAAACTAGCCCCTTCGCATCCCCGTTCAGCCAAATCCCGTAAGGATAATCCATGAATCCTGTTGTCATCGCCGTCTGCCTGATGCTGGCCCTGAGCCTGCTGCGCATCAACGTGGTGGTCGCCCTTACCCTCAGTGCCCTGGCGGGCGGCATGGTCGCCGGCCTGTCGTTGACCGAGGCGGTCAATACCTTCGCCGGCGGCCTCGGCGGTGGCGCCACCATCGCCCTGAGTTACGCCATGCTGGGCGCCTTTGCCGTGGCCATCGCCCGCTCCGGCATCACCGACCTGCTCGCGCTCAAGGTGATCCGCGCCCTGGGCCGGGACGCCACCGCCGGCCGCCTGTTGTGGATCAAGGCGCTGCTGCTGTGCACCCTGCTGCTGGTGGCCATCTCCTCCCAGAACCTGATCCCGGTGCACATCGCCTTTATTCCCATCCTGATCCCGCCACTGTTGCATGTCATGGCCAGGCTGCGGCTGGACAGACGCGCCGTGGCCTGCGTGCTCACCTTCGGCCTCACCGCCACCTACATGCTGCTGCCGGTGGGCTTCGGCGGCATCTTCCTCAACAACATCCTGCTGGCCAACCTGGTCGAGAACGGGGTGACGGCCGACAAGGCCATGCTGCCCACCGCCATGGCGATTCCCGTGGGCGGCATGTTGCTCGGCCTGCTGGTGGCGCTGTTTATCAGCTACCGCCGCCCCCGGGACTATGACGAAGCCAAGATCCTGGCCATCGAGCCCGAGCAGGTCCGCATCAACGGCGCCCATATCCTGATCGCCGTGCTCGCCATCCTCACCGCCCTGGGGCTGCAGCTGTACAGCGACTCCATCATCCTCGGCGCCATGGTCGGCTTCGTGATCTTCACCCTGGGCGGGGTCATCAAGTTCAGGGAAAGCCAGGACGCCTTCACCCAGGGGGTGAAGATGATGTCGCTGATCGGCTTTATCATGATCGCCGCCGCCGGCTTCGCCGCCGTGCTCAAGGCCACCGACGGCATCGGCAGCCTGGTGCAGGCGGTGGAAGCGGTGATCGGCGACAACAGGGCCCTCGCCGCCCTGATGATGCTGGTGGTGGGCCTGCTGATCACCATGGGCATCGGCTCCTCTTTTTCCACCATTCCCATCATCGCGCCCATCTATGTGCCCCTGTGCATCGCGCTCGGCTTCTCGCCGCTGGCCACGGTCGCCATCATCGGCACCGCCGGCGCCCTGGGGGACGCGGGTTCGCCGGCTTCCGACTCCACCCTGGGCCCCACCTCGGGCCTGAACGCGGACGGCCAGCACGATCATATCTGGGACTCGGTCGTGCCCACTTTCCTGCACTACAACCTGCCGCTGATCGTCTTCGGCTGGCTGGCGGCCATGGTGCTCTAAATTTCTCGGTAAGGGGCAAGGGTGGCACCGCCTTGCCCTGTCGGTTTTCTCCTGATCAACGTCAAGCTATTCACCCTCGAAGCTGTTAAAATAAAACTACATTTTTAGCTTCCAGGGTCTTAAACATGAAACCTAACAACAATAACCTTGATCCCCTGCTACCGCCGGAAATAGCGAAAAAAGCCGAGGATGTGGGGGTCTACAAGGCCAGCAGCCCACCGTTGCAATCTTTCATACTGGCGCTGACTGCCGGTGTGTTTATCTCCATCGCCTTCGTGTTCTACATTACGGTCACCACCGGCGCCGGCGGCCTGCCCTGGGGCATGGCACGCTTTATCGGCGGCCTGGCCTTCAGCCTGGGGCTGATCCTGGTGGTGATCTGCGGCGGCGAGCTGTTCACCTCCAGCGTACTCACCACAGTCGCACGGGCCAGCCGGCGCATCGGCTGGGGCCAGTTGGCGCGCAACTGGGTGATCGTTTACCTGGGCAACCTGGGCGGTGCCCTGCTGCTCGTGCTGCTGATCTGGCTGGCCGGCCAGCACCTGGCCGCCGACGGCGCCTGGGGCCTCAACACCCTGAATATCGCCCGGCACAAGCTGCACCACGGCTTTGTGCAAGCGGTGGCCTTAGGCGTACTGTGCAACATGATGGTCTGCCTGGCGGTGTGGATGACCTTTTCCTGCCGCAGCAACACCGACAAGGTGCTGGTGATGCTGCTGCCGATCTCGATGTTCGTGGCCAGCGGTTTCGAACACAGCATCGCCAACCTCTTTATCCTGCCCCTGGCCATCGCCATCCAGCAGTTTGCCGGCCCCGAGTTCTGGGCCCTGACCGGCGCCCTGCCCGCCGATTTCGCCGAACTGACCCTGGCCAACTTTCTGCTCCGCAACCTGTTGCCGGTCACCCTCGGCAATATTATCGGCGGCGGCGTGCTGGTGGGGCTCAGTTACTGGCTGATTTACCTGCGCCAGACACCGCCTGCGAAATCAGAGAGCGGAGCAGATGACGCAGCCACTGCAGCGCCGGCTGGCGGTCGTGCAGCGGATGCCAGACGCAGTTGAGATGGTAGGCGGGGGCGTCCTCCGGCAACGCCACCATGCGCAACGGCCAGGCCTCGGCCAGCATCATCGCCACCTTGCGGGGCAGCACCAGCAGGTGATCGCTCTGGGCGACGATGGCCGCCGCCGACATGTAGCTCTGGCTGTTGACCGAGATGGTGCGTTTACGCCCCTGCCCCGCCAGCCAGCGGTCGACGATGGACTCGCGGGTGCCGAGCGGCGAGTGGAACACATGGGGCAGCTCGGTCAGCTCGTCCAGGCTGAGCCGCTCCCCCACCCCGGGGTGCTCCCGGCTGACCACCCCCGCCAGGGGCTCGGTCAGCCAGGTCTGGGTCCGCAATGAGCCGGGCACCTGCATGTATTCATCGAACCCCAGCACCAGATCCACCTCGCCGTTGACCAGGGCGCCTTCCGGCAGGCGATCGCGCAATATCCCGATCTCGATGCGCACCCCGGGCGCCAGCGTCTTCAGCCGGCGGATAAGCGGCGGCACCAGCACGCACTCCACATAGTCGGTGGTGCTGAGCACGAAGCGCCGGCTGGAGCTGGCGGGATCGAAGCGCTCCTCCCGTCCCAGCTCCTGCTCCAGCAGTGCCAAAGCCTGGCGCACCGCCCGGTGCAGAACGTCGGCGCGGGCGGTGGGCACCATGCCGGTGGCGCTGCGCACCAGCAGGGGGTCTTCGAAGAACTGGCGCAGCCGGTTGAGGGCATGGCTCATGGCCGGCTGGCTGATAAAACACTGCTCGGCCGCCCGGGTGACGTTGCGCTGGATCATCAGGGCATCGAAGGCGAGCAACAGGTTGAGATCGAGCTGGTGCAGCTTCATCAATATTCACCATAAGAATAAACTGATTAATACTATTCATTTGATGGATGGTAATGCAAGGGTCACACTGAAGCCTGAAGATTCGGGTTGTTGACAAAGAGGTAGCCTGGTTGCCGGTCGGCCAAAGGGCCTGCACCGCCGACACGCTGTAAATACCTCCCTGTACGCTCGCACATGCCATCCCTGGCATGTGACGGTCGTCGGTGCAGGCCCTTTGACCTCCTCTTCCATTACGAGGCTGTCTGCCCGGGGTCATGCCACCCCAACAACCCAGTGACAATTCACTTGTATAAGGAGTTCACCATGGCAATGGTTACCGTGGCCGCCACCCAGATGGCCTGCAGCTGGAACAAAGAAGAGAATATCGCCCGCGCCGAGCAGTTGGTACGCCAGGCCGCCGCTCAGGGCGCCCAGATCATCCTGATCCAGGAGCTGTTTGAAACTCCTTATTTCTGCATCGACCAGAGCCCCGAGCACTTCGCCCTGGCCCAGGAAGTGGACAACAGCCCGCTGATCCGCCACTTCCAGGCCCTGGCCAGGGAGCTGGAGGTGGTGCTGCCGCTCAGCTTCTTCGAGCGCGCCGGCTACGCCCACTACAACTCCCTGGTGGTGATCGACGCCGACGGCAGCCTGCTCGATGTCTATCGCAAGACCCATATCCCCAACGGCCCGGCCTACCAGGAGAAGCAGTTCTTCACCCCCGGCGACACCGGCTTCAAGGTGTGGCAGACCCGCTACGCCAAAATCGGCGTGGGCATCTGCTGGGATCAGTGGTTCCCGGAAACCGCCCGCAGCCTGGCGCTGATGGGCGCCGAGCTGATTTTCTTCCCCACCGCCATCGGCTCCGAGCCCGCCTACCCGGAAATCGACAGCCAGCCCCACTGGACCCGCACCCAGCAGGGCCACGCCGCCGCCAACCTGGTGCCGGTGATCGCCTCCAACCGCATCGGCACCGAGCAGAGCAAGTACATCGACGGCCTGGAGATGACTTTCTACGGCTCTTCCTTTATCGCCGATCAGTTCGGCGAGCTGGTGCAGCAGGCGGACAAGAGCTCCGAGGGCGTGCTGGTGCACAGCTTCGATCTGGACGCCATCGCCAACACCCGCATCAGTTGGGGCCTGTTCCGCGACCGCCGCCCGGCCATGTACCAGGCGCTGATGACCTCCGACGGCAAGACCCCGGGAGGCCGCTGATGGAACAGCTGAACGGCTTTTATATGCCCGCCGAATGGGCGCCCCAGCAGGCGGTGTGGATGATCTGGCCGCACCGGCCGGACAACTGGCGCGAGCAGGGCGCCCCGGCCCAGGCCACCTTCGCCCGGGTCGCCGAGGCCATCGCCGCCGCCACCCCCGTCTATATGGCGGTGCCGGCGAAGGAGATGGACCAGGCCCGGGCGGTGATGCCGCCCCAGATCACGCTGGTGGCCATCGAGAGCGACGACGCCTGGGCCCGGGACACGGGGCCGACCGTGGTGGTGAACGGCAAGGGCGAGGCCGTCGGCCTCGACTGGCGCTTCAACGCCTGGGGCGGCCATGAGGGCGGCCTCTACCACCCCTGGGACCGGGATCAGGCCATGGCCCGGGCCATGCTGGCGGTGCACGGGCTGCCGGCGGTGGCAAGCCCGCTGGTGCTGGAAGGCGGCTCCATCCATGTGGACGGCGAAGGCACCCTGCTCACCACCGCCGAGTGCCTGCTCAACCCCAACCGCAACCCCCACCTGAGCCAGGTGGACATAGAGCAGCACCTGAGGGAGACCCTGGGCGTCAGCCACTTTATCTGGCTGCCGGAAGGGGTCTATATGGACGAGACCGACGGCCATATCGACAACATGGCCTGTTTCGCCCGCCCCGGCGAGGTGGTGCTGCACTGGTGCGAGGATGAAAGCGATCCCCAGTACGCCCGCAGCCGGGCGGCGCTGGCGGTGCTGGAGCAGGCGGTGGACGCCAGGGGCCGCAAGCTCAGGGTGTGGAAGCTGCCCCAGCCCGGCCCCCTCTATGTGACCGAGGAGGAGGCCGCCGGGGTGGCCAGCGGCGCCGCCGTGCCCCGGCTGGCCGGCGAGCGGCTGGCGGGCTCCTACGTGAACTTCCTGATCAGCAACCGGCGGCTGGTATTCCCGCTGCTGGACGAGCGCACCGACGGCGAGGCCCGACGGCTGCTGGAGACCATTTTCCCGGAGCTGGACGTGGTGGGCGTGCCGGCGCGGGAGATCCTGCTCGGCGGCGGCAATATCCACTGCATCACCCAGCAGATCCCGGCGGTGTAACCCCTGCAGGGCCCATTTCAGTAAGCCCCCATCGGCGCCGTGGTTTGCCGTAGGGTCCGTTTCAACGGACCCTACCCCCAACGGCGCCGGACTTTGGTCGACTGACCTCCACCCTGGCCGGTTTACCGCCTTTACTGGCTACGGGGATGAAACTTGATCTTCAGGAAGATCAGCCCCGCGCCCATGATGGTGCCCAGGGGAAAGGACGGCAACTGCACCGCCACCAGTACCCAGAAAGGCCATTGTTTACCCATGCCCTCGGTGGACAGATAACCCGCCCAGGCCCGGCGGCACAGCCATAGCCAGGCGGCCACCAGCAACGCCAGGAACAGTCACAGCAGCGGGCCCTGCAGGGTCGGTGCCTGCTCGCCATTCTCGGTCACCCGCTGCATCAACAAACCGCTGCCGATAAGCAGCAGGCTGATCAGCACCGCCTGCACCACGATGATCACTTTCGCCAGGGTATCGGCGGTTTCTACTCGCATTGTCGTCTTCCTGTCATCCCATTGTTATCAAACTGACATTTTTGCCTTCTAGCATGGCGTGGTCGTAACCCCATGTGAGCAAAGGATAATTTAAAAATGAGCCAGTTTGAACTGAAGGATGAACAGAACCATCCCCGTCACCAGGTGCCCGAGTTTACCCAGATGGTCGAGCAGGGCCTGAGCCGTCGCCGCTTCCTCGGTGGCGCCGCCGCCCTGGGTGCCGCCGCCTTCTTCGGCGCCTCGCCGATTTCCCGCGCCATCGCCGCCGCCACCGGCAAGAGCCCGCTGATGGGCTTCAAGGCCGTGCCCGCCAGCACCAAGGACACCATAGTGGTGCCGGAAGGCTACAAGGTGGAACGCCTGATCTCCTGGGGTGACCCCCTGTTCTCCAACGTCGCCGAATTCATCGACAACGGCGGCAACAAGGCCGCCGATCAGGCCGGCCAATTCGGCGACAACAACGACGGCATGAGCTTCTTCCCGGTCGACGACAGCACCGCCATCCTGGCCATCAACAACGAATACACCAACTACGAGCTGATGTTCTCCCACCAGGGCAAGAACATGAGCGAAGACGACGTCAGGCGCGCCCAGGCCGCCCACGGCGTGTCCGTCATCACCCTCAAGAAGCAGGCCGACGGCTGGCGTTTCGAGCAGGACGGCAAGTTCAACCGCCGCATCGATGCCAACACCCCCATGATCATCAGCGGCCCGGCCAAGGGCCACGCCCTGCTGCAGACCAGTGCCGACCCCAAGGGCGAGCGGGCGCTGGGTACCTTCAACAACTGCGCCAACGGCATGACCCCCTGGGGCACCTACCTCACCTGTGAGGAAAACTTCAACGGCTACTTCGGCACCGACGGCGAGGTTGAACTTTCCCCGGCCCTGGCCCGTTACGGCGTGGCCGCGGAAGACGCCGGCTACCAGTGGCACCGATTCGACGAGCGTTTCGACCTGGCCAAACACCCCAACGAACCCAACCGCTTCGGCTGGGTGGTGGAAATCGATCCCAGGGATCCCTCGTCCACCCCCATCAAGCGCACCGCCCTGGGCCGCTTCAAGCATGAAAACGCCGAACTGGTGATCGACCGGGACGGCCATGTGGTGGTCTACCTGGGCGACGACGAGCGCGGCGAGCATATCTACCGCTTCGTCAGCAAAAACAAGTACAACCCCAAGGATCAGGCCGCCAACCGCAACCTGCTGGAAGACGGCACCCTCTACGTGGCCAAGTTCCACAACGGCCCCAATGGCGCGCTCAAGGGCAAGGGCGAATGGATTGAGCTCTCCTTCGGCAAGAACGGCCTGACCCCGGAAAACGGCTTTAACAGCCAGGCCGAGGTGCTGATCCACGCCCGCCTCGCCGCCACCCAGGTGGGCGCCACCACCATGGACAGGCCCGAGTGGGTGGCGGTCCACCCCACCGAGCCCATGGTGTTCTGCACCCTGACCAACAACCGCAACCGCGGCGTGAAGGATAACCAGCCGGTGGACGGCCCCAACCCCCGCGCCGAAAACCACTATGGCCAGATAGTACGCTGGCGCCCGGAGGGCGGCCGCCACAGCGCCGAGGGCTTCGACTGGGATCTGTTCGTGCTGGCCGGCAACCCCGAGGTGCATAACGGCAGTCTCTACGCCGGCTCCGCCAACCTCAATGCCGACAACATGTTCAACAGCCCGGACGGCATCGGTTTCGACCAGGGCGGCCGGCTGTGGATCCAGACCGACGGCAACTACTCCAACGAAGGGAACTTCGCCGGCCAGGGCAACAACCAGATGCTGTGCGCCGATCCGGACAGCGGCGAGATCCGCCGCTTCCTCACCGGCCCCGTGGCCTGTGAAGTGACCGGCCTGGCCTTTACCCCGGATCAGAAGACCCTGTTCGTGGGCATCCAGCACCCGGGCGAAGAGCTGGCCGGCTCCCACTTCCCCCTGGGCGGCGACAGCACCCCCCGCTCCAGCGTGATGATAGTCACCCGGGAAGACGGCGGCATCATCGGCGCCTGAAGCCAGTAAAGGTCACTTCTCCAAGGGGCCGCGGCCCCTTTTTTGCGTTCCCTCACCGTCGTTGCCGGGCGCCACCACAAATGTCTGGATATAATGCGGCGTCATGCGCACAATAAGCGCGCATCCCCCCTAAAGGAATCATCTGGAGCCCCATGACTCAGCCAGTGCTCGCACGCCATCACGTCCAGCTTAGTGGCCAGGGAAAGACTCCGCTGATCTTTGCCCATGGCTTCGGCTGCGATCAGCAGATCTGGCATCGGGTGATCCCGGCCTTTGAGGCGGATTACCGTATCGTCTTGTTCGATCATGTGGGCTGCGGCCGCTCCGAGCTGTCCGCCTACGATGCGGGCCGCCACGGCAGCCTGGAGGGCTACGCCCGGGATCTGCTCGAACTCTGCGACGCGCTCGGACTTGAGCAGGCCACCCTGGTTGCCCATTCGGTGGCCGGGGCCATCGGCATGCTGGCCGCTATCGACCAGCCCGAGCGGTTCCGGCAATTGATCGCCATCGGCCCCTCCCCCTGCTATGTGAATGACGGTGACTATAAGGGCGGTTTCGAGCCGGCCGACATCCGGGCCCTGCTCGACATGATGGAGCGCAACCATGTGGAATGGGCCGGGCACCTGGCCCCCCTGGTGATGGACAACCCTCATCGTCCCGAGCTGGCGGAGGATTTGCGCCAACGCTTCGCCGCCGCCGAACCGGCCATTTCCCGCCGCTTTGCCGAAGTCACCTTTATGAGCGATATCCGGGCACGGCTGCCGCGGGTCACGGTGCCGACCTCCATCCTTTATTGCGACACCGACGCCGTGGTGCCGCTGTCCGCCATCGAATACCTGGGGCGTCACCTGCCTCGTTGCCGTTTGCACCGGCTGCCGGCCAGCGGGCATTATCCCCATCTCAGCCACCCCGACGCCGTTATCGCCGCCCTGCGGCAGGAGCTGGCCGCTGTCTGAGCACGCCTTCGCCCACCCCGATGATCTTCCCTGCGGCCTGCTCAAGCTGGACGAGCAGGGCCGCATCCTCGACGCCAATGCCCAGCTCTGCGGCTGGCTCGATTACTCGCAAGGGCAACTGCACGGTCAGCCCGTCGAGCGGCTGCTGGGGCCGGCCGGCCGGATTTTCTACCTGTCGCAGATCCTGCCCGCCCTGCAACACCATGGCCGGGTCGATGAAATCGCCTTTCGCCTGCTCGCCCGCACCGGCGGCGAGCTGCCGGTGCTGCTCAATGCCCGCCGCCACCAGGAAGGAAGCACAAGCCGCTACCTCCTGGCGCTGATGCCCACCAGGCAACGGGATCAGATAGAAACCCAGTTACTCCAGGCCCGGCGGGACGCGGAGCAGGCGGCGGCGGAAAAGGAGGCGGCCAACCAGGCGCTAGAGCAGGCCCGCCGGCAACTGACCGAACTCAACCAGCGCCTGGCTCACCAGGCCGAAACGGATCCGCTGACCGGCGTCTTCAACCGCCGCCGCTACGAGCAGGAGCTGGCCCGGCTGCTGGCCCGCTTTGAGCGCAGCCGGGCTCCCTTTTCCCTGTTGCTGGCCGACATCGATCACTTCAAGCGCATCAACGACAGCCAGGGCCATGACACCGGCGACAGGGTGCTGCAACAGATCGCGGGCACCATGCAGGGCGGCATTCGGGAACTCGACTGCCTGGCCCGGGTGGGCGGCGAGGAATTCGCCATCCTGCTCCCGGACACCCTCCTCCCCGAGGCCGTCCGGCTGGCGGAACGGCAGCTGGCCAGCGTAGCTCGGCTGCGCTGGCCCTTCGGCCCGGTGACCGTCAGCATCGGCCTGGCCCAGTGTGCGCCGGGCGACACCCAGAGCAGCCTGTTCAGCCGGGCCGACGGCGCCCTCTACCGGGCCAAGGAAGCAGGACGCAACCGGATAAAGGTCAGTCCGGCCAGGGACTGAGCCCCTTATGCCCCGGCTGCCGGCCCCAGCCGGGCCTCGCGGAAGGCGGCCAGCCGTTCGTCCACCAGGGCACGGGTGGCTTCGGCGTTGTCCTTGATAGCGCCCGCATACACCCCCAGCCCGTCCAGTACCTTGACCGCCTCGCCATAGCCCTGGTCGATGGCCTTGGTAATTTTCGCCAGAAACTGCTCCACCTGCTCCGGTTCGGTCAAGTCGGGATGTTGCTTTTTAAAGGTATCGAAGTGGCCCAGGGCCCCGTTGGCGATGCGCTCGGCGGTGTTTTCCGGCGACCAGAAATCGTCACGCTCGCTCGCCATCCTGTCTTCGGTCACGGCGAACTCCTCGCCCAGCTCCGCATTGAGCTTGTCCAGCACCTCCCGGAAGAAAATGCGCATGCTCTTGTCGTTGCTTTTATCCGCCGCCCCGAACATGGCCTCAATCAACCCCTTGTTGCTGCGGGCCTTGAGCTCATCCCGCACCTTCGACAGCTCTGCCCCGGGGCTGTGCTCGGCCTGCTTGTCCGTTGCCTTGGCGTTTTCCGGGTTGGTCCGGCCAGGGTGGCTGACCTGGGTCTTTAACATGGGTGGCACCGTCATCATATCCTCCTGAATCAATGGGGCCGGAGTGATTGTTCAGTCATTCACTCCGGCCCCATATTATCGGCAGGAGCAGCGCGAAGATGAGCGGCCATCGTGATCTCGACCCGCTTTTGCTGTTACCCTGTGGCCATGGCGTTTCTGTTCCAACTCATTAATCCCGCTAAGGAAATCCCATGAAATACAGAAAACTGGGCAATACCGACCTCGACGTCAGCCTGATTGGCCTGGGCACCATGACCTGGGGCGAGCAGAACACCGAGGCCGAGGCCCACGCCCAGCTCGACCTGGCCCTGGATCGGGGCGTCAACCTGGTCGACACCGCCGAGATGTACCCGGTGCCACCGCGCCAGGAAACCCAGGGTCGCACCGAAACCATGATCGGCAACTGGCTGGCCGCACGCGGCAACCGCGACAACATAGTGCTGGCCACCAAGGTGGTGGGCCGCTCCCGGGATCCCAAACGCCCTTCCTACTTCCGCGACGGCCAGCCCAAGCTCGACAGGGCCAATATCGTCGCCGCCCTGGACGACAGCCTGCGCCGGCTGCGCACCGATTACGTGGATTTTTACCAACTGCACTGGCCGGATCGCACCACCAACATGTTCGGCCAGCTCGGCTTCGAGACCCTGGTGGAGGAAGAGAGCGTCCCCATCGAGGAGACCCTGTCAGCCCTGGATGAGTTGGTGAAGGCGGGCAAGATCCGCCATATCGGCGTGTCGAACGAAACCGCCTGGGGCGTGCACAAATTCCTGGCCGCGGCGGACAAGCACGGTTTGCCGCGCATTCAGGGCATCCAGAACCCCTACAACCTGCTCAACCGTACCCATGAGGTGGGGCTGTCGGAGTTCAGCCTGCGCGAGGGGGTGGGCCTGCTGGCCTACTCGCCCCTGGCCTTCGGCATGCTGAGCGGCAAATACGAGAACGGTGCCCGGCCGGAAAACGCCCGCCTCACCCTGTACAGCCGTTTCCAGCGCTACTGCAACCCCCAGGCCCGCGCCGCCACCAGCGCCTACGTGGCGCTGGCCCGGGAGCACGGCCTGACCCCGGTGCAACTGGCCCAGGCCTTCGTCAACAGCCGGCCCTTCGTGACCAGCAACCTGATCGGCGCCACCACTCTGGCGCAGCTGGAGGAAAACATTGCCTCGGTAGAGGTCGAACTGAGCGAAGCGGTGCTGGCCGGCATCGACGAGATCCACCGCCAGTGGTCCAATCCGGCGCCCTGATAACAACGCCGCCGTGTCTTGGGGCAGGTATTAGAGACCGTCGCCACCGCAACTTAAGAGCGTCACCACCGCAACTTAAGAGCGTCACCACCGCAATTTAAGATCGTCTCCCCCGCAACTAAAGATCGTCTCCCCCGCGCAGGCGGGGGCCCAGGGAACCTAGGCCGGAACTCGGATCGGTTAAGCTCCGCGTCGCCGGCCCTGGATTCCCGCCTTCGCGGGAATGACGCCGCGACGGCCGGCGACGCCTGCTTTGATCTGCCTGGATTCCCGCCTTCGCGGGAATGACTATTTTTTCGCCGGCCCCTGGATGTCCGTCTTCGCGGACAGGACGGCCCGGCCGTTCAGATCACCGGCCGGCGGACCAGCTCCGCCGGCCGCCGCTCCACCAGCACCCGGCCCCGGCGCACCGAATAGAGCACCTCGCCCTGGCGGCGGATCACCTCGAAATCGTCCTCCCCTTCCAGGATCACGAAGCTGGCCGGCTTGCCGACCGCGATGCCGTAGTCGTCCAGGCCCAGCACCCGGGCGCCGTTGTCGGTGATCAGATCCAGCGCCCGGGAAATGTCCTCGTAGCCCATCATCTGGCAGATGTGCAGGCCCGCGTCCAACACCCGCAGCAGCTTGCCGTTGCCGAGGGAATACCAGGGATCCCGGATGGAGTCTTCCGCCAGGGCCACGTTGATGCCCGCCGCCAGCAGCTCCTTCACCCGGGTCACGCCCCGGCGCTTGGGATAGCTGTCGAAGCGCCCCTGCAGATGGATGCTCTCGGTGGGACAGGACACGAAGTGGATGCCGGACATCTTCAGCAACCGGAACAGCTTGGAGCAGTAGGCGTTGTCGTAGGAATGCATGGCGGTGGTGTGGCTGGCGGTGACCCTGTCTCCCATACCGGCCTCCAGGGCGGCGGTGGCCAGCACCTCCAGGAAGCGGGAGGCAGGATCGTCGGTTTCGTCGCAGTGCACGTCCACCCGCTTGTTATGCCGTTTGGCCAGATCGATCACCCAGCGCATGGACTCCACCCCGTATTCCCGGGTGAACTCGAAATGGGGAATGCCGCCCACCACATCGGCGCCCTCCGCCAGCGCCTGCTCCATCAGCCCCTTGCCGTTAGGGTAGGACAGTATCCCCTCCTGGGGAAAGGCCACTATCTGCAGATCGAGCACCGGCTTCAGCCGTTCGCGCAGCCGGACCAGGCTTTTCAGTGCCACCAGCCCCGGGTCGGTCACGTCCACATGGGTGCGCACATGCTGGACCCCGTTGGCCGCCAGCAGCTCCACCGTGCTCAGCACCCGCCGCTCCACATCTTCCGGCGTCAGCAGCGGCTTGCGCTCGGCCCAGCGCTCTATGCCCTCGAACAGGGTGCCGCTCATGTTCCAGTTCGGTTCGCCGGCGGTGAGCGCCGCATCCAGGTGGATATGGGGCTCGACCAGGGGCGCGCACAACAGGTTGCCGCCCGCGTCCAGCACCCCCGGCGTTGCCGCCAGGGCGGCGGCCTGGGGCCTGATGGCGGTGAAATGCCCCTCGGCCAGCTCCAGGGTAAAGAGCCCTTCCGTTTTTCTCAGCCTGGCATTGATGATGTTCATTCCGTCCCCCTGCCACTAGGTATTCAATAAGGTCCTTTCGCAGCATAGCCCGCCCGGCCCGGGGGAAACAAGGCCGGCGCTAATGCCGGCGGCCGTCAAGCCCCGGGGCGTGAAGCCAGCGGGCCAGGCCGGCGGCGCCGTCCCGCATTACCGCATGGTGGTTCCAGGCGAACAATGGCCGGGCCAGGGGGGCGGCCAGGTTCATCCAGCGGCGGGTGGTGCGCACCCGCCATTCGTAGCGGACCCGGGTAATGCCCGCCTGTTCCGTCAGCTGCCAGCAGCCCCAGCCATCCAGATCGCCGCGGGCCTCGCCCACTATCACCCGCGGCGGATAGAGCCGGATCACCCGCATGTCGAACCTGAGGCCGTAGCCCAGCCGGCTCTGCCAGTGGTAACGGTATATCCGGCCTATGCCGCGCGCGTCGCCGGCGGCCAGCTCCCGCACCCGCACCAGCCCCGGCCACCACAGGGGCCAGCGCTGGGACTGGCTGATGGCCCGGTACACGGCTTCCAGCGGGGCGGCTATCCGCCAGTGGGTCACGAAGTGATAGCACGCCATGCGGGCCTCAGGGAAAGAAGAGATCGTCGGCAAAGGGCGGATCCAGCTCGATGTGCTCCAGCCACACGGTTTCGAGCAGATTGCCCCGGGCGTCGTGGCTTATCACCCGCACCGGGAACAGCAGGGACTTGTCCAGCCAGATCTCATAGCGCGCCGGCTGGCCCGGCTCGGCCGGGCCCCGTGCCAGCAGCTGCAGCACAAGGCGCTCGCCCAGCCAGCTTTCTCCCAGCAGACGTAGCTCCCCCTGCAAGCCGAGCCGCCGGACGCTCTGCAGCAGCACGCCCACGTCGGATCTGTCCAGCCGGTGGCCGCGGGGGCTTTTCACCAGCCGGTTGTCGGGGCTCAGGCTCAGGGAGGGGCCGTTCAGGCCGAAGGGCCAGAGCCGCACCCGCTCGCTGTAGGGGCTGTAGATCAGCACGGCGCCGGCGTGGGGCGAGATCACGTCCAGCCGCACCAGGCCGGGTTGGCGGTAGGCATAACGCAGCAGCTGGTTGCCCCCCGGCCCTTCGCTGCGCAGCTCCAGCCGGTAGCCCTGCAGCGCGTCGAAGCGGGCCTGGGCTTGCTCCAGCGGGTCCGAACTATCCAGCGCCAGCGCCATCAGCAGCAATATTCCGCTCAACATGGGTCACTCCACCACCTCCAGCACGCCCGCCATGCCCCGCTCCTGGTGGCTGGGGAAGAAGGCCAGCTTTTCCCGGCAGTAAAAGGGAGTCTGGCCGGTGGCCGTGGGGGTAAAGCGGATCACCCTGGCCTCCCGGCCCAGCATTTCATCCACATCCAGCCCCATGCGCGGCGACCAGATCACCAGGCTGTGGGGCGTAAGCCCCGGCTCCTTGCTGACCACCAGCTCCACCGGTATCCCGACCCTGACCACGACATGGTCGGGGCGGAAGAAATAGTTGCCGCCGACCACCTCCACCCGCTGCACCCCGTCGGCATCGAGCCGGGCCGGCACCGGCTCGGCCCACCCCGCCCCCGGTGCCAGTGCCGCCAGCAGGAGCAGCACGCCTTGCCATCGCCCATTCATAACGCCTCCCGGCCCAACCCTCTCTTGTTCAGCATAGCAGCAGGGGCTGCCCGGCCGCGTAGCGGGCTGAAGCGGTCGCTATGCCCGGGGGCCGTCCGCCACCTCGGCGTTGCCCCGGCGACGGGCCAACCGCTCCAGGCCGAGCACCAGGGTGACGCCGGCGATAGCCAGCAGCACCGCCAGCAGCAGTTGGGCATCCTGGCCGCTGAGCTCGCTGAAACGCCCGGGCAGCAAATTCTCCTGCAGCAGCGGATAGGACTCGCCCCTGCTGTTGGTCTGCCAGGTCAGGGTCTGCTTCCAGGGCCAGACCTTGCCCAGGGAGCCGAGCAACATACCGGTGAGAAAAGCCAGGGCCAGGTCACGCAGATGGGTCAGCATCCAGCTGAGCAGACGCGAGAAGCACAGCAGGCCGAGCAGGCAGCCGGCACAGAACACCGCCAGTATTCCCACCTCCAGGTTTTTCAGGGCGCCCAGCACCACAGGGTAAAGTCCCAGCAGCACCAGGATGAAACTGCCGGAAACCCCCGGCAGCAACATGGCGCTGATCGCCACGGCACCGGCAAAGAACAGCGTCAGCGGATCGGCCTGCAGTTGCAGCGGCGCCGCCAGGGTGATCCAGATCGCCAGCCCCAATCCCAGGGCAAAGCCCAATAGCGGGCTCAGACTCCAGCGCGACACCTCTCGTCCCACCAGGTAGACAGATACCAGCACCAGGCCGAAAAAGAAGGACCAGAGCAGTACCGGATATTCCACCATCAGGTAGCTGATCACCCCTGCCAAGCTGAATACGCTGGTGATCACGCCCAGCAGTACCGTCGCCAGGAAGCCTGCCTGGCAGGCCCGCCAGGCGTCCTTGATCCGTCCCCTTGCCACCAGCATCGCCGCTTGCGGCATGGCGGCGAGAGCGCCCAGCAGCCGGTCGTAGATCCCGGTGATCAGCGCCACGGTTCCGCCGGAAAAACCGGGTACCACGTCCACGGCGCCCATGGCCATGCCTTTCAGGTAAAGCAGTAAAGACTTTTTCATATATCCATCCAGCAATCATCACTTAAGGTCATCGTCGGGCAGCGCGACACGCGACCACCTTGATGCCTGATACGCACGAGGCCGCCCCCAAGGGCGGCCATTCTAATGATTTCCGTAGGGCTGTAACAGCGAATACCGCACTTCGTCCGCGCTGGGAGCCGTCGTCGGAAATGGGCTCCCGCCTTCGCGGTAGTGACTGAAAAGCGGCAGTGACTGCAAAGTGGAAGTGACTGAAAAACGGGGGTGACTGCCAGAGGTTGGGTGCCGGCGTGTCGGCCGGCACCATATTCAGGGGGTTCAGGCAAACACGAAGTACTTGCGCACGGTTTCCACCACTTCCCAGGTGCCCCGGAAGCCGGGCTCGACCACGAAGATGTCGCCGGCCTTGAGGTGGATGGGCTCGCCGCCTTCCGGGGTGAGGATGCAGTAGCCTTCACGGAAGTCGCAGTATTCCCACTTGGTGTAGTTCACCGCCCACTTGCCCGGGGTGCACAGCCAGGTGCCCATGATCTTGCTGCCGTCTTCCGAGGTGTAGGCGTTGAGGTTGACGGTATGGGGGTCGCCGGAGAGCTTTTCCCATTTGGTGGCATCCAGCAGTACTGTGGGCTGGGTATCGCGCAATACCGTGATCTTGTCGGACATGATGTCTCCTTGTCGCTGTTTGAGGTTATTGGCCGGCGCCGCCGGCCCTGTGCGTTGTCAGTTGCCCAGTACCACCGTCTTGCCCTGGTACATGAATACCCGCTTTTCGATGTGGTACTGGATGGCCTTGGCCAGGGTGACGCATTCCACATCCCGCCCCTTGGCCACCAGGTCTTCCGGATAGTGGCTGTGATCCACCGGCTGGATGCCCTGGGTAATGATGGGGCCTTCGTCCAGCTCGTTGTTGATGTAATGGGCGGTGGCCCCCACCAGCTTGACGCCCTTGGCGTAGGCCTGGTGGTAGGGTTGGGCGCCCTTGAAGCCGGGCAGCAGCGAATGGTGGATATTGATGGCCCAGCCGGCGAGCTTGTCGCACAGCTCGGGGCTCAACACCTGCATGTAGCGCGCCAGCACCACCAGCTCCGCCTCGCTTTCGTTGATGATGTCCCACATCCTGGCTTCCTGCTCGGCCTTGGTATCGGCGGTCACCGGCAGGTGGTAGTAGGGAATATGGTGCCAGTCGGCCAGCCGCTGCAGATCCGGGTGGTTGGAGATGATGGCCGGGATCTCGATGGCCAGTTGCCCGGTGCGGTAGCGGTACAGCAGATCGTTGAGGCAGTGGTCGAATTTCGACACCAGTATCACCACGTTGGGCTTGCGCTTGCGCTCGGTCAGTTGCCACTGCAGGTCGAAACGGGCCGCCTTGGGGGCGAAGCCGTCGCGAAAGGCCATCTCGTCGAAGTCGCCGTCCGCCGGCCGGCGGAACTCGGCCCGGATGAAAAACTGGCCGGCGCGGGCGTCGTCGAAGGTTTGCATGTCCGCCACGTAACAGCCCTGCTCGTACAGGTAGCGGGTGACCACGTCCACGGTGCCCAGCCGGCTGGCACAGGTGGCGGTGAGGATCAGGGTATCGTTGACTTGCATGCGTCAGCCTCCTGCTGGTGGTGCCGGCGGGCCTGGGCCGCGCCGGTATGAAATTTGCCTTGATAACAAGCTTCGTCATTCCCGCGCAGGCGGGAATCCAGAACCCGGGCACCCTGCCGCTAACACCCCGGAGCCGTTGTCCATGGACCCCCGCCTTCGCGGGGGTGACGGTAACACTGCGGGGTCACGGTAACGCCACGGGCGACGACACTAGGGCGGTCATTCCCGCGCAGGCGGGAATCCAGGCCGCCGCCGATCTTACCGGCTGATCACCAGGCCGTATTCGCGGCTGGCGTCCTGCAGCCAGAGCCAGAGGTAGTCGGCGAAACTGCGCCGCACCACCAGCTCGAAGCTCTCCGCCCCGGTGCGGCGCAGCAGTACCGTGCTCTTGGCGAACACGGTGCCCACGCACTTGCCGGTGGGGAAGTTGGAGGGATGCACGTCGTAGGGGCAGGACTTGCGCACCACCAGCTCCGCCTTGGGACCGGACAACTCAAACACCGTCTGGCCGCCGCTCACGTCGGTGATGGCGTAGTGGCCGGACAGCTGCTCGCGCAACTGGGCCTCGAGCTGGCCTTCCCGGCCGCCTTCCACGATGATCAGCCACTCGTCCGGCGCCAGCCACTGCACCAGCACCCGGTCGGTGTCCACCGAGCCGCAGGGCTGGGTGGGCAACGCCACCCCCAGCGCCTTTTCCACGGTTTTGGCGAACAGCTCGTTGCCGGCGTTGCCGCGCAGCACCAGGTGGCCCAGCAGTGCCTTTTCGCGCAGCACCACCTCTCCCTGCTGCCGTTCGGCCGCCAGGGCCGGCAGGTTGGCGTGATAGAGCGGGGATTCCACCCGCACCCGGGTCTCGGCCCGGGCCAGTTTGGTGGTGACGTTAGACATGCTGACGCTCTCCTTTGGGATCATAGAAAACGGGACTGGTGATCTCGGCTTCCAGCACCCGGCCGTCGGCCAGGGGGAAGAACACGGTTTCACCCATGCGGTTCAAACCGCCTTTCACCACACCCATGGCGATACTGTAGCCCAGGTTGGCGCTGTAGTAGCTGGAGGTCACATGGCCGACCATGGGCACCGGCACCGGGTGCTTGGGATCCAGCACAATTTGCGCCCCTTCCGGGATCACGGTCTTGGGCTCCTTGCACTTCAGCCCCACCAGCTGCTTGCGGTCGGTGCGCACGGTGTCGCTGCGCGACCAGGAGCGCTTGCCGATGAAGGGGAAAGGCTTGGTCTTGCCCACGCACCAGTCCATGCCCAGATCGAAGGGGGTCACGGAGCCGTCCGTATCCTGGCCGACGATGATAAAGCCCTTCTCGGCCCGCAGCACGTGCATGGTCTCGGTGCCGTAGGGAGTGATGTTGAACTCGGCCCCCGCCGCCATCAGCGCCTCCCACACATGCAGCCCGTAGTTGGCCTGCACGTTCACCTCGAAGCTCAGCTCGCCGGTGAAGGAGATGCGGAATATGCGCCCGCTTACCCCGGCGATGGTGGCATTCTGCCAGGTCATAAAGGGGAAGGCCTCGCCGGACAGATCCACGCCTTCCACCACCTTTTCCAGCACCTTGCGGCTGTTGGGGCCGGACACCGTCATGGTGGCCCAGTGGTCGGTGACGGAAGTGAAATACACCTCCAGCTCCGGCCATTCGGTCTGGTGCCACAGCTCCAGCCACTGCAGCACCCCGGCGGCCCCACCGGTGGTGGTGGTCATGATGAAGTGCTGGTCGTTGATGCAGGAGGTGACGCCGTCGTCGAACACCATGCCGTCTTCCTTGCACATCAGGCCGTAGCGGCAGCTGCCGGGGTTGAGCTTGGCCCAGGCGTTGGTGTAGATGCGCGACAGGAACTCCCGGGCGTCCGGACCCTGGATGTCGATCTTGCCCAGGGTGGAGGCATCGAGGATGCCCACGCTGGTGCGGGTGGCCACGCATTCCCGGTTCACCGCCTGGTGCAGATCCTCGCCCGGCTGGGGAAAGTACCAGGGACGCTTCCACTGGCCCACGTCCTCGAACTCGGCGCCGTGCTTCAGGTGCCAGGCGTGCATGGCGCTGAAGCGGGCCGGGTCGAACAGCTGGCCGGCGTCGCGCCCGGCCAGGGCGCCCATGGTCACCGGGGTGTAGTTGGGCCGGAACACTGTGGTGCCGGTTTCGGGAATCGACTTGCCCATGGCCTTGGCGGCGATGGCCATGCCGTTGATGTTGCCGAGCTTGCCCTGATCGGTGCCGAAGCCCATGGCGGTATAGCGCTTGATGTGCTCGATGGACTCGAAGCCCTCGCGCACGGCCAGCTCGATACCGGCGGCGGTCACGTCGTTCTGGTAATCCACGAACTGCTTGGGCGCGCGGCTCACCGGCTTGTCGTGGGGCACCAGGAACAGCGCCTGGGCCGCATCTTCCCGCGGATCCACGGTGTTGATCTCCGCGTCCACCACCTGGGCGGCGATCTCGCCGTAGCCGGTGGCCTCGGCGGCGGCGCGGCCGGCCTCCAGCCCTTCGGCCAGTACCCGGGACAGGCCATAGGTGCCCTGCACCCCGCCGGCCAGCAGTTGCTTCTGCACGGTGTCGCCGGGCACGAAGCCGATGATGTCGTCATTCCATACCGGGCGGGCGCCGGTATGGGCGGTCAGGTGCACCACCGGGCTCCAGCCGCCGGAGCTGGCGATGGTGTCACAGGTAAGGGCTTCGGCCTTGCCGGTGACCTTGCTGCCGTCGCTGGACAGCGGAGCCACCTTGGCGCCGTTCACCCGCTTCTTGCCGCTGGCCTCGATCAGGCCATGGCCGGTGTAGATCTTGACGCCGCGCGCCTTGAGCATCTGGTAGCGGGCGCCGTCGGGCTTGTGGCGGCTGTCCACCACCGCCACCAGTTCGCGGCCGGTGTCCAGCCAGTCGAGCGCGGCCTGGTAGCCGTAGTCGTTGCAGGTCATCAGCACCAGGCGTTGGCCTGGGGCCACGCCGTAGCGATTGACGTAGGTAGAGATGGCACCGGCCACGAAGCAGCCGGGCAAGTCGTTGTTGCCGAACACCAGGGGACGCTCGTGGGCACCGGCGGCCAGCACCACCCGCTTGGCGCGGATGCGGTGCAGGCGCTGGCGGGTCTTGCCGCTCAGCCGCTCGCCCAGGTGATCGGTGCGCCGTTCCACCACGGACACGAAGTTCTGATCGTAGTAGCCGGTGGCGGTGCTGCGCGGCAGCAGGGTCACGTCGGGAAGCGCACTCAGCTCCTTCACCGCCGCCGCCACCCAGTGGCCCGGCGCCTGGCCGTTGATGGGCTGGGTGCTGTGCAGCAGGTGGCCGCCGAACTCGTCCTGCTCGTCCACCAGGATCACCCGGGCGCCACGGCGGCCGGCGGCCAGGGCCGCGGTCAGGCCGGCGGCACCGCCGCCCACCACCAGCACGTCACAGTGGTGGTTGAGCTTGTCGTAACTGTCCGGATCCCGCTCCTGCGGCACCCGGCCCAGGCCGGCGGCCTTGCGGATCAGGTGCTCGTACTTGGGCCACATGGACTGGGGATACATGAAGGTCTTGTAGTAGAAGCCGGGGGGCATCATGCTGCCGCCGAGCTTGCCCATCACGCCCATCAGATCCTTGTCCACACTCGGCCAGCCATTGGTGCTGGCCGCGGTGAGGCCGTCGTACAGCTCGGCCTGGGTGCCGCGGATATTGGGGATCATGGTGGCCTCGGAACCGCCCACCTGCAGGATGCAGTTCGGCTCTTCCGCCCCGGCGGCCATGATGCCGCGCGGCCGGGCGTACTTGAAGGAGCGGCCGACCACGTCCACCCCGTTGGCCAGCAGCGCCGAGGCGATGGTGTCACCGACATAGCCCTGGTAGCGCTTGCCGTTGAAGATAAAGCTGAGCGGCTTGCTGCGATCCACCCGGCCTTTGCCCTGAATGCGGTGTTGCTGGCTCATGACTGGCCTCCTTGCTCGCCGACCTTGTAGGTTTCTTCGATTTCATACGTCACTGTGTGCCGAGCCGCGTTGAAGAACTTGCGGCAGCCGGCGGCGTGGTACCACATCTCCCGATGCAGGCCGCGCGGGTTCTTGCGCATAAACAGGTACTGGGCCCACTGCTCGTCGCTGAGGGCGTCCGGATCCGCCGGGCGGGCGATGTGCGCTTCGCCGGCGTAGCGGAACTCTTCTTCTTCGCGGTATTCGCCGCAGTGCGGACAATAAATATGTAACATCGGCTCTCTCCTCAGTGGGCTACGCCGGCAGCGCCGTGCTCGTCGATCAGGTGGCCGCTGGTAAAGCGGTCGATGCTAAAGGGTTTGGCCAGGGGGTGCGGCTCGTCATGGGCGATGGTGTGGGCGAACACGTTGCCCGAGCCCGGAGTGGCCTTGAAGCCGCCGGTGCCCCAGCCGCAGTTGAAATACAGCCCCTTGATAGGCGTCTTGGAGATGATCGGGCAGGCGTCGGGACAGGTGTCGACGATGCCGCCCCAGGTGCGGTTGAGGCGCACCCGGCTGAAGATGGGGAACATCTCCACGATGGCCGCCATGGTGTGCTCCACCACCGGGAAGGAGCCGCGCTGGCCATAGCCCAGGTAGCTGTCGATGCCGGCGCCGATCACCAGGTCGCCCTTGTCGGACTGGGACACATAGCCGTGCACGTGGTTGGACATCACCACGGTGTCGAGGATCGGCTTGACCGGCTCGGACACCATGGCCTGCAGCGGGTGGGACTCGAGCGGCAGCTTCATGCCTACCATATTGGCCATGACGCCGGAGTTGCCGGCGGTGACGCAGGCCACCTTGCGCGCCTTGATCAGGCCACGGTTGGTTTCCACCCCCACCACGGCGCCGTTCTCCCGGCGGATGCCGGTGACTTCGGTCTGCTGGATCAGGTGCACGCCCATGGCGTCGGCGGCGCGGGCAAAGCCCCAGGCCACGGCGTCGTGGCGGGCGGTGCCGCCGCGCGCCTGCCAGGAGGCGCCCAGCACCGGATAGCGGGCATTCTTGGAGCAGTCCAGGATCGGTACCAGCTCCTGCACCTGCTTGGTGCTGAGCACCTCGCCGTCGATGCCGTTCAGCCGGTTGGCGTTGACCCGGCGCTCGATGTCGCGCATGTCCTGCAGGGTATGGCCCAGGTTGAGCACGCCGCGCTGGCTGAACATCAGGTTGTAGTTGAGATCCTGGGCCAGGCCTTCCCACAGTTTCATGGAGTGCTCATAGAGCCAGGCGGCCTCGTCCCACAGGTAGTTGGAGCGCACTATGGTGGTGTTGCGGGCGGTGTTGCCGCCGCCGAGGTAACCCTTCTCGATCACCGCCACGTTGGTGATGCCGTGCTCCTTGGCCAGGTAGTAGGCGGTGGCCAGGCCGTGGCCGCCGCCGCCGACGATCACCACTTCATAGCCTTCGTGCTTGGGGGTGGGGTTGCGCCACACCTTCTGCCAGTTCTCGTGATGGCTCAGGGCATGCTTGAGGAGCCCGAACCCGGAATATTTTTGCATAGTGTCACCTGTTATCTTTAAGTCAGTGTCCGGACTGCCTGGACATTCAGAGTGCAGATTGGGCTGTCCTCTAAGCCGACCGTTGGCGCCAGGGATGGCGCCGCCGAGCCCCCAGGGATGGGTTTACGGCGAGTCGGCGTGAGGATGGCCCAAGCTGCGGACTCCGGCAGCAGGCCATCAGCAATCGTTTAGCGATATACCGGGAAGTAGTTGCACAGGCTGGCCACCTGATCCTTCACCGCGATAATCACTTCCGGGTCGTCCATATGGTCGAGAATGTCGCAAATCCAGCCCGCCAGCTGGCGGCAGTGCTCCACCTTGAAACCGCGGCTGGTCACCGCCGGGGTGCCGATGCGCAGGCCCGAGGTCACGAAGGGCGGCTGGGGGTCGTTCGGCACCGCGTTCTTGTTGACGGTGATGTGCGCCTGGCCCAGCACCTGATCCGCGTCCTTGCCGGTGATGCCCTTGGCGGACAGGTCGAGCAGGAACAGGTGATTGTCGGTACCGTTCGACACCACATCGAAGCCGCGACTCTTGAACACTTCCACCATGGCGCGGGCGTTGTCCACCACCGCCTGCTGGTAGTCACGGAATTCCGGGGTGAGCGCCTCGGCAAAGGACACCGCCTTGGCGGCGATGGCGTGCATCAGCGGGCCGCCCTGGCCACCGGGGAAAACGGCGGCGTTCAGTTTTTTCTCAATCTCAGGATTGGCCTTGGCCAGGATCAGGCCACCACGGGGACCGCGCAGGGTCTTGTGGGTGGTGGTGGTGACCACGTCCGCGTAAGGCAGCGGGTTGGGGTAGCAGCCCGCGGCCACCAGGCCCGCCACGTGGGCCATGTCCACGAACAGGTAGGCACCCACCTTGTCGGCGATGGCGCGGAAACGGGCCCAGTCCATCACCCGGGAATAGGCGGAGAAACCGGCCACTATCATCTTGGGTTCGTGCTCCAGGGCCAGGGCTTCGACCTGGTCGTAATCCACCTCGCCGGTGGCCTCGTTCAGGCCGTATTGCACCGCGTGGTAGATCTTGCCGGAAAAACTGACCTTGGCGCCGTGGGTGAGGTGGCCGCCGTGGGCCAGGCTCATGCCGAGCACGGTGTCGCCGGGGGCGCACAGGGCCATGTAGACGGCGGCGTTGGCCTGGGAGCCGGAGTGGGGCTGGACGTTGGCGTAGTCGGCGCCGAACAGCTCCTTGGCACGGTCGATGGCCAGCTGCTCCACCTTGTCCACCGCCTCGCAGCCGCCGTAATAGCGTTTGCCGGGGTAGCCTTCCGCATACTTGTTGGTGAGCACGGACCCTTGCGCTTCCATCACCGCCGGGCTGGTGTAGTTTTCCGAGGCAATCAGCTCGATATGCTGCTCCTGGCGGGCGGCCTCCTCTTCCATGGCGGCCCAGAGTGCCGGGTCCATATCCTGAATGCGGGTGTGTTTGCTGAACATCTTGTGACCTCCTTGCTCGGCTCGGGCCTCCCCCAGCCTGACATTGTCCATCCCTTCGGCGCCGCGTCTCGGCGGGCTGCCGGGTTCTGCTTTGACTAGCATACTACTGAGGGCCCGAGGGGCAGGGATGACTGGCTGCGGCCTAAAGCTGCGTATTTGCGACAAGGATGGCGCAGGCGGGCAAGCCGCCGGCCGCCGAAGGCCGCGGCCACCGGCGCCGGGGGATAAGGCCCCAACGCCGGCAAGAGGTCGGAAACAGATAATGGGTGTGATAAGGCCAGTTTGAAATCGTTGTGAAGCTTGCTGTTACGACGCCGCAAAGAGGCAACAGGGCCACCTCCGCCGACACGCCGCAATAAATGACACTCGCCCTTTCAGTCTGCTGCGAACATTCACTGGATGTTCGGTCAGACTGAAACGGCTCGTCACGGCGAGGCAAGCTCGCCCCATGTAGGCTCGCACATGCCTTCCCTGGCATGTGACGGTCGGCGGAGGCAATCCCTGTTGCCTCTTCCAACCCCCGATATCGTCTGATGGTGATGCAAAGCCAGGCCCGGCGGGGTACTATCCCAACCAGGTTGTCACCGTCACGCGACTTGCCCTTGCGGACCCGTTAACAGATGCCATGCCCCCAGTGAGTGAAAAACGCCTTTTCAGCCACCGCCTGCGCGACACCAACAGCGCCTTTCTCCCGGCCCGCCAGCAAGAGGATCGGCCGACCCGGGTGGGCTTTGTGCTGCTGCCCCATTTTTCGATGATGGCCTTCACCGCCGCGGTGGACGCCCTGGTCACCGCCAACCTGGTGCAGGCCACCCCCCTGTTCGCCTTTGCCACCTACGGCCTGGAGAGCACTACGGTGCGCAGCGATCTGGCCATCGACATCTCCGCCAATGCCACCCTGGAACAGTTGCAACTGGAAGGGGAAGACGCACCGGACGTGGTGATCGTGTGCGGCGGCTTTCGCTGCGACCTGAACGAGCGGGCGCCGCTCAGCCACAAGCTGAAACTGGCCGCCAAGCGCCAGAAGGTGCTGGGCGGCCTGTGGAACGGCGCCGTGGCCCTGGCCCACGCCGGCCTGCTCGACCGCTTGGCCTGCGCCATCCACCCGGACAACCACACCTTCGCCCGCGAATGCTTCCCCCATGTGCAGGTGTCGCACCAGGTGATGGTGGTGACCGAACGGGTGCTGACCAGCGCCGGCCCCAGCAGCGCCCTGGAGATGATGCTGGTGCTGATCGAGCGGCTGCACGGCAAGGACACGGTGCGCGCCATCCGCGAGATCCTGAGCAGCGACCGCATCGCCGACAGCAACGAAACCCGGCTCACCCTGGCGGAAAACGACCCCAGCCTGCCCGAGCCCCTGCGCAACCTGCTGCACCTGATGAACAGCAATATCGAAGAGCCGCTCGGCATCGAGGAGCTGGCCGCCTACGTGGGCCTGTCGCGCCGGCGCATCGAACGGCTGTTCCAGGGCCACCTGGAAACCACCCCTTCCCGCTACTACCTGGAGCTGCGCATCACCCACGCCCGCCGCCTGCTGCTGCAAAGCGACGCCAGCATCGCCAACATCGCCGTGGCCTGCGGCTTCGTCAGCTCTACCCACTTCAGCCACTGCTTCAAGGACTTCTTCGGCGTCTCCCCCAGCCAGGCCCGGCAGCTGCGCAAGGGCTGAATCCTCCTTACCACCCTTGTTGCCGCAACAGCCCAGCAAAAAAGCCGGCCAATCGGCCGGCAAGGTAGTGCCTGGAGACGGTCTTCGCTCAGACCAGGCCGTGCAATTCCTTCCAGTTGCCCGGATGAACCACATAGCCGAACAGGGCATGGCCGCCGTAGATCAGCTCGGTGCCTTCCGGGATCCACAGCAGCTGGCCGGGGCGGACTTCATGCTTGCGGCCGTTGGCGGTGAGTTCGAAACAGCCCTCGATCACGAAGATCACTTCGTCATAGAGCACCGTCCAGGCCACCTCGGCGCCTTCCCATCGGGCGAACCCGACCCCGATATGGGGCGACACCTCGGTGCTCAGGGCGCGGGCCACATAGGCCATGCCCGGCGGCCCGCCGCGCACGCTGAAGTCCAGTTGCCGGCTGTCGATCAATTGCACCTCTTTCACAGTTCGCTCCTGCTCTGCCACTTGGCGAGCCGGATGCGGCTCTTCACACCCAGGCCGAGCAAAGGCTCGGGCGGGTTCAGGCTGGGCATGCCGGTCACCTGCCGGATGTCCCGCAGCGCCTGGGAGTCGGCGCCCACCGCCAGGTCCGCCAACAGGGTGCCGGAAATGGTGCCCCAGGCCGCGCCCACGCCGTTGTCGCAGGCGCTGGCGAACACCCCTTCCTCGAGCTGGCCGAAGAAGTTGGTGAAGTTGCGGGAGATGGCATAAACCCCACCCCAGGTATGGGTGAAGGGCACCTCGGCCAGGGCCGGATAACGGCCCAGGAACGCCTTGCGATGGTCGGCCCGGATGCGCTGGCGCATTCCCTCGCTGACGCTGGCGCCGTATTTGGAGACGTGCTGGTAGCTGTTGCGGATCAGGATGCGGCGATCGGCGGTCATGCGCAGGGTAGTGCCGGCGTGATCCGCCGGGGTCAGCCCCCAGTTCAGCTCGCCGCCGTAGCGGGCCAGCTCCTCGTCGGTCAGCGGCCGGGTCCAGCTGGCGAAGGTCATCACCGGCAGCAGCCGGTTCTTCAGGTAACCGAACTCGCGGGTAAAGATGCTGGTGCCCAGCAGCAGCCTGGGCGTGGTGATGCTGCCCTCGTCCCCCTGCAACCGCCACTGGCCCCGCTCCCGGTGCAGGCCGCGGATGGGCGACTGCTCCAGCAGTTCCACGTTGCCCGGCAGGTGGTCGGCCATGCCGCGCACCAGGGCCGCCGGCTGCATCAGGTAGCAGCCGGGGGTGAAGATGGCCCGACTGTAGTAAGGGGTGCCGAGCACCTTGCGCAGCTCGCCCTTTTCCACCCAGTGGTAGGGCTCGCCCAGATCCTGCATCAGGTGTTCGAAGTGCTCGAGGAAGGCCTCGCCGCGCTCGCCCACCGCGCCCTGGTACTTGCCCACGGCGGACCACTGGCAGTCGATGCCGTGGCGCTCCACCAGCCCCTGCAACTGGGCGATGGCGGCCCGGTTCAGGCCCAGCAGTTTCTGCTTGTGGACCGGATCCGGGTGCTCCAGCGCAAACTTGTGGGGCAGGTCTATGACAAAACCGGAGTTGCGCCCGGAGGCGCCCTCCGCCACCCGCTGGGCATCCACCAGCAGGATGCGGGCATCGGGTTTCAGCTCGGCCAGCCGCCGGGCGGCCGCCAGGCCGGCAAAGCCCGCGCCCAGCACCGCATAGTCGGCCTGTTGCTGGCCCCTGAGCCGGGTGGCCGGGGCCGCCGGCGGCAGCGCCTGGTACCAGCCGCAGCTGTTGTCGTCATTGGGTAAGGCAATCATCATCTCTTCCTCAGGCTGCGGTTCGGGTCGGGTTCAGTTGTTCCAGCCAGCGGCTGCGCTGGCCTTGCAGGCCATGGCCCAGCAGCGCGAAGCCGGTCAGGGTGCCGTCCGGCCCGTAACAGCCGGCGGCCAGTTCGTTGCCGTGCGACTCCACCTTCCACTCGCCGAGCGCGGGGGCCGGCAGCACGGACAGCGGCAGCACCGGGGTTTTTACCAGCACCGGGGTGGCCTTGAGCGCCGCCCGGGCGGGCTGGCCCAGCAGGCTGTCCACCAGGGCCGGTATGGCCTGGTTGATGGGCGCGATATAGGGTGCCCACTGGCGGTCTACCTCGGCACAGTCGCCCAGGGCGAAGATGGCCGGATCGCTGGTTCTGTGCTCCAGGTCGACACTGATGCCCCGGCCGGTGCTCAGCCCGGCGGCCTGGGCCAGGGCGGTGTTGGGGCGCAGGCCCACCGCGCTCAGCACCAGATTGGTGTCCAGTTGCCGGCCGCCCTGCAGCTGCAGGCGATAGCCCTCACCCAAGGCGTCGATGCGGGCAATGCTGTCCTGCAGCGCCCATTCCACCCCCAGGCCGCTCAGGGCCTGTTGCAGGGCCAGACCCAGGGGCTGCGGGATCAGCCGCTCCATCGGCCACTGGCCCAGGCCGACCACGGTCACCCCTATGCCCTGGGCCGCCAGATCGTTGGCGAACTCGCAGCCGATCAGGCCGTCGCCGAGTATGGTCACGTGCTTTTTGCCGGCCAGCTGTTGGCGGAAGCGGCGGTAATCGGCGAGATCGTTGACGCTCAGCATGGCCGTCTGTTCGCCCTCAACCGGGATCACGATGGGCGAGGCGCCGGTGGCCAGCACCAGCCGGCCATAGGGGTATTCGCCGATGCTGGTGTGCAGCCGTTTGTTTTCCCGATCGATACGCTCGACCCGGGTATGGGGATACACCCGCACCCCGAGCCGCTGCTCCCAGGCCAGCGCCGGCTCGCTCACCAGGCTGTCGCCGTCCTTGCCCAGCGCCAGGGCGTTGGACAGGGCCGGCTTGCTGTAGAGGGCGCCGTCATCGGCGGTAAACAGGGTGATGGGCAGTTCCGGCGAGCGGGCCCGCAGCGCCGCTGCCAGCTGGTAGCCGCCGTGGCCGGTGCCGATGATCACCACCGGCTCGAGCGCCGCCCCGGCCGCCGGGGTGACGGCCTCGGCCACCGCCGCCAGGGGGGCCGGCTCCTCGTCGGTGATCTCGAGCATCTCGAAATCCGCCTTGGTGACCAGGCAGTCGGGGCAGACCCAGTCATCCGGCACGTCTTCCCAGGCGGTGCCCGGGGCAATGCCGTCCGCCGGCCAGCCCTTGGCTTCGTCGTAGATCAATCCGCAGATGATGCATAACCACTTTTTCATCTTGTCCTCCCCACTACCCTGTTACTGCTTAACGGTTGCTCAGGCGGATGCCGATATTGCGGGTCTGGACATAGCTGTAGATCGCTTCCTGTCCTTTCTCGCGGCCGAAGCCCGACAACCCCACCCCGCCGAAGGGCGTTTCGATGCCGCCGGCGAACCATTCGTTGATGAACACCTGGCCGCCGCGCAGCCGGTTGGCCAGCCGCAGGGTCTGGCTCAGGCCCTCGCCGAACACCCCGGCTACCAGGCCGAAATCGGTGCCGTTGGCCAGGGCCACCGCCTCGTCTTCGTCGTCGAAGGGCATCAGTACCAGCACCGGGCCGAACACTTCCTCCCGGGCGATGGTCATGTCGGGCGTCGCCTCGATCACGGTGGGCGCCACGAAGTAGCCGGACAAATCCGGGGCCGTGCCGCCGGTAAGCACGCGGGCGCCTTCGGCCCGGGCCTGCTCGACCATCGCCAGCACCCGCTGTTGCTGATCCGCCGACACCACCGGGGTCAGATCCGGGTTGCCCTCGCCCTGGCCGATGCTCAGGCCCTCGGCCAGGGCCACCACCGCCGCCTTGACTTCGTCGTAGCGGCTGCGGTGCACCAGCAGCCGCGACATGGCCGAGCACACCTGGCCGGCGTTGAAGAAGATGCCGACTTTCACGCTGGCCAGCAGGGTGTCGAGATCCAGGTCCGCCAGGGCGATGGCGGCGGACTTGCCGCCCAGCTCCATCACCGAGGGGGTGGCCCGCTCGGCCGAGTCCCGCAGGATGCGCTGGCCGGTGGGCACCGAGCCGGTGAACACTATTTGGTTGGTGTCCTGGTGTTTGACCAGGTGGCTGCCCACCTCGGAGCCCTTGCCGCACAGCAGGTTGACCGCCCCCTGGGGGAAACCGGCCTGCTCGACGGCCCTGACCAGCAGGGTCATGGCCAGCGGCGAGATTTCCGGCGACTTGATCACCACCGCATTGCCGGCGGCCAGGGCCGGGGCCAGGGAGCGGGCGCAGATGGACACCGGGAAGTTCCAGGGCACGATCTGCACCGACACGCCGAAGGGCACGTACTGGGTGAAATCCACGTAGTCCTTGCCGAGCGGCACCGAGATGCCTTCTATCTTGTCGGCCATGCCGGCGTAATATTCGAAGTAGCGGGCCGCCTCGAGAAACTCGTCGCGGGCGTCGTTCAGGCTCTTGCCGTTTTCCCGGCAGGCCACCAGGGCGCCGTCGTCGGCGATGGCGCGGATGGCCTCGGCCGCCTTCAGCAGCCAGCCGGTGCGAATGGCCGGGCGCACCTCGGTCAGGGCGCCGCTGTCCACGCAGCGGCGGGCGGCGGCCATGGCCAGATCCGCATCCTCGATGCCGGCCTGGGCGATGGTGGCGTAAGGCTCGCCGGTGCCCGGGTTCATCACCGTGAGTCGGCGGGAAGCATCCCGCCACTGGCCATCGATATAGTTCAGGTAATGTTGCATGTTCAGCCCTCCAACGCGGCCTTGGTCTGGGTGGCCAGCCATTTCTGGAAGTAGTGGGTCGGCAGATCCATCTCGGGCGAGAACACGCCGCCGCCGAAGCCGGGGGAATGGCGGCCCTTCTGCATGCCTTCCACCGCGCCGATGTCTTCACCGAACACCACCCGCCAGGACTCCAGGGTGGCGGTACGGCAGCCGGCGTATTCGTCCTTCAGCGACTCGTCGCCTATGTAATAGAGGCGCAGGTTCTCCACGGTTTTTTCCGCATGGATGGGGTCGATCATCATGGCGAAGGCGTGGTCGGCCTGGATGCCCAGCAGCACGTTGGGGAACAGGGCCACGTATTCCGCGTGGCGCAGCTTGTCGGCGGGCCAGCTGGGGAACTTGGGCAGGTGGGTGCCGGCGGTGTCCGACAGGTTGTATTTGTAGCTGCCCTGCCCCGCGAAACGCTCCTCGAACATGATGTTGTAGTGATCTTCCAGCTTGGAATAGGTGTTCAGGGCCGGGTGCACCCAGGGCAGATGGTAGGCTTCGCAGTAGTTTTCCACGGTCAGTTTCCAGTTGCTCTGCACCTCGATTTCCAGGTGGCCGCCCATGTTGACCCGGCGCAGCAGGCTCAGGCCCTCGTCGCCCCAGAACGGCTGCCAGCGCTCGACCAGGGGCGCGATGTGCTCCTCGAAGGAGGCGGCGTCGCCGGACAGGTTGACGAACACCATGTCCATCCACACCGCGGAGCACAGGGCTTTAAGGCCGTGTTTTTCGCACTTGAAGCGCTCGTCCTTGTGCTGGCCGGTGCCGCCGATATGGGGGGTGCCCTTGAGGTTGCCGTCCAGATCGTAGGTCCAGGAATGGTAGGGGCAACGGATCATGCCCTGCACCTCGCCCGCCTCATGCACCAGCTGCATGCCCCGGTGGCTGCACACGTTGTGGAACACCTGCACTTCGCCCTGGCGGTTGCGCATCATCAGCAGCGGCAGATTCATAAAGCTCACCGGCTTGACGTAGCCGTTTTTCAGCAGGTCGGAGGCGAAACCGATGCAGGCCCAGGTTTTGCCGATTACTTGATCTCGCTCAAAGGCGAAATATTCCTGGCTGGTATAACAGGCATTCGGCATGCCGTTGGCTTCGACGATCGGGTTCAGTACGCTTTCCACCTGCTGTACCGGAATAAGGGTTTGGCTGACGTTGCTCATGCTGTTCTCTCCACAATGGTGCAGTGCTTCCTGCGCTGTTTGTTGTCATTGGCACCCTGGGGTACCGATGGGGGAGAGTGTCGTTAACATGGCGGCAACAAACAAACGACTTTTTGGCCGGGTATGGATGAGCTTTTGTCATCCATCCATGGCCCTGCCCTTCCTGCCCGGAAAAATGTCCGCGGCAGCGGTTATCCATGACCAAAACTCACCGATGGATGAGAATAAATCGATTGAGCGGAACCCCGCCTCCCCCTAACCTCCCCACCATGTTAACAACTGGTTAACTGACAACGAGTAACGCAGAGGGAGGAGTTATGCGTGCGACATCCGGGATCCTGAAGGGACTGAACCCGACCGTGACCATTGCATCCAAGGTGCTGGTGATCGGTTTCGTGTTGTTCTGTGCCATTCTGGCCAACCAGGCCGGGCAATATTTCGAAACCGTTTCCGGCGTTCTGCTGCAGAACATGAAGTGGTTTTATCTGGGGCTGGTCACCCTGGTGGTCGGCTTTTTGCTGTATCTGATGATCAGCCGTTACGGCCATATCCGCCTGGGCAAGGACGATGAAAAGCCCGAGTTCAGCTACCTGTCGTGGGTGGCCATGCTGTTTTCGGGCGGCATGGGCATCGGCCTTATCTTCTGGTCGGTGGCCGAGCCCATGTGGCATTACGCCGACAATCCCTTTACCGCGGGCTTAAGCAATGAGTCCGCCAGCACCGCCATGCAACTGGCCTTCTTCCACTGGGGTCTGCATCCCTGGTCGGTGTTTATCATCGTCGCCCTGGCGCTGGCCTATTTTTCCTACCGCAAGAACCTGCCCTTTACCCTGAGATCCATCCTCTATCCGCTGATCGGCAACCGCATCTACGGACCCATCGGCCACGCGGTGGACATCCTCACCGTGGCCATCACCGCCTTCGGCATTTCCCAGACGCTGGGGATGGGCGTCATCCAGATCAACTCCGGCCTGAACCAGGTGTTCGGAGTGGGCATCGGCCTCGGGGTGCAACTGTTGATCATAGTAGTGCTGTGCACCTGCGCCGTGGCCTCGGTGCTGTCGGGCGTGGGCCGGGGTATCCGCCGGCTGTCCGAGTGGAACATGCTGCTGTCGCTGCTGCTGGTAATGATAGTGCTCTACGTCGGCCCCACCCGCTACATGCTCAACACCCTGCTGGAAAGCACCGGCAGCTATGCCCAGAACATCGTCGGCATGAGCCTGTGGAGCGATGCCCAGCATGATTCCGGCTGGCAGAACTGGTGGACCGCCTACTACTGGCCCTGGTGGATGACCTGGGCGCCCTTCGTCGGCATGTTCGTGGCCCGCATCTCCAAGGGGCGCACCATCCGCGAGCTGATCGGCGGCGCCCTGATCGTGCCCACCCTGATCACCTTCCTGTGGATGTCGGTGTTCGGCGGTGCCGCGCTCAAGGTGGAGCAGGATGCGCGCACCGCCTACGAGCAACAGGCGGTGGTGCTGGCCGAGGCCGGCGAGCCGGCCCAGGAGCCCTTCGCCGGCGGCCCCATACTGGCGGCCACCAAGGCCGATACCACCCGGGCGCTGTTCACCCTGTTCGACAACCTGGACGCCGGCGCCCTGGGCAAGCTGTTGAGCGTGCTGGCCTGCGTGCTGCTCGGTACCTATTTCATCACCTCGGCCGACTCCGGCACCCTGGTGCTCTGCACCCTGGACGCCGCCGGTGCCAGCGAGCCGCCGACCATGATAAGGGTGCTGTGGGGGGTGATCATCGCCGCCATTGCCGCCGTGCTGCTGTACGCCGGCGGGCTCAAGGCGATGCAGACCGCCTCCATCATCGCCGGCTTTCCCATTGCCATCTTTATCGCGGTGATGAGCCTGACCCTGTTCCACAGCATCCGCCGCGAGCCCAAGCCCTGGGCCATGCTGCCGGATCATGTGCGCCCCGAGCCCGCCCGGCTGGACGGCCCGGTGCCGGAGCAGGCGCCGGAAGAACCATGGCAGGCCGAGCCCCAGTTCGGCAAGTGAGCAAAAAAACGCCGGGAAGTTTCCCGGCGTCTTTCACTGTCGGCAAACCTTCAGATTACGCTTTGGTCACTCCCGCATTATCCCGTCACTCCCGAAGGCGGGAGTCCATGCATATCGGCAAGTCAGGCGCCGTTGTCTGGGCAGGTGCTCCTGGTCCTGGCTTTCCGCCTTCGCGGAAATGACGACGTTGGGGTTACTCCCGCGTCCTATCCCGTCACTCCCGCGAAGGCGGGAGTCCATGCATGTCGGCAAGTCAGGCGCCGTTGTCTGGGTAGGTGCTCCTGGCCCTGGCTTTCCGCCTTCGCGGAAATGACGGCTGTTCAACAACGGTGGTGAAGGAGTACCTCTGTCGAAAAATAGATGATGGACGTTGTTATCAACACGAAACGCCGGGCACTGTCCCGGCGTTTTGCTGTATTCACCTTGCCCTCAGGCCAGGCCCTTTTCCCCCACCTGCCCCGGCAACTGCTCCAGCAGCCAGCTGCGGAACAGCTTGACGCTGGCCGGCACCAGGCCCCGCCCCTGCGGCTCCAGCATGGAGAAACTGGCCTGGGTACGCAGTACCGTGTCCACCGGCCGTACCAGGGCCCCGCTTTGCAGGTAGTCGTCCACCAGCGAGCCCCAGGCCAGGGCGATGCCCTGGCCGTTGATCGCCGCCTGCAGCAGCATGGGGTAGTTGTTGATGTTGACCCTGTTGCGCGGCGCCGTCACCGGCAAGCCCACCGACTCGAACCATTCCGGCCAGTTGAGCCAGTCCCGCTGGGACTCATCCAGATAGAGCAGGGTCTTGCCGAAGATCTCCTCCGGGCTGTGGCATTCACCCAACCGCGCCAGGTAGTCCGGGCTGCACACCGGGAACACCTCCTCCGGGAACAGGGGGGTGACCTTCATCTCCGCCGGCGGCACCCGGCAGTAGAACAGGGCGAGATCGCAGTCGAGCCGGCGCAGATCCACGATGTTGTCGGTCGCCAGTATGCGCAGGTCTATTTCTTCGTGCTGTTGTTGAAAGGAGGCGACCTTGGGCAGCAACCAGAGCGCCGCCATGGCGTTGGTGGTGGCCACGGTCACCTGCTGCTCCCCCTGCCACTTCTTGATTTCGCCGGTGGCCTGGGCCACATCCAGCAGGGCGCGGTAAACGGTCTGGTAATACTGCAACCCGGTCGGCGTCAGGGTAATGCTGCGGCTGGCCCGCACGAACAGCGCCTTGCCGAGGTAGTCCTCCAACTGGCGGATCTGGCGGCTGATCGCCCCCTGGGTCACGTTCAGTTCGCTGGCGGCGAGGGTAAAACTCAGATGGCGCGCCGCCGCCTCGAACACGATCAGGCTGTTCATGGGCGGCAGCGGTTTAAGCTTCATGGTCATCCTGGATACAGTCCGGTAACAGTCCGTTTTCGCTTACTTTACCATTTAAACCCGCTGTTCGCTGCTCCGCCGCCGCGCTGGCGAGGAAGCGCAAAACCTCAGCCCTCCACTTCGCCGAATGTTTTGCGCCAGGCCCGGGGGCTGACCTGGTAGCGTTGCCGGAAGTGCTGACGGAACGAGGTCGCGGTATAAAAACCCACCATTTCCGCGACTTTCTCCACCGGCAGGGCGCGGTTTTCCAGCAAACGGTTGATATGGGCATCCTGGGTGGAAAGGGCGACGGGCTGTTCGATGAACTGGGCCTGCCCGCCCTCGCGACATTACAGCAAAAGATCCAGCCGCTCCCGCCATATCTCCTGCACAAAGGGGTCGGCCACCGAGTACACCCCATGGCCGGTGCGCATTACCAGGTTTTCCGCCACCATCACGTTGAGCACGGGCTGGATTTCCTCCACCTTTACCTCCCTACCCAACTGGCTGGCATAGCAGGCGGCGGCATCGGCCGAAAACAGGACCTCACCCCCACCGCCCTCAGGCCGTCGCCATGGCCTGGGGGTAGCGCCGGGGATCGAAGCGCAGGCAGATCAGCATCACCACGCCGACCAGCACCAGGTGCAACGCCCAGCCGCCGGCGAAGCTGCCGCTCGCCTCCCGCACCAGCGACACCGCCAGGGGCCCCATGGCCGCGATCAGGAAACCGCCGCCCTGCATCAGGGCGGTGAGCACGCCCGCCTGTTGTGCTGCGGGCAGGTGATCGAGGGCGGTCACCAGCGACAGGGAGAAGTTGCCGCCGAGCCCCATGCCGCACACCGCGGCCCACAGCAGCGGGCACTGGCCGGGCCAGAACAGCAGGCCGGCGTAGCCGGTGGCCTGCAGCAGCAGGGTCAGCCACAGCCAGGGGCGCCGGTCCCGCCCCCGCGCCAGCAGGGTGATGCCCACCGCGAACAGGGCCTGGGCCAGGGCCATCACCGCCACCAGGCCGGCGCTGTCGGCGGCGCTCCAGCCCTGCTGCTGGTAGTAGGGCGCCAGCCAGGTGACCATGGTCGAGTAGCCGGCATTGACCAGTCCGAAGCAGAGCATCAGCTGCCAGGTGCGCGGCCGCGCCAGCAGGCGCCGGGCCAGGCCCGGCTCGGGCGGGCGGCTCTGCCGCTCCGACAGGGTCCGCCAGGCGCAGGCCAGGGCGATGAGCGCCGGCAACGCCAGCCAGGCCAGGGCCGCGCGCCAGTCGTGGCCGCCGCCGGCCAGCAGCGGGGTGAGCTGGGCGCCGATGGCGCCGCCGCCCATGATCATGGCCGAATACAGGCCGGTAACCATGGCCACCCGGCCGGGAAAATACTGCTTGATGATGCCGGGAAAGGCGGACTGGACGAAGGCCACCCCCAGCCCGCACAGCAGGGCGGTCAGGATCAGGGCCGTGCCGTCGGGCACCAACAGCCGGAGCCCCGAGCCCAGCATCAGCAGCAGCAACGCCGTGAGCATGCCCCGGCGGGTGCCCCAGCGGGCCTGAAGCCGCGGCGAGGCAAAGGCGCCCACCCCCATCAGCAGGGTGGGCAGCAGGGTCAGCATCGCCATGCCCACGTAGCCCAGGCCGGTGTCGGCCCGGATCAGTTCGATAATGGGCCCGGGCCCGGTAAGAAAGGGCCGCAGGTTCAGGCCAATCAACACCACCAGAAGCAGCATGGCCCCCTGCTCCACCGGCCTGTTTGCTGTCGTCATCGCATCGTCTCTCGGGAATGGAAAAATACCGGGCACCGCCGGGGAAAAGCTCAGCGGGCGCCGGCCCGTTCCAGGATAAGCACCATGGCGGCGTATCCGCGCTGGCGGGCATGGCGCAGCGGGCTGATGCCGTCGGCGTCGGCAATGTTCGGATCCGCCCCGGCCTCCACCAGCAGTCGCACTATCTCGGTGTGTTCGGCCCCGCCCCGGCCGAGCACTATGGCCTCCATCAGTGCCGTCCAATGCAGGCGATTGATGTGATCCAGGTCCACCCCGGCGTCGATCAGCAGGCGCACCGTGTCCACATGGCCGCGCTCGGCCGCCGGGATCAGGGCGGTGCCGCCGTAGCGGTTGAGGCTGGCGAGGTCGGCCCCATGGGCCAGGGTCAGCCGGAGGATCTCGTTGTGGCCCCGGGCGCCGGCATAGAGGTAGGGGCTGTCTGAAATATTGTCCTTGGCATTCACGTCCGCCCCGGCTTCAATCAACACCCGGGCCGCCGCCACCTGGTTGTGGTGGGTGGCAATCAGCAGCGGAGTACGGCCTTGCCGGTCCCGCGCCTCCATGTCCGCGCCCTGCGCCAGCAACGCCGCCACCTCCCGGGCATCGCCCCCGGCGGCGGCCGTGCGCAGCCGGGCTTCCAGCTCACCGCCGGCGGCCTGGCCCGCCCACGACATCAGCAGCGCCAGCAGCCAGGCGCCATAAATGGATAAACGGCTCAGCAACATCTTCTCTCCTCACGCTGTGGCCCTAGGGCGCATGGAAACCGCACGGCAGGCTTGTCACCGCCGCTTCGGACATGGTAGAAGTCGGACTCACTATTTAAAAATTAAATATTTGAATGGGTATCAGTGCAAAACCAAATAGGCCTCTGTTCGACCTGGATCTGCTGCGGGTGATGGTCACCGTGGCCGACAGCGGCAGTTTTACCGCCGCCGCGGCCCGGCTGCATTCCACCCAGTCCACCATCAGCCAGAAGATACGCCGGCTGGAAGAAATGGCCGGGCACCGGCTGCTGGAGCGGGGCAACCGGGAGATAGGCCCCACCGACGCGGGCACGGCGCTGCTGGGCTATGCCCGGCGCATGCTGGCGCTGAACGACGGGCTGCTGGAAACCCTGGCCGGCCCGGAGCTGGCACTTACCCTTCGCCTGGGGGTGCCGGAGGACTTTGTCACCCCGCGGATGACCGCCACCCTGGCCGCCTTCAGCCGCCACTACCCTCAGGTGAAACTGGAGGTGACCAGCGGCCTGAGCCGGGACCTGGCCACCGGCTACGATCACGGCGAGCTGGACCTGATCCTTGTCAAGCAGCGGCGCCACAGCCGGGCCGGGGTGGCCTGCCGCCCCGAGCCGCTGCTGTGGCTGGACAGCGCCAGCAACCCGGCCTGGCAGCAGGAGCCGCTGCCGCTGGTGGCCTTTCCGCCCCGGGGCCTGTACCGGGACGACATGATCGCCGCCGTCGAGCAGGCGGGCCGGCGCTGGCGCATCAGCTTCACCTGCTCCAGCCTGAGCGGCATCCAGGGCGCGGTGGCCGACGGCCTGGGCGTCACCCTGCTGCCGGCCCGGGCCCGGACCCCGGCGCACCGGGTGCTGGCCGAAGAGGACGGCTTTGCCACCGTGGACACCATGGAAGTGGTGATACTGCACAGGCCCACCGCCGATCCCCTGGTCCAGGCGCTGGCCCAACAGCTGGCCGTCCTGCTGGACGACGCCGGCTGACCTGGTAAACCGGCCAGCTTGCATGGAGGCTGGCCGCGGTTTACCGAATCATGCGGGAAAAACGCCCCGTTCAGCGCCGTTCGCCGGCCGGCGTGGCCGGCACCGGTGCCAGCCGCCGCCATTGGCGCCACAGCAGCCAGCCGGCGAACAGCGACAGGCAGACGTTGGACAGGGGCAGCGCCAGCCAGACTCCATCCAGCCCCAGCCAGAGCGGCAGCAGCGCCAGAAAGGGCAACTGGATCAACATGTTACCCAGGGTGATCAGGGTCGCCTTGCGGCCCAGGCCGAGGGACTGGAACCAGCAGGCCGCCAGCACCAGGAAGCCGTCCAGGAACAGGGCCCACAGGTGCAGCCGGATGGCCCTGGTGGTGGCCGCCAGCAGCGCCGGATCTTCCCCCATAAAAGCCGAGGCGAACCAGGCCGGTGCCGCCATCATGGCCAGCACCAGCAGCACACCGCCCCCCACCCCGATCAGGCAGGCCAGGCGCAGGGTCTGGCGCACCCGCGACGGCTGGCCGGCGCCCTGGTAGTAGCTCACCAGGGGCTGCATGCCCCCCGCGACCCCCTCCGCCGCCAGGTAATAAAAGGCCATCAGGTAGCCGGCAATGCCGTAGGCCGCCACCTGCACCGCCTGGCCGTGCTTGAGCAGCAGCAGGTTGTGCAGCACCACCGCCAGGCTGAGGTACAGGTACATCAGCATGCTGGAAAAGCCGGTGCCCAGCAGCACGGCGCCCGCCCTGGGCCGCCACCGCCAGGCCCGGCGGTCCAGCGGCGCCCGGCTGCGGCGGCTCAGCACCAACCACAGGCATACAACCGCCACCAGCGCCTGGCTCAGCAGGGTGGCCAGGGCGGCGCCGGTCAGGCCCCACTGCAGCCAGGCGATGAACACCGCGTCCAGCAGTATGTTGCCGACGGCGCCCAGCAGCAGCGCCAGGGTCGCCAGCCGGGGCGCCCCCAGGTTGCGCACCAGAAAGGGCAGCGCCACGCCGGCCATCACCAGGGGCGTGGCCGGTGCCATCAGATCCAGGTAGGCCTGGGCATGGGCCGCCGCCGCGCCCTCGGCCCCCTGCCAGGCCAGAAAAGAGGGGCTCAAGCGGGTTAGCACCAGCGCCAGCGGTACCCCCAGCAGCGGCAGCAGCCACAACCCCTGGGCTACGAACAGGGCCGCCCGGCCGCGCTTGCCGCCGCCCTGGGCCAGGGACGCCTGGGCCCCGGTGCCGATGCCGATCATCATGCCGGCAGCCAGCATGATGCCCACCCAGGGCCAGGCCAGGTTGATGCCGGCCAGGCCGTCGGCGCCGATAAAGTGGCCGACGAAGATGCCGTCGACCACCTGATAGGTGCCGCTGACCAGCAGCGCGGCCAGGGACGGCAGGGTGTAATGCCAGAAGGCGCGCTGGAGCGGCGCCGATGCCAGGTTCATGGTGTCAGTCCTGTTTGCGGGGGGAGAGATCCGGCACGGGCAGCGGCCCCTGGGGCAACACCAGGGCGCGGCAGGCCTTGGCCAGCAGCCGTTCGAGCTGTTCGAGTTCTGCCGGGCTCAGCTCGCGGCTCATGGCCGCCGCCGTTTCCCGGTAGACGCTGGTTTCTTCCTTTTGCAGGTAGAGCGACTTGGCGGTGGGCAGCAGGCGGCTGGCCCGGGCGTCTTCGGGGCAGGCCTCGCGCCGCAGGTAACCCTGGCGCTCCAGCTTGCGCGCCATGGTGCTGGCCGAGGCCTTGCTCACCTGCATCAGCGCCGCCAGCTCGGTCAGTCGCAGGCCCTGGCCCTGGGCCGACATCAGCCCATAAAGGTACTCCAGCTCGCTGTTGGTCAGCTCCATGCTGCCGCTCTGGCGCGAATGCTCGCGCCAGCGGTGCCAGATAAACCACTCCAGTTGTTTCAGGCTGTCGGTCAGCGCCATGGCATCCTCTCCGAAATAATTTTAGTTAGTCTAACTAACTAAAAAAGGAGGTGCAATCCATGCCCAAATCATGACCTGTCCGGAACCCATATATTGTCGGCTGCCTGAGCCTTTCCCGTGCCGACCTCCCGCCTGTTTTTCCCGATCAGCCGCAAAAAATTTCGCTAAAACCGGCGCGCCCCATTTACAAAATAAGAATTATTTGTAATATCGCTTGCCATTCTAATAACAGAGAAAACACCATGCAACGCAGCCCCCTTCTGACCAAGGCGTTCACCGCCGCCGCGGCCCTCTGGTCGCTGGCCTTGTCCGCCGAAACCATCACCGTCACCGACATCGCCAACCGCCAGGTGGAGGTCGAGGTGCCGGTACAACGCATCATCCTGGGCGAAGGCCGCCAGGTTTACCTCACCGCCGTGCTCGACCGGGACAACCCCTTCCAGCGCATCGTCGGCTGGCGGGACGATTTCGCCAGCGCCGATCCGGACAACCATGCCGCCTACCTGGAAAAATTCCCCGAAATGGCGAAGATCCCCGCCTTCGGCGGCTTCAAGGACGGCACCTTCGACGTGGAGCAGGCGGTGTCGCTCAAGCCCGATGTCATCATCATGAACATCGAGTCCAAGCAGGCCACCGAGGACGCCAAGTACATCGAGAAGCTGGCCGCCGCCGGCATCCCCCTGGTGTACGTGGATTTTCGTGAGCACCCCTTCACCCACACCGAGCCCAGCCTGCGCCTGTACGGCCAGCTGTTCGGCGAGGAGGAAAAGGCCGAGGAATTCATCGCCTGGCGCGCCGCCGAAATCGCCAGGGTGACCGAGGTGCTCGAACAGCATCAACCCACTCGGCCCCAGGTGTTCATCGACCGGGCCGGCGGCTACTCGGAAGAGTGCTGCATGAGCTTCGGCGATGACAACTTCGGCAAGTTCGTGACCCTGGCCGGCGGCGAGAACATCGCCAAGGACATCATTCCCGCCACCTTCGGCAACCTCAACCCGGAGCAGATCATCGCCTCCAACCCCGACCACGTCATCGTCACCGGCGGCATGTGGGAAGCCTATGTGCCCGGCGGCGGCTGGGTGGGCGTGGGCCCGGGCCAGGACCGGGCCGAGGCCCGGCGCAAGCTCGAGGCGCTGACCCATCGCCCGGCCATGACCGGCATCGCGGCGGTACAGAACAAGCAGATGCACGCCATCTGGCACCAGTTCTACAACAGCCCCTACCAGTTCGTGGGCATCCAGCAGATGGCCAAGTGGCTGCACCCCGAGCTGTTCGCCGAACTCGACCCGGAGGCCACCTTCAAGGAGCTGCATGAGCGCTTCCTGCCCGTCGACTACCGTCCCGGCTATTGGGTGTCGCTGACCGATGCAGAGTAACGCCATGACCCCGGCCGCCGGCAGCGGCCGTTACAAGGCCATCGTCTGGCGGCGGCAATTGCTCCTGCTGGGGCTGGCCGCCGCGCTGCTGCTCAGCCTGTGCGCCGACCTGGCCCTGGGCCCGGCCCGCTACGAGCTGAGTGAGGTAGTGCGGGCGCTGTTCCTGCCCGACTCGGTGCCGCTGCAGGTGCGGGTGGTGCTGTGGGAAATCCGCATGCCGATCGCACTGATGGCGGTGGTGGTGGGCGCGGCGCTGGCGGTGGCCGGCGCCCAGATGCAGACCATCCTCAACAACCCGCTGGCCAGCCCCTTCACCCTGGGCATTTCCGCCGCCGCCAGCTTCGGCGCGGCCCTGGCCCTGGCCTTCGGGGTGGCCTTTATCCCGGCGGCCATCGCCTGGATGGTGCCGCTCAACGCCTTCGTCATGGCCATGCTGGCGGCCCTGCTCATCCACCTGCTCAGTACCCGGCGCGGCATGACGGTCAACAGCATAGTGCTGCTCGGCATCGCCCTGGTGTTCACCTTCAACGCCCTGCTGGCACTGGTGCAGTTTTTCGCCTCGACCGAGGCCCTGTCGGCGGTGGTGTTCTGGACCATGGGCAGCCTCAGCAAGGCCACCTGGCCCAAGCTGGCCATCACCACCCTGGCGCTGGTGCTGGTGCTGCCGGTGTTCGTCCGCCGCGCCTGGGCCCTGACCGCCCTGCGCCTGGGCGAAGACAAGGCGGCGAGCTTCGGCGTCAGGGTCGGCCGGCTGCGGCTGGAAACCCTGCTGCTGGTGAGCCTGCTGGCGGCCATTCCGGTGTCCTTCGTGGGCACCATCGGCTTTATCGGCCTGGTCGGCCCCCATATCGCGCGCATGATCATCGGCGAGGATCAGCGCTTCTTCCTGCCGGCCTCGGCCCTGGCCGGGGCGCTGATCCTCTCGGTCAGCTCGGTGGTGAGCAAGTCGCTGATCAGCGGCACCATCTTCCCCATCGGCGTGGTGACTTCGCTTATCGGCATTCCCTTCTTCGTTTCCCTTATCCTGTCCCAGACGAGGCGCTCATGGTAAGCATCCGGCTCGAGGCACTCGGTGCCCGCTACGGCAAACAGCTGCTGCTGCAGGGCATTTCCACCCCCACCTTCCAGGCGGGCGAGGTGGTGGCCATCATCGGCCCCAACGCCGCCGGCAAGTCCACCCTGTTCAAGCGCATCAGCGGCCTGATCGACGGCCCCGGCCGGGTGCACGTGGAGGGCCTGCGGCCGGAAGGCGGCGGCATCAGCTACATGCCACAAGACAGCGCCGCCAGCGCCGCGCTCAGCGTGTACGAGTCGGTGCTGCTGGCCTGCAAGCAGGGCGGCGGCTGGCGCGTAAGCGAGGCGGAGCTGGCCCGCATCGACCAGACCCTGGCGGCGCTGGGTATTTCCGCCCTCGCCTTTCGCCACCTCGGCGAGCTCTCGGGCGGCCAGCGCCAGCTGGTCAGCCTGGCCCAGGTGCTGGTGCGCGAGCCGGACATCGTGCTGATGGACGAGCCCACCTCGGCGCTGGATCTGTCGCGCCAGGTGGAGGTGCTCGGCCACATGAAAGACCTGGCGCGGGAAAAGGGCATGCTGGTGCTGGTGACGCTGCACGATCTCAACCATGTGCTGCGCTTTTGCGATCAGGCGCTGGTGATCGCCGGCGGCCGCCAGGTGGCCTGCGGCCCCACCGCCGAGATCGTCACCCCGGCGCTGCTGCGCGACACCTACCAGGTGGAGGCGCGGGTGGAGTCCTGCTCCCGCGGCTTCGGCCATGTGATCGTGGACGATATCGCCAGCCAGGGCCGCACCTTCGCCCTGGCGGCCGGTTAGGGCACGTTGCACCGGGCTGTCGGAGGGTGTGTTGTAGGGTCCACTTCAGTGGACCGCCCGACCACGGCGCCGCGGTTCGGTCGAATAAATTCGACCCTACGACGGACGGCGGTTTGGCCGCAGGGTCCACTTCGGTGGACCGCCCGACCACGGCGCCGCGGTTCGGTCGAATAAATTCGACCCTACGACGGACGGCGGTTTGGCCGCGCGCCGCTTGTTTTTAACTGATCGGTGCCCGAGGGGCACCGCACGGACCATAACGTGACCACGACCCACTACCGCCAGAGCTGGCGGATGCTGAGCCCGGCGGCCCGCCTGCTGGTGTGCAACGGCCTCTTCTTCAACCTCGCCTTCTACATGACCCTGCCCTACCTGGCCTTTCACCTGGGCGGCACCCTGGGCCTGACCGGCTGGGCCAGCGGCCTGGTGATGGGCATGCGGGTATTCAGCCAGCAGGGCCTGTTCCTGCTGGGCGGCGCCCTGGGCGACCGGCTGGGCTACCGGCCCGCCATCGTGCTGGGCTGCCTGGTCCGCAGCCTGGGTTTTGCCCTGCTCGGCTGGGCCGGGGATCTGCCGTTGCTGCTGCTGGCCGCCTTTCTCACCGGCTTTGCCGGCGCCCTCTTCACCCCCTGCGCCCAGGCTTACCTGGCGTCTGAATGCCTGGACGGCCGCCAGCGCCAGCAGGCCTTTGCCCTGCACAACCTGGCCAGCCAGCTCGGGCTGCTGCTGGGCCCCCTGGCCGGCATGCTGCTCACCGACATCGACTTTATGGTGACCGGCCTGGTGTCCGGCGGCATCTTTCTGCTGCTGACCGCCCTGCAGTGGCGGCTGCTGCCCCCCAGCCCCCGTCATGTGCGGGAGCGGCCGCCCGCCTGGGGCGAACAATGGAAGGACTTGATCGGTAACGGGCCCTTCCTGCGCTTTACCCTGCTGGCCGCCGCCTACCAGTTGCTGTTCCACCAGCTGTACCTGGCCGTGCCCGCCTACATCAACAGCCAGCAGCAGGCCACCGGGCTGCTCGGCGGCGTGTTCACCCTCACCGCCATCATCGGCGTGCTGCTGCAGTTGCCCGCCAGCCAGCTGGTGCAGCGCCGCCTGGGCGTGGCCCGGGGCATGGGACTGGGCCTGGGGCTGATGGGAGCCAGCTACCTGGCCCTGCCCTGGCTGCAGCCCTGGCCGGTGGCCGCCAGCCTGACGCAGGCGGCCTGCCTGTCGCTGGGCTCCATCCTCTGCTTCCCGCTCTTTGCCGCCCACCTGCCCCACTACGCCGGCAACCGGGCGCTGGGCGGCTATTACGGCTTTTACGCAAGCCTGGGCGGCTGCGTGGCCCTGCTCGGCAACGTGCTGATCGGCGCCCTGCTGGGCGAGGCGGCGGCGACCCCGCCCGCCGCCATCTGGTACGGCCTGGCGCTGTGCGGCCTGGTCGCGGGCTGGGCCCTGTACCGGCAGCTGCGCAAGGAAGAAGACATGAACAAAAACGGGGAGTCACCCGAAACTGAAACTCTGCCCGGCTCAGCCGGCCGAGGATGACACCCTCACCATACCCAAGCAGAAAAGGAACATTACGATGGACGAAACACACATAGTGATATTTATCCTGGGCCTGGCCTCAGGGGCGGTGGCCCTGGGCATCGCCATGTCGATGCTGATGGCCGCGAAGCATTACGATGAAACGGCGCACGGGCGGGAAAACCGCCCCGGGGAGCCCTGACAGCCCCGTATTGTGCGGTGGCAGGCGGCGCTATCAACACCGATGTGGATGGCGTTATTTATTGCTCAAAAATATCAAATGATAATCAATTTCATTTTATCTTTTGCGTCATCACACCGATAATTTGCCGACGTCCATTCTGCATAGACAAATAAAATGATGATGTCGTCAAGGCCGCCTTGCCCGTCACCTGCTACCGGTTTCATTATGCCGGACACGGATCCGAACAGGCGTCCGCGTGTTCTTATCGTGGGTGGCTACGGCCATGTGGGCAGACGGATAGCCCGCCGGAGGCCTCCGTTTTTCGCCCCCGCGAATAAATTGGCCTGCACTTTGGCGCTGGCTTTCATTGCCGAAGTTATTGACAATAACCGTCATTAACATTGGGAATGTCGAGCGTTCAGGATGAAGAACCTGCCCACGGATTTATTGCGCACCTTTGTCACCATCAACCAGTTGGGGGGCTTTACCCAGGCGGGGGAAGTGCTGGGCCGCTCCCAGCCGGCGGTGAGTCTGCAGGTGAAACGGCTGGAGGAGCTGCTGGGCGTGAAGCTGTTCGACCGCAGCCAGGGCCTGCAGCTCACCGAGGAAGGGCAGATGCTGATGAGCTGTGCCCGCAAGATGCTGGAGCTGAACGACGCCCTCGTCTCCCGCCTGGGCACGCCCAAGGTGAGCGGCTCGGTGCGGCTGGGCATTCCCAACGACTTCGAGGTGTCCTTCCTCGCCACCACCCTGGGGCGTTTTTCCCAGTCCTATCCCAATGTGACCCTGGACGTGAGCAGCGACATCAGCGCCAACCTGCTGCACGACTACAAGAAGGGCGCCTACGATCTGGTGATGGCCATCGAGGAAAGCAACCAGCCCCATCCGCGCCTGACCGACTTTATCCTCGACCCCCTGGTGTGGGTGCGCAGCAGCAACCTGATGCTGGAGCCGGGGGCGCCGCTGCCGCTGATCCTCTACCCCAAGGGCTGTTTGTACCGCAAGTCGATCATCGACGCCCTCACCCAGGCCAACCTGCCCTGGCGCATCGTGTACAGCACCTCCAGCCTGCTCGGTATCCAGGCCGCCATCAAGGCGGGGCTGGGCATCAGCGTGCTGGCCAAGAGCACGGTGCCGGACGATCTGGAACATTCCCCCGAATATGCCCCCTGCCCGGTTCTGGGCAGCGTGTCGGTGGGCTTTTGCTACAACGGCAACGAGCTGAACGCCGCCAGCCGCATGCTGCTGGATTACCTCAAAAATGCCCTGCACCGGTTGTAGCGGGCCAGCGAAGGCGGGCATCCAGGGCAAGGGGCTGCCGTCAACATTGTCCCCGAATAACGCCGGATCATTACATCCGCCTCGGGTTTCGCTACAATACGTCTCTTTTTTTGCGGTGGCCCGGTCCGGGTCGGCCGACTTCCCCTACCCCGGAGCAGTGACTTGGCGCAACAATCCCCACATTTCAACGATTTTGGACTGGACTCCCGTCTTCTAAAGGCCCTGGGCCACTTAGGCCTGGACACTCCCACCGAGATCCAGGAAAACGCCATTCCTGTGGTGCTGGCCGGCCATGATCTGATGGCCTCGTCCCAAACCGGCTCCGGCAAGACCCTGGCCTTTCTGCTGCCGGCCCTGCACCGGTTGTTGAAAACAAAGGCGCTGAGCAAGCGGGATCCGCGCGCCCTGATCCTGGCCCCCACCCGGGAGCTGGCCAGGCAGGTGTTCAGCCAGCTGCGTTCGCTCACCAGCGGCAGCGGGCTCAACATCGCCCTGTTGCTGGGCGGAGAAAACTTCAACGATCAGCTCAAGGCGCTGCGCAAGTCGCCGGACGTGATCGTGGCCACCCCGGGCCGGCTGGCCAACCACCTGGAGGCCCGTTCGCTGCTGCTGAACGGCCTCGAGCTGCTGATCCTGGATGAGGCCGACCGCATGCTGGATCTGGGCTTCGCCCCCCAGCTGGAGCAGATCCACCAGGCCGCCGACCACCGCCGCCGCCAGACCCTGATGTTTTCCGCCACCCTGGATCACGCCGAGGCGAACGACATGGCCGCCCTCCTGCTCAAGGCGCCCAAGCGGGTGGCCGTGGGCGCCGCCAATGCCGAACACCAGGATATTGAACAGCGTTTCATGCTGTGCGACCACCTGGACCACAAGCAGGCGCTGCTGATGCACCTGCTCGGCCATGAAGACTACCAGCAGGCCATCGTCTTCACCGCCACCCGCGCCGACACCGAGCGGCTGGCAACCCTGCTGCAGGAGCAGGGACAGGCCGCCGCCGCCCTGCACGGCGACATGAGCCAGGCCGAGCGCAACCGCATGATGGAAAGCTTCAGCCGCGGCCAGCAGCGGCTGCTGATCACCACCGATCTGGCCTCGCGCGGGCTGGACCTGCTGCAGGTGTCGCTGGTGGTGAACTTCGACCTGCCCCGGCAGGCGGAGGAATACGTGCACCGCATCGGCCGCACCGGCCGCGCCGGTGCCCGCGGCATGGCGGTATCGCTGGTGGGCCCCAAAGACTGGGACGCCTTCAAACGAATTGAGCGCTTTCTGCAGCAGGACATCGCCTTTGCCAGCATCGAGGGGCTGGAAGGCAAGTTCAAAGGCATCAGGCCCAAGGCGGCCAAGCCCCTCATTAAGGCCGGGCCCAAGCCAGCCGCCAAGGGCAAGCCCGAGCGCACGCCGGTGCAAAAGCCCGCCAAGCCGGCGCACAGCCGGGCCGACCGCTTCACCGGCCCGGGCCTGGGCTCCGACGACGGCATGGCCCCCATGCGGCGCAAAAAGCCCAGCGGCGAATAAGCGCGGGAGTCCCCATGGACTCCCGCCTTCGCGGGAGTGACGAGATAAAACACGGGAGTGACGCGATAAAACACGGGAGTGACGCCTCCCCTGTAATCCCCGCGCCTCCCCGTCATCCCCGCGCCTCCCCGTCATCCCCGCGAAGGCGGGGATCCAGGGCAAAGGGCACCGGCCCGAACCACGGCGCCGGGTCTGCAGACACTCCCGGGCTCCCGCCGTCAGGCCAGTTGCGGTTGCCAGAAGGCCCGCCATTCGTCCGGGCGGCCATAGCACCGGCTCAGGCCAACGGCCTGCCGCTGCCCTTCCCTTTCCATCAGCAGCGACGGAAAACCGCCCAGGCCGAACTGTTGCATCAGTTGACGGGTGCGCCGCACCGCGGTTTCCACCTCCTCGCCCGCCTGGTCCATGGCATCGCCGCCAACCCCGATCCGTCGCTTATCGGCAAGCCCATCGGCCGCTGCGGTCAGCCGCTTTGCGGCCACAGGATGGCCGCAAAGCATGAGGGGCTGTCAGGGGGTGTCGCCGTAGATATCATAAGGAAAATAGCGGGAAGCAATTTCCTGATGGATCCCTTTTTCCCTCAGGGTCAGGATGCCCTGGTTGAGCAGCTCGGCCAGGTCTTGATCCTGTTTGCGCACAGCGATGCCGATTCCCTTGCCAAACCAGGCCTCTTCGGTGAACACCGGCCCGGAAAAGTGAAATTCCCGGCCATCCGGCTTGTCGAGCAGGCCGCTCTGGATGCCGAGGGCACCGCCAAACACGGTGTCGACACGCCCGGCCCGCAGATCCATAAAGGCTTCATCGAAGGTGCCGTAACGCACAATATTGATACTGTTGTGTTTATCGCTCAGGTACTTGTCGCCAATGGTCGCCCTTTGCACCGCCACTTTAAGATTGGCCATGCCGGCATCGGTAAAGTCGATTTCGTTCTCTTTGTGGGTAACGAAGCGGGTGGGCACCCGGGCGTAGGGAATAGTGAACAGCACCGTCTTCTCCCGCTCGGGCGTGATGGTCATGGCCGCGATAATGGCATCGTGCTTGCGCGACAGCAGGGCCGGAATAATGCCATCCCAGTCTTGCGCCGCAATCCGGCATGTGACTTGCAGCTCTTCGCACAAGGCCCGGGCCAGATCGACCTCGAACCCTTCCAGCTCGCCATCGGTGGTGGTCCAGCTGAAGGGCGGGTAAGACCCCTCCACACTGAACTTGATCTCCTTCCATTCCCGGGCCTGTCCGGTACAGGCCAGGCTTAACAACGCAGCTCCCAACAGGGAGGATTGCCAGAATCCGTGCTTCATCCTGAATATTCCTTATAGGTACTTATCACCATAAGCAGAGAAAAATAAAATATGACAATGGCAGCAGTTAACGAAAGATGATGCCAAGCATCACGGTATAAGCAGGAGCGGATAAGGGTCAACAAGGATATGTTGGATGTATGTAAATTTAGTTAAAACTGTGAGGCGGGCGTGATATTGAGCCAAACGAAGCTCTTTTGTCTGACCCTCCCCCGTCATCCCCGCGCCTCCCCGTCTTGCCCAAGCCTCCCCGTCTTGCCCGCGCCTCCTCCGTCATCCCCGCGAAGGCGGGGATCCAGTGCAGGATGCACCGGCCCGGGCTACGGCGCCGAGTCTGCAGACAACCATGGACTCCCGCCTGCGCGGGAGTGACGGAGTAAAACGCGGGAGTGACGAAGTAAAACGCGGGAGTGACGCCTCCCCGTCTTCCCCGCGAAGGCGGGGAGCCAGTGCGAGGGGCAGCAGAGCAGCAGCATCGAAAAAGGGCGCCTTGCGGCGCCCAAATTGACTTCTCCATTCCTGTTCAGGCGGTGGCGCGGCGCGGGGCGCGCTGGCCCGAGGTGAGCTTGCTCACCAGCACATAGGTGAGGCCGGAGGCCAGGCAGCCGTAGAGCGGGCCTTCCACCCAGCCGACCTTGGTGAACAGCAGGAAACTGCCGCTGGTGACCAGGCCGGTGAACATGGCGGCCAGGGCGCCGTAGCCGTTGCCCTGCCAGAAGGCGGAGATGAACACCGGGCCTATCATCACCGCCAGCAGGGTGCCGGAGCCCAGGATGCCGAGCCAGGACAGCATAAAGGGCGGCGCGTACAGCATCATCAGGAAGCCGACAGCACCGAGAATGGCCACCCAGATGCGGTTGATCCACAAAATGCGGGCACCCGAGGCCCGGCTGTGCGGGAACAGGGCGGTACGCAGATCGTGGGAGGCGGCGCTGGACACGGTGTGCAGCAGCGAGTTGGCGGTGGACTTCATGGCGAACAGGATGAACAGGGTGATCACCCCCGCCAGGGCCGGGTGCAGGAAGTTGGCCAAATACACCGGCATGGCCTGATCCGGCTCGGCCAGCTCCGGGTGCGCCACCCGCACATACATGCCGACGATGGGCACCAGGCTGAGCAGGCAGCCCATCGGCGCCACCCAAATGGCCACCTGGTGCATTTTCACCGTGGGTTTAAAGGCCAGGAAACGCACCGCCATATAGGGCAGCACGGCGGTGAACAAGAAGGCATAGGGCAGCACCAGGAACACCGAGCCCCGGCTCTCGCCGTAGGGCGCCGAGGTGGTGGGGTTGAGCAGCTGGGGATCGATGGCGTTGAGCCGCTCCACCATTTCCATGGGGCTGACGTCGGTGAACACCTGCACCATCATCACCAGGGCGCCGATGCCCATGCCCGCCACCATCAGGGTATCGGTCCAGGCCACCGCGGCCAGGCCACCGAGCATGGTGTAGAGGATGATCACCGAGATCATCAAGAGCGCGCTCTCACTCAGGCTGATGCCGAGCCAGGAGGCGCCCAAGAGCCCCACCGCCTTGATCTGGCTGGTGAGGAACACCAGCAGCAGCACTATGGTAATGGCCGCCGCCACCCCCTTGACCCAGCGTTCCAGCAGGGCGCCGCCGCCGTGCAACTGGGCCACGTATTCGGGAATGGTGCAGCTGCCCAGCTCGTCGGCCCGGCGGCGCAGAAAGCCGGCGAAGTAGAGCACGGCAATCACCATGGCCGGGGCGAAGAAGAAATTGCCCAGCACCTCGATGGAGCCGAACTCGTAGGCCACCCCCGGCGAGCCCATAAAGCCCCAGCCGCTGAAACCGGTGGCCACTATGGTGCCGGCGCCCACAAAGGGCCCCAGGCTGCGCCCGGCCACCAGAAAGCCGGTTTCGTCGCTGTCTTTCACCACCCGGCTGGAGAGATAGCCTACAAGAATCAATATTCCGAACGAGCCCAATAGCAGGGCCCAGTTCAACCACTGGTAATTTTCCATCTCAAGTTCCCTTTAACGTGTGTTGGCCCGGCCGTTCAGCAACGGCGGTAGTCTTTGCGCACATACTGCCGGTAGCCGTAGGCCAGCGCGGCCCAGGCGAGGATGATGGCGTTAAGATAGGCAAACCATTCCATGGTCCAGGATTGCATCAACATGACTTCTACCTCTTCGAGCAGCCTCTGCCGAGGCTGGTTTAAGTTCCCTGATTCCACCGGCTTGGCCGGCCTCACCAGAAGTAGGCAGGCGGTAACCACTCCTTCTACCGCCCTTGCATAACCGGATAGGTAAATCCCGGTTTAGCGTACGCCCTCGATGCTAGGGCCCCGCCGGGCATAACAGAAATGAATACTTCAAATCAGACCATTTGGGATGTTAATTGGTTGTTGCCAGGCGGATCGGACGCTCCCCCGTCTTGCCCGCGAAGGCGGGCATCCAGGGCTGGGTGCGCCGGCCCTGGCTACGGCGCCTGGTCTGCAGACGCGCATGGACTCCCGCCTTCGCGGGAGTGACGGAGTAAAGCGCGGGAGTAACGGAGTAAAAGACGGGAGTGACGAAGTAAAAGGCGGGAATGACGAAAGAAGCGCGGGAGTGACACCAACGTCGTCATGCCCGCGAAGGCGGGCATCCAGGGCTGGGGGCATAGAAACCCAGGTATGGCGGCGGATGTTTTAAATTATCTCCATCCACAGATCCCGCCAGCCGGGGTTTTGCCCTTCAATCAACCGTATCTTCCAGGCCCGGTTCCATTTCTTGAGCTGTTTTTCGCGGGTAATGGCGGAATACATATCGGCGTGCCGCTCAAAGTACACCAGCAAATGCAGTCCGTATCGGGCTGAGAACCCTTCCACTTCTTCCTGCCTGTGTTGCCAGATGCGCTGCACCAGGTTACTGGTTACCCCGGTGTACAGGGTTCCGTTTCGCTTATTGGCGAGGATGTAGACTGCGGGCTGTTTGAGCATCGTGATAAGCCACCTGGTGACGATGTTCCCAAGTGTAGCGAGGAAATGACAACAAACCGGCGCGATGCCTAAATGATTCGGTCATGCCCGCGAAGACGGGGAGCCAGGGCAGGGTGCACCGGACCGGGCTACGGCGCCCGATCTGCAGACCCCATAGACTCCCGCCTTCGCGGGAGTGACGAGGTGAAGCGCGGGAGTGACGGAAGAAATACGGGAGTGGCGGAGTAAAAAGCGGGAGTGACTTTTCCCCGTCTTGCCCGCGCCTCTCCGTCATCCCCGCGAAGGCGGGGATCCAGGACAAGGGGCACCGGACCGGGCTACGGCGCCTGGTCTGCAGACCCCATAGACTCCCGCCTGCGCGGGAGTGACGAGGTGAAGCGCGGGAGTGACGGAAGAAATACGGGAGTGACGGAGTAAAAAGCGGGAGTGACTTTTCCCCGTCTTGCCCGCGCCTCTCCGTCATCCCCGCGAAGGCGGGCATCCAGGGCAAGGGGCACCGAACCGGGCTACGGCGCCTGGTCTGCAGACGCACATGGACTCCCGCCTTCGCGGGAGTGACGGAGTAAAGCGCGGGAGTGACTCCTCCGCCGTCTTGCCCGCGAAGGCGGGGATCCAGGACAAGGGGCACCGGACCGGGCTACGGCGCCCGATCTGCAGACCCCATAGACTCCCGCCTTCGCGGGAGTGACGAGGTGAAGCGCGGGAGTGACGAGGTGAAGCGCGGGAGTGACGAAGTGAAGCGTGGGAGTGACGAGGTGAAGCGTGGGAGTGACGAGGTGAAGCGCGGGAGTGACGGAGGAAGCGCGGGAGCGACGCCTCCCCCGTCTTGCCCGCGAAGGCGGGCATTCAGGGAGGCGCCGGCGCCTGGCGTTAAAAACTGGCGTTGTGCGGGGTTCTTGGGAAGGGGATGGCGTCGCGGACGTTGCCCAGGCCGGTGACGTAGGCCACCATCCGTTCCAGGCCCAGGCCGAAGCCGGCGTGGGGCACGGTGCCGTAGCGCCGGAGCTGGCGGTACCATTCGTATTCCTCGGGCTTCATGCCCAGCTCCGCCATTCGCGCATCCAGCACCTCCAGCCGGTGCTCGCGCTGGGAGCCGCCGATGATCTCGCCGATGCCCGGCGCCAGCACGTCCATGGCGGCCACTGTGGTGCCGTCGTCGTTGACCTTCATATAGAAGGACTTGATGTCCTTGGGGTAGTTCTTGACCACCACCGGGCTCTTGAAGTGCTCCTCGGTGAGGTAGCGCTCATGCTCGGAAGACAGGTCCGCCCCCCAATACACCGGAAACTCGAACTCGCGCGGCGCCTGCGCCAGAATGGCCACCGCCTCCGTGTAGTCGATATGCACAAAGTCCATGCCGGCCAGCTGATCCAGCCGGGCCAGCAGATCCTCGCCCACATAGCCGGAGAGAAAGCGCAGATCGTCGACGCGCTCGGCCAGCACCGCCCGGCAAATCGCCTTGAGCAGCGCCTCGGCCAGTTGGGCGCTGTCGTCCAGATCCGAAAAGGCCACTTCCGGCTCCACCATCCAGAACTCGGCCAGGTGGCGGCTGGTGTTGGAGTTTTCGGCCCTGAAGGTGGGGCCGAAGGTATACACCTTGCTCAGGGCGCAGGCGTAGGCCTCGGCGTTGAGCTGGCCGGACACGGTGAGGAAGGTCTCCTTGCCGAAAAAGTCCTGGCCGAAGTCGACCCGGCCCTGCTCATCCCGCGGCAGCTCCTGCAGATCGAGGGTGGACACCCGGAACATCTGCCCCGCCCCTTCGCAGTCGGAGGCGGTGATGATGGGCGAGGCCACCCAGAGAAAGCCCTGCTGATCAAAAAAGCGGTGAATGGCCTGGGAGATGCAGTTTCTTATCCGGGCCACGCTGCCGATCACATTGGTGCGCGGCCGCAGGTGGGCGTGCTCGCGCAAATACTCGATGCTGTGGCGCTTGGGCGCCATGGGGTAGCTCTCGGGGTCGTCGACCCAGCCGACCACCGTTACCTCCTCGGCCAGCAGCTCCAGCGCCTGCTGCTGCCCCACCGACGCCACCAGTTGCCCCTTTACCACCAGGGCGCAGCCGGTGGTGAGCCGGGTGACCTCGGCCCGGTAGTTGCCCAGGCGCTCGGGCGCCACCACCTGCAGGCTGTCGAAACAGGAGCCGTCGTACAGATTGATAAAGGACAGCCCGGATTTGGAATCCCGCCGTGTTCTTACCCAGCCCTTCACCACCAGGGTGTCGCCCGGCTGGTGGCGGCCTTTTTTTATCTCGCTAATAGCGGCATGCATGCGCAGCCCCCCGTACATCACATGGGGCAGGCCACCCGCGGTGGCCTGCCATGGGTTACCCGATGGGCGTTTTATGCTCAGATAAAACGTTCCGACACCGATCCGAAAATGCCCTCGACGCAGACGTTGAACAACAGCCGGCCGTATTCCTCGCTGGCGTTTTTGGCCGACGACAGGGTGCCGGAAGACGGCACCCAGCTCGGCTCCGGCGGGAAGATGTCGTAGGGCGGAAAGGTGGCCGGATGGTGGTGCACCACCTTCTCCATGTTCACGCATTCCGGGTGCAGGTGGAGCATGAGCGAGGTTTCCAGCACGCCGCCGTGCTCCACGTCCCAGCCGGTAAAGCCGTCGGGGAACACGGTTGCGATGGTGTCTTTGGTGACGTAGTCCCAATAGGACAGCAGCATCACCTGGGCCTGAATGCCCTCGTGGCGCAGGTGCTCCAGGGCCAGATCGATGCCCTCCACCAGGAACATGGAGTTTTCGAAATGGCCGTTCACCAGCACGAACTTGCGGTTGCCGTGGCGGGCATAGGCCACCAGCACGTCCTTGACCACGTCGATCAGGGTTTTGCCGTTGATGCAGGTGGTGCCGGGAAAGAAGTTGCCGCCGCCGGACTTGACCTGCGACTTGTAGCCGTAGGAGATGGGCGGCGCCACCAGGATGGCACTCGACTTGCTGGCCACCCCTTCGGAGATGGCCTTGGGAATAAGCACGTCCGGGTTCATCGACATATGGGGGCCGTGCTGCTCGATGGCGCCTATCGGCAGCATGATGACAGCATTGCCATCCTTCACTTTGGCGGCGTAGGTTTGCCAGTCCATCAATTCCAGGTTAACCATGACTTCATACCTCTTTGGAGTTAACTATGGCCGCGCCATACAGGCTGGCATCGCTTATTTTCTTGTGCTCGGCCCTGACCCCCTTATAGAGGGCGGCGCACATCAGCAGCATGATCAGGGAAAACGGCAGGGCCGCGGCGATGGAGGCAGTTTGCAGCGAGCTTAGCGCCGCCTCGCCGCCCACGAACAGCAGCACCGCCGCCACCACGCCCTGCATTACGCCCCAGATCACCCGGTGCCGGCTGAGCGGGTGTTCGTCCCCTTCGCTCATGATGGTGGTGAGCACCAGGGTGCCGGAGTCGGACGAGGTGATGAAATAGGTGGCCACCATGATGGTGCCGACGATCATCGCCAGGGTGGACAGGCCGCCCAGATCCATGCCCTGGAAGGTGGCGTAGAGCGCCTTGGCCACGTCGTTGTTTACCACGGCGGCGATGCCGGCATCCTCGAACAGATCCAGGTAGAGCGCGGTGCCGCCGTAGGCCGCCAGCCAGACGAAGGACAGCAGCGAAGACACCCCGACCACGCCCCAGATAAATTCCCGGATGGTGCGGCCGCGGGACACCCGCGCCACAAACACCCCCACGAAGGGCGCCCAGGACATCCACCAGCCCCAGTAGAACACGGTCCACCAGCCCTGCCACATGCCTTTCCAGCTGGCGTCGGCATCGGTGACCGCCTGGGTGGGCGTTTCGATATAGAAGTTGAACTTGAGCAACTGGGTCAGGTAATCGAAGGTGCCGGCGAAGAAGGTTTTAAGGATGTACAGCGAGGGCCCGAAGGCGAAGAAAAACAGCAGCAGCAGCACCGTGAGCCACATATTGCCGATGGACAGGTACTTGACCCCCTTCTTCAGCCCGGTGAGCACGGAGATGAGGGCGCAGAGAGTGATCACCACGATCAGCACCAGCTGCACGCCCGGGCTTTGCGGAATGCCCCAAATTTCCGACAGGCCGGCGTTGATTTGCTGCGCGCCCATGCCGAGGGAGGTGGCGATGCCGAACAGGGTGGCGAACACGGCAATCACGTCGATCAGCACGCCCCAGCGGCCGGTGACCTTGTCGCCGAACAGGGGGTAGAGGGTATAGCGAATGCTGAGCGGCTTGTTCAGCCGGTAGCAGATAAAGGCCAGCGACAGCCCCACCACGCAATAAATGGCCCAGGCGTTCAGCCCCCAGTGAAAGAAGGAGATGGCCATGGCCGAATCGGCGGCGGCCTGGTTGCCGGTGGCGGGAGAAAAGGGCGAGCCGCCGGAAAAATGGAACATGGGCTCGGCGATGGACCAGAAGATGATGCCGATGCCCTGGCCTGCGGCATAAACCATGGCGAACCAGGCGAAATAGCCGAACTCCGGCTTTTCATCGTCCCGCCCCAGCCGGATTTTTCCGTACTTGCTGCAAGCGATCCAGATGCAGAACACCAGGAACAGGGCCGCCAGCAGCACGTACCAGGCATTGGCGGACAGGGTGATCACCGTTCTGACGCTATCGACCAGGGCGGCGGACTCACCCGGATAAATGAGCGCAAAGCCGATCAGCCCCACCGTGATCAGCAGGGAAATAAACATGATATAGGGGTTAATGCCCTTCAATGGGCCATTATTGAGAACCATGACGTCCAACTCCTTAGAACTGCTCGAAACAAGCTGTTCTCATTAACCTCAAGATACCAGACAAGCCCCCTGGGGTGCTTGCGGGCATCTCCCATTTTCAAGCTGCCACGCTCTCCATCGCGCTGCAGACGGCGTAGTAAATCACTGCTCCTTATTGCTGCATCGGGCTGCCGGGGGCCCGACCCTTGGGGTGCAGCGATTAAAACGAAAAAGCCCATCCCCGGCGCGGGGATGGGCCCTGTTATCAGCCCTTGATGATGTTGTACTCGGGGCCGAACGGGAAGCGGGTGATGTTCTCCACCCCGCTTTCGCTGATCACCAGGATGTCGTGCTCGCGGTAGCCGCCGGCGCCGGGCAGCCCTTCGGGCAGCATGATCATCGGCTCCATGGACACCACCATGCCCGGCTGCAGCACCGTGTCTATGTCTTCCCGCAGCTCCAGCCCCGCCTCGCGGCCGTAGTAGTGGCTGAGGGTGCCGAAGGAGTGGCCATAGCCGAAGGTGCGGTATTGCAGCACGTCGTGCTGGGCGAAGATTTCGTTCAGCTCGGCGGCGATGTCGCAGCAGCGGTTGCCGGCCTTGATCAGCTCCAGGCCGCGGCGGTGCACCTTGCAGTTGATCTCCCACAGCTCCAGGTGGCGGTCGGAGGCGTATTCGCTGAACAGGGTCCGCTCCAGGGCGGTGTAGTAGCCGCCGATCATCGGGAAGGTGTTCAGGCTGAGGATGTCGCCGGCCTCGATCTTGCGGCTGGTGACCGGGTTGTGGGCGCCGTCGGTATTGATGCCGGACTGGAACCACACCCAGGTGTCCATCAGCTCGCCATGGGGGAAGGTGCGGGCAATTTCGCGCACCATGGCCTGGGTGCCGGCCAGGGCCACTTCATACTCCGGCACGCCCACGGCAATGGCATCGCGAATGGCGGCGCCGCCCACGTCCGCCACCCGGGCGCCCTGCTTGATAAGGGCGATTTCTTCCGCCGACTTGATCATGCGCATCTTCATGGTGGGCACGCCGATGTCCACCAACTCGGCCTCGGGCAGCGCGGCCTTGAGCTTGTCCAGGTTTTGCAGGCTGAGGTGGTCGAATTCCACCCCCACCCGCCGGGCGCCGCCAATCAGCTGCTGCACGGCGCGGAAGAAGTTGTCTTTTTGCCAGTCGGTATACACCAGGTTGTCGCCCAGGGCGTTGCGGCGATAGGGCTGGCCGCCGTCGATATTGGCGGTGATGGTGGTGTGGATGTCCTGGGTGACCGCCAGGCCGTAGTCGCGGCCGAAACGGCAGTACACAAAATCACTGAAGTAGTTGATGTTGTGGTAGGAAGTGAACAGCACCGCATCCACCTCGTTGGCGGCCATGTACTGGCGCAGCTTTTGCTGGCGGGAGAGCATCTCCTCGCGGGAGAACATGCCGCGGACTTTTTCGCCGTTGGGGATGCTGAGGGTGTTGGGCATTTGCATGGTAAGACTCCTTCCTTGTAGCTGATGGTTGCTGCGCCGAGAAACACCGGTTTAGCGCATAACCCCGATGCTAGAGCCCCACCCGCCATAAAAGAAATGAATACTTCAAATCAGCCCATTTGGGATGTTAATGCGTTGTTATGGTGCGCCGCGCGCCAGGGTGAGGCCCCAACACCCGGCATCCCCGCACTCCCCTCGTCATCCCCCACTACTCCGTCATCCCCGCCATCCCCCGTCATCCCCGCATTACTCCGTCATCCCCGCGAAGGCGGGGAACCAGGCGCCCCCTCAAACACCACCAGCACCAACCGAAGAGCCCCATCCCACACCGGCCACTCCCCCATTCCCCGTCATCCCCACACTCCCCCCGTCATCCCCGCACTCCCCCGTCTTCCCCGCGAAGGCGGGGAACCAGAGCAAGCCGCTCCGGCCCGAACAACGGCACTTGGTCTGCAGACACGCCTGAGCCCCCCACCCCGCCGAACCGGATAAAACTTAACCAAACAACACCAAACTCCAACAAACGCCTCGCAAAATGCGCCCTTTGTCATTGCCTTTTCACCATGACGCGACAAGAATGGACACAAACGAGGAAGCAGGGATGCGCTTAAGCCTGAGATCAGTGACGGGCGGTAGCGTGGGTTTTGCTTGGCTCAATAGCATCAGTTGCTAACATTTTATACAGGTATATCGATCAGAAAATGCGGTATAGGCACGAGATCACTAATCGGACTTATTGTTAACTACAATGGTGACTATTAAAGAGCCAACAAAAAAAGAAAATAATTAATCACTACCGAAGGATTCAAGACAGGATCTGGGGTAACAGGCAGGAATACATGCTCTAGTTTTGAATAAAAAAACCAATAAATCAACGAGAGTCAACCACTTACACTTGAAATAGGCAGCCAACCTTATGAGTGAAAACAAGAAAAATCGATATACAAACTGTTAGATTTATAAGGACAATAACGTGCAATTTAAGGGATTTGGATTTTCTGGATATCGCAGCTTCGGTAACGAGCTAGCTAAAATATATCCGTTGAAGAAAGTTAACCTGATCATTGGGAAGAACAACACAGGAAAGTCCAACATAGTTAACTTCCTTAAAGATCAATATTCTTTCTTTCTAGGAAAAGCGAAAAATCAACGCCAAATTGGTAGACAGCAAGAATCTCCATTTAAAGATATTGATCGACATATATCTGATGAGCGTGCAACTCATAGAATCTCATTCCCAATTCCGAGAGACGAAATAGATGAGTATATCAGTGGAAAGTTGCCAGACGAAAGCAGGCATCGCATTCCTCGAAATTCTGCTAAGAAGCTTTTAACTTCCGATGTTTTTTCTGACTCTAATGGCAACATCTGGTTTACATACTCATCTGATAATCCGAATGGCGAGTTTAAGCTCGAAATTGATGCAACATCAATCGCCACAGTACTTGAACATAGAGAATGGAATCAGCTATGGATGAGTTTAACAAGTCGCAGTGGCGGTAACATTAATGCCAATTGGATCCCAGAAACTTTGCGATCACTGGCATATGTTCCGCCTAATGAACCTAATGTCGAAGTCATACCAGCCATTAGAAAAATTGGCATCGTCGGTTCCACAGCCAATGATTATAGCGGAGAGGGGATAATAGAACGGCTAGCAAAGATCCAAAACCCACCTCTTTCGGAACAGGCTAAGAAAGAAAAGTTCGTATCTATTAATAAGTTCGTACGCGAGGTCCTAGAAAATAATACTGCAGAGATAGAAATACCATATTCCAGAGATATGATATTGATTCACATGGACGAAAAAACCCTACCACTGGAATCGTTGGGTACAGGAGTTCATGAGGTCATAATATTAGCTGCTGCTGCAACGCTGCTGGAAAATAGTATTTTATGCGTAGAGGAACCAGAACTTCATTTACACCCTTTGCTTCAGAGAAAGCTAGTAAAGTACTTATCTGAAAGCACAAATAATCAGTATTTTTTCACTACCCATTCCGCACATTTACTTGATGCAGTTGAGTCGGAAATATTTCACGTTACGCAGCGAAACGGGGCATCTGCCGTAACATCAATTGCCAGCACAAAAGAGAAGTCAAGTATATGCAATGATCTCGGATATAAAGCATCAGACATCCTTCAAGCAAATTGTATTATTTGGGTAGAGGGGCCATCGGATAGAATATATTTAAATTATTGGCTTGCATCTATAAACACAAAGATGATTGAGGGGGTTAATTACTCTATCATGTTTTATGGCGGCCGATTATTTAGTCACCTTACCGCGCTTGATACAGAAGAGCTTAACGAAAGAATTGAAGATTTCATATCTGTTAGAAATCTAAATCGCAACACTGTGATCATGTTTGATAGCGATAAAGATCATCCTAGAGCAAAAATTAGTTCAACCAAACAAAGACTAAAACAAGAGTTTGATAATGGCCCCGGGTTTGCTTGGGTAACGAAAGGTCGAGAAGTAGAAAACTATTTGGAGCATGATAAGGTCGAAGAAAGCGTTTTGGCGGTGCATCCCTCAGCCTCTAAACTGGTAGAAGTCGGTGATTGGAGCAACCTACTAAAATATCGTAAAAGAAGTAGCTCGAACGAAAAAACTGCCAACAAAGTAAAAATCGCGAGACACTATGTCAGCAACTATCCAGCTAATTTTGATATTCTAGACTTAAGAGAAAAGATAACGAAACTCAATACATTCATTGAGTGGGCAAACGGAAATTAAATGTAACAGCAACATTAATTTAGACGTTGATAGCAGTAGCCTTTTGTGTGTTTCACAGCACAAAAGCCGCCAGTAGCCTACTGCAGTTGAGGCAGACGTTATACCTTACTTGATAGCTGATGGAAAAAGGAGGTTTCTATGCCATGCACTAATTACCACCCACGACGCCTAGATGAGAGTTTATTAATCACGCTGAATGAACATCAAATGCATGGACACGGGCGTCATAAATGCTGTCAGTGTGCTTATAACTCCGGTTATGAACAAGGCTTTGTACTAAGAGAAACTATAACCCTGGATATCAACGCATTAGGTGACTCCCAAGCCTACGCCGACGGTCGCCACAAAAGCGTTCATCAAGCGTTTGCTTTGGGGTATAACCATGGCATTCAAGACTTCATAAATCATAATCGGTAAGCATAAGCAGGATAATCTAAAGGGAGCGCAATTAACATCTGTAATTAAAGGGTTAACAGACTTCCAAGAAGTAAGGGGAATTAACCCTCCAGTTACTGCATATAACTCTAATTCTAGACTACTAAAAGCAGCAGACTCTACATTCTTCTTTTTTATAAAGAGTGCTGTTCTGGAATCAATAAAATATGAGATTGCATGTCCACTCGATGGACTAGATTACTAAGTCAAACAAAAGGCAAGACTTGACCCCATTACTCTAGAGTAGTTTCACTCTAATTTATACCAATCTTATTGCATCAAGGTATTTAAGATGGTAGTATATCTAGGCTTTTGATAGGGGCAAATAAGTCGCTGATCAAGAGGAGCATAACAGGTTGTCAAGTCCAATCGGCAAGCCACCAAGGCAAGCTGAGCAGGTAGGCAGCAAGAACTGGAACAGGGTCTTCATAGATACCTCCACGGTTATAGTTATAGCATAATCCATTTCTAACATGACGCGGCTAGAGCTCTTGGGCTCATAGATGGTTGTTTTAACAACTTGGTTAAGCCGAGGTAAGACGAGAGGAATTGCCGCAGTTCTAAGTCTGCCTCGGTTTTGCTAGAGTATCAAAATGTCTTCAAGTAAACCTCCGTGGTATCGAAGTCGTAGTTATCTACATTTCTATTTACCTGTTAGTTTCAAAAAAGCGCGAAACTTAGTAACTAACCCTGAATTAGTTTCAAAGCACGCATTTTTCCCCTTAATTAATTACGCTGTCGAATCCAAAAAAATTAAAAAGGATAAAAAAACCCATAAAATTGATATGGCAGTTAAAGAACGTCCGATAGCCTACTCAGCCCACATAGACAGCCACATTTACGCGTATTATGCCAGCCTCCTAAGTAAAAAATACGAAATTCAGCTAAAAGCTGCCGGATTGACAGACTGCATCCTCGCCTTTAGAGGCTTGGGAAAAAGTAATATTGATTTTGCTTGCGAAGCTTTTGAGCAAATTAAAATTATGGGAGAGTGCAGTGCTGTCGCACTAGACTTTTCTAAATTTTTCGACACTTTAGATCATTCAATTCTAAAAGAAAGTTGGGCTAATTTGCTTGTAGAAGCAAAGCTTCCTGCAGATCATTTCAACGTCTTCAAGTCAATAACTCAGTTCTCACAAGTAAATAAAATCGAGCTCTATAAAGAATTTAGCATATCACTCAACAACCCTAAAAATGGTAGGAAAAGAGTTTGTTCGGCAAAAGAGTTTCGTGAAGTTGTCAGGGAAAAGAAGCTCATTAAAACTAATAAAGCTCCATTTGGCATACCCCAAGGTTCACCAATTAGTGCTCTGCTTTCAAACATATACATGTTTGAATTTGATGCAGAAATGAAAAGGTACATGGATATTCATGGTGGAAAATACTATAGATATTGTGATGACATGCTCTTTATTGTTCCAGCACCACTGAGAGACAGCGTAGCTGGTTTTGCTCAAGAAAGGGTTAAACAACTAAAAGTTTCAATTAACACTAATAAAACAGAGTTAAGAACTTTCACCTATCAAAATGGTGTCCTTACTGCCGATCAAATGCTTCAATATTTGGGTTTTATGTTTGACGGTGAAAATGTTTATATTCGTTCATCTTCACTTGCAAGATACTCGGAGAAAATGAAGCGTGGAGTTCGCTTAGCGAAGAAAACCATGGATAAGTATAACGCTGTTCGAACATCCAAAGGTCTACCTGAAAAAGGATTATACAAGCGTAAACTATACAGCCGTTATACGCACTTAGGTGGTAGAAATTTTGTTACGTATGGTTTGCGTGCTGCTAATAAAATGAAAAGCAAAACTATAAAGCGTCAATTGAAGCCTCTCTGGCGTAGATTTCACGAAGAACTCGACAAATAAATATAACAAACACATCAAACATCACTTCGCTCACTAGGGATCAGCTGAGGCTAGCCCCTTAGTCAAACGTTATACGATTCGCAAGGACAGAGTGAAAATGCAATACGCGATATGTAAAAGTGATAATGAAGTATGGGAAGCTTCTCGATTTGCACAGTTAGAAACTTCTGCTCTTGAATCAAAAAGGAGAAACCTAGCTTGTACTGAATGTGGTGAGTTTGCTTGGTTTAGAAAAGAAAGCAGGCATGGACACCCAGCACACTTCTGTGCTCATCACGATCCAGATTGTGAGCTGAAAATTAACTATGCCTCGACTGATGATCTAGCCAATGAGGGAACAGGGCTAGAAGACGAAGTTTCAAGTGGGAAGACTATTATTGTCCGCCTGGATCAAGAAACTGGTGGTGATGTTGAGGTAACAACAAAGCAACACCCTCCAAGGGAGGGTAGAGAGGAAGGTGGTAAAAGATTTGTCTTACGAGGTAGAGAGCGCCAGTCAAATCAACAATTTACGCTAAGAAGAATATTACACCGATTAGTTAAAAGCTATGAGTTCAGGGAATCAGATACGCAAGTCGTTTTCTACAAAAACAATGATGAAATAATGTTATCTGGTCCAGTCAAAGATATAGTGACAAGCTTTGATGAAATAACCAGAGAAAAGCATCATGATAAAACAAACTTTTATTGGGGTCCAATTGCTTCTGTAGGGAAAACTGCTGATGGAAAAATATGGCTAAATTCAACAGAAGATTATAATTCAGCAAGTGTTGTTGTTTTCGATGATATCGCCAATATATTTTTACAACTTTTCAACATTGACGATTTAGATGATCTTTTGGGAGCCTGGGTACTTGTTGCAGGTAATTGTTGGTTTAGCGGTGGTGGTTCCGGAAAACCTATAATTTGGTGTGGCACCCCAAACTATATTTTTGTCAGAAAATACAGAGACCCAAACTTGCAGTAAGCACGAGAATCGTATAATAAGTAAATCTAGATGGCGCCTACAGCATACCTGATTTAGGCGCGAGGCGCCCACGCAACATGCGATAATCACAATGAAGTTATTGATTTAATCGAACACATAGTGATATCCAATGCGGCTTTCTGATTTTATATACTCTGTAAAACTATAGAATATTTTTTCGGAATTAGCCGAGGATAGCTTGCCAGATTCCACAATAAAATAAAAACGCCGGCTTTCGCCGGCGTTTTTATTCAATCCTCAAAACCAACCCAACCTACTTCCTCAATACCCCCTCCTCTACCAGCAGGTCGTAGATGGCCTTGGCGGCAGCCTGGGGGTCGTTGCGGATGATCTGGCCTTTTCCGCCTTGTGCCTTGGCGGTGGCTTGCTTGAAGCGGTCGGCGGCGGTTTTGGCGCTGGCCACTTTCAGCCGTTTTGGCCTGGGCTTGGCGTCCTGCAGGGTCCAGCCGGCGCGGTCGGCGTCGGGCTTGGGGGCGGCCGGCTGCTGTTCGCTGATGCTGCCGCGCCGGGCCTTGGCAAAGGCCAGTTGGCGGGGGCTGGCCGCGGCTTCGTCCACGCTGGCCACAAAGGGCAGGCGCACGTTCAGGCGGCGGCGCTGGCCCCGGGGCAGGGCCTGCAGCAGGGTCACTTCGTCGCCGTCAATCAGCTCGATGGCGGCAATGCCGGTCACCAGCGGCCAGCCCAGGCGTTCGGCCAGCAGGTAGGGCAGCATGCCGGAGCCCTCCCCCTGTTCGGCGCGCACCCCGGTCAGCAGCAAGTCGGGCTGCAGCTCGTTGAGGTAGGGAGCCAGCAGCTCCAGGGCGTCGTCGTCCGGGCCCTGGCGCAGCACCGTCAGCCGGTTAAGGCCCATGCCCAAATAGTCCTGCAGCGCCGGCTGGGCCGGGCTGCCGGCGTGAATGGCCTCGAGCTTGCCGCCCAGGGCAAAGCCCAGCTCCAGGGCGCTGGCGTCCTGCAGGGCGCGGCGGGCGCGGCCCGACACCGGGTGGCGGCCTTCGCTTACCAGCACCGCTATGTTGAGGGAATGATCAGGCTGCATCGCTTACCTCCTGGGCCGGCCGGGCCTCTACCAGCGCCATCAGCGCCGCCAATATTTCGCTGCTGTCGCCGATGGCGCTCAGGCTTGCGCGTTTTACCATGTCGCAGTCGGTGTCCTGGTTGATGGCCACCACCTTCTCCACCTTGCCGATGCCCTGCAAGTGCTGCACGGCGCCGGAAATGCCCACCGCAATGTACACCCGGGCGCTCACCCAGGTGCCGGTGGCGCCCACCTGGCGGTTGCGCGGCATAAAGCCGTCGTCCACCGCCACCCGGCTGGCGCCTTCGGCCGCGCCCAGCAGGGTCGCCGCCTGGTGGAACTGCTCCCAGTCGTGCACGCCGTTGCCGGCGGAGAGGATAAACTCGGCCTCGGCCAGGGGAATGTCGGCGGGATCCACCGCCACCCGGCCGCCGTCCTGCACCCGGGCCCGCAGCAGGGCTTGCGGCTCAAACTCCACCGGTTTCGCCTCGTAGCGGTGATCGGTGCAGGGCAAGGCGCATTCTTCCAGCAACAGCAGCAGCCGGCACAGGGGGCGCACCAGATCCTGGTGGCCGGCGCCGGTGCGGGCGATCACTTGCTCGCCTTCCCACTTCCACACCCCGGTGGCCGGGCGCTCGCCCAGCTCCACCGCCAGCCGGCGGCCCAGCTCGGCGGACTCGCCCGCATCGGGGAACAGCCAGTGCAGCGGCTTGAACTCGCGCTCCACCTGCCGGCACAGCTGGGTCCAGGCTTCCGGCTGGTAGCCTTCCACCCCATCCAGTTGCAGCAGCCGGTCTATCCCCGCCTCTTCAATGCCTTCTTTCAGCTCGCCGCACAGCACCCCCAGCACGGCGGTGCTTTGCGCCTGCGCCGCCGCCAGCTGCTGGGCCAGGCCCAGCACGTCCTTGCCGTGGGCGGTAAGGCGCCCGCCGGAAAGGGGCAGCCACACCGCAATGTAGCCCTGGGGCTCCACCACCTTGTGCAGGGGCAGCTTGGGCTGCTCGCTGCGCTTTTTGGACAGCTGCGTCACTTCACCGCCGCCGGCCAGGTTCAGCCGGTCCAGCCGGCGCAGGCCGCTGGGGCCGAGCTGCCACTGGGGCCGCGGGTTCTTGCGCAGCAGGCCGCTGGGGCCGCGCAGGGGCTGGCCGCTCAGCTCGGCATGGCGCGGGTGCAGCCGGTTGCGGCGGATCCAGGCCAGGCGCGGATCCTTGCGAATAAGATCAGACATGGGCTTCCTCCTTTTGCCGCTGCGGTTGCTCCTGGGCCGGTTGGGCCAGGGCCTCCAGCAGCAGCTCGGCAATGTCCTTCACCTGGGGCCGGGGCTCTACCACCCCTTCCATCATCAGGGTGCACTGGGGGCAGGCCACCGCCATCAGCTCGGCGTCCACCTCCCGGGCGTCGTCCATGCGCATGTCGGCAATGCGGCGCTCGCCGGGAATGTCGGTTACCGGCGCTCCGCCGCCGCCGCCGCAGCAACGAGAGCGGAAACCGCTGCGCTCCATCTCGCTGCGCTCGAAGCCCAGCTGATCCAGCAGGTAGCGCGGCGCGTCGTACACGCCGTTGTAGCGACCGAGATAACAGGGATCGTGATAGGTGAGCTTGCCGCTCTGGCCGCCGTTGAAGGCGAGCTTGCCGTTCCGGTGCAGCTCCGCCAGCAGTTCGCTGTGGTGCTCCACCCGGTAGTCGCCGCCCAGCTCCGCGTATTCGGTGCCCAGGCACTGCAGCGAATGGGGATCGGCGGTGACGATGCGGTTAAAGCGGTACTTGCCCAGGGTTTTGATGTTGGCCTTGGCCAAGCGCTGGAAGGTGGCTTCGTCCCCCAGCCGGCGGGCCAGGTCGCCCGAGTCCAGCTCCTCGTTGCCGAGGTAGGCAAGGTCCACGCCACCGGCGCGCAGCAGCTGCACCAGGGCACGCAGGGTGCGCTGGTTGCGCATGTCGAAGGCGCCGTCACCCACCCACAGCAGCACGTCGGCTTCCTGCACTTCCTTCATCAACGGAATGTTGAGGTCGGCGGCCCAGTTGCTGCGGCTGGCGGGGGCCATGCCGCCCGGGTTGTCGGTGGCGATCAGGTTTTCCAGCACTTCCTGGCCCTTGCCCGGGGTCTGGCCCCGCTCCAGGGTAAGGAAGCGGCGCATGTCCACCACCGCGTCCACGTGCTCGATCATCATGGGGCACTCTTCCACGCAGGCGCGGCAGGTGGTGCAGGACCATAATGTCTGGCTGTCCAGCATGCTTTCCACCAGCGGCTTGTCGGGGCAGCCGGTGCGGGCGGCGTTTTCCTGGCCCGGATGCGGGCTGCCGCGGTAGCTTACTTCTTCCTGGGCGGCGAGGCTGATCACCATGTCCTGGATCAGTTTCTTGGGGTTGAGCGGCTGGCCGGCGGCAAAGGCCGGGCACTTGCTCTCGCAGCGGCCGCACTGCACGCAGGCGTCAAAGCCCAGCAGTTGGTTCCACTTGAAGTCGGTTACCTTCTCCACGCCCAGCTTGTCGGCGGTGAGATCCAGCGCCTTCAGGCCGGTGTCGCGGCCGCCGCCGAAGCGGGCTTGGCGACGGTGAAAGGCCAGGTGCAGGGCGCCGGCAAAGGCGTGCTTCATGGGGCCGCCCCAGGCCATGCCGAACACCAGCTCGCCCAGGCCCCAGGTGCACAGGGCCAGCAGCAGCAGGGTCAGCAGGGCGCCGCCGGTGCCCTCGGGCAAAATGCCCGCGGCCGGCAGGGTGGCGATAAAAAAGCCCAGGGCAAAGGCCAGCAGGCTTTTCGGCAGCCGCTGCCAGGGCCCGCGCGAAAGGCGCGAGTTGGGCAGCTCACTGGCGGGCTTGCGCCGGCGCTTCCATACGAACAGGGCGCCCACCGCCATCAGCAGGCTGGCCGCCAGCAGCGGCCACACCAGCCAGGCGCTGTGCAGGCCCAGGCCGTGCACCAGCACCACCAGCACCAGCGCCAGCACAAAGCCGCCGCCGGTGGCCACGTGGGTGTTGGACATATACTTGTCGCGCGCCACCACGTGGTGCAGGTCCACCAGGTAGCGGCGCGGCATGGCGGCCAACCCGCGCCAGAAGTGCACGGGGCTGGACTGGCCCCGGCGCCACAGCCGCACCCGGCGCGCGGCGCCGATGGCGGCCAGGGCGAAGGCCAGCACTAACAGATAAGGGATCACAGGCTCGAACATAGCGGGCACCTCGGCAGGGCCGGGGTTGCCCCCGGCCCCTTGGCTCAGAAGTCTTTACACAGACGCAGGGCGTCGTAAATGGCGGCGTGGGTGTTGCGCTGGGCCACGCAGTCGCCCAGGCGGTAGAGCAAGTAGCCCTGGCCGTGCTGCGCCAGCGCCGGCTGGGCCTGGGCCGCGTACAGGGCTTCCAGATCGATCTGGCCCTTGTTCACGGAGTCGCCCTTCAGCTCGTAGTAAAGCCGCTCGTCCGGACGGACGCCGTTCTCCACCACCACCTGGTCCACCACCCGCTCTTCTTTCTGGCCGGTGTATTCGTTTTCCAGCACCGCGATGAGCTTGTCCCCTTCCTTGTACACCTTGTGCAGGGCCATGTCGGAGCTCATGATCACCTCCCGCTCGTACAGGGAGCGGTAGTAGGTGGGGAAGGTGGTGCCGCCGATGGCCGCGCCCGGCTTGATGTCGTCGGTCACCATTTCCACCAGGCTGCCCTTGGACGCCAGGTAGTCGGCCACCGACATGCCGGAGAATTCGCAGATGGTGTCGTACACCAGCACGTTCTTGCCCGGCTCCACCTTGCCGGAGAGGATATCCCAGCTGCTCACCACCAGGCCTTCGGCCGCGCCCCACTCGGGGTTCTGCTCGATAAAGGGGGTGCCGCCCACCGCCAGGATCACCACGTCCGGCTTTTCCGCCATGATGGCGGGCATGTCGGCGGCGGTGTTCAGCCGCAGGTCCACCTTGAGGCGGGCCAGCTCCAGGGCGTACCAGCGGGTGATACCGGCAATCTGGTCGCGCTGGGGCGCCTTGGCCGCCAGGGTGATCTGGCCGCCCAGTTCGGGCGCCTTTTCAAACAGCACCACGTTATGGCCGCGTTCGGCCGCCACCCGGGCCGCTTCCATGCCGCCGGGGCCGCCGCCCACCACCACCACCTTGCGCAGGGGGCCGTCGGTTTTTTCGATGAGATGGGGCAGGCCCATGTGCTCGCGGGAGGTGGCCGCGTTCTGGATGCAGAGCACGTCCAGGCCCTGGTACTGGCGGTCGATGCAGTAGTTGGCACCCACGCATTGGCGAATTTGGTCCACCTGGCCCAGCTTGATCTTGGCGATCAGGTGCGGGTCGGCGATGTGCGCCCGGGTCATGCCCACAAAGTCCACATAGCCGCCTTCGATAATACGCTGGGCCTGGGTGGGATCCTTGATGTTCTGGGCGTGGATCACCGGCACGCTCACCACTTCCTTGATGCCCGCCGCCAGGTGCAGGAAGGGCTCGGGCGGGTAGCTCATGTTGGGGATAACGTTGGCCAGGGTGTTGTGGGTGTCGCAGCCGGAGCCGATAACGCCGAAAAAGTCGACCATGCCGGTGTCGTCGTAGTATTTGGCGATCTGCTTCATGTCGTCGTGGCTGAGGCCGTCCGGGTGGAACTCGTCACCACAGATACGCATGCCCACCACAAAGTCCGGGCCCACTTCGGCGCGCACCGCCTTGAGCACTTCCATGCCGAATTTCATGCGGCCCTCGAAGGTGCCGCCCCATTCGTCGGTACGCTTGTTGACCCGCGGGCTCCAGAACTGGTCGATCAGGTGCTGGTGCACGGCAGACAGCTCCACCCCGTCCAGGCCCCCTTCCTTGGCGCGGCGGGCGGCCTGGGCGTAGTCGCCGATGATGCGCCACATTTCTTCCGGCTCTATGGTTTTGCAGGTGGCGCGGTGCACCGGCTCACGGATGCCGGAGGGCGATACCAGGGTGCTCCAGTCGTAGCCGTCCCAGCGGGAGCGGCGCCCCATGTGGGTAATTTGAATCATGATCTTGGCGCCGTGCTTGTGCATGGCGTCGGCCAGGTTCTGGAAGTGGGGAATGATGCGGTCGGTGCTCAGGTTAACCGAGCTCCACCAGCCCTGGGGGCTGTCGATGGACACCACGCTGGAGCCGCCGCAAATGGCCAGGCCCAGGCCGCCCTTGGCCTTTTCTTCGTAGTATTTGACGTAGCGCTCGGTGGTCATGCCGCCGTCGGTGGCGTACACCTCGGCATGGGCCGTGCTCACCACCCGGTTGCGGATAGTGAGCTTGTTGATGTTCATGGGTTGAAACAAGGCGTCGAACTGTCCCATCCTGGAATCCTCTAGTACATGCCGGGCCTGGGGCCCGCCGAAAATTAAAACCTGCTCGCTTCGTCACTTTCGAGCCCTGCCCTGGATGCCCGCCTTCGCGGGCATGACGGGAGTGGATGTCACTCCGCGGCCCTTCTCGTCATACCCGCCTTCGCGGGCATGACGGGTGGCACCGTTACAGCGGGCTCACCTCGAACAGGCCGTAATCGCAGCCGGTCTGGGCGCCGCTCTGGGTCTGGCGTGCAACTGTGCGCACCGGATGGCCCAGGCTCTGGGCAATCTGGTCCATGGCGCCGGCGAACCAGCCGGTGAACATGTAGTCCACCATGCGGTCCACCTTGCCGTACTGGTAGACGAAGGCGGAGTGATCCAGCCGCACCTTGGCGGTGCCGGCGGGGATGTCCAGCTGTTCTATGGTGAACAGGCCCCAACCACGCTGGGACAGGCGCTTCATGTAGTGCTCGAACACCGCGTCGCCGCTGATGCCGTGGCACTCGGCCTCTTTCTCGCACCAGTGCCAGGCAGACTTGTAGCCGGCCTTGTACAGGATCTCGGCGTAGCGCTCGGGGCCCAGCTCTTCCTCTATGGCCATGTGGTTGTTCACGAAGAAGTGGCGCGGCACATAGAGCATGGGCAGGGCGTCGGTGGTCCAAACGCCGGTGTCGGCGTCTACTTCAATCGGCATTTCGGGTGCATGTACTGACATTGTGGTTTCTCCCTCGCTTCCTTTATATGTTGCTTATTCGCCCCAGACGTCCTTGAGCACACGTACCCAGTTGCCGCCCATGATCTTCTCCACCAGGCGCGGGGAGTAGCCGTGGCGCAGCAGGGCCTCGGTCAGGTTGGGGAAGTCACCGATGGTACGAATGCCCTCGGGGTTGATGATTTCGCCGAACCGGGTCAGGCGGCGGGCATAGCCCTTGTCGTGGGTCAGCCACTCGAAAAAGTTCTGATCGTGACCCTGGGTAAAGTCGGTGCCGATGCCGATGGCGTCTTCACCCACCAGATCCAGCACATAGCCAATGGCCTCCACGTAATCTTCGATGGTGGAGTTGATGCCGTTTTTCAGGAAGGGGGCGAACATGGTCACGCCCACGAAGCCGCCGTGCTCGGCGATAAAGCGCAGCTCTTCGTCCGACTTGTTGCGCGGGTGGTCCTTGAGCCCGGCGGGCAGGCAGTGGGAGTAGCACACCGGCTTCTGGGAGGCCAGGATCACTTCTTCCGAGGTTTTGGCGCCCACGTGGGACAGATCGCACATGATGCCGACCCGGTTCATTTCCGCCACCACCTCGCGGCCGAAGCCGGACAGGCCACCGTCGCGCTCGTAGCAGCCGGTGCCCACCAGGTTCTGGGTGTTGTAGGCCATTTGCACTACGCCCACACCCAGTTGCTTGAAGATTTCCACGTAGCCCAGTTGATCCTCGAAGGCGTGGGCGTTCTGGAAGCCGAGGATAATGCCGGTGCGGCCTTCTTCCTTGGCCTTGAGGATATCGGCGGTAGTGCGCACCGGGCGGATCAGGTCGCCGTGTTCCCGGAAATGGCGGTTGAACTCGGCGATGTTGTTCACCGTGGCCTGGAAGCCCTCCCACACCGACACGGTGCAGTTGGCGGCGGTAAGGCCACCGCGGCGCATATCTTCGAACAGTTCGCGCCCCCAGTTGGCGATAATCAGGCCGTCGATCACTATCGATTGTTGGTGTACTTCAGCTGCACTTTGCATAGCCAGACCTTCCTTGCATTTATTTGACGGGTGAACCGAGTTCACCGGATTCAGAGGCAGTCTAGCCCGCGGGTCCCCCCGCCCACTGGCTGAAAACGACGAACGCATAGCCAAAAACGTCACTGTTCAGAAACGGTGTCGGGAAAAGACAAGTGGGGGGTGGAAGCGGGAGGCTGGAAGCTGGAAAGCCAAATTCCGGCGCCGGTGGTGGGATTGGTCCGTTGAAACGGACCCTACGGCCAAACCGGCGTCCGCCGTAGGGTCGAATTTATTCGACCGAACCCCGGCGCCGGTGGTCGGGTGGTCCGTTGAAACGGACCCTACGGCCAAACCGGCGTCCGTCGTAGGGTCGAATTTATTCGACCGAACCCCAGCGCCGGTGGTCGGGTGGTCCGTTGAAACGGACCCTACGGCCAAACCGGCGTCCGTCGTAGGGTCGAATTTATTCGACCGAACCCCGGCGCCGGTGGTGGGATTGGTCCGTTGAAACGGACCCTACGGCCAAACCGGCGTCCGTCGTAGGGTCGAATTTATTCGACCGAACCCCGGCGCCGGTGGTCGGGTGGTCCGTTGAAACGGACCCTTGGCGGAGGCTGGACTATAGTGGCCGTACTTGGAATACAGCCAGAGTATTATCAGAAATTTATTCTTCGCTTCTGCGCCCCATTACAAATACGGCAACCAGGGCCACCAAATCGACGGTTGCAATCAGACCACCCAGCCAGGGTTGCCCACTAAGCCCGAGTACAAGTGCCATCACCCCGAATAACACTGCTATGCCCAGGCCAAACTGTTGGCCTCGCTTGTCCTTATTTATCTCGCCTTGCAGGGCCGTCATGTCCATTACATGGCGGTGTTGCTGCTCTTTTTCCGCCATCATCAGAATGCGTTCGGCCGAGCCGACGAGCACTTTCTCATAGCCACTGAGTACATTCGGCGAGGGCAAAGGTCCGGAAAACACCTCGTTGCGGTATACGACCGCCTTGATCTCCGGATTCTGCAGGAGACGTTCAAGGAGTTCTGGATGTTGGAGGAGTTCCCCCTCGATTTGCTTTTCATCGAGGGGCGGAGAGGCTTCACTGGGTGGCGTCGACGGGCCGCTGTTCTGCTCTGAACTGGTCATTGTATTTCTCTATGGCATCGTTGAGATCATTACCCACAGCGACCCAATCTCCGGCCAAACGGGACAGATCCGACTCGGAAGAAACAAATCGCCGGTGATAATGCCCCCTGGGAGCTATGTCCAACACAGAACCAACAGCCCGTAACGCTCTACGCTTGTAACGCATGGTCTTTTCCTGTTGTGTTTGTGAACCTGTATGGATGATAACACACCTCATGGACTCAGGAAGCGGCCAGTTCACTGAACCGAAAAACCGGTTCCCGCTGCGCGGGAAGGCAGGCGAGCCGCCTGTGCTCCAATATTCGGCCGAAAAAAGGCCCCGTCGCGGGGCCTTGATGTCGATAAGGGAAACCGGCCTTAAAGGGGGATAGAGGCGAAGGTGGGTTCGCCGCGGGCCGATTCCAGGCGGGTGTTGAGCTCCAGTTCGGGCATGACCGGGGAGATTTCCTCGGCCTTGGGCGCGGAGCGGCCGCAGCGGTCGTCCCGGGGCGGTACGCCGAAGTTCTCCCGGTAGCACTTGCTGAAATGGGGGGTGGAAACGAAGCCACAAGCGGTGGCGATATCGATGATGGAATAGGAGGTCTGGCGCAACAGCTGGCGCGCCCGCTTGAGCCGCAGGTTCAGGTAGTAGCGGGAGGGCGAGCACTTCACATGGCGCTGGAACAGCCGCTCCACCTGGCGGCGCGACAGCCCCACGTAGTGGGACAGCTCGTCCAGGGTGATGGGCTCTTCGAGGTTGGCTTCCATCAGTGCCACCACCTCGGCCAGCTTGGGCTGGGCCGAGCCCACCAGGTGGCGCAGGGGCACGCGCTGCTCTTCCTGGCCTTCGCGGATGCGCTCGCACAGGAACATGTCGCAGATGGCGGTGCTGAGCGCGCTGGAGTGCTCTTTTTCGATCAGGTGCAGCATCATGTCCATGGGCACGGTGCCGCCGCTGCTGGTGAGGCGATCCCGGTCGATGCAGTAGAGGGCGTTGCTGGTTTCCAGCTGCGGAAAGGCTTCCTTGAAGGCGGCCATGTATTCCCAGTGCAGGGTGCAGCGGTAGCCGGTGAGCACGCCGGCATCGGCCAGCAGGTAGCTGCCGGTGCACAGGGCGCCGAGCTTGACCCGGCGGTGGGCCAGTTGCTGCAGCCAGGCGCGCAGGTTTCGGCTGCGGGCGTTGGCCACCCCTACCCCGCCGCACAGCAGCATCATGTCGATATGGCCGCAGTCGTGAATGCCGTGATCCGGGGTCACCATGATGTTGTCGCTGGCCCGCACCGGCTGGCCGGTCTCACTGAGCATCACCCACTCGTAGAGCGGCTGGCCCGAGAGCTGGTTGGCCATGCGCAGGGGCTCGATGGCGGAGGCAAGGGAGATCATGGTGAAGTTGTCTACCAGTAAAAAACCGACGCGTTGTGTTTGGCTCATTGCTCTTGCTCCTGGTCCCTGCGCGGAGGCAGTCGGGAACCCTGTCTACATAAGATGGCGATGCGATGGCGGGACTTTGCCATTTACATCCCAAATACACCCATTTAAAAAATATATAACACCCGGCCATGTCTTGGAAATCCGATGAGCCGTGATTTTTCGGCGTTCAGTCACAACTTGCGACTAAAGCATGATAATTCAGCCATGACGCATGTATCCGCGGACTCGGGTGCTGCTCGCCGGCCGAAAAAAGCCGGGCGTCACAATCCTTTCCCTCCATTACAAAGGCAATATGCGTGCCAGCTTGATTAGCTGAAAAAATGCACAAAAACTTCCGCAAGAAGGCGCATTTGAGACGGTTTCCCGGGCTGACGTGATTACCTATAAAGGGATAGTATGATTGGACGTCTGGCGAGGATCCAAATTGGGGCAAGGCTGCCCCAAAAAAGACAAGCTGAAGGGGGGCAAGCCCCCCTTGTGGTCAGGAAGCCGGCGGCACCTTCACCGGCTTAGGCTGTGGGGCGGGCAACTCCTGGTGCAGGGCGCGGAACAGGCCCCACATCATCACCATGATCACCGCCGAGAAGGGGAAGGCGGCGATGATGGAGGCGGTTTGCAGCGCCTTGAGCCCGCCCGCCATCATCAGGATGGCGGCCACGGCGGCGACCGCCAGGCTCCATATCACCCGCTGGCTGCGCGGCGGGTGCTCCTCGCCCAGCGAGAGGATGGTGGTCACCACCAGGGTGCCGGAGTCGGCGGAGGTGATGAAGTAAAGCGCGACCAGCACCGTGGCCAGCACGGCGGCCATGTAACCCATAGTGCCGCCGTCGAGCAGGCTCAGGGTGGCATACAGCGCCGAGGTCACGTTTTCGCCCACGGCGGTGGCGATGCCGACCTGGCCGATGGCCGAGACCACCTCGCCGGCGGCGTTGGTCACGGTGTGGGTCAGCTCAAGGTAGAGCGCGGTGCCGCCGAACAGGGTCAGCCACAGCATGCCGAGCAGGGTGGGCACCAGCAGTACGCCGCAGATGAACTCGCGGATGGTTCTCCCTTTGGAAATGCGGGCGATAAACATGCCGACGAAGGGCGACCAGGACATCCACCAGGCCCAGTAGAACACCGTCCACCAGGACTGCCACTGGCTGTCTTTGTTGGCGTCGGTCCAGGTGCTGAGCGGCACCACATGGGCCAGGTAGTCACCGATGCCCTGCACATAGCTCTGCAGCAGGTAACGGGTGGGGCCGTACACTAGCAGGAACAGCAGTATGGCCACGGTCAGCCAGATGTTGATCTCCGACAGCCATTTCACTCCGCGGCCGATGCCGGACAGCACCGAGGCGGTGGCGATAAGAGAAATCACCAGGATCAGCACCAGTTGGTTGGTGGTGCTGATCTCCACCCCGAACAGGTGGTTGAGGCCGGTGTTGATCTGGGCCACGCCCAGGCCGAGGGAGGTGGCCACCCCGAACACGGTGCCGAACACCGCCAGCACGTCGGCGGTATGGCCCATCCAGCCGTAGATGCGCTGGCCGATCAGCGGATAGAGGGCGGAGCGGATGGTCAGCGGCAGTCCCTTGCGGTAGGAGAAGTAGGCCAGCGCCAGCCCCACCACCACGTAGATGGCCCAGGGGTGCAGGCCCCAGTGGAAGTAGGTGATGCGCATGGCCACTTCCGCCGCTTCGGTGGTCATGCCCTGTGCGATAAAGGGATTGCTCTGGAAGTGGTAAATGGGCTCGGCGATGGACCAGAACACCAGGCCGATGCCCATGCCGGCGCTGAACAACATGGCGAACCAGGAGAACAGGCTGTATTCCGGCCTGGAATCATCGGCACCCAGGCGCAGCTGGCCGAAACGGCTGCAGGCCAGTACCACGCAGAACACCAGCATCAGCGCGACGATGGCGATGTAGTACCATTTGAAGTGGCTGAGAATACCTCCTGACAAGGTGTCGAACAGGGCGGCGGCGGAGTCCGGAAACAGGGCTCCGCCCAACACAAACAAGGTAACGATCACCATAGAGCTGATCGTTGCCGCCGGACTCATTCCTTTCAAAATTCCATCTTTGCCTAACATAGGACAAGATCTCCGTCGGGGATTGGGGGCTATTGCAACTCGATAAGCCGCGGGTCTGTCGTCCTCACGACCCTTTGCTTATTTCCTTCGGTATTGGCTGATCGTGTCCTGTTACAAGCCTTGGTCGCGACCAGCAAATACCGGCCCTTATCACAACAGCTAACGGCTGTTCAAAACTTCTTCGGTACGACACCGGGTTATCCGGGGGCGTCCCCTTCCGTCTTCTCTGTTCTGGATACGACATGATGACGCAAGGCCCCTTGCCCAGGATGCGGGGCCTGCTTAGGCTGGGGCAAAACTGCGGAGGAACCAACGATGATGATCACCGAGCTTATCGATCAGGACGATTTCAGGGCCCAGCTACAGGCCTGGGGGCTGGCGGAGGCCGGCCGGCTGTCGCTGACGGAATGCGGCCCGCTGCTGGCGGCGCAATTGGCCGGCCCGGACGGCGCCCTGTGGCGGGAACGGCTGCAAGCCCTGCTGGCCAAACGGGAACTGCTGCACCCGGAGGTGCTGGCCCTGGTGGAAGGGTGTTTGGACCATTCGGTCGACTGAAGTCGGCCCTTACAGCTGCCTCCCGTATTCGTAGGATCCACTTCAGTGGACCTTTTCACCACCGACGCCGTGGTTTGCCATGGGGCCCGTTTAACGGGCCGGCCGCCATGCCCGGTGCCTCGTACTACACTTTAGGGGCTCAACCACACAGGAGGTACCCTAATGGCCAAGTACAGCGAAGCAACCAAAGACGCCTGGGACGAACTGCAGGAAAAAAGGGCGAAACTGAAAGCGGCGAGCGACCATTACGATCGCAAGGTGCTGGAGTTCAGGGAAGACGCCTGCTCTCTGGAGGACGTCACCCGGGCTTTCGACGACAAGCAACAGGCCAGCGAGGATCACGCCGAGGCCTTCCACCGGCTGTTCAAAGCCTGATCACACGCTAACGTAAGGCACCACTATGCCTTACGTTAGCGCTTTTATCCCCCTCCAGGCCGGTTGCACCGGCGCCAGCCACTGTCACAGCCCGCCAAAAACGGATTCAGATAATACCGTTATCGTATAAACTGGAGCCGCGTTTAACCACACAGAGGTAACTGTATGACAGGGCTCAAGCAAAAGTCGCTGGCACTGGCCCTGGCCGGGGTGCTCACCACCCAGCTGGCCGCCTGCGGCACCATCTTCTATCCCGAACGCAAGGGCCAGATCAGCGGCCGCATCGATCCGGTGGTGGCCATCGCCAACGGCATCGGCCTGCTGTTCTTTATCGTGCCCGGGGTGGTGGCCTTCGCGGTCGACTTCTCCAACGGCACCATCTACCTGCCGGGCGGCAAGGCCGAGCGGCAGCAGCAGATCACGCCCGACAGCCTGAACGAGCAGCTCTACGCCGCCACCGGCACCCGTATCGACTGGCAGCAGGACGAGGTGTTGGTCGAGCCGCTGGACTCCGTCAGCGAAGCCCAGCTGCTGGTGGCCTCCCTGTCCCGCTCCGGTACCTACGCCGCGCACTGAGCGCGGCTGCGCCAATGGACCCTGGTCGGCACCACATGGGCGGCCTTGACCAGGGTTTCCCCCCGAAGCAGCAGGCTGCACAGCTCGAAGGCCGCCCCGGCCAGGGCGTCGCAATCCTGGGCCACCGCATCCACCGCAATCGGCAGGCAGTCGAGCAGTTCATGATCGTCGAAGGTACCGAGCCGGATCGGCTCGGCCAGCAAATGGTGCTCGTTGAGGTAACGCAGTACCCCTTCGAGCAGGGTAAAGGAAGCGGTAAAAAGGGCCCCGGGCAGCCGGCCCAGCTCCCGGTGCAGCTCGGCCATCATGCGGTAGCCCGATAGCGAGCGATAGTCCGCCGTCCAGATCCATTCCGGCCTGGCTTCTATCCCGGCCCGCTGCAACCCCAGCTCATAACCCGCCAGGCGGTGGCGGCTGGGCGACAGCGCCAGCTGCCCGCCCAGAAAATACACCGCCTCCTGCCCCCGGGCCATAAACTGCACCAGCTCCGCCGTGGCCCGGCAGGCGTCGGAAATCACCAGCGGCAGGCTCGACTGACCGATATGGCGGTCGAGCTGGATCACCGGCAGCCGTTCGCTCAGCTGGCGATAAGGAGCGTCGTCGGTGGCGCTGGAGGCCACGATCAGGGCATCCACCTGGCGCTGGATCAGCCCCGCCACCACCTGTTGCTCCAGCTCGGGATCGTCATCGGAGCAGGCGATCAGCAACTGCAGCCCGGCTTCCCGGCAACGGGATTCCAGGGCCTTGGCGATGCTGGCGAAGCCGAAGTTGGTAAGATCGGGGATCACCAGCCCCAGGGTGTGACTGCGGTGGGAGCCCAGGGCGCGGGCATGGAGGTTGGGCTGGTACTGGTAGCGCTTGGCCACCGCCATCACCCGTTCGCGGGTTTCGTCGGCAATGCGGTACTGGCCGGCCTTGCCGTTCATCACCAGGCTGGCGGTGGCCTTGGACACCCCGGCCAGCTCCGCCAGCCGGGCTATGGTCAGTTTCTTCTTATCCACGTGTCTAGCATCTTGTTGGCAGATGATCCCATTCTACCCGTCCTGAGATCGACCGCCAGCACCATGAACACCCGGATTCGGAAGTAACGGCCCTGGCCCCGCCTGCCAGGCGGGACCAGGGCCGTCGTCCGGCCGCTTACTCCGAGGCCGCGATCAGGCTGGCGTTGCCGCCGGCCGCCGTGGTGTCGATGCACAGGTGGCGTTCGATCACGAAGCGCTCGGGCGCGTCCTGCTCGGTGATGAGCGGCAGCAGGGCGCCGTCGCGCCGCGCCAGGGCCAGCCGGTACTGGCGCAGGGTGGCGCTGTCGGCGTGGCTTGCCACCGCCTCGAAGCCGGTAAGGGTTTCGAGGGCGGCGGGCTGCAGCAGGCCGTCCAGGCCGATGGCCGGAATAGCCGCCGCGTCGGCGCCGGCCAGCGCCGCACTCGCCCCCGGCGCCACCACCACCACGGCGTTGCCCTGGGACAGGGCGGTGCCGGCCTGCTGCATGGCCGAGGCCAGATCCGGCCCCAGACAGAGCAGGGTGCCACGGGCACAGCAGCGCAGCCGGTTGAGCTCGCCGGTGGGGCCCGGCATCTCTTCCGGGGCGGCGTCCAGCGCCGCCGGCACGGTACCGAAGATGGCCGCCAGCCGCTCGGCCCGGTGTTGGGCCTGGGCCCAGTCCTTGCCGTTCAGCCGGTCGATGGCGCTCTGCAGCTGTTCCGCGCTAAGGGTAGCGGCCGCGGCGGCCGCCACGCCCTGCGCCGACCCGGAGGCCATAAAGCGGCGCACATACTGGGGACCACCGGCCTTGGGGCCGGTGCCCGAGAGGCCTTCGCCGCCGAAGGGCTGGGAGCCGACGATGGCGCCGATCTGGTTGCGGTTGACGTAGATATTGCCGACCTTGATGCGGTTGACGATGCGCTCCACCCGCTTGTCGACCCGGGTGTGCAGGCCGAAGGTCAGGCCGAAGCCCTGGGCGTTGATCTGGTCCACCACCTGGTCGAGTTCATCCGCCTCAAAGGTGGCCACATGCAGCACGGGCCCGAAGATCTCCTCCTCCAGCTCGTGGATGCCGTCGAGCTTGATCACCGTGGGCGCCACGAAGAGCCCCTCGGCGGGCACCGGCAGTTGCTTGAGCACCCGCCCCCGGCGCGCGAATTTTTCGCAGTGCGCCTCGATGCCGCGCTTGGCGTTCTCATCGATCACCGGACCCACGTCGGTGTCGAGCTGCCAGGGGTTGCCCAGGCGCAGCTCGTCCATGGCCCCGAACAGCATCTCCAGCAGGTGCTCGGCGATGTCCTTCTGCACATAGAGCATGCGCAGGGCGGAGCAGCGCTGGCCGGCGCTCTGGAAGGAAGAGGCCAGCACGTCGCGCACCACCTGCTCCGGCAGTGCGGTGGAGTCCACTATCATGGCGTTGAGGCCGCCGGTTTCGGCCACCAGGGGCGCGTCAGGCGCCATGGACTCGGCCATCACCTTGTTGATGTGCTGGGCGGTGGCGGTGGAGCCGGTAAAGCAGACGCCATCGATGCGCGGGTCCGAGGTCAGGGCCGCGCCCACGGTGCTGCCGCTGCCGGGCAGCAGCTGGATGGCCGCGCGGGGAATGCCGGCCTCGTGCATCAGCTCGACCGCCCGGGCGGCGATCAGCGCGGTCTGGCCGGCCGGCTTGGCGATGACGGCGTTGCCCGCCGCCAGCCCCGCCAGCACCTGGCCGGCGAAGATGGCCAGGGGGAAGTTCCAGGGCGAGATACAGGCGATCACGCCCCGGCCGGTGCCGAAGTCCTGGTTGCGCTCGGCTTCGTTCGGATAGTAACGGGCGAAGTCGACGGCCTCGCGGATTTCGGCAATCGCATCCGGCAGGCTCTTGCCCGCTTCCCGGGTCGCCAGGGCGAACAGCTCGGCAGCGTGCTCCTCGAACAGGTCGGCCACGCGGCGGATGCGCGCGCTGCGCTCCGCCACCGGCAGCGCGGACCAGGCCTCGAAGCCGGTACGGGCGGCGGCGATGGCGGTGTCGATATCCTCTGCCGAGGCCTGGACCACCTGGCCCACCAGATCCGACGGCACCGCCGGGTTGCGCACTTGCTCGACCCGGGTGCTCTGCACCGGGCCCGCGATCACCGGGCCACCGCTCCACTGATGGCGCAGGAAGGGGGCGCGGGCGGCATCGATTTCCGCCACTTCCACCGGGTTGGTGAAATCCCAGCCCCGTGAGTTGCGCCGCTTGGCACCATAGAGATCGGCGGGACGGGCAATGGTCTTGCTCGACACCTGGTCGCCCATGGCCGCCACCGCATCGAAGGGATCCCGGGCGATGTCCTCGGGCTGGATGCGGGTGTCGACAATCTGGTTGACGAAGGAGCTGTTGGCGCCGTTCTCGAGCAGGCGGCGCACCAGGTAGGCCAGCAGATCCTGGTGGGCGCCCACCGGCGCGTAGATGCGACAGCGGGTGCCCTGCTTGGTGAGCACGGCGTCGTGCAGCGATTCGCCCATGCCGTGCAGGCGCTGGAATTCGAAGCAGTCGCGGCCCTGGGCCAGCTCGAGGATGGCCGACACCGAATGGGCGTTGTGGGTGGCGAACTGGGGGTAGATGCGGTCGGTCATGGCCAGCAGCTTCTTGGCGCAGGCGATGTAGGACAGATCGCTGTTGACCTTGCGGGTGAACACCGGGAAGTCCGCCAGCCCCATCACCTGGGCGCGCTTGATCTCCGCATCCCAGTAGGCGCCTTTTACCAGCCGCACCATGATGCGACGGTCGAGCTTCTCGGACAGGGCGTACAGCCAGTCGAGCACGTGGGCGGCCCGCTTGCCGAAGGCCTGCACTACGATGCCGAAGCCGTCCCAGCCCGCCAGGGCGGGATCGGACAGCACCGCTTCGATCACGTCCAGGGACAGGTCCAGCCGATCCGCTTCTTCCGCGTCGATGTTGAAGCCCATGTTGGCGGCCTTGGCCTGTTTGGCCAGCTCCAGGGTGCGGGGCACCAGCTCGTTCATCACCCGTGCTTTCTGGCCGAACTCATAGCGGGCGTGCAGCGCCGACAGCTTGACCGAAATACCCGGGTTCTGGCGAATGTCCGGGTGCCGGCAGTGGGGCGCCAGGGCGGCGATGGCGGCGGAGTAGGCCCGATGGTAGCGCAGCGCGTCGGCGTCGGTACGGGCGGCCTCGCCCAGCATGTCGTAGGAGTAGGTATAGCCGCGGGCTTCGTAGCTTTTCGCACGCTTGACCGCTTCCTCGATGTTGCGGCCCAGTACGAACTGGCGCCCCATCTCCTTCATCGCCTGACCGACGGCGGTGCGCACCACCGGCTCGCCCAGGCGCTTGACCATGCCGCGCAGGGTGTTCGCCAGCCCCTGGCGATCCACCGGCGACAGCAGCTTGCCGGTAACCAGCAGCGCCCAGGTGGAGCTGTTGATCAGCGACGAGTTGGAGCGGCCGCGGTGCTCGCCCCAGTTGCCGGATGAAATCTTGTCTTCGATCAGCTCGTCGATGGTGCTCTTGTCCGGCACCCGCAGCAGCGCCTCGGCCAGGCACATCAGCGCCACGCCTTCCTTGGTGGTGAGGCCGTACTGGGCCAGGAACTTTTCCATCATGGTCGGGGTGGAGTTGGCACGCACGTTGCGCACCAGTTCGGCCGCCCGGGCCGAGATGCGGGCGCGAACGTCGGCGGGCACCCGGGCATCGGCCGCCAGGGCCTTGACCACCTCGGCCTCGTCCGCCAGGTAATGACCACGAATCGTTTCCCGGCAAGCCGCCATCGACAGTGCTTGTTCTTTCATCCGACCTTCTCCTCGGTGTGTACGATTTTGTTGGCATCATGCTAACCGAAAGTGAATAACCGTTTTTCCTATATAACAAAAACAAACATCACAAAATCACTTTTTACTGGCATAATTTTTTAACTAATCACCATGAAAAGTGATAAAAATAGACACATTAACCACAACACCGGTTTTTTGTGGCACCGCCCGGAGCGGGATGATGGCGCACAATGCCATAAGGCCATGGGCATCTTGACTAAAAAGGAGCAAGAAAGATGAGCAATCTGGACAGGGCGGACTTGCAGATCATCCAGGAGCTGCGGGAGAACGCCCGCATCACCCTCACCGAGCTGGCCTCCCGAGTCGGCCTGTCGAAAACCCCCTGCCAGCTGCGCATGCGCCGGCTGGAAGAGCAGGGCTATATCACCGGCTACACCGCCCTGGTGGACCAGAGCAAACTGGGGCTCAGCCATATCTCCTTTGTGCAGATCACCCTGAGCGACACCAGCAGCAAGGCCCTTACCGCCTTCAACAAGGCGGCGCTCAAGATAGCCGAGGTGGAGCAGTGCCATATGATCGCCGGCGGCTTCGACTACCTGCTGAAGATACGCACCAAGGACATGGCGTCCTACCGCATGGTGCTGGGGGAAAAAATCTCCGCCCTGCCCCACGTGCTGCAGACCAGTACCTTCGTGGTGATGGAAAACGTGCGGGATATCGGCCTGTAACTCACTGTTCCGAATAGTAGGATCACTGGTAGATGGCACAGCTGCTGATACAGGAGCAGCTGGCGGTGGCCACTTGTGCTGTTCTTGGACAACGCATGGGCCAATCACTGGTGAAGTGGCTGAACACTAAAAACAGCGTGACAAGTTCACGCAACAACCACCTTGAAAATTACCGGCTTTCACTAATTGACCTACGAATAAAGTCGATAACGGCTTCCACATTACGTGGTAACAACTCCAACTTTTTCCATACGCAGCCAACGTCCATCGTTGGTAAGTTGTCAGTCAGATCTCGCCGGATGATACGTCGCCCTTCCAGTGAGAATGGCCGGTACACTAGGTCAGAAAGGATGGTCACCCCCTGTCCCAACGCAACCAAGCTGCGCACAGCCTCCAGTGAGCTGCTCTTGAAAACCACCTTGGGTTCAAGGCCGTGAGCCCCCCAATAGCGGTTCACCGTTGCCACATGTTCATCCATATCAAGCAGGATAAAATCGCTTTTCGCAATTTCTTCAAGTCCCAAAAATTCAGGATACTGCAAAGAACTATCACTATGCAGCCAGAGTCTTCTGGGCGAACGGAGCATGGTCTCATACTCAAGCTCGGCTTGGCCTTCCATATTGGAGACGAGAACAAATGCCAGATCGAATTCCTCTTCCAATAGCCCTTTTTCAATACTGGCCCTATCAAGCTCAATCATTTCGATGCACAAATTGGGGAATTGCCTAGACAGTGACGTTACCAGCATAGGGATCAAGTATGCCGATATAGTTTCTGTGACTCCAATACGCACACGTCCCGACAGGTCGTTTGGTGAATGGCTAATCTCTGCAATTGCTTCGTCCACTCCTGTCACGATGCTCTGCGCTTTGAGCACGAATCGTTCCCCAATCTCGGTTAAACGAACCCCTTTCGCATGACGATCAAAGAGCTGCGCGCCAAGGCGTTGCTCAAGATTTTTCAGTGCAATGGTCATCGAGGACTGAGAGACGTGGCACCTCAGCGCCGCCCTGGATACCTGCCCGGTTTCCGCAAGTGCCACCAGATATTCAAGCTGTCGAAGTGTAACACCACTATTCATATAGTTTTTATCAATATTTGTTGATTGATAATACATATTAGCAATACAACGTCACTCCAGCTAGCTTGATCGGTATCAGACCTAAGTTTCAGACCGGAGATCACCCATGCCAGTCAAAGAAAAACACGGCTTCTGCACCTTATGCCGTTCTAGATGCGGAACAATCAACAGGGTTTCAAATGACGACTTACTTAATGTCGTACCAGACCCTGAGCATCCAACCGGTTCAGCCATGTGCATGAAGGGACGTGCTGCACCCGAACTTGTGCATAACCCCAACAGAATCCTGTACCCAATGCGCCGCACCCGGCCAAAAACAGACACGGATCCAGGTTGGGAAAGGATTTCCTGGGAGGATGCAGTTGAAACCATTGCATCTCGGCTTACAGATATAAAAGCACAAAGCGGTGCCGAGTCTGTCGCGTTTGGTGTAACCACGCCCAGCGGTACACCTATTTCCGATAGCATTGACTGGATTGAGCGATTCGTCCGCGCCTTCCAGAGCCCCAATATTTGCTACGGCACTGAAATCTGCAACTGGCACAAGGATTATGCTCACGCCTTCACCTTCGGTTGTGGCATGCCGACGGCTGACTACGCCAACGCAGACCTGATTATGCTCTGGGGTCACAACCCTACCAGTACCTGGCTCAGCCAAGCCAACGCCATCGGCAACGGGCGCGAGAAAGGGGCTCGGATGATAGTGATCGACCCACGCAAAACAGCCCTGGCTGCCGAAGCCGACGCCTGGCTACAGGTGCGACCAGGAACCGACATAACCGTCGCCCTGGGTCTGATCCGCCTGCTGATCGAAAGTGGTGATTATGATACCCGCTTTGTTCGAGACTGGACTAACGCCCCCTTTCTGGTTCGCTGTGATGACTCCACACTGCTACGTGCTAAGGACTGCGCGTTACTCGGCAAATCCAGCCACGCGCAGACTTCCGCCAACACTTACGTCGTCTGGGACAGCGAAGCCAACCGACCAACCAGCTACGACCCTGTCAGCGATGACTCTCTTTCCCAAGCCGCACACAGTGCGCTGACGGGCCGCTATCACGTGAAGCTTCTCAGTGGTGAGCAGGTGCTTTGCGAGCCGGTTTTCGCCTTACTTGAGCGCGCCTGCGCCTACTACACCCCGGAAGTGGTTGCACATATTTCCGGTGTCGACAAGCAGCAGCTGATACGGGCAGCGAAACTGCTCACGAGCAGTAAGCGGGTGGCATACCACGCTTGGACAGGCATCGGCCAGCACGTCAACGCGACCCAAACTGAACGCGCCGTTGCCATCATCTATGCACTAACGGGCAGCTTCGATACCCGGGGCGGAAATCGTATTTATTCGCAACTACCGCTACGTTCCGTCAATGGTCAAGAGCTGATCTCCCCTGCTCAGAAACGCAAGGCGCTGGGATTAGCACAGCGGCCGCTGGGGCCTGCGTCCCAAGGCTGGGTCAAGACCTTGGACCTCTATAACGCCATCATTGACAGCCAGCCTTACAAGGTCCGAGCCTTCATCGGTTTCGGCACCAACGCCCTTGTCAGTCAGGGTGACGTGACACGGGGTATTGAAGCACTGAAAAGCCTGGAGTTTCACGTTCATTGTGACCTATTCGAGACACCATCCGCCAAGTTTGCGGATATTATCCTGCCGGTGAATACGCCGTGGGAGCGCGAAGCACTGCGTGCAGGCTTCGAGATTAATGAAGAGGCGGTGGAACATATTCAACTGAGACAGCAGATGATCTCGCCACGAGGAGAATCCAAATCCGATACCGAGATCGTGTTCGCTTTGGCCGAAAAACTCGGAATGGACGAGCTGTTTTTCAACGGTAGTGTCGAAGCCGGCTGGAATTGGATGCTGCAGCCGATTGGACTGACAGTCGATCAGTTACGCCAGCATCCGGCAGGAATACACCACAAACTAACCCAGAGAACCCGAAAATATGCCGAGATAACAGACGGCAAGATTCGTGGCTTCAATACGCCGACAGGACGCGTTGAGCTGTATTCGGAAACACTGCTGCGCAACGGTTACGCCCCCCTGCCCTCGGATGATCGGCAAGGTCCCGCTACAGACAGCCGGTATCCCTACTCTCTAACTTCGGTGAAAAACGGCTATTTTTGCCACAGCCAGCACCGATCCTTAGTGTCTCTGAGAAAACGCTCTCCGCTACCAGTCGTCCAAATAAGTCAGACGCTCGCCGACCGAAAAGGCATTCAGGAAGGTGACTGGGTCCAAATCGAAACGACTGAGGGACACGCCCGGTTCAGTGCCATCCTCAGCCCGGATCTCGACAGCCATGTTGTCATCGCCGAATTCGGCTGGTGGCAGGCATGTGCAGAATTAGGTCGTAATGCATCTTCAATCGTCGGTGCGGGTAACAGCAACTACAACAATCTGATCAGTGCCCGCTCTTCAGACCCAATCAGTGGTTCCGTGCCGATGCGAGCCTTTCCCTGTGACGTATTTCTTGACCCCGAGCAGGATCTCAAACGGCGCACCTGGAAGGGATTGCGCCCCTTTAAGGTAAGCACCATTAGGCCAGAATCGGATGGGGTCGTCGCCATAGAGCTGGTAACTCCCGACGGCTCTTTGCTGCCAAACTACCTGCCAGGTCAACATATCACCCTATGCATCAACAAAGGCAGCACCGAGCATGAACTAACTCGCGCCTACTCCCTGACGGGACCGGCTCAGCTGCAAGAGAGAACAACGTACAGCATCGCAGTACGCCACCAGCGGGGCTTCGACGAGCACGGTAACGCCGTCGAAGGCCGCATGTCCAGCTACCTCAACACACTCCTTAAACCCGGGCAAGAAGTACATCTCGGTGCACCCGGGGGTAACTTCGTTCTGCCTATTTCACTGCCGCAGCCGGTAGTGATCTTCGCTGGAGGTATCGGCATTACACCTTTTATCAGCTATCTGGAATCTCTCGTAGGTGCTGACAACATGCCCGAGGTATGGCTGCACTACTCGAACCGCAACAGCACCACCCATGCATTCGCGCAACGTTTGGAACAACTAAAACGGCAACTGCCACGACTCAATGTCATCAACTATTACAACAAACCTCTGACTGGCGATACCAAAGGTACCGATTATGACTCCGATATTCTTGTGTCTGCAGCCGTTGTGCCCGATTCCCTGATCAGCCGCCGAGCCCGCTTCTACCTGTGTGGACCAAGCCCCATGATGAAAGTCATCACCGAACAACTGATCGAAAAGGGCGTGCCCTCCTTCGATATCTTCAGCGAGGTATTTCGATCCCCCGTGACTCTCGCCCCTGAAGGTACCCAGCAATACCGAATTTCCTTCATACGTTCCAACCAACAGGACCTGAACTGGACACCCTCGTCTGGCCCAATACTCACTTTCGCGGAGAAACAACACCTCAAGCTGCCAAGTGGCTGTAGGGTAGGTCAATGCGAGAGCTGCGCCGTGCGTATCCTGTCCGGCAAGGTCTATCACCTCAACGGCCAAGAGCCAGAAGATCCCAGCGTCTGTCTGACCTGTCAGGCAGTGCCTGTCAGTGATCTGAAGCTGGATATATAGAAAGGAGAGAACCAAGCATGAAAATATTCAGTTGTGATGAAACGCGAACCGCGCTGCCTTTTTCCCGTCTGATTCCAGCATTGGAAAACATGTTCAACAGCGACTGTAGCGTACCGCAGCGGCACATTCACGCCGTCGGAACGAACGAAAACCCGCTAACAACCCTGATAATGCCAGCGTGGAGCGAAGCAGGACTCATGGGTATCAAAACGGTCAACATTGCCCCCAACAATGCAAAAAAATCTCTGCCCGGTCTTTTCTCGACCTATACACTGTACGATATGGCCACCGGTGAGCCCGTCGCACTGGTCGACGGAAACGAAATTACCTCAAGAAGAACAGCTGCCGCCTCAGCATTAGCGGCGTCTTTTCTCGCACGCCCCAATTCATCAAAACTCACGCTGCTCGGAGCGGGAAGGGTTGGCGGCCTCATTCCCTACGCTTACCGCGAAGTCCTACCCATTGATGAGGTGCTGGTCTGGGATGTCAATCCCTTAGCGACTGAGCGCCTGATCGCACAACTCAATCAGGATGGTATAGCCGCGCGTGCCGCCACGGATCTGGCACAGGCCGTTGGCTGGGCCGATGTTGTCAGCTGCGCAACCCTATCGACAGAGCCTCTGGTAAAAGGCGACTGGCTCAAGCCCGGCAGCCACCTCGATTTGATTGGGAGCTTCACACCCGAGATGCGTGAAGCGGATAACAGCGCCATCATCAACGCCAGCCTTTTTATTGATACACCCGAGGCACTAGAAAAATCCGGCGATTTGCTTCAACCCCTGTCGACTGGTGCCCTGGATCCGCGCTCTGTCATCGGCACCCTCGAAGACCTTTGCCGGCGAAAGTGCCGGATACGTCAATCGGATAGGGAACACACAGTATTCAAAGCGGTTGGAACCGCGCTCGAAGACTTGGCGGCGGCATCGCTCGTCTATCAGGGTTAAGAGGCTTACAGGAGAGTAAAAATGTTAAACAAAACGATGGCTACAACCGAAAGAAAATCATTCTTTGGCCATTTCACCAATGTTTGCACTCGCATCTTCGACCGGTACCTTCCTGACCCTCTAGTTATCGTGGTGCTCATCACCATCGCGATAATGGCCACTGGTATCATACTCAAAGGGCATACACCAACAGCAATGCTCAATTACTGGATGGATGGCTTTTGGACGCTGCATACCTTTGCAATGCAAATGGTCCTGATACTGGTGGCCGGCTTCGTCGTCGCCACCACGCCGCTGTTCAAACATTTGGTATCCCGCGTTGCTTGCGCCGCAAAGACACCTGGAAGTGCCATTGTCCTCGTGACACTGGTTTCTCTCGCCGCCAGCTGGCTGAACTGGGGAATAGGGCTGGTCGTCGGCGCGGTACTCGCCAAGGAGCTGGCCAAACGTATCGCCGGCGTTGACTACCGGTTGCTGATCTCCAGCGCCTATTCCGGATTTCTTATCTGGCACGCGGGCCTCTCCGGCTCGGTACCGCTGACGCTGGCGACACCCGGCAACTTTCTTGAGGAGAGCGTCGGTCTTATTCCGACAAACCTCACACTATTCAGCGCCTTCAATATCACATTGGTCGTCACAATGTTCATCGTCCTGCCGCTGACAAACTATCTGCTTATGAAAAGCATCGACAAGCCTTTCACCTTGACCGCCAACACCGATGAGCCAAAACACTGCAAAGCCAAAATCACCCGACCTGCCGAACATATCGAGCAGGCACTCTGGCCAGCGCTGCTAATCGCCATTATGGGTTTTGCGGGTATCACCACCTATGCCGTGCAGGGCGGTGGCCTGAATCTGAACATCATCATCTTTGCACTGCTCTTTGCCGGCATCGGCCTGCACAAAAGCCTGCGCAACTTTCTGGATCAGATGAACGAAGCAGTGAAAGGTGCAAGCGGGGTCATCATCCAGTTTCCTTTCTATGCTGGTGTCATGGGTATGATGAGCCAGTCAGGACTGGCAAGCGACTTCGCGCAGCTGTTTGTCGATATATCGAGTGCGGATACTCTGCCGGTATGGAGCTTCCTGTCTGCCGGCATCATCAATATGTTCATTCCATCCGGCGGTGGCCAATGGGCCGTACAGGGCCCTATCCTAATGGAAGCAGCCCAGGCACTAAACGCCGATGTTCCAAAAGTGGCCATGGCGTTTGCCTGGGGCGACAGTTGGACGAACATGCTGCAGCCGTTTTGGGCCCTGCCCGCATTAGCCATTGCTGGCCTGAAAGCGAGGGATATCATGGGATATTGCGCGATCGTGATGCTAGTGACCGGCGCAATCATCGGTCTAGCACTGCTGCTGGGCTGACGGCACTCTGCACGATGCTCCGCAGGTCTTGGCGGGGCATCGGCCATCCCCCTTCGTTATTGCTTTGGCTATTCACCCCGTCACGAGCGCAACACCGGCTCCAGCGGCCAGTAGCAGAAGCGGACTTCTCCCGCGCCGCCCCAGCGGATTTCGGGGTTGGCCCCCGGGAAATAACGGGCCGACATCGTCGCTTCCCCGCCGTTGATAAAGAGCTCGATGCTGGAGCTGTCGAGCAGCAGCCGCAGCGCCGTCACCGGTCCGCGCCAGCGCCGGCTTTCCCATTCGCCGCTGCGCCAGTTCAGCCGCCTGAGCTCAAGGCCGCCGGCATTGAGCTCCAGCACCGCCGCCTGCCCCAGGTAGAGCCGCACCTCGCCGCTGATGCCGAGTTCCAGTTCGGCCCGGCCGCCCTGCAGCCGGGGCGCCTGCACCGCCAGCCCCTGCCAGTCCAGCTTCTCGCCGCGCAGGGCGGCCAGCTCAGGTACCGGGTTCTGGTACAGCTTTCCCTCACGCCAGCTTAACACCCGCGGGCAACTGAGCTGGTTCATCCAGCCGTATTCCCGGCTGGGCTGGGTGGCTTCGTTGTCGTCGGGCAGGCCAAGCCAGCCGATCAGCAGGCGCCGGCCCTGGTCGTCCAGGGTGGTTTGCGGGGCATAGAATTCGAAGCCCAGATCCAGCTCATGGAAATCGCCGTGGGCCAGGCGCCCGCTGTGCCAGTCCAGCTCGCCGGCCAGCCAGCCGCACTGGTACAGGTTCTGGTAGCGCTCGGCCTCGGCCGGCAGGCCCTGGGGGCAGCAGATCAGCACCTGGCGGCCACCGAGTTCGAACAGATCCGGGCATTCCCACATATAGCCGAACTCGCCGATATTCCCCTCGCCACTGCCGGCCAGTACCCCGGTTTGCTGCCAGTGGTGCAGATTTGGGCTCTGGTAGAGCAGCACCTTGCCCTGGCCGTCTTCGCTCTGGGCCGCCAGCACCATCCACCAGCGCCCGTCGTGCCACCATACCTTGGGGTCCCGCACATGGCCGGTATAGCCCTCTGGCAACTCCAGCACCGGGCCCAGCTTCTCGAACTCGCCGAATTCCCGCTCCACCGCCAGGCACTGGAAGGCGGTGCGCCGTTCCCGGTCGTATTTGACGTTGCCGGTGTAGATCAGGGTCAGCTCGCCGTTGTTGTCCACCGCCGAGCCGGAGTAGCAGCCGTTGCGCTCGTAGTCCTCGGTGGGCGCCAGGGCCAGGCCCAGGTGCC
>NZ_JAERTZ010000022.1 GCF_016746085.1 Zobellella iuensis
TATCAGGAATTTCAGCACTTTTTTCAACCAAAGATCCAAACCCTAGAATGTCGATGAATGCTATAAATTTATTTTTATACATTGCTGAGTGCCCCCTGTAGCTATAACAATTTAATAGAAGGCATGATGCCCGATTTTTGAACATGCGTCTCGCCTTCTATCCAGAAAGAAGACATGGGATAGATCTTTTAACTCATTGATAACAGTAATCATTTGTTGCTCACTCCCGGATCTCGGTAGAAATATCGTGCATGTGGCCTTTGAGTATGTGGCAAAATCACTCAATTACAACTACTGTTTATTTATACAGTCATATGTGAAGGGGAGTCATCATGGCTTCACCATTTTTTGAGTACCTGCGTGAATTTATGCTGTCCAGGCGATATGCCAAGCGAACGATAGATACTTATCTATATTGGATCAGGTTTTTTATTCTATTCCATGATAAGCGACACCCGAACCAGCTGGGTGATGCTGAAGTTGAACAGTTTCTGTCATATTTATCTAATCAACGCCATGTTGCGGTAAAAACCCAGGCAACAGCATTAAACTCCTTGAGTTTTTTGTATCGTCATATCATACAGCGGCCACTGTCTCAAGAACTGCATTTTAACAAGTCTCATACCCCACAAAAATTACCGGTGGTATTGACTCGTGCCGAAATTCAAGCCCTGTTGGCGTTGGTTGATCTGCGTTACAGGTTGCTGGCCCAGCTGCTCTATGGTAGTGGCTTGCGTTTGATGGAAGCAATTCGACTCCGGGTGCAGGATATCGATTTTGACTATTTGTCTGTATTGATCTGGCAAGGGAAAGGCAATAAAAACCGTCGAGTTACCCTGGCGGGTGAACTTGTGCCGGCACTGCATGGGCAAATTCACTTGGTAGAGCAGTATTACCAACAAGATAAAGAGACCGCCGATTATGCAGGTGTTTGGTTGCCCCATGCCTTGGCGAGAAAATATCCAAGTGCTCCCGGTCAACTGGGCTGGCACTATCTGTTCCCTTCGCATCAGTTAAGCCTAGATCCAGAATCCAGGCTGTTGCGCCGCCATCACCTTGATGAAACCACCCTACGCCGGGCGATTAAGCTTGCAGCCCGAAATGCGAAGATCCGCAAGAATGTTACCTGCCATACGCTGCGCCATAGTTTTGCCACGCATTTATTGGAGGCGGGTGTGGATATTCGTACCGTACAGGAGCAGCTGGGGCACTCGGATGTTAAAACCACGCAAATTTATACCCATGTCCTTAAGCAGGGTGGCAATGCCGTTAAGAGCCCACTTTCGTTGTTATTGGCCGGCAATGTCAGCCAGGAATGAGGGTAATGGCAAATTTCTCAAAAGCACGCTACCGCCCTTGGGTTACAGCGCCCCATATGCTGTAAAAGGCAGCTTAGCGGCAGGTGCCTACAGGGTCTAGCTGGTGGTGCGGTTTTTGTGTTTTAAGGTGATGATTGGTTGATAAATAACCGGTTTACGTGTGGGTTGAAGTATTTGGCCGGATGTTGGGACTGTGCCCCGGTTTATGGACCCCCGCCTTCGCGGGGGAGACATCTGAAGAAGCCTGCGGGGTGCTGGAATGGGTCTGAACCCCCGCCTTCACGGGGGGCGATATGCTGTAATGGCCCGGGTTGCCCCGGGCCTTTTTATTACTTTTTCTTTTGCAGGGCGGCGGCCAGGGCGGCGCCCATGGCGCCCTGGGGGGCGGGCTGCTCGCGGCGGGCGGGGCGGTTGCCGGTCTGGCCCTTGTTGCCGCCGGCTCCCCGGTTGCTCTGGTTGCGTTCATCCCGGCGCGGCTTGCCTGCGGCCTGGTCGGCGGCGCTCTGCTCCAGGCGCATGGTCAGGGCAATGCGGCTGCGCTGCAGGTCCACCTCCAGCACCTTCACCTTGACGATATCGCCGGCCTTTACCACTTCCCGCGGATCCTTGATAAAGCGGTCGGTCAGGGCCGAGATATGCACCAGGCCGTCCTGGTGCACGCCGATGTCGACAAAGGCGCCGAAGTTGGTAACGTTGGTCACCACCCCTTCGAGCACCATGTCCGGGATCAGGTCGGCGGGTTTCTCCACTCCGTCCATAAAGCGGGCGGTCTTGAACTCGGGGCGCGGATCCCGGCCCGGCTTGTCCAGCTCCTTCAAAATGTCCTGCACCGTGGGCAGGCCGAAGTGCTCGTCGGTGTAGTCGCGGGCGTCCAGGGTCTTGAGCAGGCCGCTGTTGCCGATAAGGCCGTTCACCGGCTGTTGCAGCTTGCTCAGGATGCGCTCCACCACCGGGTAGGCCTCGGGGTGCACGGCGGAGGCGTCGAGCGGGTTCTTGCCCTCGCGGATGCGCAAAAAGCCGGCGCACTGCTCGAAGGCCTTGGGCCCCAGGCGCGGCACCTTCAGCAGTTGCTTGCGCTCGGCAAAGGCGCCCTGCTCGTCGCGAAAGGCCACTATGTTCTGGGCCAGGGCCGGGGTCAGGCCCGAGACCCGCGCCAGCAGCGGCGCCGAGGCCATGTTCACGTCCACCCCCACGGCGTTCACGCAGTCTTCCACCACCGCTTCCAGCTTGCGGGCCAGCTGGGTCTGGGACACGTCGTGCTGGTACTGGCCCACGCCGATGCTCTTGGGATCGATCTTCACCAGCTCGGCCAGCGGGTCCTGCAGCCGGCGGGCGATGCTCACCGCGCCGCGCAGGGATACGTCCAGATCCGGGAACTCGTTGGCGGCCAGCTCAGAGGCGGAATAAACCGAGGCGCCGGCCTCGCTTACCACCACCTTCTGCAGCTTGAGCTCGGGCGCCTGCTTCATCAGCTGCTCCACCAGCCGCTCGGTCTCGCGGGAGGCGGTGCCGTTGCCGATGCTCACCAGGCTCACATTATGGCGGCGGCACAGCTCGCCCAGGGTGCGCAGGCTCTGCTCCACCTTTTTGTGCGGCTCAAAGGGATAGACGGTGGCCTGCTCCAGGAGCTTGCCGGTGCCGTCCACCACCACCACCTTGACCCCGGTGCGGATGCCCGGATCCAGGCCCATGGTCACCCGGGCGCCGGCGGGGGCGGCCATCAGCAGATCCTGCAGGTTAAGGGCGAACACCCGTATGGCTTCTTCCTCCGCCTGCTCCCGGGCCTGGCCCAGCAGCTCGGTTTCCATCTGCAGCGAGAGCTTCACCCGCCAGGTCCAGCTGATCACCCCGGCAAGCCAGGTGTCGGCGGCGCGGCCCTGGTGCCGCCAGCCCACAAAGCGGGCGATAATGCCCTCGCAGGGGTGGCTGTCGGCCTCGGTTTCCACCACCAGGCTCAAGGAGAGCACCCCCTCGTTGCGGCCGCGCAGCATGGCCAGCAGCCGGTGGGAGGGCACCTTGCCGATGGGCTCCTGGTGCTCGAAGTAGTCCTTGAACTTGGCGCCGCCTTGCTCCTGGCCGGCGATCACCCGCGCCTGCAGCAGGGCATGCTGCCACATATGGCGGCGCACCGCCTCCAGCAGATCCGCCTGCTCGGCGAAGCGCTCCATCAGTATGTATTTGGCGCCGTCCAGCGCCGATTTGGCGTCGTTTATGCCGGCATCGGCCTTGATATAGCCCTCGGCCAGCCGCTGCGGATCCTGGCCCGGGTCCTGGAACAGGCGGTCGGCCAGGGGTTCCAGCCCGGCCTCGATGGCAATCTGGCCCTTGGTGCGGCGCTTGGGCTTGTAGGGCAGGTAGAGATCTTCCAGCCGGGTCTTGGTGTCGGCGGCCAGCAGCTCGGCCCTGAGCGCCTCGGTGAGCTTGCCCTGTTCGTCGACGGACTTGAGGATAACGGCGCGCCTGTCTTCCAGCTCGCGCAGGTAGCCGAGGCGGCTGTCCAGGTTGCGCAGCTGGGTGTCGTCCAGGCCGCCGGTCACTTCCTTGCGGTAACGGGCAATAAAGGGCACGGTGGCGCCTTCGTCCAGCAGGCGCACGGCGGCGTCTACCTGGGCTTGCGCAACGGTCAGTTCCTGCGCCAGTAATTGGTTGATATTGGTCATAAATCAGTCTTCGAAGGGGCTGTATCGAATGTGGTTGATGTACCACTCCCTGACGCCCGAGGGGGGGTTACCCGCACCTCGTCGTCCACTTGGCCATCGCTTGAGTCGACAACGACAAGCCGGCACTTTCCAGAGATTCCCGGAAACATGTGCCGTACTCTACAAGCGATGGCGGGTCATTAAAACCATGTTCGGGTTTTCGCTACCCGCTGGGCTGGTCCGGCCCGGCCGCATCGGACGCCCGCTGTCCGCGGGCTAGGGCGGCAATGAGCGGCCGCTGGTGTTGCTGAGCAGCCAGTCGGCGAAGCGCCTGGCATAAGGGTTGGAAAAACCTTCCTGCGGGTACACCAGGTAGAAGTCTTCGCTGCTGGGCAGCCGCTGGCCGAAGGGGGCTATCAGGGTGCCATCCCTCAGTTGGTCTTCCACCAAAGACAGCCTGCCCAGGGCCACGCCAAAGCCGGATTCCACCAGGTGCAGCACGCAGGCGTAGGTGTCGAACTGCATGCCTTCGGAAGGGTTGACGCGCGTCGCCTCGGCAAACTGCAGCCATTCTCCCCAGCCTTCCTCGTAGCCCATCACATGCAGCAATTCATGATGACGCAGGTCGTCCACCTGCCGCAGCGGCTGCCTGGCCAGCAGCGCCGGAGAGCAAACCGGAAAAAGGGTATCCCGGCTGAGCCTTTCGACCTTCACGCCCGTCCACTGTCCCTTGCCCCAGCGGATTTCCAGGTCTCCCGCCATCTCCTCCTGCCGCAGCCAGATATCCGTGTTCAGTTGCAGGTTGATGTCCGGGTGCTCCGCCTGAAAAGAGGTCAGCCGGCGCGCATTCAGCCAGTAGCTGAAAAACGCCATGCTGCCCCGGATCTTGACCTGCTTGCGGTGCCCTTCACCAAAGATCTCGTTGGTGGCGATCATCAGCTTCTGGATGGCGCCGTGCACAATCGGCAGGTAGGCCAGGCCTTCTTCCGTCAGCTCTATGCTGCGGGCCTGCCGTTTGAACAGCGGGGTGTTCAGCTGCGCTTCCAGGCTTTTGATCTGCTGGCTGATGGCGCCCTGCGTCATATGCAGCTCGTTGGCCGCCTGGGTAAAGCTGAGCAGCCTGGCCGCCGCTTCAAAGGAGCGCAGCCAGTTCAGGGGGGGCAGTGCCTTGTTTTTCATAAATGCCATTCCGCTTGCATCTCAACACTCTTCCAGTGAGGGCTTGTTGTCATCCGTAAACGGCAGGGCTGCCGCCAAAGCAACCCATTAGCAAAACGACCCCTAAGGCCGTTTTTTATTCGTTTTCGGATTTATTTCGTTTCGGTCATTCTTGGCAGCAAGGCTACAGGAAGCCGGCTGAAAGAAACAGATGCCAATGGAAATGGGGCATAAATGCAAGTTTCTGGTGCCGGTTATACCGCCAGGGTATCAATTCCGTCCCCGAACCGAGGGTGGACGACAGCGGTAACCCTGGCCGGTTGCCAAGGGTTTGCTAATGCAACGGCTTCTGCCGACGGCTCGGGAACCCCGTTGCAGGGTAATGATTCAATAGTAAAAAGGAACAGTATCCATGAACAATGCCGATTACAAAAACGCCGGCGCGGGTACCAAGGTGGTGTGGGCCGGAGAAAAAAACGCGCTTGCCCATAACGCCACCCAGGTGCCCATCATGCTCAGCGCCGCCTTTCAGTATGACGATATCGACGAGTGGTATGACGTCGCCATGGGTGAAAAGCCGGGGCATATCTACAGCCGCATGAGCAACCCCACGGTGCGCGCCCTGGAAGAAAAAATGTGCGTGCTGGAAGGCGCCGACAATGCCGTTGCCTTTGCAACCGGGATGGCCGCGATCAGCAGCACGCTGTACACCTTCCTGCGCCCCGGCGACCGGGTGGTGTCCGTCAAGGACACCTACGGCGGCACCAACAAGATTTTCGACGAGTTCCTCCCGGGCATGGGGGTGGAGGTGCGGCTTTGCCCCACGGAAGACATGGCCCTGCTGGAACGCGAAATCGCCGCAGGCTGTGCGGTGCTCTACCTGGAAACGCCGACCAACCCCACCCTGAAGATCCTGGATATCGAGCGGCTGGCCCGTGCCGGCAAGGCGGCCGGCGCCCTGGTGATTATTGACAACACCTTCGCCACGCCACTCAATCAGAACCCCCTGGAACTGGGGGTGGACATAGTGCTGCACAGCGCCACCAAGTTCCTGAGCGGCCATGCGGATGTGATGGGCGGCGTGGTGTGCGGCTCCGGCGAGCTTATGCAGCGGGTGGCGCACTACCGGGAAATCAACGGCTCCTCCCTCGATGCCTTCTCCGCCTACCTGATCATCCGCGGCATGAAAACGCTCAAGCTGCGGGTGCGCCAGCAGGAAGCCAGTGCCATGGCCCTGGCGCGTTACCTGCAAGGCGAGCCGCTGGTCGAGCAGGTCAACTATCCGGGGCTGCCGGAGCACCCGGGTCATGACATCGCCGCACGCCAGATGAAGGGATACGGCGGCATCGTCAGTTTTGTCCTCAGGCACGGCATGGACGCGGTCAGGATACTCCTGCCAAAACTGGTCTATGCCAACCGGGCCGGCAACCTCGGCGCGGTGGAAACCATATACGGCCCGGCAAGAACCACCAGCCATGTGGAAAACACGCTGGAGGAACGGCTGGCCCTGGGCATCTCCGAAGGCCTGGTGCGCATCTCGGTGGGTATTGAAGACACCGACGACCTGCTGGCGGATCTGAAGCAGGCGTTCGACCAACTGCGGCAATCCCTTTAAGGATATTCAATATGTCGCATGGTTGGCGCCAGTCGCAGCCATGTGGCGCTGTTCCACTCTCAATAAAGCAAGGACGATTTATGGCGCATAACGTTGCAATACTGGGCTTCGGTGTCGTTGGGCAAGGGCTCGCCGAGATACTGCATGACAAGGCCGCCTCGCTGCGCGAAGGGCTGGGGTTCGACGCCCGCATCGTCGCGGTATCGGACCTGATGAAGGGCTCCCTCTATCATCCGCACGGGCTCGATATTCCCGAGCTGCTGAACGCCGTTCGCACCACCGGCTCCCTCGACAGCTACCCCGACGAGCCGGGCCTGGTGCGCGGCCGGGACAGCTTCGACACCATCAGGGAGAGCAACGCCGACACCGTGGTCGAGCTGACCTATACGGATGGCAAAACGGGCCAGCCGGCCATCGACCATTGCCGCCTGGCGTTTGAATGCAAGAAAAACGTCGTGATGAGCAACAAGGGCCCGGTATCGCTCGCCTATGAAAGCCTCGCGCGGATGGCGGAGGCGCACGGCGTGCGCTGGGGCTTTGAAGGCACGGTAATGAGCGGAACGCCGGCCTTGCGCATGCCGCTGGTCGCGCTGTCCGGCAATGACATCGGCGAAGTCAGGGGCATTTTGAACGGCACCACCAACTTTATGCTGACCCGCATGGCCGAAGGGGTCGGCTACGACGACGCCCTGGCCGAGGCCCAGGCAAAAGGCTATGCGGAGGCGGACCCGACCAGCGATGTGGAAGGGTACGACGCCCAGTACAAAACGGCCATCCTCGCCAATGTGGTAATGGGCATCCCCCTCAAACGGGAAGACATTCCCTGCCGGGGTATCCGTGATATTTCACCGGAGGATATTGCCCGGGCGTCACGCGAAGGCAAAATCTGGAAGCTGCTGGCCAGGTGCCGGCGCGAGGGCGGCAGTGTCCAGGCCAGTGTGGGGCCGGTTGCCATTCCGCTCAGCGATCCGCTGGCCGGCGTTGGCGGGGCGCTGAATGCCATCACCTATGAATGCGACCTGGCCGGCCCCATCACCCTGATCGGGCCCGGTGCCGGAAAAACAGAAACGGGATATTCCATCCTGATCGATCTTATCAATATTCATCGCCATCAAATCTGAACCATTAAAAGACCCATTCTCTTTTTAATGGCATCACCCGCTTTGTGATTGGAAAATGACCATGACGTCAATATCTGTAGAGTCTATGGAAGGAAAACTGTTTCTGTCCGGGCAATGGGTCGGCGTGGATAACACCTACGACCTGTTCAATGCCGAGAAAAACAGTCTGATTACCAGAATTGCTTCCGCCCGGGAATCCCATGTGCTTGCGGCCATCCGCAACGGCAAGGCCGGCGCGGAAGTGGCGGCGGCAATGCCGGTGCACGAGCGAATGAGAATCTTGCACGGCGCGGCGGACGTTGTTGAAAGCAACCGCCATGTTTATATCGACGCCATTGTGTCGGAGGGATGTAAAACCCGGCGGGAAGCCACCAAGGAAGTGAACCGCTGCATACAGACCTTAAGGCTTTCCGCCGAAGAAGCGCGGCGCATCAACGGCGAGACCATTGCATTCGACCAAATGCCGGGCAGCGAGGGGCGCGTCGGTTATTACTATCGCTTCCCGGTGGGGCTCATCGTGGCGATCACACCCTTTAACGATCCGCTCAACCTGGTCGCGCACAAGATAGGTCCCGCGGTGGCCAGTGGTAACGCCATTATCGTGAAGCCGGCGCCGGCAACTCCCCTGAGCGCCCTGCTGCTGGCCGAAGCCTTTGCCCAGGCGGGCTTGCCCGACGGCGTGCTGTCGGTGCTGCCCGGCTTTCCGGAAGGCATGGGGGATCACCTGATCACCCATGACGATGTGCGCATGATTTCATTTACCGGCGGGCTGAGCTCCGGCAAGGCACTGATGCAGAAAGCCGGGCTGAAGAAAATGAGCATGGAGCTGGGCGCCAGCTCTCCGGCGCTGGTGCTCGACGATGCGGAGCTCGGGCCGGCGGTCGAGGCGATCGTTTCCGGCGCCTTCTGGGCCGCCGGGCAGAACTGCCTCGGTGTGCAGCGTGTTTATGTGCACCGCGCCCGCTACGGCGAATTTCTCAACACCCTGGTGGACAGGACCCGCAGCCTGCGGGTCGGCAGCAAGCAGAGCGAAGAGACCGATGTCGGCCCCATGATCAGCCTGTCCGAGGCCGAGCGGGTGGAAAGCTGGGTTAACGAAGCCCTTGCCAACGGCGCCCGCCTGCTCTGCGGCGGCGAGCGCAATGGGGCCTTCTACCTTCCGACCATACTCGAGAAGGTGCCGGGCAACTGTCGCCTGGCCCGGGAGGAAATCTTCGGCCCCGTGGTCATGGTTGAGCCGTTCGACAGCCTGGATGAGGCCATCGACAAAGCCAATGGAGTCAACTTCGGGCTGCATGCCGGTGTATTTACCCAGGATATCAACAAGGCCTTCTCTGCCATTCGTCGCCTCGAGGTTGGCGGGGTGATGATTAATGACAGTTCCGATTACCGTATCGATGCCATGCCCTTCGGTGGAGTCAAACACTCGGGTATTGGCAGGGAAGGCGTGAAATTCTCTATTCAGGAAATGACCGAGACCAAGGTGGTGTGTTTTAAAACCAGCGGTTTTTGATTTTCTGAACCGAGAGGGAAGGTTGCCGGGCCCTTGGCCGTGGTGGTTGGCCCGGCAATATCATCAGGGAATAATTTGATAGGTATGTCATATGAACAAACATCAACATAATAAAATGGCGGTCGATCCCGCCATTCTCTGGCCCGCCGCCATTCTTATCCTGGCCGCCAGTGTCCCCCTTGTGATCAACCCTGTTGCAGGCAAGGAAGTAGTAGCGGCGATGCTGAACTGGGTGACGGGCGAGTTCGGCTGGCTTTATCTGCTGTCCGTGGTCGGCAGTTTCTTTTTCATGTGCTGGCTCGCCTTCGGCCCGGTGGGAAAAATCAAGCTGGGCGCGGCGGAAGATAAGCCCGAGTTCAATACGGTGTCCTGGATAGCGATGCTTTTTTGCGCCGGGATCGGCATATCCATCTGTAACTGGGCCTTTATTGAACCGCTTTACTTTATGACGACCCCTCCGCTCGGGGTGCAGCCGGGTACCCCTGCCGCGGTTGAGTGGGCCGCCATGTACCCGATGTTTCACTGGGGAATAGTGCCCTGGGCCCTGTATCTGATGCCGGCGCTGCCGATAGGCTATGCGCTCTATGTGCGCAGGGTCAATGTACTGCGCCTGAGTGAAGCCTGCCGTGGCGTGCTGGGCGATCGGGTCGACGGTATTATCGGAAAGATCATCGACGTTACCGTGATATTTTCGATAGTGGGCGGTGTCGGCACCTCACTGGGGCTTTCTGTACCATTGGTCTCCAAGCTGTTTCAGACCATGTTTGGCTTCGAGGACTCTTTCGGTTTGCAGATGTTTATCCTGGCCGCCTGGATCCTGATGATCTCCTGGAGCGTTTACAACGGCCTGAACAAGGGGATACAGGCCCTTTCCAATATCAATGCGATTTTGGCCCTGGCGTTGCTCGGCTTTGTGCTGGTTGCCGGCTCTACCGTCTTTTTGCTCAAGCTCTGGACCAACAGCATCGGGCTGTTCATGGATAATTTTTTCCGTATGAACTTCTGGACCGATCCCATTGAGCAGGGCGGATTCCCCGAAGGCTGGACCATGTTCTACTGGGCATGGTGGATTGCCTATGCGCCCATGATGGGACTGTTTGTGGCTCGGATATCGCGTGGCCGGACCATCCGGGAGCTGATACTGCACGGCGTGACCTGGGGAAGCGTCGGATGCTGGGCCTTTTTTGCCATCTGGGGTGGCTACGCCATCGATATCGACGCCAACGGCACGCTCAATCTGCAGGCCATTCTCGCCGAAGAAGGCATTCCGGCGACGGTGGTGGCCGTGTTGCAGACGCTGCCCAACTCCGCGCTGGTGCTGCCGATTTTTACGCTGCTGTGCTTTGTGTTCCTGGCGACGACGGTCGACTCTTCGGCCTACATGCTGGCGGCCATTTGTACCAAGGACATCACCGGGTATCAGGAGCCGGCGCGCTGGAACCGTATCCTGTGGACCCTGCTGCTGGCGGTGGTTGGCATTGGCCTGCTGTCGGTGGGCGGTTTGCAGGCGGTGCAGTCGTCAACGGTGCTCGTTGCGCTGCCGATGATCCCTGTGCTGTTTATCATGGCCGTTTCACTGCTGCGCTGGGCATACCAGGATTTTGCCGCCGAACTGAGGCCGCAGTGCATCGCCCATCATCGGGCCCGGGTACCGGCTGTGGAAACAACGGAGCAAGGCGAGGAAGCGGTTGAACCGCTTGGATACCGGAAACCGGTATCGGGCTGATGCCCGGTTGTTTTCAGCGGTTCACCGTCTGACTGGTGACACCCCCGGCCCAATGGCCGGGGGTTTTGCATTTAGGGGCAAGGGCGTTGCGGCGATATCTGTCGAGCCGGGGCGGCCATCAGTCTTCGAAGGGGCTGTATCGAATGTGGTTGATGTACCACTCCCGGACGCCCGAGGGGGTGTTTACCCGCACCTCGTCGTCCACCTGCTTGCCGATCAGCGCCCGGGCCATGGGCGAGTCGATGGTGATATGGTTGTTTTTGGTGTCGATCTCGTCGGGGCCGACGATGCGGTAGCGCACCGTTTCGCCTTCTTCGTTTTCCAGCTCGACCCAGGCGCCGAAGAACACCTTGCCGTTCTGGCGCGGGTCGTGGTCGACGATTTTCACCGCCTCCAGCCGTTTCATCAGGTAGCGGATGCGGCGGTCGATTTCCCGCAGCCGCTTCTTGCCGTAGATGTATTCGGCGTTTTCGCTGCGGTCGCCCAGGGCGGCGGCTTCGGATACCGCCTGGGTCACCGCCGGCCGTTCCACCTTCCACAGGTGCTTGAGCTCGTCGTCCAGCTTGTGCCAGCCGGCACGGGTGATCAGGTTGGTTTTCATGGGCGGGTGTTCCGTGGCCTGCAAGGTGCCGGCTATTGTGTCCCAGCGCCGGGGAAGAGGGAAGCCCCCGGCTGCTCAGTTGGCGGAGGTATCGGTACGGCAGAGCCGGCCTTGGTCCTTCCTTGTGAGATGGGCATTTTTTGCTGGGTGAGATAGGGGGCTGCGTCCGCAGCTTGGCGATAGCGTGATAAAAGAGGGCGACTTTTATCTGTTATAGCCGATATCGGTAAGAATACGGTAGCGCATTCATATGGCCGGAGGTGCAAAGCGGCGTGTTAACATCGCCAAGGTGCTGATACAAGACGCTACGTCTATGGGCTGTATTCAGCACCTGTTTGAATATGGGGTTTTATGCCGTGTGATTATTCAAAGCTATATTTTTGCTCTATCTGCCTCTTGGCAAGAACGTATTCGGTATTATCGATTTGGCCAGTGGCTAACTTGTCATCAAGCCTTGAAACTTCCTGGTCCTTATCTTTCTGAAGTTTCTGCTTGGTGATGTCATAGTTGATTTCCATGGCGCCTTCATAGCCGCTGACAGGATCCCACAACACAGATGCAGGCCAAAGCAGCAGGTTGACAATGCCCAGGCCGGGTTCACGGGCATAGAATGAGCCACCACCGGGAAGTATGCCCAGCACGGCGCCGGTGGTTGGGTTTTTCTCTTCTACCAAGACGTTATTTTGCTTAAAGGCCTGATATTCCCGCTTTTGCATGGAGTTCAACCCGGAAGCACACCCCGTCGCCAGCGAGGAGACAAGGGTTACCAGCAATAATGATTTTGCTTTCATTTTTGTTATTCCAATGAGAGTGTGTCGTTATATGGCTTTACGTTCCTGCCCTGAACCAAAGATCAAGCCAGGCCGCTGCTGAAGCCGATTTGCACATCAATTTGAGTGTATGAGTAAAGGCGGGTGCGGTTTACATTCTTTTTGTATCCGTTTTCGAATGCTTGTCGTTCCGTCGATTACTCTTCCCGTGCGCAAGCAAAAGATTATCGAAGGGCTTCAGAATAGTCCATACCTATTTTGCAGGCATGGGCGTCATGTCTCGCTTCCCCTTGAATAATGGGGATGAGTGATGGGGTGAACTTTATTTCAGTTTTTTTACCGGACTGTTATTAAATAACTGATCCTAATATCCGGGGTGGTCGCCCCCGCGAAGGCGGGGGCCCATAAGGTGACTCAACCGGTTCGGGAATTCAGATAATAAGTGCAACACTCATGGGTGAACGGCGGGAGGTAGCCAACTGCTGGTAGTGGTACAGTCCTGTGCTATTCGCTCCTGGACTCCCGCCTTCGCGGGAGAGACGGGAGTACGCGGGAGAGACGGGAGTAGGCGGGAGAGACGGAAGTACGCGGGAGAGACGGAAGTACGTGGGAGAGACGGGAGTACGCGGGAGAGACGGAAGTAGGCGGGAGAGACGGAAGTACGTGGGAGAGACGGGAGTACGCGGGAGTGGCGGCAGTTGCCGGGAGTGATGGTCGCTCCCGGGAGCAAGGGGCCCGGCTTGCCGGGCCGCCGTTATTCCCAGGCCGGGAAGGGGTCGGGCAGTTGTTGCCAGGCGGCGGGGCCCTGGTGCAGTTCCTCGTCGGTCAGCAGGCAGGCGTCCAGCTCGCGGCACAGTCCGGCCTGGTCCAGGCCCTGGCCGATAAACACCAGCTCCTGGCGGCGATCGCCGTAGGGCTCGGCCCAGCTGGCCAGGATATGCTCCCGGCTTTCTTCGTCCTCGGGCCAGTCTTCCTCGGGCACCGCCTGCCAGAACAGGCCGGCGCCGCCGTGGTAGGCGATGCCGCCGGCCTGGTTCCACTGGCCGGCAAAATCCGGGCGGCTGGCCAGCCAGAAAAAGCCTTTGGAACGCAGCAGCCTTCCTTCGTCCCGGGGCCGGTGCAGACAGTCGAAGAAACGTTGGGGGTGGAAGGGGCGGCGGGCGCGATAGACGAAGCTGCCTATGCCGTATTCCTCGGTTTCCGGGCGGTGCTCGCCGCGCAGTTCCTGCAGCCAGCCGGGGGCGCGGGCGGCGCGTTCGAAGTCGAAGCGGCCGGTGGCCAGCACCTTGTCCAGGTTCACCTGGCCCTGGCGGATGGGCAGGATCTCGGCTTCGGGGTTGAGCCGGGCGAGGATGGCGGTCAGCTCCGCCAGTTGTGCCGGGCTCACCAGGTCGGTCTTGCTCACCAGCAGCAGGTCGCAGAATTCCACCTGCTCGATCAGCAGGTCGGTCACGCTGCGCTCGTCGTCCTCGCCCAGGCTCTCGCCCCGCTCGGCCAGGGCCTGGGCGGCCAGGAAGTCGGCCAGGAAGTTGACCGCGTCCACCACCGTCACCAGGGTGTCGAGCCGGGCGATGTCGTGCAGGCGGCTGCCGTCCTCGCCCTCGAAGGTAAAGGTTTCGGCCACCGGCATCGGCTCCGAGATGCCGGTGGATTCGATCACCAGGCAGTCGAAGCGGCCTTCACCGGCCAGCCGGCGCACCTCCAGCAGTAGATCCTCGCGCAGGGTGCAGCAGATGCAGCCGTTGCTCATTTCCACCAGCCGATCCTCGCCCCGGTGCAGGCTCACCTGTTGCTGCACGGTGGCGGCGTCGATGTTCACCTCGCTCATGTCGTTGACGATCACCGCCACCCGCAGGCCCTGGCGGTTGTTGAGGATATGGTTCAGCACCGTGGTCTTGCCGGCGCCGAGAAAACCGGACAGCACGGTCACGGGAAGGGGGGAATGACTCGACATTGTGTTTGCTCCGCTTGCTTGCCATGGCTTATGATGGCTTGATTGTTATAACATAACACATTCTGTTCACCCCGTGTATCAGCAAGGAGCCCCGGTCATGAGCATTACCGATCAGCTGTTGTCCTGTTTCGCCCCCGTCAGTGTGCAGGGCGGCGAGCCCGCCACCCTCACCCGTATCTACGAGCCCGACTGCAACCTGGCGGTGTGGCAGCGACCCCTGCCGGCCGGGGTGGCCGACTATGTGCAGCGGCTGCTGCAGGCGGGCAGCCGGGTGAGCGTGCGCGAACTGGTGCCGGCCGAGGCGGTGGCGGGGGAGCTGGCCGGGCAGTTGCCGGATCTGCCCGGCCGGGAGGCCCTGGCCGAGGACGTGCAGCAACTGGCGGAGATGTTCGCCTGCCTGTTCGATCTGCCCAGGGTGGGCGTACGCCTGGCCAGCCTGCAAACCGCCATGTGCCCGCGTTTCCATGTGGACCGGCTGCCCTGCCGGCTGGTGTGCACCTATTCCGGCCCGGGCACCCACTGGCTCAACCAGGAGCAGCGCAACCAGCTGCTGGCGCAAGGGGGGCGGGAGCCGGAGCAGTGGCAACAACTGGCGGTGGGCGAGGTGGCGCTGATGAAGGGCGACGGCTGGGAAGGGGAAGAAGGCCAGGGCCTGTGGCACCGTTCGCCGCCGGTGCCCACCGGCTACCGGCGGCTGTTCCTGTCGATGGATTTTGCCGACTGAACTGAACCAAGCAGGTGCGTTCGCACCATTTTGGTGTTCTGTTATGGTGCGATGCCGGGCGGCGGTGGCGGTGCCGCCGGATAAAGCACCACAAATACCACTAAGGTGGTACCTTTAATGCTTGGAAATGGTCCGACCGGGGCAGCTCCGTCTTTTCCACGCCATGGAACGCTTCTTGCTTAAGGTGTTGAAAAAGCACTAAAAACAAGGAGTTTGCATGGAATCGGCAGCCATGAGCAGTCAGTTTGTTTCCCCCCATATGGCCGGTCGCGGCCCCCGCATGAGCCTGGCCCTGCGGCTCAGGATGAAGCGGGCCTGCTGGCTCAACCGGCGCAGCATCGCCGGCCTGGAGCAGGTGTTCAACGGCTTTGCCGCCACCCGGGTCAGCCTGCTCCAGCGCTGGGCAGGCCAGCAGTGGTACTTTCTCGAAACCCTGGGCCCGCGGCTGGACTGGCGGCAGCCGGCCGCCAACGGCGCCCTGCTGCGGGATCAGTGCCGGGAAAACGGCGACTGCTCCGAGTTGTTCATGCTGTCGGCCGAAGGGCGGGTGCTGGCCTCCAGCCAGGCCGGGCGGGAGGGGCTGGCCGACACCGACGCCAAGGTACTGGCCGAGGCCGGGGCCAGGCCCTTTCTGCACGGCCCCTACGCGGATCCGGTCACTCTGCGGCTCGGCCCTTCCAGCTCGCGCTTTCACGACGCCATGACCCTGATGTTCTACTTTCCGGTGCGGGTGAAGGGCGAACTGCGCGGCCTGCTGTGCGCCCGGGTGCCGAACGACGTGATGAGCGACCTGATCCAGCGCGAAGCGGGGCACATCTACCCCGATTCGGGCGACAACTACCTGTTTATGGTCGAATCCCGTTTCGACTCGCGCATCGCCCCCGGCACCGCTCTGTCCCGCTCCCGCTTCGAGGACAGCACCTTCGGCGGCGGCGAAAACCTGAAAGAGGGCATCAACACCCCCTGGGGCCAGATCCGCATCCGCCACCATACCGAGCTGGAGCTGCGCTTCACCGATCCGGCCACCGGCGAGCTGCACCCGGGCGTAAAGAGCACCATAGCGCGCGGCCACAACTGCTTTGTGCGCTACCCGGGCTATGCGGACTACCGCCATATCCCGGTGGTGGGCAAGGGCGTCACCTTCTCCCTGCCCGGCTCGCCGGATCGTTTCGGCATGATGTGCGAGGCGGATCTGGCCGAGGTGTTCAGTCGCCGTCCCCTGGGCTGGCAGCTGCAGGCCGGCTACCAGGCCTGCGTGCTGCCGGTGCCGGCCTTCAACCTGGCGGCGGCCGGGCTGGAGCTGGCGCTCGCCCCCCTGCTGCTGGGCAACCTGCTGATGCTGCTGCTGTCCGGCTGGTGCTTTACCCGGCTGGAGCCCAGGCGGTTGTCGCGCCGGTTGAACGAGATGACGGGGGTGGTGCGCACCCTGGCCGAAGGCGAGGGCAACCTGCGCCAGCGGCTGGACAAGTCGCGTCTGGGGCGGGATGAAACCGGCGAGCTGGGCATGTGGATGAACAGCTTTATCGACAACCTGGACGGCATGATGGGCTCGGTGATCGCCATGGCGGAACGGCTGGAGCAGAGCAACCAGGGTCTGTTCCGGGTCAACCGGCAAACCCAGGATCACTCCCGCACCCTCTCTTCCGCCATCGAGCAGATGCTGGCGGCCCTGGCCAGCCAGCAGCAGCAACTGGATCTGGCCAGCGCCACCGCCGGCGAGATGAAGCAGGCCATGGATCAGGTGGTGGTGCAGACCCAGCAGCAACTGTTGTCGGCCCGGGACGGCAACCAGCGCATCCGCGAGGTGGTGTCCAGCTCGGCGGCGGTGGTGCGGAGCCTGGACGGCCGGGCGACGGAGATCGACGACATCGTTTCCGCCATCAGCGACATCACCAAGCAGACCGAGCTGCTGGCGCTCAACGCCGCTATCGAAGCGGCCCGGGCCGGGGAGTTCGGCCGGGGCTTTTCGGTGGTGGCCGACGAGGTGCGCGCCCTGGCGGCCCGCACCGCGGTGGCGGCGGAGGACATCCGCCACAAGGTGGAAGGCATGCAGGGGGAAACCCGGGCGGCGGTGGCCATGATGGAAAACGGCGTGGCCGAGGTGGATCAGGGCCTGCGCCTGGTGGACCAGGGCGGCGAGGCGGAGCAGCGGCTGCAGCAGAAGGTGGAGCAGATGTTTACCGCCATCCGGGACATGGCCGAGACCCGCGAGCAGAACCGCCAGGCCACGGCGCTGATCGCCGGGCTCACCGAGGAGATGAATGCGTCCTTCGGTGAGCTGCAGCGCAGCACCGAACAGGTGAAGGGTACCGCCTTCGGCCTGCAGCAGCTGGTGGGCAGCTTCGAGGTCAGCCGGGGCGCCGGTACGACACGACCGGCATAACTCAGTCGAAGTCGACGGCCCGGAAGTGGGGGTTGTCGGTAAGCGCCTCCATGCGGGTCAGTTCCGCCAGCCGCACCAGTTGTTCGGCCCCGTCGGTGCCCAGCAGCAGGCACTCCTGCCGATCCCCGTCGCGGCGGGTGTCGAGGGCGATGCCCGTCAGCTGGTTGCCCGAGGCCAGGGTCAGCCGGATCCGGTAGCGGTACAGGCAGGCGATCTCGAGGTAGTCGTGCTGATCGCAGCTCATCATGGTGTTTTCCTCCGGTTCAGCCCAGGTGCTCCAGGGGCAGGGCGGTGTCCTGCTTGATCCGCCGCAGCACGAAGCTGGAGCGTACCCCGGTCACTCCCTCCAGCCGGGTCAGCTTGCCCAGCAAAAACTGCTGGTAGTGCTCCATGTCGCGCACTATCACCTTGAGCTGGTAATCGGCCTCGGTGCCGGTGATCAGATCGCACTCCAGCACCTCGGGAAACTCCAGTATGGCCGCGTCGAAGGCCTCGAACCGCTCCGGGGTGTGCCGGTCCAGGGAGATGTGGATATAGGCCTGCAGGGTCAGCCCCAGTTTGGCGGCGTTGAGCCGGGTCACGTGATCGAGGATAAGGCCGGCTTCTTCCAGCGCCTTGACCCGGCGCGAGCAGGGCGAGGGCGACAGGCCGACCCGCTCGGCCAGCTCCAGGTTGCTGATGCGGCCGTGGCGCTGCATCAGCTCCAGGATGCGCCTGTCGGTGCGGTCGAGTTGGAGGGGGTTGCTCAAGAATCTGTCCTTATGGCAATAACTGTTCTTAATGGATTATAGGTGGGGAGAGTTATTGCGTTAAGGGGGGGGAATGACTTTATCTTTGCAACCACTCGCCCCGGCTTTGGCGCTACTATGGTTCCATCTTCTGGGACAGGCGGACCGACACCCTCGGACCCTGCCGCGAACCGGGTTTATCCCCCCGGCCAGCCCCACCGAGCACACCAGGCCTTATCGGGCGGGTAGTGTGGACCGGCGCCACCAGCACCGGGCGTAGCGGAAGCAAAGACTCGGCCGATGCCGGCATTAAAAGAGCGCCTCGAGCGCTCTTTTTGCGTTGAGGTTGGCAGATCACCGCTCCGGTAATCGAATTACACCAGTTCTCCAGCCGGGTCTAAACAAGGTGCCTTTGCAGGGGAATGTGATGTCGGGTTTGCCGCTTCGTATCGTTCCTTGATGCGCAGATGCAATGCGTGGAGTTGCGTTTGGATTTCTTCGGCGAGGTTGCCACTATAAAGCACGGATCTTTCCATGTTTTTGTATATGCCTTCCCGGGCGGCACTGCCCCAGTTGTAGGAGCCTACACACATGAAGCGCTCATCTGCCATCAGCAACTTGCTGTGGACCTGATTAAGAACATAAACCTGGGCGCCACAATCACGCAGGGCTTCACAGCATTGCCGCAACCGGGCCTTCTTGCCTGGATCATCACGATCGCCAAGTCGTATATTGAAGCGGTAATCCGTATATATGTGTACCGACACGCCACGCCTCGCGGCTGTCCGTATCGCTTCGACGAATCCGGCGTTGTGCAGCCGCTCCCATGAAAGCCACGGCGAGACGATGTCTACCCGGCGTTCAACCCTCTTCAGCAAGGTCAGGAAGCAGGCATCATGCTGCTCCGAATCGTTGATGATCCGGGGAGTTTGGCATAGCGCCAGCAGGTCGGGACGGGTGTCGATGGCGTATCGCAATTCACCGTCTTGCCGGGCGAACAGTGCCAGTCCGAGCTGATGACGAGGGCTGCCCTTGCTGGCAGAGCTGATGACCTCCATGTCCCCGAACACCAGGAAGCTGTCTTTGGCTCGGGACACCGCCACATTGAGCATGGCGGGATCACTGTCGATGAAATAGCCATCGGCATGACGGGAGTAGACCGAAGAAAAGAGGACTACTGCGCGTTCAGCTCCCTGCAGGGCATGCACCGTCCCTATGGTCATTTTTCCCTTTCCTCTGCCGATCGAGATCCCCCGTTTTTCACACTCCTCGGAAATCAACAGGGCCTGAGCCCTGAACGGCGTTATGACGCCGGCGATGTCTTCCAGGGGCTGACCATAACAAGCTTCCAGCTCCTCACGTTTATCTGAGAGCCAGCCGGCTATAGTTATCGCTTCAAGTCGGTTAATGCGACTGCCGGCGGGGAGGGATTCTGCTTTTCCGTCAATATGAAGGTAACCCAAGGCAGGCAGGGGGGGCTTGCTGCCGGAAGCCTTGTCGGCACTGCCTCTTCTGGGCTGTAGCAGTCCCTGGTAGCAGAGTGCATTACAGAACGAAATAATTTCATCGAAGCAACGCCGGTGCTCCCTGAGGTACATCCCCGGCTCGGCTTCGGCAAGATAGTGATAGCGGCTCGCCGCCTGGGCGATACGCATCACGCTGCCATCGATGACGCCACGGCCAGTCTCGCACAGTGATGCATATTCATCTTGTGAGCTCAGCAGTTGCTGTTCCATCATATTGCCCACATCAATCCCGCGGCCAAGGTTGCAAACCGGCTTGATTTGATGCACGTCGCCGATAACCAGTGCCCGCCTGGCCAACGCCATGGCCGCGCCGGCGATATCGGGAGCCACCTGTCCAGCCTCATCGATGATAAGCAAATCGACTTCATTCAGCAGGTACTGCTGACTGAACTGGCCCTCTTCCTCGAAGACGCTGTAGGTCATGTGTCCGGGCAGGGAATGCAGGGTGGATACAATGCAGGGGGTGAGCTTCATACGCCGCTTCCAGCGAGGACGAACCGACTTGAGCCCGGTTTTTTCCTTGCCCTGCGCCTGCCTTGCCAGCTCTTCCTCACACTCATGGCAATCGAGCAACCAGCGAGCTTCCCAGTAATGTACCGCCAACTGAAACAGGGCAAAGCGCAAGGTCACGTCCAGTGCCTGGTCGACCTCGTCCAAGGTCGCCAGGCCGGTCTCAGCCAGACCCAGCTCCGCAGCAAGCTGTTGCCACCGTCGTTGCGCGGCGGCGCATTCTTCCTGGGCTGTTTCCCACTGTTGCAACCGGCTTTCCTGCTCGTCCAGGGCCTGGCGTTGATCCTCTATCCAGCGACGTAACAGCGCCCCCGGATCCTGGGGCGCGCCTTGAGCCACAATGGTACGGGCCGCTGTGCTGAGTGTCTCTTCCACAAACAACTCATGCCGGAGCCGGCGCCTTCTGGCCACTGGGGGGAGCAGGTGGAACAGGGCAAGCCACAGGGGTTCATCGGCACAAAACCGTTTCCATTGACGATATTGCCGGGATATATGATCCAGTTCCTGCTGCTTTTGGTCACGCATGGCCCGCTCGGCGGCTGTTGTGGCCTCAGGATCCGCTCCGATCAGTTGAGCGCAATATGCCTGCGCCTCTTTCCAGGACTGCCAAGTGTGCTGGACCTGCTCGAAACGCTGGAATTGCCTTTGAAGCTCTTGGTGCAGGTGTTGTCTGACCTGTGCTACCGAATCGAGACTCTCTTTCTGGAATGCTGCTCTTGCCCGGTTCAGAAAGGCCGTTTCTGCCTCTTCCAGGTATGCGGGGTGTTCCCGGGCCCGGTAGAAAGAAGCGGTCTGGTAGACCCGGGCCGCCTCATTCTCCCGGCTGGCCGCCGGAAAATAACCACCATAGCTATCTACTTCCGGCAACCAGCGACCACTGAATGGCGAGCCGTTCTCCCCGAAGTCCTTGCCGAACGCCTCGATGATATTGGTCACCGCCTGATTGTTGGTGGATGCGGCGATAATCAGGGGCGGCTCTTGTTCGTTCAGTGCCGCATCCACCCACAGGGCCGACACCACCGACAAAACGAACGTGGTTTTACCGGTGCCGGGCGGACCATTTACTGCGAGAATTTCCCCTTCTTCCATTACCAGTGTTTGGGCCAGGGCATCCCGCTGGGCTTTGGCCAGGGGAAAGTGCGGATTGGGATGACCGGACCGTCCGGCCATGGCAGCCAGGGGATCGATGCAGCTCAGGTGTTCCCGCTGATTGGCCAGAACATAGTTTTCGAGCAATGGCAGGCCGTCTTTGCAAGATGACAAGTGGTCGTACAATTTGAGGATATTGCGGGTGCTATTATTGCTGTCATCCACCTTGATCAAAGCGCCCGAGCGCTGGTTTACATAATGTTTGTTGAGCACGGTGCTGTCGCACAAGCTGTCAAACATAACCCGGGAGAAGCTCATGTAACCCTGGAAGCTGGCTGCTTCTTGAATTTTTCCCTGATCCCCGGCCAGCAAGGCTCGCGCATCCTGCTCCGAGTAAACGACAAGCGCATTACGATCGAGAAAGTCATCCAGTTGTTGTACCGATGACAGCGTTAGCGTGTCTTCTGGTTGGGGGGATAGGAGGTCCCGGGGGATCACCGGGGGAGAGGCGGGCAGCAATTGGCCTTCCCTGCCTACCCACAGCTCGAACACTATGGGAGTAACCACCTCGGGATTAAATCCGCTGAGTTTCTTGTTGTGCTCTGTCTTCCGGGTGTAGGCCGTAGGGCGATAGGCCACCTTGACCAAGGGGCAGTCTTGCGGCTCTTCCCGGAATAAGGAGTCCAGTATGTCCTGCCCAACCTTCCCCTGTTCCAGCATATGTCCTGCAACTTTTTGCTGGCCTTGCCACTCCTCCAGTGTCATGGCTCCTTTGCGGCTTTCGGCGTCCGCCAACGCATTGCGCCAGTAACGCAACCACTGTTTTGTTGTGCTCATTCCGTTGTCTGCTTTGCTTCTGATTGTATCGCTATAGGGCAGGATTGCTTTTTGTTGCAAAGACATGCTGCAACCCATTAAATTTATTAATGTTTCTTCAACTCTAACAGTCTTCGGCTGTGGATGAAATGTCTGCATAACAAGTGGTCAGGAAAAATACAGCAGGCACTGACGTTGCTGGAGCGAACACGGCCCAATACAAAAAAGCCCCGGCGCTGGCCGGGGCTTGATGACTTGCCGCGTGGTTCCGCTTACAGCTGCGGGCCGGCGGCCACCAGGGCCTTGCCCTCGGCGGTGTCGGTGAACTTCTCGAAGTTGTTCACGAAGCGCTGGGCCAGATCCAGGGCCTTGGTGTCCCACTGGGCCGGCTCGGCGTAGGTGTTGCGCGGATCCAGGATGGAAACGTCTTCCACGCCCTGCAGCTCGGTGGGGATGGCCACGTTGAAGTAGGGCAGGGTCACGAACTCGGCGTTTTCGATGGAGCCGTCGAGGATGGCGTTGATGATGGCACGGGTCGCCTTGATGGAGATCCGCTTGCCGGTGCCGTTCCAGCCGGTGTTCACCAGGTAGGCTTCGGCACCCACCGCGTCAATACGCTTGGCCAGCACATCGGCGTACTGGGTCGGGTGCAGGCTCAGGAAGGCCGCGCCGAAGCAGCTGGAGAAGGTGGGGGTGGGCTCGGTGATGCCGCGCTCGGTGCCGGCCAGTTTGGCGGTGAAGCCGGACAGGAAGTGGTACTGGGCCTGGTCACGGGTCAGCTTGCTCACCGGCGGCAGCACGCCAAAGGCGTCGGCGGTCAGGAAGATCACCTTTTTGGCGTGACCGGCCTTGGACACCGGCTTGACGATGTTGTCGATATGGTGGATGGGGTAGGAAACCCGGGTGTTCTCGGTTTTGCTGCCATCGTTGAAGTCGATGCTGCCGTCGGCCAGCACGGTCACGTTCTCGAGCAGGGCGTCGCGGCGGATGGCGGCGTAGATCTCGGGCTCGTTTTCCTGGCTCAGGTTGATGGTCTTGGCGTAGCAGCCGCCCTCGAAGTTGAACACGCCGTCGTCGTCCCAGCCGTGCTCGTCGTCACCGATGAGCTGGCGGTTGGGGTCGGTGGACAGGGTGGTCTTGCCGGTGCCGGAGAGGCCGAAGAAGATGGCCACGTCGCCGTCCTGGCCCACGTTGGCGGAGCAGTGCATGGAAGCGATGCCCTTGAGCGGCAGCAGGTAGTTCATCATGGAGAACATGCCTTTCTTCATTTCGCCGCCGTACCAGGTGCCGCCGATCAGCTGCATGCGCTCGGTCAGGTTGAAGGCCACGAAGTTTTCGCTGTTCAGGCCCTGCTCTTGCCAGTCGGGGTTGGTGCACTTGGCACCGTTCATCACCACGAAGTCGGGCTCGAAGCTTTGCAGCTCTTCCTCGCTGGGGCGGATGAACATGTTCTTCACGAAGTGGGCCTGCCAGGCCACCTCGGTGACGAAGCGCACGGACAGGCGGGTGTCCGGGTTGGCGCCGCAGAAGGTGTCCACCACGAACAGGCGCTTGCCGGACAACTGGCGGGTAACCAGGCCCTTGAGGTGGTCCCAGGTTTCGGGGCTCATGGGTTTGTTGTCGTTCTTGCCCTGATCGGCCCACCACACGCTGTCGCGGGTGGTGTCGTCACGCACTATGTATTTGTCTTTCGGAGAGCGGCCGGTAAAGATGCCGGTGTCCACCGCAACGGCGCCCAGACTGGTTACCATGCCCTTTTCGTAGCCTTCTAAATCTGCACGGGTTTCTTCTTCAAACAACTGGTCGTAGGAAGGGTTGTAAAGGATATCGGTTACGTCGGTAATACCGTATTGGGAAAGGCCTAATTGTTGCGCCTTGGACGTCATTGTTATCTCCTGGGTACAGAGGGGTTGGGTGGTCGTTGTTATTAGTGTTGTTTTGAGACAAGACAATATCAGTTATGAAGCGGATTTTAGGGGATCAACTTCAAAATTTGCAATTTTGCGCGGCGAATTAAGCAAAAAGGGGCGAAAAGCCCCTTTTTATCATTCGTGAATGTTAATGCAATGTCGGTAGGTTATTAAATAATGTCTGCAAATCAGTGCCATCGAAACGATACTGGTGGCCGCAGTAGTCGCAGTGCATTTCAATTTGGCCGTGTTCTTTCAAAATATCGTAGGCTTCTTCCCGGCCCACCTGCAACAGCGCCTGTTCGCACTTTTCCCGGGAGCAGGTGCACTTGAACACCACCGGCTGGGGATCGAACACCCGCACCGCCTCCTGGTTGTAGAGCCGGTACAGCACTTCGTGGGCATCCAGCTGCAGCAGTTCTTCCGCCTTGATGGTATGGGTCAGGGCCTCGAGGTGGGCGAAGTCGTTTTCCTGTTCGGCATTGCCGGCGGGCAGCGCCTGCAGCAGCAGGCCGGCGGCGAGCTGGCTGCCGGCATGGAGGTCGGTAAACAGCCAGATACGGGTGGCCAGCTGTTCCGACTGGGCGAAGTAGTTCTCCAGGCTCTTGCTGAGGGAGTCGGCGCTCAGCTCCACTATGCCCTGGTAGCGTTCGCCTTCGTCGGGAGTGATGGTGATGGCCAGATAGCCCTTGCCGACCAGATCGGCCAGCTTGTCGCTGTCGGGCACCCGGCCTTCCCAGCGGGCCACGCCGCGCAGCTGTTGCCGGTGGTCGCCGTTGATCACGGCCAGCGATACCGGGCCGTCGCCCTGCAGCTGCACCGTGATATGGCCTTCGAACTTGAGGGTGGCGGTGAGCAGGCTGGTGGCGGTGAGCAGTTCGCCCAGCAGGCGCTGCACCGGGGCCGGATAGGTCTTGGCTTCCAGCATATGGCGAAAGCTCTGTTGCAGTTGTACCAGTTCACCACGCACCTGGTAATTGTCGAACAGATAGCGGTGGAGTTGATCGGTCTTGGTCATAAGGGATCCTGTATGGTGGCTCAATCGCCTTGTTTAATTTTAAGCAGGGTGCGCCTTTCTTTCTTGTCCGGCTTGCGCTCCGGGCTGGGCGCGAACTGGCTGTTGAATTTACGGGCTTCGGCGTTTTGCTCCCGTTTCTTGATGCTGTCCGGGGTTTCCCGGTACAGCCGCTGGGCGAACTCCGCCTTGCCCCGGTGCTCGGACAGCTCCAGCACCACCACTTCCCTTTCATCGTTACCCTGGCGCAGGCGGATAACGGCGCCCACTTCCACCACTTTGCTGGGTTTGCCGCGCTGGCCGTTATAGTGCACCTTGCCGCCGTCAATCATGGTGCGGGCCAGGCTGCGGGTCTTGTAGAAGCGGGCGGCCCACAGCCATTTATCCAGTCGGACGGGCAGCTTGTCTCCGTTCATTGCACTCGCTCACATTAAAACTGAAGCCGGATTATACCAGATGCCCCGGCCCCTGGAGTATAAAGGGGAGGGCAAAACCCCGCTTCCGGCAACTTGTGGGCAGACGTTTCTGCCCAGTTGCGATAACCTCTGAATAGAGAGTGAACATAACGACGGAACAGGCATGGCGGACGACAAACAGAAACCAGAGATACTGCATACGGAACTGGTGGCCGAAAGCCGCCTGTTCAAGGTGGAAGCTGTTCATCTGAGGTTCAGCAACGGTGTGGAGCGGGTCTATGAGCGCATGCGCAGCAGCGGCCGGGGCGCCGTGATGCTGGTGCCCTTGCTGGACGCAGAAACCCTGTTGCTGATCCGCGAATATTCCGCCGGCACCCACAGTTATGAGTTGGGCTTTCCCAAGGGCCTGATCGATCCGGGAGAAGACGCCATGGAGGCGGGCAACCGGGAGCTGATGGAGGAGATAGGCTACGGGGCGCGGCAACTGACCCACCTAAAGCAGGTGACCCTGGCGCCCGGTTATTTTGGCAGTCGCATGGATATCTTATTGGCACGGGATTTGTATCCCGAACAGCGCGAAGGGGACGAGCCGGAGCCGCTGGAAGTGGTGCCCTGGCCGCTGGACCAGCTGGACCAGCTGATGGCCCGGCCCGACTTCAGCGAGGCGCGCAGCATCTGCGGCCTGTTCCTGCTGCAGGACTGGCTCAATAAAGAGGAGTAACCATGGACATCACTGCCTTGCTGCCTGGCGTCAAGGCGGCGGCCCGCGAAGCGGGCCGACGCATACTGACGCTGTACGACAGTGGCCACTACCAGGCTGAACAAAAAGACGACGACAGCCCGGTCACCAGTGCCGATCTGGCGGCGCACGCCTATCTCGACCAGGCCCTGCGCGGGCTGGCCGACATTCCGGTGCTGTCGGAGGAAGGGGGCGATATTCCGTTGGCAGAGCGCCGCCGCTGGCCGCGCTACTGGCTGGTGGATCCGCTGGACGGCACCCAGGAATTCATCGCCGGCAGCGGCGACTTCTCCACCATGATTGCCCTGATCGAGCACGGCCGGCCGGTGCTGGGGGTGGTCTATGCGCCGGTGCAGGACCTGCTGTATTACGGGATGCACCAGCATGGTGCCTTCAAGGAGGCGGAAGGCACCACCAGGCGCATCCATGCCCGTCATCATGACCGGCAGGCGCCGCTCACCGGCCTGCGCATTGCCATCAGCCGCCGGCAGGACGTGGCCTGGGTGCGTTCCCGGCTGAGCCGTGAGCTGGACTATCAGCTGGTGCCCCTGGGCTCGAGCTCGCTCAAGTCCTGCCTGGTGGCGGAAGGGGAGGCCGATCTTTACATGCGCATTGGCCCCACCGGCGAGTGGGACACGGGTGCGACCCAGTGCATAGTGGAAGAGGCGGGGGGAAGGATCCTGGATCTGAACCTGGGCCGGCTCAGCTATAACCTGCGCGACAGCCTGATCAACCCCAACTTCATTACCCTGGGGGACGAGGGTCTGCCCTGGCAGCAGATACTGGTAGCGGGCGGCAAGGAATAACGCCGCCGGGCGTTATTACTCGTCGTCGATGGCGTAATCTTCGATTTCGATGCCCAGCTCGGCCATGATTTCCCGGGCCTGGGCCGGGATCTGGTCGGGGACGTCCTTGCGCAGATCGTCGTCCTGGGGCAGGGGCTGGCCGGTATAGGCGTGCAGGAAGGCCTCGCACAACAGTTCGCTGTTGGTGGCATGGCGCAGGTTGTTGACCTGGCGGCGGGTGCGCTCGTCGGTGAGGATCTTCAGCACCTTGAGCGGGATGGAGACGGTGATCTTCTTGACCTGTTCATTTTTCTTGCCGTGCTCGGCGTAAGGGCTGATATAGTCGCCGTTCCATTCAGTTTTCATCATGCACCCGTAAATAAGGTTAAAAATCCGGAACGGATTGTAACCCCTACATTTTTTATTGGCAATCCAACCACAAAGCCTTTCGGACGTCTGGAAGGCTTGACGGCTTTTTCCTGCTGAGTTACTGTGCGCCTCTTGGAAATTCCAGATACCAGGCTGCCAGCGTGCAAAGGAGAGGACATGCCCGACTACCAGACCCAGACTTACGCCGTTCGTACCGGCATCGACACCGATACCCAGCATGGTGCCGTGGTGCCGCCGGTCTACCTCACCAGCACTTATTCGTTTGCCGACTATAACCAGCCGCGCCAGTTCGACTACACCCGTTCCGGCAATCCCACCCGGCAGACCCTGATCGAGGCGCTGACCAAGCTGGAGGGCGGCGCGGGCGCGGCGGTCACCTCCACCGGCATGGGCGCCATCAACCTGATCATCACCTCCCAGCTGCAGGCCGGCGACCTGCTGCTGGCGCCCCACGACTGCTATGGCGGCAGCCACCGGCTGTTCAACTCCCTGGCGAAAAAGGGCAACTTCCGGGTGGAATACGTGGATCAGAACGACCCCGTTGCCCTGGCCGAGGCCCTGGCCAGAAAGCCGAAGATCCTGTGGATTGAAACCCCGTCCAACCCGCTGCTGCGGGTGGTGGACATCGCGGCCCTCTGTGCCGCGGCCAGGGACATAGGCGCCCTCTCGGTGGTGGACAACACCTTCCTGTCGCCGGCGCTGCAGCAGCCGCTGACGCTGGGTGCCGACCTGGTGGTGCACTCCACCACCAAGTACATCAACGGCCATTCCGATGTGCTGGGCGGGGCCGTGGTGGCCGCCGATGGCCAACTGGCCGAGGAGCTGCGCTGGTGGGCCAACTGCCTGGGCCTGACCGGCTCGCCCTTCGACAGCTACCTGACCTTGCGCGGCCTGCGCACCCTGGGCGTGCGCATGCGCCAGCACTGCGAGAACGCCGCGGCCCTGGTGGCCTACCTGCAGGGCCGGCCCGAGGTGAAGGCGGTGTATCATCCCAGCCTGCCCGGCAACCCCGGCCACGAGGTCGCCGCCCGCCAGCAGTCCGGCTTCGGCGCCATGCTCAGCTTCGAGCTGGACGTGGACGAGGCGGGCATGAAGGCCTTTTTACAGCAATTGCAGCTGTTCTCCCTGGCCGAGTCCCTGGGCGGGGTGGAGAGCCTGATCGCCCACCCGGCCACCATGACCCACGCGGCCATGACCGAGGAGGCCCGCGCCGCCGCCGGCATCAGCAACCAGCTGTTGCGGGTATCGGTGGGGATCGAGGACGTACGCGACCTTATTCACGATTTAGACAACGCATTCAAGGCCCTGAACAAGTAAATGACCATGCTTCAGAATGACGGCGACCAGCGGCGCCCGGTGCACAAGTTTGGCGGCAGCAGCCTGGCCGACGCCGCCTGTTTTCACCGGGTGGCCGGCATCATCCACAACCTGGCCCAGCCCGACGCCCTCATCGTGGTGTCGGCGCCGGGCAAGACCACCAACCGGCTGATCGAGCTGCTCAGCCTGTTCACCAGCGGTGACAGCGCGGCGCCCGAGGCGCTGGAAGGCCTGCACGGTTTTCAGCGCAACCTGATCGAGACCACCCTGGACGAGGAGAATGGCGCGCCCCTGCTGGCGGCCCTGGACGACGACATCCAGACCATCGCCGCCGTGTTGGAGCAGAGCCGCCTGGACGACCATCAGCGCAGCCTGATCCAGTCGTTCGGCGAGGTCTGGTCCTCCCGCCTGCTGGCCCGGCTGCTCGCCGGCCAGGGCCTGCCGGCGGCCAGCCTGGACGCCCGCCGCTTCCTGCTGGTGTCCGGCTCGCCGGTGCAGGTGGACGAGGCCGAGTCCCGCCGCCGCCTGGGCGCCATACTGGCCGAGCACCAGGACCGGATCCTGGTGGTGACCGGCTTTATCGCCGCCGACGCCCAGGGCCGTACCCGGCTGCTGGGGCGCAACGGCTCCGACTTCAGCGCCACCCTGCTGGCATCCCTGGCCGACAGCAGCCACGCCACCATCTGGAGCGACGTGCCCGGGGTGTTCAGTGCCGATCCGCGGCGGGTGAAGGAGGCGCGGCTGCTGACCCGGCTGTCGCTGCCGGAAGCCGCCGAACTGGCCCGGCTGGGCTCGCCGGTGCTGCACAGCCGCACCCTGGGCCCGGTGGCCGCCAGCCGCCAGCAGCTGATGCTGCGCTGCAGCTACCACCCGGACGACGGCCATACCCGCATACAGCGCCAGCCGCAACGGGCCCAGGGCGCGCGCATCGTCACCGCGGTGGACGATGCCGTGCTGCTGGAGATGAGCATTCCCGCCCGCTACCAGGAAACGGTGGACGCCCTCACCGACTGGCTGGCCCGGCGCGAACTGGCGCCCCTGGCCTGCAAGCGCCGGCCCGAGCGCCAGCTGTGGCAGATTACCTATACCCGGGAGCAGGCCGAGCAGGCCTTCTCCCTGCTCAGGGATCACCAGCCCGCCGGCGGCTTCGAAGGGCTGCAACAGCGGGAAGGCTTCTCCCTGGTGGCCCTGGTGGGCAAGGGCGTGACCGCCCAGGCCGAGCAGTGCCTGCACTTCTACCACGCCCTCAACGAGCAGCCGCTGGAGTTTATCCAGCCCGCGAAAAACGGCCTGAGCCTGGTGGCGGTGGTGCGCAAGGTGGTGCTGGATCCGCTGCTGCTGCGCCTGCACCAGAGCCTGTTCAGCCGGCCCAGGCGGGTCGGCCTGGTGCTGTTCGGCCGGGGCAACATCGGCCAGGCCTGGCTCAGGCTGTATCGGGAGCAGAAGGCGCGGCTGGAGCAGGAGCTGAACGTGCAGCTCAGCCTCTACGGCGTTTTCGACTCCCGCGGCGGCATGCTGGCCAGTCAGGGCCTGGAGGTGGAACAGGTGCTGAACGACTTCCAGCCCAGGTCCATCGTCTGGCCCGACTGGCTGGAGGATCTGGAGGAACACGGCTTCGACAGCCTGGTGGCCCTGGACTTCACCGCCTCCGAGGCGCTGGTGCAGCATTATCCGGCCCTGGTGCAGCGCCATGTACACCTGATTGCCGCCAACAAGCACGGCGGGGCGGCGGAGCAGGCGTTCTACCTGCGGCTTAAGCAGAGCCTGGCCGAGCACAGGGTGCAGTTTCTCAGCAACGCCACCGTGGGCGCCGGCCTGCCGGTGCAGACCGCCATCCACCAGCTGCGCCACTCGGGCGAGCAGATCCGCGTCATCAGCGGGCTCTTCTCCGGCACCCTGAGCTGGCTGTTCCAGCATTTCGACGGCAGCCAGCCCTTTTCCGAGCTGGTGCTGCAGGCCTGGCAGCAGGGCCTGACCGAGCCGGATCCCCGGGAGGATCTGAACGGCCAGGACGTGAAGCGCAAGCTGGTGATACTGGCGCGGGAGGCGGGCTTCGATCTGGATCCGGCCAAGGTCCGGGTCAGCAACCTGGTGCCCGAGTCCCTGGCGGCGCTGGACAGGGAACGCTTTATCGATCGGTTGGACGAGCTGGACCAGCCCCTGGCCGAGGCCCTGGCCCAGGCCCGAGAAGAAGGCGGGGTATTGCGCCACGTGGCCCGCTTCGATACCCACAGCGGCGAGGCCAGCGTGGGGCTGGAGGTGGTGGCCGGCGAGCACGCCTTCGCCCACCTGCGGCCCGGCGACAATGTGTTCGCCATCGAGACCCAGCACTACCGCCAGAACCCCCTGGTGATCCAGGGCCCCGGCGCCGGCCGGGAAGTAACCGCCGCCGCCATGCAGGCGGATCTGTGGCAGTTGCTGACCACCCTGTAAGACAAAGAGGCTCCCGCAAGGGAGCCTCTTCAACTTGATGATATCCTCCCTCCGCATTTTTAATTGTGGTCATCTCCGCGAAGGCGGAGATCCATGGAAGATTGCACCGGACTCCCCCCTTCGCGGGGGGGACTACAGGGTAATACGAAGCTTGACCAGCAACTTGTCGAGCAGGAACGCCGCGCTTAGCGCAGCTTGATCCAGGTGGTTTTGAGCTGGGTGAACTTGTCCAGGGCGTGCAGGGAGAGATCCCGGCCGAAGCCCGACTGCTTGTAGCCGCCGAAGGGGGTGCTGAAGTCCAGGGCGTCCATGGTGTTCACCGAGACGGTGCCGGCCCGCAGCCGGCGCGCGACCCGATGGGCCCGGTTCAGATCATTGGTCCATACCGAGGCCGCCAGTCCGTAGACGGAGTCGTTGGCCAGGGTGATGGCCTCTTCCTCGCTGTCGAAGCCGAACAGGGCCGCCACCGGGCCGAACACCTCGTCCCGGGCCAGCGCCATGTTCGGGTCTACCTTGTCGAACACGGTCGGTGCCACATAGGCGGTCTCCGCCACTCCTTCGCCGCCGGTCAGCAGCTCGGCACCCTCCTCCCGCGCCTGGCGGATGCACTGGCGTACCCGGCCGGCGTGGTCCAGATCGATCAGCGCGCCTACCCGGGTGTCCGGATCCAGCGGATCTCCTACCTTGAGGGAGCGGGCCTCGGCCAGGAATTTCTCCACGAATTGGGCCTTGATGCGGTTATCCACCAGGATGCGGGAGTTGGCGGAGCAGACTTCGCCCTGGTTGAAGAAAATACCTTGGGCGGCGTGGGCCACCGCCTCGTCCAGGTCGCAGTCGGCGAAAATGATGTTGGGGCTCTTGCCGCCGGTCTCGGGCCATACCGGTTTCATGTTGGATGCGGCGGAATAGCCCATGAACAGCTTGCCCACCCGGGTCGAGCCGGTAAAGGCGAGGCAGTCGACGTCGTTGTGCAGGCCCAGGGCCTTGCCCACCACCTGGCCCAGGCCGGTGACCACGTTGAGCACGCCGTCGGGCAGGCCCGCTTCCCGCGCCAGCCCGGCCAGGCGCAGGGCGGTGAGCGGCGACTGCTCGGCGGGCTTGAGCACCACCGAGTTGCCGCTGATCAGCGCCGGTGCCAGCTTCCAGGCGGCGATGTCGAGGGGAAAGTTCCAGGGCACCACGGCGGCCACCACCCCTATGGGTTCGCGGGTGATGGTGGCGATGCTGTCGCCGTCGGTGGGGGCGACCTCGCCGTAGAGCTTGTCCACCGCCTCGGCGTACCACTCGAAGCAGGCGGCCGAACCGGGAATATCGATATTGAGCGCATCCTGTATCGGCTTGCCCACGTTCAGGCTCTCCAGCAGGGCCAGTTCCTCGGCGTGCTCCCGAATAAGAGCAGCCAGCTGAAGCAGCACCGTCTTGCGCTCCCGGGGCGCGGCCCGGGACCAGGCTCCGGCGTCGAAGCTGCGCCGGGCGGCGGCCACGGCCCGGTCGACGTCCGCCTCGCTGCAGGCGGCAACCTGCCCCAGCAGCTTGCCGGTGGCCGGATTGACCACGGGGTAGCTTTCTCCACCGGCGGCATCGGCGAAGTTTCCATCGATAAAGGCCCGGGTTTCCAGGGTGAGTCGTTCGCATTGCTGCAGCCAGTAGGCTTTGTCTTGTACCGTCATCCTTCTCTCCATCCGTCCCCGCGGAGACGTCCTCGTCCTGTCAGTATCGACTGAGATGCAGAGCCCGGTCCAACCGGCCTCTTCTTCACATAGCCAGCCTATGAAGTGGGCTTGCATCTGTAAAATATTTTTATTTTTTGTTTTGTATTCATTTTCTTTATTCAAGTTATTTCAGGCTGCGATAGAAGCGGCTGTCGGTGAACACAGTGCTCGACAGCTGCTGGGCCTGTTTGGCCAGCTGTTCGATAAAGGCGTCTGCCGCCGGTGTCAGCCGGAACTGAGCCAGCCGGGCCACCCCCATGCGCAAGGGGCGCAGGCTGTCGGTCAGCGGTACATGGGTGAGGCTATTACCGTCGAGCGCCAGGTTGTTGACCAGGGGAACGTTGAACAGGGAATAACCGAAGCCATTGGCCACCAGGCCGCGCACCATGTCCATCGATTTGGCCTGGTAGGCGAAATTGGGCTCGAGTCCCTGGCTCAGGAACAGGGAGAAGAAATATTCCCGGCTCATGGGCCAGTCGAGCAACACCATGGGGTGTTCGGCCAGCTCCGCCAGCGACAGCTCGCTGCGCTCCGCCAGGGGATGATCCTTACCCATCACCGCGTAGGGGGGAAATTCCATCAGCGGTTCGAACTCGATATCGGCAGGGACTTGCAGGTCGTAGGTCAGGGCCAGTTCGTAACGACCATCGTGCAGGCCCTGGATAATGTCTTTCTGGTGCTTTTCGTCGCACTGCACATTAACCGCCGGGTACATGTCGTTGAAACGGCGGACCAGCCCGGGCACCAGTATGGGGGTGAAGGTGGGAAAGCCGACGATGCGCAGGGAGCCGGCCACGTCATGCCCCAAGGTGTTGGCGTAGTGAGCCAGGCCGTCGGCCTGCCCCAACAGCTGTTTGGCCTTGACGATAAACTGCCGGCCCGACGGGGTGAGTGACAGTCCCTGGGCATGGTGGCGCACGAACAGCTGCAGCCCGGTGACGCTCTCCAGGTGCAGAATGGCGGAGGAAATGGAGGGCTGCGATACATGCAGCTCTTCCGCCGCCCGAGTGACGCTGCTGTGTTCACCGGCTACCACGAAATAGCGCAATTGCTTGAGGGTAAAACGCATCATAGGCTTGCTTCCTGCAAAGAGGACGAAGCGGAAAGGCTCCATCCCAGGTTCATTACTAAGGCTGTATTAAAAATATATCTGGATTTAAAAAAGTAATGCAATGCGGTCGATCACTTTTCCGGATCCGGTGAGGGCAGGAATACAAAAAAGCGGGAGCCATGCTCCCGCCAAAACATAACAGAGTGAACAAGTGATACCGGTTACAAGAAGCCCTCCGACCTCAATTCCTGGACGGTGGCCTCGATGCTCTCGCGCAGGGTGGCAATCATAAAGTCGATATGCTCCTTGGTCAGGGTTAGGGGCGGCGACAGCACGTTCATATGGGCCAGGGGACGCACTATCAGGCCGCGGGCCTGGCAGTGATCGGCGATGCGGTTGCCGACCCGGGCCTTGGGATCGATCAGGGCCTTGGTTTCCTTGTCGGCCACGTTTTCTATGCACATCATGAACTTGCGGCCGCGCACGTCGCCGACGATGGGCAGATCGAGCAGGGTCTTCAGCTGCGCCTCGAAGTAGGCGCCCATGTCCCGCACCTGGTCGCACAGCTGCTCCCGCTCCATGATTTCGATGTTCTTCAGGCCGGCGGCACAGCTGACCGGGTGGCCCGAGTAGGTGAAGCCATGGGTGAAGATGGCGCCGTCCGCCTGGGGCTTGCTTATCACCTCGTAGATCTCGTCGGAGAGGATGGTAGCTCCCAGGGGCAGGTAGCCGGAGGTCAGGCCCTTGGCGCAGGTGATGATGTCCGGCACTATGCCGAATTCGGCCTCGGAGGCGAACATGTGGCCCAGGCGGCCGAAGGCGGTGACCACCTCGTCGGACACATAGAGCACCCCGTACTTGCGGCACACGGCCAGGATCTTCTGATGGTAGCCCTCGGGCGGCACTATGACACCGCCGGCGCCCATGATGGGCTCGGCGAAGAAGGCGGCCACCTTGGCCGGGCCCAGCTCCAGGATTTTGTCTTCCAGTTCCTGCACCTTCTCGTTGCAGAAGTCTTCCAGGCTCTGGCCGGCCGGGCGGCGATAGGGGTTGGGGCAGGAGATGTGGTGCACCAGCTGCTCCTCGATATCGAAGCCGATATGGTCGAACTTGACCCCGGTGATCGACATCGCCATATAGGTGCTGCCGTGGTAGCCGTCGATACGGGAGATAATCTTCTTCTTGCTCTTCTGGCCCAGTTGGTTGAAGTAGAAGTGGATGATGCGTACCGCCGTGTCGTTGGCGACGGAACCGCCGCAGCCGTAGAACACGTGGTTGAGGTTGCCCGGGGCCAGCTCCGCCAGCTTGGCGGCCAGTTTGGCGGCGGGCACCGTGGTGTGGTGGCCGAAGCAGGAATAGTAGGGGATCTGCCGTACCTGCTCGGCGATGGCCTGGGCCATCTCTTCCCGGCCATAGCCGATATTGACGCACCAGAGCCCGCCGATGCCGTCCAGGTAGCGGTTGCCGTCGCCATCGACCACGTGCACGTTATCGCTGTCGGCCAGCACCATGGAGCCGGTTTCCTTGAAGGTGGAGAAATCGGTCCAGGGGTGGATGTAGTGATCCCTGTCCTGCTGCCACACTTCCTGCATGCTGATGTTGGTTGGTTTGGACATTTTCGACATCGCTCCTTTGCTGATAACTGAATGTCATTTCCGGTTTGCCGCCTTGCTCTCAAAGCGTCATGGGCCTGTGGGCCCGAGGTGTTAACAAACCGCTAACCTTGAGGTTATGGGTTATTTTGTCATTGTTAAAATATTATTTTTTCACTGACTGCATTTGAAAATGTTATGCAAGGGCGGGAGCATAATCCGAGTCCGTAAATAGGTCTCTTTCGGTTCTGCCTGGGGGAGCTAGGGGAATTCTGGCCCCGAAAAGGCGTCGGTATTCGACAGGTGCTACTCCTTTGAACCTTTCCTCCCGGTATCTAGGAAATAAAAAAACGGCGACCGAGGTCGCCGTGGGTTTCTGCCTTAATCATGGGCCGCGCCAGCCTTATTTGGCATCCAGCACCTTTTCGATGGGTTCGGGCTCGAACAGCTTCTTCTTCATCACCAGCTTGACCCAAAGCACTCCTATCACCGAGACGATGCCCAGCACCACGCCGGCGGAGGCGAAGATCTGCCCGCTCAGCTCGGGGGAGGGCGAGGCGTAGTACACCGCATAGATCATGCCGCCGATACCGATAATCTGGGGCAGGGGGTAGAAGGGGGTCTTGAACGGCCGCTTCATCTCCGGGTAGCGGCGGCGCAGGGCGATGACGTTGATATGGGTGATGATGTAGGCCAACAGCCAGGCGATGGCGGCGGCGATCAGCAGCAGGCCGATGGCGTCCGGGTCATCGCCCATGATCAGCATGGGCAGGCCGGTCACGGCCGCCACGAACAGCACCGCCACCGAAGGGGTCCTGGTGCCCCTGGTCAGTTGCTTGAACTGGGGAAAGGCCTGGCCGTTCCGGGCCATGCCGTAAAGCATGCGCGGAATAGCGGCCAGGGAGGTGTTTACCGTGCTGCAGGTGGCGGTGATGGCGGCGATGGCCAGGAAGGTCAGGCCGGCTTCGCCAAACACCGCCTTGGCGAAGTCGTAATGGGGCAGGGGGGATGCGGCCAGCTGGTCTGCCGGTATATAGAAAAGGGCGCCCAGGCAGTAGATGGCGATGGTGATGAAGATCACGGTCACGCCGATGATCATGGCCCGGGGAATGTTGCGCTCGGGGTTCTTGGACTCTTCCACCAGGGGGCAGACGAACTCGGCGCCCACATAGCCCCAGATGGCCAGGGCGACCAGGGTGATGACACCGGCGCCCAGCGGGTTCCAGTCGGCGGTGAGATCGATGCCCGCCGGATGGGGGTTGGCCACGCCGCCGATGGCGGACAGACCGAGCAGCAGCAACACCACCACCATCACGAAGGCCAGCACCGATTGCAGCCGGGCGAACAGGTCGATGCCCAGCAGGTTGAGCCCGGTGAAGACGGCGAGCAGGCCGAAGCCGATGCTCATGGGCGGGAAGACGCCGGGATAGATCTTGTCGATGATAAAGTCGAGCAGCAGCAGCTCGGCGGAGAGGGCGAACATGGCCACCACTATGTAGCCGGAAAACACCGCCAGTATGGCCGGGAACTGACCGATGGCGACCTCGGTGTAGCTGCTGAGGCTGCCGGCGCGGGGGATCATCAGCGACAGCTCGGAAAAGGAATAGACGTAGGTCAGGGCCAGCACGTAGCCGATGGCCAGGGGGATGATAAAGCCCAGGCCGGCGATGCCGGCGCCCTGCAGCATCAGCACCATGACCCCCTGGGACACCACCAGGCCGACGGCGACCGCCAGCAGGGAGCCGAGCCCCAGTACCCGGCCGAAGCCGGAGTTCGCCTTGCTGTCGCCGGCGGCGGGTGCCGCGGCGTAGGTGACATTGTCGGACATATTCCATTCACTCCTAAACGTTGATATGGCCGGTTCCCGGGGCGGGCGTGTTGATCCTGTCGCCGCTTTCCGGGAAACCATGGGTTGCGCTGGTTAAGTTGGGCTCCCGGCGGGAGCCCTCAGTTGCGCCAGCAGGCGGGCGATAAAGCGCTCACCCTGCTCGAGCTGGCTGATCTCGATAAACTCGTCGGGTTTGTGGCCCTGCTCCATGCTGCCGGGGCCGCACACCAGGGTGGGTATACCCAGCGCCCGGCTGAACAGCCCCCCTTCGGTGCCGAAGCCGATGGTGTGGGTGCCCTCGGTACCGGCCAGGCGCTGGACGAAGGCCACCACCCCGGCGTCGTTGGCGGTGCTGAGCCCCGGGTATTCGGTGGTGATCTCGATGTCGATACCACAGCCCGGATCGGTGCGGCGCATTTCCGCTGCCAGGGTGTCGGCATGGTCCTGGAATTCGGCCAGCAGGCGACGGGGATCCTCGACGGCGATATTGCGGATCTCGAACAGGAAGCTGCAGTGGTTGGGTACTATGTTGAGGGCGGTGCCGCCCTCCACCGTGCCGGTATGCACCGTGCTGTAAGGGATCTCGTAACCTTCCTCGAAGGGGCCCTGGTTGCGCTTCTGGATGGCCAGGCGCTCCAGCCACTGGATCAGGCGGGCAGCATAGTTGATGGCGTTGACCCCGAACGGTGCCAGGCCGGAATGGCACTCCTTGCCACGGACACTGACCCGGGCGGCGATCTTGCCCTTGTGGGCGGTGACCACCTTCATCTGGGTGGGCTCGCCGATGATGCACAGGGCCGGCTTGAGCGGCAGCTCGGCCAGGGTATCGATCAGCCGGCGCACTCCCACGCAGCCGATTTCCTCGTCGTAGGAAAAGGCGAGGTGAACGGGGGTGTGCAGGGGTTGCTCCACCATCTCGGGCACGGCGGCCAGCACCAGGGCGAGGAAGCCCTTCATGTCGGCGGTGCCCCGACCATAGCAGCGGCCGTCCTCCAGGGTCAGCCGATAGGGCTCATGGCTCCATTGCTGGCCGGTGACCGGCACCGTGTCGGTGTGGCCCGAGAGCATGACGCCTGGCTTGTCCTCCGGGCCCAGGGTGGCGTAGAGATTGGCCTTCTGCCCGGCCTCGTCATGCACCAGGGTGCTGGCCACTCCGTAGCCGTTCAGGTAGCCGCGCACATAATCCAGCAGGGCCAGGTTGGAATTGGCGCTGGTGGTGTCGTAGCCGATCAGTCGCTGCAGAATTTCGAGGGTAAGGGCGCTGGCCATGGGATCTCCTGGTAAACATTGGTCACTCCGGGCTGCTACCGCAGGCCGGGATGTTTCTCTGTGGTGAAGATTATGTAATGGCTTTGTATATTAAAAATATTTTTATACTGTGCCTTGGATAAATAAAAACTATTCAGATGCCTGAGCCGACTCCGCGCACCCTGATGCAGCTGCAGTGAGCCTGGGCACTGACCCGGTCGGCCAGGCTGCCGAACAGGCGATCACCCTCGGCATGGCTGCCCAGGACGATGGCGTCCACCGACAACTGGTCCGCCAGCTCGAGGATGACGGTAGCCGGCGTTCCCCGGCGAAGATGGCAGTCCGCTCTCAGGCCTCGTTGTGTAAGGCGTGTCTGGGCCTGCAGGAGAGCTTCCTCGGCCAGGGACTTCAGGCTCAGCTCCACCGGACTGGCGGCCTCAATGGGGCCGACCCTGAGCTGGGTATAGCGCCGGTTGGTGTAGGAAAAATGTCGGTAGACGCTGACCAGGCTAAGCCGGCTGTGGAAAGCGTGGGCCAACTCGGCGGCGGTATCCAGGGCCTGGAGAGCGGCCTGTGAGCCGTCCACCGCTACCAGCAGGTGGCGGAAGGGGGAGGAATGGGGCGTATTCATGTCATTCTCCTTATCGGGACGAGACCAGTAAATCACGCAGGAACAGGGCTATCTGCGGAAACAGGGCCAAGAGCATGGCGGTCAGCAACAGCATGAATATGAAGGGGGGAGTACCCCGTATCACCTCCATATAGGGTCGCCGGAAAATGGCGATGGCGGTGAAAATGTCGCAGCCGAAGGGGGGCGTGGCCGATCCGATGGCTACCTGCAGGGTAATCATGGTGCCGACCAGTACCGGGTCGAGCCCGGAGGAGCGGATCAGGGGGAGGAAGATGGGGATCAGGATCAGCATCACCACTATGGGATCGACGAACATGCAGCCGATAAAGAAAGCGACGGCGATGCAAAGCAACACCGTCATGGGCTCGGCGTCGGCCAGGTTGAGGCCGTTGATGATGGTCTGGGGCACCTCAGCGTAGGACAAGGCCCAGGAAAAAGCGGCTCCGGCCCCGATCAGGATGAAGACCACGGCGGTGACCAGGCCGGTGGACAGGGCGATGCCGGGCAGCTCCTTCAGCCTGATGGACCGGAAGATAACCACCTCGAGCAGGATGGCGTAGAGCACACAGATGGCGGCGGCCTCGCTGGGGCTGAACACGCCGCCGTAGATGCCGCCGACGATGATCAACGGGAAGCCGGCGGGCCAGATCGCCCGGCGGATGGCCCGCCAGCGTTCATGCCAGCTGGATCTGGGTTCTACCGGTATGCGGTGACGCCAGGCGTAGAACACCGCATAACCGGAAAACATCGCCAGGATCAGCAGCCCCGGCCCTATGCCGGCGATGAACAGCTCGGAAATGGAGGTGCCGGTGAGCACACCGTAGATGATCATGCCGATGCTGGGCGGGATCAGGAAGGCAATGTCGGAGGCGTTGATGGCCAATGCCATGGTAAAGGTATCGCTATAACCGGCCTTGAGCATGCGTGGCCGCATGGGGCCACCCACCGCCACCACTGTCGCCTGGGTGGAGCCGGAAACCGCACCGAACAGGGTACAGGTGGTCGCTACCGTGACTGCCAGGCCGCCACGCAGGTGGCCGACGAAGCGCATCACCAGGTCGAGCAGGCGATCCGAGGAATGGCCGCGAGTGATAATGTCGGCCGAGAGAATGAACATCGGCACGGCGACCAGCGCCGAGGGTTTCACCCCGCCCACCATCTGCTGGATGATGATGGTGGGATTGAGCATCTCGAAAAACAGGAAAAAGGCCGCCAGGGTGGCGATGAGCAGCGGCATCATCATGGGAAAGCCCAGCAACAGCAGCACTATCATGGTACTCAGCATTACCGTGGTCATGGTTTTTTCCTTCTGTGGGCGGCCGCGTCAGAGCGACTCCTTGGGTTGCGATTCGTCGTAGATGTCCAAGGCATGGAACGACAGGAAAATGTCGCGGCTTTGCAGGTTGCGGATAAAGGCCAGGCTGTATTGCAGTCCGGCGATGAAGAAGCCGAGCGGCACCACCAGCAGGGTCCAGTACAGGGGGATCTGCAGGGCGGCCGTGATCATGCCGCGCCGGGCCATCTGAGCAACATAGGCATAGGCGTAGTAGCTGAGCAGGAACAGGGTGAGGGCAGTGCTCAGGGTAATCAGCAGCATCAGCCCTTTCTTGTAGCGATCGGGCAGCACGTCGTAGAGGGCGGACATGCGGATATGGCGGCCCTGGCGGGTGACGTAACCCAACCCCATGAAGGTGATCACCACCATCAGGATCTGGTTCAGTTCTTCGGCAAAATACAGGCTGTGGGCAAAGAGGTAGCGGCCGAATACGTTGATGATGGTGTTCAGTGCCATCAGCAGTATGCCACCGGCCAGACAGGTCACTTCCAGCCGGTGGATCCAGCGGTCGGCCAGGATCAGTCCGCGGTGTAACATGGGAGTCATAGGGGTACCCTCGGCAGGTGCCGCCACCCATTGCCGGGCGGCGGCGGGGAGAAAGCCGAACCTCAGTTCAGCTGCTGCTCCAGACGGTCGCGCTCGGCGAGAAAGCCGTCCAGCACCTGCTGGCCATGGCTGCCTACCATCTGTACGAACTTCTGCCGGGTTTGCTCGGCCCTGGCCCGGAAGGCGTCACGCTGGACTTCGTTCAGGCTGATATAGGTCATGGCCGGTTTTTCCTGCAGTATCTTGGCCAGGAACTCCTGCTCCAGCCTGGGTACCTCGTCCATCATGTAGTGGGTGACTTCCGTCATTGTGTCGCGGATCAGCTGCTGGCGCTCGGTCGGCAGACCGTCGAACCAGTCATCGCCGGTGATGATGGCGCTGGTGAACAGCTGATGGCGGGCCGAGATCAGGTAGTCAGTCACCTCGAAGAAGTTGCTCTGGTAGACCGAGGATATGGGTTGGCCGACCCCGTCGATCATCTTCAGTTGCAGGGCACCGTAGACTTCACCAAAAGGTAGCGGGGTGGGGCTGGAGCCCAGATCCTTGAATGCCTCTACCTGCAGCGGGGACACCAGAATACGCATCTTGAAGTTGTTCAGATCTTCCGGAGTACGCACGGCACGGTTGGCGGCCCAGGCATCCTCGCCTTCGGAGTAGATGCTCATCAGGCGCAGCCCGGTCTTGGCGAAACCTTTTTCCATGCCCTGATAGACGGTTGTGGAGTCGGTCATCAGGTGTTTGTTGACTTCGTTGTTCTCCGACAGGATGAAGGGGATGGAAAACAGCTGTATCTCCGGCACGAAGGAACCCAGGTGGCCAAGGGATATATTGGCGAATTGCAGGGCACCATCGGCTACCAGCTCGGTGGCGTCGGCCGAAGTACCCAGGGTGCCACCGTAGAAGATATTGACCTTCACGTCACCGTCGGTCTTGGCCTCAATGCGTTTCTTGAACTCCTGAGCATAGAGATCCTGAATATCTCCCTGGGATACCTCGATGGCGTACTTCCAGGTTTCCGCTTGGGCACCGAAGGCCAGACAAGCGAGGGGAACGGCTTTGGCGAGGGTTGAGAAAGATTTGAACAAATCCATTATCTGTATCTCCATTACATCCATTTTGGGTTGAATCGGGTGTCCGCATGGACACCCGGGTTGTCGGGGTGATGCCGGTCTTCCCTTGCCGGGCGGCAGCCGACCCCTTATTCATCCCCCGGTACGCCGAAGGCGTCGGCCTGGGCCGGATCCTGGGCGCGGGTGATGTAGGCCTGCATCTGTGGCTGGTATTGCCGCCAGAGCAGGCGCAGTTCGTGGAGGGGGGCGATATGCCAGTCGACCCGCAGATCCACCACCGGCCAGCTGGGCTCGGCGCTCATCAGCAGGCCGGCGGAATGCACCGGCCCCAGCTCGCCGCCGGCCTCCAGCCCGGCTTCCAGCGCCAGCAGCAGCCGTTCGGCCAGGTGGCCCCGGCTCTGTTCGAAGGCAGCCACCATGGCCTGGGGTACCCGGGTGTTGGCCAGCAGGTTGCCCATGGCCAGGCAGTGCCGGCCCCGGGCGGTGGCGTGCAGGCCCAGGGCCCGGTCACCACTGAAGGTAACGCCGTTGCCCTGGCGGTCCAGCACGCCGAGCTGGCGCCATTGAAAGTGGGGGTCGGCCTTGGCCAGCACACCGGGGATCTGCTCCACCGCCACCCCTTCCTGCAACAGCTCCAGTGCCAGGGGGCCAAGCACCGGATTGGTGACATTCTGGCTCAGGGCCACGCCCACGCCGCTGTGCACGAAGGCGCAGCGGCTGGCCACGGCAATGCTGGAGGAGCTGATGGCGCAGCCCATCATGCCGGTGTCGGGGCAAAGCCCGGCGACGGAAAAGGTCATGGTATCCTCCTTATGCCTGTTCGTCGGGAATGACGGCGATGACATCGATCTCCATCAGCCATTCGGCCTGGGCCAGGCCCGCCACCACCAGGCCGGTGGAGATGGGGTAGACCCCCTTCAGCCACTTGCCCACCTCCTGGTAGACCGGCTCGCGAAAGCGCGGATCCGTGATGTAGGTGGTGGTCTTGACGATATGGCTCATGTCGCTGCCGGCTTCTTCCAGCAGCTGTTTGACGTTCTTCATCGCCTGCTCCGCCTGGGCCCGGGGATCGCCCAGCCCGACCAGCTTGCCTTCGAAGTCGGTACCGACCTGACCGCGCACATAGACGGTGTTGCCCGCCCGTACCGCCTGGCACAGATCGTTGTCCAGGCTCTGGTTGGGGTAGGTTTCCTTGGTGTTGAACATGCGTATGCGAGTGTGAGTGGGCATGGGGTTGCTCCGGTTAATACTGATTGAGTAAGCGAACAGGGACCGGCACTGTGCCGGTCCGGGTTAATGGGTTAGTTTCAGGCGGCGCTTTCCTTTTTGGCAGCGCGAATGTCGCTGACCTTGCCGGCGTCACGCTGGTCGGCGTCCTTGTAGGCGGCATACTTGCGCTGAGTGGCGATGTGGTCGGCGATGTGCTTGGCGTCGTGCCATACCCCCCAGATAAAAGTGGAGCCACGGCGGGACAGCCAGGGCAGACCCAGGAAATAGATCCCCGGTTCGCTCGACACACCGCGCTTGTGCTGGGGTTTGCCCTTGTCGTCAAAGGCGTTCACGTCGAGCCAGCTGTAATCTGTGGTGAAACCGGTGGCCCAGATGATGGAGGTGATACCGGCCTCGGCCATGCCCAGCTCCAGGGTCGGGGTGGTCATGCACTCGGGGTCCGGCAGTAATTCGCGGGCTTCGGGCTCTTCCGGCAGATCCAGATTGTTGCGGGCAATGTAGGCATCGGCCGCATCCAGCAGTTCCAGGTAGTTGGCGTCGCCGTTGCGAATGTTTTCCGCCAGATCCTGTTCAAAGGTGACTTTGCCGTTGGCAAAGGTGCCGGTGCGGCCCACCAGGTTGATGCCCTGTCTGGCCAGCTTGCGGAAATCGACGGTGTGGCCGCCCCGGGCGCCGCTCACCGCTATGGTGACGTGCTCGGTCCCCGGCTTCATGGCTTCGGCGTCCCACTCGCCCAGCACACCCAGCCACCAGCAGAAGTCGCGGTTGCGATAGGCGCGGGGCGGACGGTCGTGGGGGCCTACCGACAGGTAAACGGTCTTGCCGGCCCGCTGCAGCTCGTCGGCGATCTGTACTCCCGAGGAGCCGGCACCCACCACCAGCACGGCGCCGGCGGGTAACTGGTCCGGGTTGCGATAGGCGGAAGAATGGATCTGGTACAGGCTCTCGTCCTTGGGCGCAATCGGCGGAATGGCCGGACGCTGGAACGGACCTGTGGCGGCCACCACCCGGTTGGCCTGAATTTCGCCGATGGAGGTGTCCACGGTGAAGCCCGGGCGATCGGTGTTACGAACGACCTTTTTCACTTCCACGCCGGTGCGAATGGGGGCGTTGAACTTCTCGGCATAGGCCTCGAAGTAGGCGGCGATGCGCTCCTTGGGGGCGAAGGCGTCGGGGTCCAGGTCGTCGAACTCCAGGCCCGGAAAGCGATCGTGCCAGGCCGGGCCGTTGGCCACCAGCGAGTCCCAGCGCTCGGTGCGCCAGCGTTCGGCGATGCGGTTGCGTTCCAGCACCAGGTGGGGCACTCCGAGTTTGGTCAGGTGCTCGCTCATGGCCACGCCGGCCTGACCGGCGCCTACCACCAGCGTATCGATTTCTGTCTTTTCAGCTGTCATGTCTGTGTCCCTCTGGATGACGGTGTGTTTCGGGTCGGTCAGGGCCTAGCCTCCTTTGTTCGAAACAAGCCTAAGGGGTAACAGCGCATCGATAAAATATTATTAACATTAGAATTACATTTGAAAATCTGATGCTGCGGTATCGTAACGGCCTCTGAACAGCCTTTTCACAGGATTGAGATATCCTTTTTTTTCAATGGGTTGATCTCTATTGTTCGGTCATGTCGGGGTCTTTACGCGATCTTATTCACATTTTCTTTCACATTTTTTTGTGAATAATTGTTATGGGGTGATTTCTTTTAATTGCTTTTAAATCAGTATATTGAAGTTTTTTATGGTTTACCTGTTTTGTGAGTTCCCGACGTTAACTGTGACGATATGTGATCGATAATGTATTCATCACAGTAGTTCACAGCTTGGGAGTAACACAGATGAGCGCACTTTCCCGTATTGGCCTGGTCGGCCTCGGCTCCATGGGCATGGGCATGGCCCGGTCCCTGATCCGCGCCGGCTTCGATACCTATGGTTTTGACCTGAACCCCGATGCCTGCGCTCGTCTGGCCGAAGCCGGCGCCGCCGGCACCGGCCCCTCGGCGCTGCCCTACGCGGACCGGCTCGATGCCCTGGTGCTGGTGGTGGTGAACGGTGCCCAGGTGGAGGCGGTGCTGTTCGGCGAGCAGGGCCTGGCCCAGGCGCTGCGCCCGGGCAGCCTGGTCATCGTGTGCAGCACCATGGCCGCCACCCAGACCCAGTCCATCCACCGCCGCCTGGCCGCCCTGGGCCTGGAGATGATAGACGCGCCCATCTCCGGCGGCGCGGTCAAGGCCGCCGACGGCAAGCTGTCGGTGATGGCCTCGGGCAAGCCCGAGCTGTTCGAGCAGGCCAAGGGGCTGTTCGACGCCGTGGCCGAAAGGCTCTACGTGATCGGGCCCGACATCGGCCAGGGCAGCACCGTCAAGACCATCCACCAACTGCTGGCCGGGGTGCACATCGCCGCCGCCGCCGAGGCCATGGCCATGGCCGCCAAGGCGGAGATCCCGCTGGAGCTGATGTTCGAGGTGGTCACCCACAGCGCCGGCAACTCCTGGATGTTCGAGAACCGGGTGCCGCACATCCTGGACGGCGACTATGCGCCGCGCTCCAGCGTCGACATCTTCGTCAAGGATCTGGGCATAGTGCTGGACAGCGCCCACCAGATGAAATTCCCGCTGCCGCTGGCCTCCGCCGCCCACCAGATGTTCCTGGCCGCCAGCAACGAGGGCTACGGCCGTGAAGACGACGCCGCCGTGGTCAAAACCTTCAAGGGCATCCGTCTGCCGGAGGGCAAGTAAATGACGCAACGTCTGGGTGTTATCGCCGACGACTTTACCGGCGCCACCGATATCGCCGGCTTTATGGTGGAAAACGGCTGGCGCGTGACCCAGCTGATCGGCCACGGCCCTGCCGAGGTGCCGGCGGACGTGGACGCCGTGGTCATCTCCCTGAAGAGCCGCTCCTGCGCGGTGGAGCAGGCGGTGGCCGACTCCCTGGCGGCGCTGGCGCGGCTGAAAGAGCTGGGTTGCGACCGTTTCTTCTTCAAGTACTGCTCTACCTTCGACTCCACCGCCGAGGGCAATATCGGCCCGGTGACCGACGCCCTGCTGGCGGCGCTGGGCGAGAGTTTTACCGTGATCTGCCCGGCGCTGCCGGTGAACGGCCGCACCGTCTGCCACGGCAACCTGTTCGTGAACGGGGTGCCGCTCAACGAGTCCGGCATGAAGGATCACCCGGTGACCCCCATGCGGGATGCCAACCTGCAGCGGCTGATGGCCGCCCAGGCCCGGGGCCAGGTGGGGCTGGTGGACTATAACTCCGTGCTGGCCGGACCGGCGGCGGTCCGCGCCCGGATCGAGGAACTGAAGGCGGCCGGTGTGAACTACGCGGTGCTGGATACCCTGACCATGGCCGATCTGCCGGTGCTGGGCGAGGCGGTGAGCGAACTGAAGCTGGTCACCGGCGGCTCCGGCCTGGGCGCGGGCCTGGCCCGCGTTGCCACCGGCGGCCAGGGCGCCGCCCTGGCCCGGGAGCTGGGTGCGCCTGTGGCCGGCGGCCGCGCCGTGGTGCTGTCCGGCTCCTGCTCCCAGATGACCAACGCCCAGGTGGCGACTTATAAGCAGAGGGCGCCGCACCGGCTGGTGGAGGTGGCCCGCTGCATCGAGGCGCCCGCCGCCTACGCCGCCGAGCTGGCCGACTGGGTCGCGGCCCAGGACAGCGCCCCGGCGCCCATGCTGTACGCCACCCAGCCCGCGGCCGAGCTGGCCCGCATCCAGGCCCAGTATGGCGCGGCCCGGGCCAGCGAGGCGGTGGAGGGGGTGTTCGCCGCCGTGGCCGCCCGCCTGGCCGGCCAGGGCTTCGGCAAGTTTATCGTGGCCGGCGGCGAGACCTCCGGCATCGTCACCCAGGCGCTGGCGGTGACCGGTTTCCACATAGGCCCGCAGATCGCCCCGGGCGTGCCCTGGGTGCGGGCCCTCGACAAGCCGCTGTCGCTGGCGCTCAAATCGGGCAACTTCGGCGACGAGCACTTCTTCAGCAATGCCCAGGAGTTTTACCATGACTGAATTTTCCCTGCGCCTGGAAATGGTGAAGATCGCCAAATCCATGTTCGAGCGCGGTTACAGCAGCGGCGGGGCGGGCAACCTCAGCCTGGTGCTGCCCGACGGCAACCTGCTGGCCACCCCCACCAACACCAGCTTCGGCGACCTGGATCCGGACTGCCTGAGCAAGGTGGACATGGCCGGCAACCACCTGGACGGCGACAAGCCCTCCAAGGAAGTGCTGATGCACATCGCCATGTACCGCCAGCGGCCCCAGGCCGGCGGCATAGTGCACCTGCACTCGCCCTACCTGACCGCGCTGTCCTGCGTGGACGGGCTGGATCCGGCCAACTGCCTGCCGCCCATCACCCCCTATTACGTGATGCGGGTGGGCAAGCTGCCGCTGATCCCCTATTTCCGCCCCGGCAGCCCGCGCATCGCCGAGGAGCTGGGCAAGCTGGCCGCCGGGCATGGCTCTGTGCTGCTGGCCAACCACGGCCCGGTGATCAGCGGCAAGAGCCTGCGCGAGGCCATGTTCAACGCCGAGGAGCTGGAAGAGACTGCCCGGCTGTATTTCATCCTGCGCAACGGCCCCATGCGCACCCTGACCGACGATCAGGTGGCGGAGCTGGAGCAGGTATTCAAAGGCAAGATGTAAGGAGCGGACCATGACCCGATTTGCAGCCAACCTGTCGATGATGTTTACCGAAGTGCCCTTTATGGCGCGCTTCCAGGCCGCCCGCGCCGCCGGCTTCCGCGCGGTGGAATACCTGTTCCCCTACGCCGAGGACAAGGACGCCATCGCCGCCGAGCTCAAGGCCCAGGATCTTACCCAGGCGCTGTTCAACATGCCCCCCGGCGACTGGGAGGCGGGCGAGCGCGGCCTGGCCTCGCTGCCCGGCCGGGAAGCGGAATTTCGCGCCGGCGTGGCCACCGCCCTGGCCTACGCCGAAGCGCTGGGCTGCACCCAGCTGCACGCCATGGCCGGCCTGTGCCAGCCCGGGCTGAGCCGCGAACAGCAGCAGGCCACCTATGTGGCCAATATCCGCTACGCGGCGGACCAGGCGGCCCCAAAGGGTATTCTTGTGCTGATTGAACCCATCAACAGCCGCGACATGCCCGGCTACTTCCTCTCTACCCAGGTGCAGGCCGAGGCGTTGCTGGAAGCGATCGACCGGCCCAACGTCAGGATCCAGCTCGATCTCTACCACTGCCAGATCATGGAAGGGGATCTCACCCGCACCATCGACCGGCTGTGGGGCAAGTTCAGCCATATCCAGATAGCCTCGGTGCCCGAGCGCCACGAGCCGGACCAGGGCGAGGTCAACTACCCCTGGCTGTTCGACTATCTGGACGCCAAGGGCTACGACGGCTTCCTGGGCTGCGAATACCGCCCGCGCGGCAACACCGAAGCGGGCCTGGGCTGGTTCGCCCCCTGGGCGGACAAGGAGTAAGCCATGATCCCCGCTGAACGCCGCGACTACATCTACCGCTATGTGCACGAACGCAACATAGTGCCGATCAACGAGCTGGCCCAGGAGCTGGACGTGTCGCACATGACGGTGCGCCGCGATATCCAGCAACTGGAAACCGAGGGCAAGGTGGTGTCGGTAAGCGGCGGGGTCAGACTCAACGACGCGGTCAAGCAGGAGCTGGCCTACAGCGAAAAGGCCAGCATCCACCATAACAGCAAGGTGGCCATCGGCCTGGCGGCGGCGGAACTGGTGGAGGACGGCCAGGTGATCTACCTGGACGCCGGCACCACCACCTTCGAGGTGGCCAGGGGCATCGCCCGCAGGGCCAACCTGACGGTGGTGACCAACGACTTCACCATCGCCAATTACCTGATGCAGTACCCCCAGCTCACCCTGTTCCACACCGGCGGCCTGGTGGATGTGCGCAACCGCTCCTGCGTGGGCCAGGCGGCGGCGACCCTGCTCGCCAGCCTGAACCTGGACCTGGCCTTTATCAGCTCCAGCTCCTGGGATCTGGAGCGGGGCATGTCGACCCCCACCGAGAACAAGGTGGTGGTCAAGCAGGCGCTGCTGAAGGTGGCGCGGCGCCGGATCCTGGTGAGCGACAGCAGCAAGTACGGCAAATACGGCATGTTCCGCGTCTGCCCGCTGCAGGCGCTGACCGACATCATCAGCGACGGCGGCCTGGCGGAAGAGACGGCGGAACAGCTGCGCGGCCAGGGCCTGCAGGTCCGGCTGGTGGAATAAGGCTCGGCATAATAACGATTATTACAAACCAACCTCTGTAGCTTATCGGGTGCCCTCGAGCACCGAGGAGAATCAAATGAATATCATCATTACCGGTGGTGCGGGCTTCCTCGGCCAGCGCCTGGCCAGGGCCTTGCTGCAACAGCAGCAGATCGCCTTCGATCGCCTGACCCTGGCGGACGTCATCGTTCCCACCTCGCCGCTGGCGGACGAGCGGGTGCGCTGCGTGCAGGCGGATCTGGGCGATCAGGCCGCGGTGCAGGCGCTGGTGACCCCGGACACCGGCCTTATCTACCATCTGGCGGCCATAGTCAGCAGCCATGCCGAGGCCGACTTCGACCTGGGCATCAAGGTCAACATCGACGCCACCCGTTACCTGCTGGAGGCGGCGCGCCACCAGGCGCCCGGTTGCCGCTTCGTGTTCTCCAGCTCCCTGGCGGTGTTCGGCGGCGAGCTGCCGGAGGTGATCCAGGACCACACCGCGGTCTGCCCCCAGTCTTCCTACGGTATGGAGAAATCGGTGGGCGAGCTGCTGGTCAACGACTACGCCCGCAAGGGCTTCGTCGACGGCCGGGTGCTGCGCCTGCCTACCATCAGTGTGCGCCCGGGCAAGCCCAACCAGGCGGCCTCGTCCTTCGCCAGCGGCATCATCCGCGAGCCGCTGCAGGGCGAGGAGAGCGTCTGCCCGGTGGCCCTGAGCCTGCCCATGTGGCTGTCGTCCCCGGCCACCGTGGTGGAGAACTTCGTGCGCGCCGCCCAGGTGCCCGCCGAGGCCTTCGGCGCCAGCCGTACCGTCAACCTGCCGGGCATCACAGTCACCGTACAGCAGATGATCGACGCCCTGCGCCGGGTGGCCGGCGACCAGGTGTGCGCCCGCATCCGTTACGCAGAAGACGAGGCGGTATCGCGCATCGTGGCCAGCTGGCCCGGCCGTTTCAACATTACCCGAGCCCAGGGGTTGGGCTTTGTACAGGACGCGGATTTCGACAGCGTGATCCGCCGTTTTATTGCCGATGATATGGAAGGAACCAAGTAATGACAGACGCAAGCTCAATGGCCCCGGTGATCGGCCTGGCCGTCGCCGTAGTGGTGCTGATTTTCCTGGTGGTGAAGACCCGGGTGCACGCGCTGATCGCCATGCTGGCGGCGGCCAGCATCGCCGGCGCCTTTGGCGGTATGGCACCGGCGGACATCGTCAACGTGATCACCAGGGGCTTCGGCGGCACCCTCGGCAGCATAGGTATCGTGATCGGCCTCGGCGTCATGATGGGGCGGATCCTGGAGGTGTCCGGTGCCGCCGAGCAGATCGCCTACAGCTTTATCAAGTGGCTGGGCAAGAAGAAGGAAGAGTGGGCCATGGCCATTACCGGCTATATCGTCTCTGTGCCCATCTTCGTCGACTCCGCCTTCGTGATCCTTTACCCCATCGCCAAGGCGCTGGCCGCTAAGGGCAAGCGCAACCTGCTGACCGTGGGCGTGGCCCTGGCCGGCGGCCTGGTGGTGACCCACCATACGGTGCCGCCCACCCCGGGTCCCCTGGGCGTGGCCGGCCTGTTCGGCGTGGACGTGGGCGCCATGCTGCTCGCCGGCCTGGTGCTGGCGCTGCCCTGCGTGGTAGTCATAGTGCTCTATGCCCAGTGGCTGGGTCGCAAGTATCCCGACTTCCACGCCCCTGTGGTGCAGGACAGCCCCGAGCTGGAAGAAAGCTACAACCACTACCTGGCTTCCAAGGCCGGCAAGGAACTGCCCAGCCTGTTCCTGTCGCTGCTGCCGATACTGGCGCCGATACTGCTGATCTTCGTCAACACCCTGTTCGGCACCCTGGCCAAGATCGACGGCTGGAACGGCCTGAGCGAGAACCCGGTGGTGCAGCTGTTCACCTACCTGGGCCATCCGGTGATCGCCCTGTCCATCTCGGTGCTGCTGGCGGTCTATACCCTGGTGCCCAAGATGAACAAGCACGACACCATGGAACACCTGGAAGAAGGCCTGCAGAGCGCCGGCATCATACTGCTGGTGACCGGTGCCGGTGGCGCCCTGGGTGCGGTGCTGCGCGAGTCCGGTGCCGGTGCCATGCTGGGCGAGCAGATCGCCGGCCTGCCGATGCCGCCGGTGCTGATCCCCTTTATCGTCTCCACCCTGGTGCGGCTGATCCAGGGCTCGGGCACGGTGGCGATGATTACCGCGGCCTCCATCTCGGCGCCCATCCTGACCACCATCCCCGGCGTGAACATGCTGGTGGCGGCCCAGGCGGCGACCATGGGTTCGTTGTTCTTCGGCTATTTCAACGACAGCCTGTTCTGGGTGGTCAACCGCATGATGGGCATCAAGGACGTGAAGCAGCAGATCATCGTCTGGTCCATTCCCACTACCCTGGCCTGGGCCACCGGCCTGGTGGGCGTGCTGGTGCTCAACGCCGTGCTGTAAGCGGCCGGGAGATGACCGAGGGAAGCGAGTGGCCGTTGCCGCCCGCTTGATCCCTCTTGGTTGAAAGAAAAAAATCCGATGACGCCTCGTCATCGGATTTTTTGTGCTTCTGGCCTCGGGTGGCGATACAGGCTCAGTGGCGCAGGAGCAGTTTTTCGATTTCGTGCACCGGCATCTTGACCAGATCCTTGTCCAGCTCGGCACGAACCGCATTTTTCAGCGTTTCCGAATAGGCCGAGCGCAGCATGCCGAGGGCGCGCGGCGGCGCCACCATGATCAGCGACCGGGTCTTGTCGGCGCCGAGGACGTCGTCCAGATGCCGGACGAGCCGGGTCAGGAATTCCTGCTCGGCCTGATCGTGCCAGTCGGTCTGCTCGAAGGTGGTGCGGACATGGCCCGCGGCATGGCTGCGGCCGGGGGCGTCGGTGCCGAGTTCTCGCGTCGGCTGGGCCTTCTGCTCGAACACCTCTATGGTCTTGAGGTTGGGCGATTTGGCGTCGCCGTCATTCTGCAGCACCAGCGCCTTGGCGCCATCGCACACCACTACCCACTCATTCTCTAGAATTGACAACCCGGACATACAACAGCCTCCATGGATCCTTGGGTATCTCTTAGGATAGCAGCGGCGCGATTGCCCTGCGCGGGCGCCCGGCTGCCGGTGGGGCAATAATCCGATGGCCGCTATCAGGCTGGCGCCGAGCGCGCGATAATCAGCTCGAGGTCGGGGCACAGGGGCGAGGGCAGGGCGTCCGGGCTGAACCAGTCCACCGCCAGGGCGTCGTCGGCGGCAACGGGGGTACCGCTCTGGTAGTGGCCGCGCACCGCCACCATCACATAGTGGTGGGCGAGGCGGCCGTCTTCCTCGGCCAGCACATCGAAGCAGGCGAAGGGATACTCCATCTCGGCCAGCACCCCGGTTTCCTCCCGCAGTTCCCGCGCCGCGCCCGCGGCCATGGTCTCGCCCCATTCCAGTTTGCCGCCGGGAAAGCCCCAGTGGCCGGCGTGGGGCGGGTATTTGCGCTGGACCAGCAGCACCTGCTGCCGGCGCCAGACCACGGCGATCACGCCGACCTTGGGTGCAGGAGACATCTGTTTTCCTTCTAGGGTTTCTTGAGGATGCGATAGGCAAGCAGCAGTATGATCGCGCCGATGACGGCGGTAAAGAGGCTGCCGAGGTTGAAGCCGGTGACCGAGCCGAAGCCGAGCCGGGTGCCGACCCAGCCACCGACGAAGGCGCCCGCGACGCCCAGCAGTATGGTCATGATCAGGCCGCCGCCGTCCCGCCCGGGCATGATCCACTTGGCCAGGAAACCGGCGACCAGACCGAAAAGAATCCAGCTCAGAATTCCCATCTTCAGCTCCTTTTCCATGTCGATATCCCCGACAGCATAGCCCAGCCGGATGCAAAAGGGACCACTCACGCCGGCCGCTGCGTCAGGCGCGGTCTGAGGGGCGGCAACCGGCTATTCGGCGATATCCGCAATCCGGGCCTGCAGCAGGGCTGCTATCCCGTCGGCGGCCAATCCCACCGACAGGCCCCGCTTGCCGCCGGACACCAGCACATAGGGATAGTCCATCGCCGAGGCATCCAGCACCGTGGTCAGCCGCTTCTTCTGGGCGAAGGGGCTGATGCCGCCCACCTTGTAGCCGGTGAGCCGTTCCGCCTTGGCCGGCGGCATCATGTCGAGCTTTTTCACCCCGGCGGCCTTGGCCAGGCGCTTGAGGTTGACCTTGCCGGAAGAGGGCACCAGAGCCACCACGGCGCCCTGCTCGCCTTCGGTGAGCAGGGTTTTGAACACCTGACCCAGGGGCACCCGCAGCTGGCCGGCGGCATGGGCGCCGAAGTCGTCCTGGGCGGTGCAGTCGTACTGGTGCAGGGTAAAGGCGGCCTTCTGCTGTTCCAGAAACAGGATGGCGGGAGTCATGAGCGTGATTTCCGTGCATAAAAAAGCCCAGTCTGCGACGACCGGGCTCGGTTGACAAGTGTCAGCTCAAGGGCCTGCGCCCTCTTACCCTTTTATATTAGCCGGTATTTCGCATACCGGCGGCGATGCCGGCGATGGTGACCATCAGCGCCTGATCCAGCACCGGGTGGATCTCGCCCTGCTGGCGGGAGCGCTTGAGCAGTTCGGCCTGCAATACGTTGAGCGGATCCGTGTAGGGGTTGCGCAGCTTGATGGATTCCTTGATCCAGGGCTGGTCGGAGAGCAGCTCGGCCTCTTCCTTCAGTTGCAGGATAAGATCCATGCTCGCCTTCAGCTCTTCCCGCAGGCGTACGCCCAGCGGCTTGAGCGCCTCCGGCACCAGTACGCTGTCGTAGTAGGCGGCCAGGCCCAGGTCGGCCTTGAGGAACACCATTTCCAGCATGTCCAGGCGGGCGCGGAAGAAGGGCCAGCGCTTGTTCATCGCCACCAGGGTGTTCTCCTGGCCGTCCTTGATGGCCTGCTCCAGCCCCTTGTGGGCACCCAGCCAGGCGGGCAGCATCAGCCGGTTCTGGGTCCAGGCGAAGATCCAGGGGATGGCGCGCAGGCTTTCCACCCCGCCATCGGGCTTGCGCTTGGCCGGGCGTGAGCCCAGCGGCAGCTTGCCCAGCTCCAGCTCGGGGGTGGCGGCGCGGAAATAGGGCACGAAGTCGGGCTCGCCGCGGATCAGCGAGCGGTAATGGTCGCAGGACACCCGGGCCATGGTGTCCATCAGCTCACGCCACTGGGGTTCGGGCTCCGGCGGCGGCAGCAGGTTGGCCTCGAGCACGGCGCTGGCGTAGAGCGCCAGGCTGTCGATGGCGATCCGGGGCAGGCCGAACTTGAAGCGGATCATCTCGCCCTGCTCGGTGACCCGCAGGCCGCCCAGGGTGGAGCCGGGGGGCTGGGCCAGTATCGCCTGGCGGGCGGGACCGCCGCCCCGGCCCAGGCTGCCGCCCCGGCCGTGGAACAGGGTCAGCTTGACCTGTTCTTTCGCGCTCAGGTTTACCAGCTGCTCCATGGCGCTGTACTGGGCCCAGCCGGCGGCCATCATGCCCGCGTCCTTGGCGGAGTCGGAGTAGCCGATCATCACGTACTGGTGGCCCTGCAGGTAGCCGCGGTACCAGGGCAGGGCGTACAGCTGCTCGATCACCTCGGCGCCTCTGTTGAGGTCGTCCAGGGTTTCGAACAGCGGCGCCACCGGCAGCGGAAAGTCGACGCCGGCTTCCTTCAGCAGCAGTTGCACCGCCAGCACGTCGGAGGGGGCGCCGGCCATGGAGATGATGTAGATGCCGAAGGCATCGCGCGGGTGCTCGGCGATGACTTTGCAGGTGTCCAGCACCTCCTTGGTGTCGTCCGAGGGCTGCCATTGGCGCGGCAGCAGCGGCCGGCGGGAATTGAGCTCGTTGAGCAGGAAGGCCTGCTTGTCGGATTCGCTCCATTCGGCGTAGTCGCCGAGGCCCAGGTAGCGGGTGATCTCGGCCAGGGCCTGGGTGTGGCGGTCGCCGTCCTGGCGGACGTCGAGCTTGAGCAGGTGGATGCCGAAGCAGGCGACCTTGCGGATCACGTCCAGCAGCAGGCCGTCGGCGATCATGCCGAGGCCACACTCATGCAGGGAGCGGTAGCACAGCTCGAGCGGCTCGCGCAGTTGTTCGGTGCTGGTGATCAGATCCCGGGCGTCGGTCTTCTGGCCCTGCACCCTGGCGTTGAGGTGCATCAGGGTTTCGCGCAGATCTTCCCGCAGCCGGCGCAGCACCGCCCGGTAGGGCTCGTCGCTCTCGCCGCTCTGGATATAGAGTTCGCGGTTGGCCTGGGACATGGACAGCTCGGACACCAGTTCCTGGATGTCGTTGAGGAACAGGGAGCTGGCCATCCAGCGGCCGAGCAGCAGCACTTCCCGGGTGACCTTGGCGGTGACGAAGGGGTTGCCGTCCCGATCGCCGCCCATCCAGGAGGCGAAGCGCACCGGCGCGGCGTCCAGCGGCAGGCGCACGCCCAGGTGGTCCTGCAGCTGCTGGTCGAGCTGGCGGATGAACTGGGGCAGGGCGGGCCAGAGGCTGTTCTCGATCACCGCGAAGCCCCACTTGGCTTCGTCCACCGGGGTGGGGCGCAGGGAGCGGATCTCGTTGCTGTGCCAGGCCTGGGCGATCAGCTGTTCGACCCGGGCCAGGATCTCCGCTTTTTCCGGCTCGGGCAGATCCAGCTCCAGGGCGGCCAGGCAGTCGTTGAGCTGCACATGCTTGTGAATAAAGGTACGGCGGGTCACTTCGGTGGGGTGGGCGGTGAGCACCAGCTCGATATCCAGGGCGGCCACCGCCTCCTTGATGCGGTTGTCGTCGATGTCGGCGCCCTTGAGCCGCTCGAACACCTGGTGCAGCGGGCTGGGACCGGCGCTGCGCTGGTATTCCCGGGAGATGGTGTGGAACTGCTCGGCCACGTTGGCCAGGTTCAGGAACTGGTTGAAGGCGCGGGCCACCGGCAGCAGCTCATCGTCACTCAGGTTTTTCAGGGTGCTCAGCAACTGCTGCTGATCGTCCTGGTTGCCTTGCCGGGCCGACTTGGCCAGCTGGCGGATGGTCTCGATCTTGTCGAGGAAGGCCTGGCCGTGGTGGGCCTTGATGGTATCGCCCAACAACTGCCCCAGCAGACCGACGTTGGCCCTGAGTGCTGCATGATTATCCATATCTGCCTCTTTTGTTAATTTATTACAAAATGATGACGCTTCTGCCACTTATCTAGCCATTTTTCCCGGTTCCGGTCAATCCCACTTCGGGGTTGGTCGGAAATTCTGTAATTTATTTACTTAAACAGAAACGTTTGACCAGATGTTGCAGCACCTGGACGGTGGGGGTGACGAAGGACAGATCCAGGTATTCGTCGGGCTGGTGGGCCTGGGCGATATGGCCGGGGCCCAGGACTATGGTCTGGCAGCCCAGTTGCTGGATAAAGGGCGCTTCGGTGCAGTAGTTCACCGCTTCCGCCGGGTGGCCGGTGATCTCGGCGGCGGCCCGTACCAGCTCGGCCTCCGGGTCGGTGCCGTAGGCGGGAATGGGCTCATGCAGGTGGCTGACCTCCACCGCCCCCGGGTACTGCTCCTTGATGGGTTCCAGGGCATGGTGCAGCAGCCCCATCAGTTCGTCGGGGCCGACCCCGGGGATGGGCCTCATGTCGAAGTGCAGTTCGCAGCAGGCGCAGATGCGGTTGGGGCTGTCGCCGCCATGGATATGGCCCAGGTTGAGGGTGGGCTGGGGCACCTTGAAGTGGGTATTGGCGTAGTTTTCCTTGAGCTGGCGCTGCAGGTCGAGCAGCCGGGCCATTACCTGGTGCATGATTTCCAGGGCGTTGAGGCCGTTGGCCGGATCCGAGCTGTGGCCGCTCTTGCCGGTGATGCGGATGGCTTCCGACATATGGCCCTTGTGCATCATCACCGGCACCAGGCCGGTGGGCTCGCCGATCACCGCGTAGTCGGGTTTGATGGCCATGGCACTGGCGATGGCCCGGGCGCCGGCCATGGTGGTTTCCTCGTCGGCGGTGGCGAGGATACGGATGGGCTTGTCGAGTTTGCTCAGGTCCAGGTCCTTGAGCGCTTCCACTATAAAGGCAAAGAAGCCCTTCATGTCGATGGTGCCCAGGCCGTAGAGGCGGTTGCCTTCCTCGGTGACCTTGAAGGGGTCCTTGTTCCAGCGGCCCGGGTCGAAGGGCACCGTATCGGTGTGGCCGGCCAGCAGCAGGCCGCCGTCGCCTTCTCCCCGGGTGGCCAGCAGGTTGAACTTGCCAGGCAGGTCGGGCAGTTCGGTCACTTCCACCTCGAAACCGAGCTGGCTGAACCAGTCCGCCAGCAGACGAATCACCTGCTCGTTGCTCTGATCCCAGCTGGGATCCGTGCTGCTGATGGAGGGCAGGGCGATGATGTTGCGGTACATGTCCAGCAGGTTGAGCGATTTCATAGGATCTCCGTCGAGAATTTATCTAATTTAAATTCAACACAATTGCATAAATATGTTTTTATTGCTAGGCTGCGAACTTGTCATTTTCCGGGTAACCAGCGTAACAGATGGCCATGCATTTCCCTTCCTCACCACAGCGACGACGACAGCCCGCCTGAGTTTTTTCTCTAGGGTGACATAAGGCCCGAAAACGCGCTAGGCTGAGGCCTGCATATCTATACCAAGCTGAATCGAGATTTACGGACGCGACCATGTTAAAAGCTGCAATCATTGGAGCCAGCGGTTATACCGGAGCCGAACTGGCCGGTCTGATCCATGGCCACCCCCACCTGACCCTGGCCGGACTCTATGTCTCCGGCGGCAGCCAGGATGCCCACAAGCCCTTCACCAGCCTGCACCCGCGCTGGCGCGGTGTCATCGAACTGCCGCTGCTGCCCCTGGACGAGGAGGCCATCAGTCGCATCCACACCGAGGCGGATCTGGTGCTGCTGGCCACCGCCCATGAGGTAAGCCACGACCTGGCGCCCGGCTTCCTGGCCAAGGGCCTGCCGGTATTCGACCTGTCCGGTGCCTTCCGGGTGCCCGGCGAAGGCTTCTACGACCAGTTCTACGGTTTCCACCACCAGTACGGCGACTGGCTGGCCAAGGCCGCTTACGGCCTGGCGGAGTGGAACCAGGAGGCGATCAAGGCGGCCCAACTGATAGCGGTGCCCGGTTGCTATCCCACCGCCTCGCTCAGTGCGCTCAAGCCGCTGCAGCAGGCGGGGCTTATCGCCGAGGGCGCCCGGCCCATCATCAGCGCGGTGTCCGGCGTCAGTGGGGCCGGCCGCAAGGCGAGTATGGCCAACAGCTTCTGCGAGGTCAGCCTCAAGCCGTACGGGGTGTTCAACCACCGCCACCAGCCGGAGATCAGCCATCATCTGGGCAAGCAGGTGGTGTTCCAGCCGCACCTGGGCAACTTTATCCGCGGCATCCTGGCCACCGTTTATGTACAGTTGAAGGAGGGGGTGAGCGACGAGCAGATCGCCGCCGCCTACCAGGCCGCCTATCAGGGCCAGAAAATAGTGCGCCTGGCCGGCCAGTGGCCCCAGATCAACGACGTGGCCGGTACCCCCTTCTGCGATCTGCACTGGGGGCGGGACGGCAACCAGCTGATCGTGGTGTCGGCCATCGACAATTTGCTGAAAGGAGCGGCCAGCCAGGCCATCCAGTGTATCAATATTCATCAGGGATTCTCGCCGGTGGCGGGTCTGATCAAGGAGTAACGAGAGATGGCAAATCAACAACCGCTGGTGATCAAGTTGGGTGGCACCCTGCTGGAAAGCGACAAGGCCCTGGCTGCCCTGTTCACCACCCTGAAAACCTTTCTGGATGAAGTGAGCCGCCCCCTGGTGCTGGTACACGGCGGCGGCGTGCTGGTGGACAACCAGCTCAAGGCCATGGGCCTGACCTCCACCAAGAAGAACGGTTTGCGGGTGACCCCTTTCGAGCAGATACCGGTGATCGCCGGGGCCCTGGCCGGCACCGCCAACAAGCTGCTGCTGGCCCAGGCCATCGCCCACGAGATCCCCTCGGTCGGCCTGTGCCTGGGTGACGGTGGTCTGTGCCGGGTCAGCCAGCTGGATCCCGAACTGGGCGCCGTGGGCCAGATCGAGGGCGGCGACGCCACCCTGGTGAACAGCCTGCTGGCCGGTGGCTTCCTGCCCATCGTCAGTTCCATCGGTATCACCTTCGATGGCAAGCTGATGAACGTGAACGCGGATCAGGCCGCCACCGCCATCGCCGAGATCCTGGATGCGGATCTGGTGATGCTGTCGGACGTGAGCGGCATCCTCGACGGCAAGGGCCAGCGTATCGCCCACCTCACCGAAGCCGATGCTTTCGAATTGATGGAAAAAGACATCATCAAGGACGGCATGGCGGTCAAGGTGAAGGCGGCGCTCAAGGCCACCAAGACCCTGGGTAAGCCGGTGGCCGTGGGCAGCTGGCGTTACCCCGAACAACTGCTGTCGCTGCTGGCGGGCGAATCCGAGTACGGCACCCGGATTTCCCACTAAGGAGGCCTTATGCAGCATTTATTGAGTATGAAAGACTACAGCAAGGAGCAGATCGAACAGCTCCTTGCTTTGGCCATGGAGATCAAGGCCCATCCGGCCAAGTACGCGGAAGCCCTCAAGGGCAAGAGTGTGGTTACCCTGTTCGAAAAGCCCTCGCTGCGCACCCGGGTCACTTTCGACATCGGCATCAACAAGCTGGGCGGCCATGCGGTCTACCTGGACAGCCAGAACGGCGCCATGGGCAAGCGGGAAACGGTACAGGACTTCGCCGCCAACCTGTCGCGCTGGTGCGATGCCATCGTGGCCCGGGTATTCGACCATCAGACTCTGGTGGAAATGACAAAATATGCTACCGTGCCGGTGATCAACTCCCTGTGCAACCTGTATCATCCCTGCCAGGCCCTGGCCGACTACATGACCATCGCCGAGCATCACGATGATCTGAGCAAGGTGCACCTGGCCTACGTGGGCGATGGCAACAATGTCACCAACTCCCTGTTGCTGACCGGTGCCATCCTGGGCACCACCGTCACCGCAGTGTGTCCCCGTGGCCACAATGTGGATGCCCAGATCCTGAAGGAAGCCGAGGCCCTGGCCGCGGTCAGCGGCGCCAAGATCAGGGTGACCGACAGCCTCGACGATATCGAGGGGGTCGATGTGATCTATACGGACACCTGGGTGTCCATGGGCGATAATACGCCGCTGGAGCAGGTGAAAGCGGTGTTTATGCCGTATCAGGTCAACCAGGCCCTGCTCGACAAAACCGGAGCCAAACAGGTGCTGCATTGCCAGCCCGCCCACAGGGAGTGGGAAATAACTTCCGAGGTAATGGACGGCCCCGCCTCCCTGATCCTCGACCAAGCTGAAAATCGCATGCACGTCCAGAATGCCGTGCTGCTGACACTGATTAACAGGGATATTCATTGATGAGCCAATTCAAAAAAATCGTACTGGCCTATTCCGGCGGTCTGGACACTTCTGCCATCATTCCGTGGCTGAAAGAGAACTACGAAGGTTGTGAAGTGGTGGCTTTCGTGGCCGATGTGGGCCAAGGGGCCGAAGATCTGGAAGGTGTCGAGCAGAAAGCCATCGCTTCCGGCGCCTCCAAGTGCATAGTGGCGGACCTGAAAGACGAATTCGTCAACGACTACGTTTACCCGACCCTGACCACCGGCGCTATCTACGAAGGCACCTACCTGCTGGGCACCTCCATGGCCCGTCCGGTGATCGCCAAGGCGATGGTGGAAGTGGCCCTGGCCGAAGGCGCCGACGCCATCTCCCATGGCTGCACCGGCAAGGGCAACGACCAGGTGCGTTTCGAAGGCGCCGTGGCCGCCCTGGCTCCCCAGCTGGCCATTATCGCCCCCTGGCGGATCTGGACCATGCGCAGCCGTGAAGAGCTGCTGGCCTACCTGGCCGAGCGCAAGATCCCCACCTCCGCCAGCGCCACCAAAATCTATTCCCGCGACGCCAACGCCTGGCACATCTCCACCGAGGGCGGCGAGCTGGAAAGCACCTGGAACGAGCCCTCCGAGCAGGCCTGGACCTGGACCGTCTCCCCCGAGCAGGCCCCGGACAAGGCCGAGACCCTGTCCCTGACCGTGGAAAAGGGCCGCGTGGTCGCCGTCGACGGCCAGGCCATGAGCCCCTACCAGGTGCTGATGACCCTGAACGAGCGCGCCGCCAAGCACGGCGTGGGCCGGGTCGACATCGTCGAGAACCGCCTGGTGGGCATGAAGTCCCGCGGCTGCTACGAAACCCCCGGCGGCACCGTGATGATGGCCGCCCTGCGCGCCGTCGAGGAACTGGTGCTGGACAAGCCGACCCGCGCCTGGCGCGAGAAGGTGGGCGCCGAGTTCTCCCACCTGGTGTACGACGGCCGCTGGTTCACCCCGCTGTGCAAGGCGCTGCTGGCCTCTGCCGAAGCCATCGCCGAGGACGTGTCCGGTGAAGTGGTGCTGAAGATGTACAAGGGCCAGGTTACCGCCATTAAGAAGCGCTCGCCCAACAGCCTGTACTCCGAGGAGTTCGCGACCTTTGGCGAGGACGAGGTGTACGATCAGAGCCACGCCGAAGGCTTTATCCGCCTGTACTCCCTGGCCAGCCGGATCAAGGCACTGAAAAACCAGCAGAAATAAACAAAAGATGACAAAGGGGGCTGAGGCCCCCTTTTAAATAGAGAGCTACAGGTCGACAGGCTGGCGCTTTGGTCACTGGTCCGGTGCTTTACTGTAACCGTAGATTAAAGAGGCAATCCCAGTTGGTCGACAACTGCTTGGATCAACAGTCAACGAAGATTGCTGACCAAGAGACAGGCGAGCGGTTTACCGCTTATGGCCAGGATATCTGGCAGCAAAAGATAAAGGGGGCATAACGCCCCCTGTGTTTATATAATGGCCGCACTCTGCATATGCAGCCCGGGCCGAACCAGTTCGGCCCGCCGGTCTATCACCTGTGCAACCGTCACAGGACCGAATTCAGTAATGTCGTCAAGGAGTAAAAAGGTTATGGCACTTTGGGGTGGGCGTTTCAGCCAGGCGGCAGATGCCAAGTTCAAGCAGTTCAATGATTCTTTGCGTTTCGACTATCGTCTGGCGGAGCAGGACATCGTCGGCTCCATCGCCTGGTCCCGGGCCTTGGCCAAGACCGGGGTGCTGACCAATGAAGAGCAGCAGAAGATTGAGCTGGCGCTCAACGATCTCAAGCTCAAGGTGATGGAGGATCCCAACCAGATCCTGCACTCCGACGCGGAAGACATCCACTCCTGGGTGGAAGGGCATCTGATCACCGCGGTCGGCGACCTGGGCAAGAAGCTGCACACCGGCCGCAGCCGCAACGACCAGGTGGCCACCGATCTCAAGCTGTGGTGCAAGCAGCAGGTGCCGCCGCTGCTGGCCAAGCTGGACGCCATGCAGAAACAGCTGGTTACCGTGGCGCGCCAGCAGCAGGCCACCGTCTTGCCCGGCTACACCCATCTGCAGCGGGCCCAGCCGGTCACCTTCGCCCACTGGTGCCTGGCCTATGTGGAAATGCTGGAGCGGGACTTCACACGGCTGCAGGACGCCTACAAGCGCATGGACACCTGCCCCCTGGGCTCCGGTGCCCTGGCCGGCACCGGCTTCCCCATCGACCGGCACGAGCTGGCCCACTCCCTCGGCTTCTCTTCGCCCACTCGCAACAGCCTGGACTCGGTATCCGACCGGGACCACGTGCTGGAGCTGATGAACTGTGCCGCCAACTCCATGATGCACCTGTCGCGCTTCGCCGAGGATCTGATCTTCTACAACTCCGGCGAGTCCGGCTTCCTCGAGCTGTCCGACCGGGTGACCTCCGGCTCCTCGCTGATGCCGCAGAAGAAGAACCCGGATGCGCTGGAGCTGATCCGCGGCAAGAGCGGGCGGGTGTTCGGTGCCTATGCGGGCATGATGATGACCCTGAAGGCACTGCCCCTGGCCTACAACAAGGACATGCAGGAAGATAAGGAAGGGCTGTTCGATGCCCTGGATACCTGGTACGACTGCCTGGAAATGGCCGAGATGGTGCTGCACGGCATCAGGGTCAACGAGGAAAAAACCCGGGAAGCGGCCCAGGGCGGCTATTCCAACGCCACCGAGATGGCCGATTACCTGGTGTCCAAGGGTATCCCCTTCCGCGAGGCGCACCATATCGTCGGCGCCATAGTGGTGCACGCCATCGGCAAGAAGCTGCCGATGGAAGAGCTGCCGCTGGAAGATTTCAAGCAATTCAGCCCGGTGATCGAGGAAGACGTCTATCCCCGGCTGTCGCTGGAGTCCAGCCTGGCCAGCCGCTGCGCCCTGGGCGGCGCCGCGCCGGCCCAGGTGGAGTTCGCCCTTACCAGCGCCGAGCGCCGGCTGACGCAACGTGATACCTCCGGTATCCATGTGCGCAGCGCCCGCCTCACCGATCTGGACGCCATCGAGCGCATGGTCAACTACTGGGCCAATATCGGCGAGAACCTGCCCCGTACCCGCAAGGAGCTGGTGCAGGCGGTGGGCGAGTTCGCCGTGGCCGAAACCCAGGGCCAGATCAGCGGCTGTGCCTCCCTTTATGTGTACGACACCGGCCTGGCGGAAATCCGCTCCCTGGGCGTGGAGCCCGGCTTCCAGGGCCAGGGCCAGGGTAGGGCGCTGGTGGAGAAAATCCTCAAGAAAGCCGAGGACATGGCCATCGACCGGGTCATAGTGCTGACCCGGGTGCCGGAATTCTTTATGAAGCTCGGTTTCAGCACCACCAGCAAGACCCTGCTGCCCGAGAAGGTGATGAAGGACTGTGATCTCTGCCCGCGTCAGCACGCCTGTGACGAGGTGGCGCTGGAGATCATGCTGAAGGGCAAGTCCGGCCTGATCGGCAAGACGAAAGTTGCTTAAAAATAACCCGGCCGGCTTGCAACTGCCGGCCAGATAAGTATAATGCCGCTCGCTTGGTTTATTACCGGGCGAGCCGACAGGCTCACGTCAGGTAGCTCCTGGCTCTTTACAGGCCCCCGATATGGTGGGCACCGTTGTTAAATCACACCCCCTCTTTTATTTGAAAGGGCTGGCGGTGCTGATTTTATGTTCTTTACCCAATTGGAGCTCTGGTAATGCAGAACCAAAGAATTCGTATCCGCCTGAAGGCGTTCGATCATCGTCTGATCGACCAGTCTACTGCGGAGATCGTAGAAACTGCCAAGCGCACTGGCGCCCAGGTTCGTGGTCCCATCCCGCTGCCGACGCGCAAAGAGCGTTACACCGTACTGATTTCTCCACACGTGAACAAAGATGCACGTGATCAGTATGAAATTCGCACTCACAAGCGTCTGGTTGATATCGTCGAGCCGACTGACAAAACTGTCGATGCTCTGATGCGACTGGATCTGGCTGCTGGCGTAGACGTCCAGATCAGCCTGGGCTAATAACGGAAAGAGGTTTTATCAATGGCAATCGGTCTAGTAGGTCGTAAGCTGGGTATGACCCGTGTCTTCACCGAAGACGGCGTGTCCATCCCGGTCACCGTTATCGAAGTAGATGCCAACCGTGTTACCCAGGTGAAAACACTGGAAAAGGATGGCTATGCTGCCATTCAGGTGACCACTGGCACCAAGAAAGCTAACCGCATCACCAAGCCGGAAGCGGGTCTGTTCGCTAAAGCCGGTGTTGAAGCGGGCCGCGGTCTGTGGGAATTCCGCCTGGGTTCAGGCGAAGGCGAGAGCATCGAAGTCGGTGCCGAGCTGAAAGTAGACATCTTCACCGATGTCAAGAAAGTAGACGTTACCGGTACTTCCAAAGGTAAGGGCTTCGCTGGCGCCGTTAAGCGCTGGAACTTCCGCACTCAGGACATGACCCACGGTAACTCCTTGTCTCACCGCGCTCCGGGTTCCATCGGTCAGAACCAGACTCCGGGCCGCGTGTTCAAAGGCAAGAAAATGGCCGGTCACATGGGTGCTGAGCGTGTAACCACGCAAAACCTGGAAGTGGTCCGCGTTGATGTTGATCGCAACCTGCTGCTCATCAAAGGTGCAGTCCCGGGTGCGACTAACGGCAACGTCATCGTTAAACCTGCCGTTAAAGCGTAACGTCTGAGGAGATAGTAATGGAATTGGTAATGAAAGACGCGCAAGGCGCTCTTGAAGTTTCCGAAACTACCTTCGGGCGTGAGTTCAACGAAGCGCTGGTGCACCAGGTTGTTGTGGCCTATGCAGCAGGCGCTCGTCAAGGTACTCGTGCTCAGAAGACCCGTTCCGAAGTGTCTGGCGGCGGTAAAAAACCGTGGCGTCAAAAAGGCACTGGCCGGGCCCGTGCCGGTACCATCCGCTCTCCGATTTGGCGTTCCGGTGGTGTGACTTTCGCGGCCAAGCCGCAGGATCACAGCCAGAAGGTCAACAAGAAGATGTACCGTGGTGCCATCAAGAGCATCCTCTCCGAGCTGGTACGTCAAGAGCGTCTGATCGTGGTTGAGAAGTTCGGTGTTGAAGCGCCGAAAACCAAAGAGCTGGTTGCCAAGCTGAAGCAGTGGGATCTGAGCGATGTGCTGATCGTGACTGCCGAAGTGGACGAGAACCTGTTCCTGGCCGCCCGCAACCTGTACAAGGTTGACGTGCGTGACGTGGCCGGTATCGACCCCGTTTCTCTGATCGCGTTCGACAAGGTATTGGTAACTGCCGACGCAGTTAAGCAAATCGAGGAGATGCTGGCATGATCCGTGAAGAGCGTATTCTGAAAGTTCTGAAGGCGCCGCATATCTCTGAAAAAAGCACCATGGTGGCTGAAAAGACCAACACTATCGTGTTCAAGGTTGCCAAGGACGCTACCAAGGCTGAAGTAAAGGCCGCGGTCGAGAAGCTGTTCGAAGTTGAAGTTAAAGATGTTCGCACGTTGCTGGTCAAGGGTAAAACCAAGCGCACCGGTAACCGCATGGGCCAACGTTCCGACTGGAAAAAAGCCTACGTGACCCTGAAAGAAGGTCAGGACATCGACTTCATCGGCGGTGCCGAGTAAGAGAGGAGTAATATCTAATGGCAGTCGTAAAATGTAAGCCTACTTCTCCGGGTCGCCGTCATGTGGTCAAGGTAACCAACCCGGAACTGTACAAAGGCAAGCCGTTTGCCGCCCTGCTGGACAAAAAGTCCAAGTCTGGTGGTCGTAACAACGCTGGCCGCATCACCACCCGTCATATCGGTGGTGGTCACAAGCAGCACTACCGTATCGTTGACTTCAAGCGCAACAAAGACGGTGTCCCGGCCAAGGTCGAGCGTCTGGAATATGATCCGAACCGCTCCGCCAACATCGCCCTGGTGCTGTACGCAGACGGCGAGCGTCGCTATATCCTGGCCCCGAAAGGCGTTCAGGCCGGCGATCAGCTGCTGTCCGGTGATGCTGCCCCGATCAAGGCCGGCAACTGCCTGCCGATGCGCAACATCCCCGTGGGTAGCACAGTGCACGCCATCGAGATGAAGCCTGGCAAAGGCGCGCAGATCGCTCGCTCCGCCGGTACCTACGCCCAGATCCTGGCGCGTGAAGGTAGCTATGTCACCCTGCGCCTGCGCTCCGGCGAAGTACGTAAAGTACTGGCCGAGTGCCGCGCCACCCTGGGTGAAGTGGGCAACGCCGAGCACATGCTGCGTCAATTGGGTAAAGCCGGTGCTCAGCGCTGGCGTGGTGTTCGCCCGACCGTACGTGGTGTGGCGATGAACCCGGTAGACCACCCGCACGGTGGTGGTGAAGGTCGTACCTCTGGTGGCCGTCACCCGGTTACTCCTTGGGGTAAACCGACCAAGGGCGCCAAAACCCGTAAAAACAAGCGTACCGACAAGTTCGTGGTACGTCACCGTAACAAGTAATAGTTTTTTAGAGGTATCACCATGCCACGTTCTCTCAAGAAAGGTCCGTTTATCGACCTGCACTTGCTGAAGAAGGTAGAGAAAGCGGTGGAAAGCGGGGATAAAAAACCAATTAAGACTTGGTCCCGTCGTTCAATGATCATTCCGAACATGATCGGTTTGACCATCGCTGTCCATAATGGTCGTCAGCACGTACCTGTCTACGTTTCCGATGAAATGATCGGTCACAAGCTGGGTGAATTTGCACCGACTCGTACTTATCGCGGCCATGCCGCTGATAAGAAGGCCAAGAAGCGTTAAGGGGTAACAGATGGAAGCTATAGCTAAACACCGCTTTGCTCGTACTTCTGCCCAGAAGGCGCGCCTGGTAGCCGATCAAGTTCGCGGTCTGTCCGTAGACAAGGCACTGAATGTCCTGGCTTTCAGCCCGAAAAAGGCTGCCGTTCTGGTGAAGAAGGTTCTGGAATCTGCCATTGCCAATGCCGAGCACAATGAAGGTGCGGATATCGATGAGCTGAAAGTGGCCAAGATCTTCGTTGACGAGGGTCCCACCATGAAGCGTATTCGTCCTCGTGCCAAGGGCCGCGCGGACCGTATCATGAAGCGTACCAGCCACATCACTGTGGTTGTGTCCGACCGCTAAGAGGCTAGGAGATAAGCAATGGGCCAGAAAGTACACCCGAATGGTATTCGCTTAGGGATCACCAAGCCTTTTAACTCGACCTGGTTTGCGAATACCAAGGACTTCGCTGACAACCTGCACAGCGATTTTCAAGTACGTCAGTACCTGAACAAGGAACTGAAAAACGCCTCCGTTTCTCGGATCGTGATCGAGCGTCCGGCGAAGAGCATCCGTGTGACCATTCACACCGCTCGTCCCGGTGTCGTGATCGGCAAGAAAGGCGAAGACGTGGAAAAACTGCGCAAGCATGTCGCCACCCTGGCTGGCGTGCCTGCTCAGATCAACATTTCCGAAGTGCGTAAGCCTGAGCTGGACGGTCAGCTGGTAGCCGATTCTATCGCCTCCCAGCTGGAGCGCCGCGTTATGTTCCGTCGTGCCATGAAGCGCGCGGTACAGAACGCCATGCGCATCGGCGCCAAAGGCATCAAGGTGGAAGTGAGCGGTCGTCTGGGCGGCGCTGAAATCGCGCGTACCGAATGGTACCGTGAAGGTCGTGTGCCTCTGCACACCCTGCGTGCCGACATCGACTACGCAACTTCTGAAGCATCTACCACTTACGGCATCATTGGCGTAAAGGTTTGGATCTTCAAGGGTGAGGTACTGGGTGGCCTGCAGGCCGTTGCCCAGGAGCCGCAAGCCCCGGCCAAGCCCAAGCGCAAAGGCCGCGGTAAGTAAGGAGACTCGGACATGTTGCAACCAAAACGTACGAAATTCCGTAAAGTCCACAAAGGCCGCAACCGCGGCGTGGCAACCTCAGGCAACCTGATTTCTTTCGGTTCCTTTGGTCTGAAGGCGACCACTCGTGGACGTATCACTGCTCGTCAGATCGAAGCAGCACGTCGTGCGATGACTCGTCACGTTAAACGTCAAGGCAAAATCTGGATCCGTATTTTCCCGGACAAGCCCATTACCGAGAAGCCCCTGGAAGTACGTATGGGTAAAGGTAAGGGTAACGTGGAATACTGGGTTGCCCAGATCCAGCCGGGTCGTGTCCTGTACGAGATGGACGGTGTACCTGAGTCACTGGCTCGCGAAGCCTTTGCACTGGCGGCTGCCAAGCTGCCGGTTAGGACCACTTTCGTAACTCGGACGGTGATGTGATGAAAGCACAAGATCTGCGTGAAAAGAGTGTTGAAGAACTGAACCAGGAGCTGCTGGGCCTGCTGCGTGAGCAGTTCAACCTGCGCATGCAAGCAAGCACCGGCCAGCTGGCTCAGACTCACAACCTCAAAACGGTACGTCGCGACATCGCGCGTGTTAAGACTGTTCTGAATGAAAAGGCAGGTGCCTAAGATGAGCGAACAAAACATTCGTACTCTGCAGGGCCTGGTAGTCAGCGACAAGATGGACAAGTCCATCACTGTGGCTATCAACCGCTTCGTGAAGCACCCGATCTACGGGAAGTACATCAAGCGCACTACCAAGCTGCACGTTCATGACGAAAACAATGAGTGCAAGGCTGGCGACGTCGTGACCATTCGCGAATGCCGCCCGCTGTCCAAGACCAAGTCCTGGACTCTGGTAAAAATCATTGAGCGTCCGGTTAAAGCCTGACGATCTCTGGTATACTTACCCGGTCAAACGGCCCAGCGATGGGCCGTTTGTTTTTTACACTACCTTTTCTGGATCCATGGTGATATAATGCCGCGCCTTCAATGGCAGCCAATATCCCGAAAGGGTTTTAAAGTAGTCACTTTAGCGGAGCACTAACATGATCCAAATGCAAAGTATGCTGGACGTGGCCGACAATTCCGGTGCGCGCAGCGTAATGTGTATTAAGGTCCTGGGTGGTTCGCACCGCCGTTACGCCGGCATCGGCGACATCATCAAGGTTACCGTCAAGGAAGCAATTCCGCGCGGTAAGGTTAAAAAAGGTGATGTAATGAACGCGGTGGTCGTACGCACTCGTAAAGGCGTTCGTCGTCCGGACGGCTCTGTCATCCGTTTCGACCGTAATGCGGCCGTGATTTTGAACAACAATCACCAGCCGATCGGTACTCGTATTTTTGGACCGGTGACTCGTGAACTTCGCTCTGAGAAGTTTATGAAGATTGTTTCACTGGCACCTGAAGTACTGTAAGGAGTCAACGATGGCAGCAAAAATCCGTCGCGATGACGAAGTCATCATTCTTACCGGCAAAGACAAGGGCAAGCGTGGCACCGTCACCAAAGTCCTGGTCAGCGAAGGTAAGGTTATCGTCTCAGGTATCAACCTGGTCAAGAAACACCAGAAGCCCGTGCCCCAACTGGGTCAGGCTGGCGGTATCATCGACCTGGAAGCACCTATTGACGTTTCTAACGTTGCGCTGTTCAACTCTGCCTCCGGCAAAGCTGACCGCGTAGGTTTCCGGATTGAAGACGGCAAAAAAGTTCGTTTCTTCAAATCCACCGGCGAACTTGTGAAGTAATTGGAGTTTATACGATGGCGAAACTGCATGATTACTACAACGAAAATGTAGTAAAAGAACTGACTAGCCAGTTCGGGTACAAGACTATCATGCAAGTCCCTCGGATTGAGAAAATCACCCTGAACATGGGTGTGGGTGAAGCCCTGGCTGATAAAAAGATCCTGGACAATGCTGCTGCCGACCTGGCCGCCATTTCCGGTCAGAAGCCGTTGATCACCAAAGCTCGTAAATCCGTTGCTGGCTTCAAAATCCGTGAAGGCTACCCCATTGGTTGTAAAGTAACTCTGCGCGGCGAGCGTATGTGGGAGTTCCTGGAGCGTTTGATTTGCATCTCTATCCCCCGGATCCGTGACTTCCGTGGCCTGAACCCGAAATCGTTCGATGGTCGTGGTAACTACTCCATGGGCGTGCGTGAGCAAATCATTTTCCCTGAAATCGATTATGACAAGGTAGATCGTGTGCGTGGTCTGGACATCACCATCACCACCACTGCCCAGTCAGACGAAGAAGGTCGTGCTCTGCTGGCTGCCTTTGACTTCCCATTCCGTAAGTAAGGTGTAGGGTTATGGCAAAACAATCAATGAAAGCTCGCGAAGTCAAGCGCGCAAAGCTGGCTGACAAGTACGCAGCCAAGCGTCATGCACTGAAAGACATCATTTCCGACGTGAACACTTCTGACGAAGCGCGTTGGGAAGCGGTGCTGAAACTGCAGCAACTGCCCCGTGACGCAAGCCCCTCTCGTCAGCGTAACCGCTGCAACATCACCGGTCGTCCGCACGGTTTCCTGCGGAAGTTCGGTCTGAGCCGCATCAAGGTGCGCGAACTGATGATGAAGGGTGAAATTCCGGGCCTGAAGAAGGCTTCTTGGTAAGCGAACACGGGAGTAATACACAATGAGCATGCAAGATCCGATCGCGGATATGCTGACCCGCATCCGCAACGGTCAGGCAGCCAACAAAGTTGCTGTCACCATGCCTTCTTCCAAAGTCAAAGTGGCTATTGCCCAGGTACTGAAAGAAGAAGGTTACATTACTGACTTTAATGTCGCCGGTGAAACCAAGGCCGAACTGGAAGTGACTCTCAAGTACTTCCAAGGCGAGCCCGTGGTTGAAATGATCCAGCGCGTCAGCCGCCCCGGTCTGCGCATCTACAAGAAGCGCGACGAACTGCCGAAAGTGATGGCAGGTATGGGTGTGGCTATCGTTTCCACGTCTAAAGGTGTGATGACTGACCGTGCCGCGCGTAAAGCCGGTATGGGCGGTGAGATCATCTGCTACGTTGCTTAAGGAGTAGGATATGTCTCGCGTTGCTAAGGCACCTATCGAAATTCCTGCCGGCGTAGAAGTGACGTTGAACGGTCAGGAAATTACCATCAAGGGCGGTAAAGGTACTCTGAATCGTACCCTCAATGCTGCTGTTGAAATCAGCCAGGAAGACAACCTGTTGAAGTTCGCTCCTCGTGACAACGTGGACGGCGCCAATGCTCAGGCCGGTACTGCCCGTGCCCTGGTCAACAACATGGTTGTTGGTGTTACCCAAGGCTTCGAACGCAAGCTGCAGCTGGTTGGTGTAGGTTATCGCGCCCAGATCAAAGACAACGCCGTTGCGCTGTCTCTGGGTTTCTCTCACCCGGTTGAGCATGCACTGCCTGAAGGCGTGACCGCTGAATGTCCTTCCCAGACCGAGATCGTTCTCAAGTCTGCAGACAAACAGCTGATCGGTCAGGTTGCTGCCAATATTCGTGCGTACCGTAAACCCGAGCCCTACAAAGGCAAAGGTGTTCGCTATTTCGGCGAGCAGGTCCGCAGCAAAGAGGCTAAGAAGAAGTAAGGTAACACTATGGACAAAAAAGCAGCTCGTATCCGCCGTGCTACTAAAGCACGCAAAAAGATGCTGGAACTGGGTGCGACTCGCCTGGTGGTTCACCGTACTCCGCGCCACATCTATGCACAGGTTATTGCACACAACAGTTCTGCCGTTCTGGCTTCCGCGTCTACCGTGGAAAAATCAGTTCGCGAACAGTTGAAATACACCGGTAACATCGATGCCGCCGCGTTAGTCGGTAAAACTGTCGCCGAGCGCGCACTGGAAAAGGGCGTGACCAACGTCGCTTTTGACCGTTCCGGTTTCCAATATCACGGTCGTGTAGCCGCTTTGGCTGCTGCTGCTCGTGAAGCTGGTCTTCAGTTCTAAGGGTGGAGTCGAAAATGGCAAAAATCGAAGCTCAAGCCGGTGAACTGCAAGAAAAGCTCATTGCAGTGAACCGTGTATCAAAAGTTGTAAAGGGTGGTCGTATCTTCTCCTTCACCGCATTGACTGTGGTAGGTGATGGTAACGGTCGTATCGGTTTCGGTTACGGTAAAGCCCGTGAAGTTCCTGCCGCCATTCAAAAGGCTATGGAACAGGCTCGTCGTAACATGCGTACCGTTGGTCTGAACAACGGCACCTTGTTCCATCCGGTCAAGGGTCGTCACTCCGGTTCCAACGTGTTCATGCAGCCTGCTTCCGAAGGTACCGGTATCATCGCCGGTGGCGCCATGCGTGCCGTGCTGGAAGTAGCTGGTGTGCATAACGTACTGGCCAAGACTTACGGTTCCACCAACCCGAACAACGTAGTTCGCGCTACCATCGACGCTCTGACTCACATGAAGTCGCCCGAGCAAGTCGCTGCCAAGCGTGGTCTGCGCGTTGACGAAATACTGGGGTAATGCGCCATGGCTAACAAGACTGTAAAAGTAACTCAGACTCGTAGCTCCATCGGCCGTCTGCCTAAGCATAAGGCAACGCTGCGTGGCCTGGGTCTGCGTCGCATTGGTCACACCGTTGAGCTGGAAGATACAGCTTGCGTTCGCGGTATGATCAACCAGGTTTACTACATGGTTAAGGTTGAGGAGTAATCGCATGCGTTTGAATACTCTGTCTCCTGCCGCCGGCTCCAAGCCTTCCGCCAAGCGTGTAGGTCGTGGTATCGGTTCTGGTCTGGGTAAAACCGGTGGCCGCGGCCACAAGGGCCAGAAGTCCCGTTCCGGTGGTAAGGTTCGTAACGGTTTCGAAGGCGGTCAGATGCCGCTGAAACAGCGTCTGCCGAAGTTTGGTTTTACTTCGCGCAAAGGCCTGGTCAGTGCAGAAGTGCGTCTGAGCGAACTGGCGAAAGTTGAAGGCGAAGTGGTGGATCTGAACACCCTGAAGCAAGCTGGCGTGATCACCAAGAACATCCAGTTTGCCAAAGTGGTTCTGTCTGGCACTATTGACCGTCAAGTCACTGTTGTTGGCCTGGGCGTCACCAAAGGTGCACGTGCAGCCATCGAAGCCGCCGGCGGAAAAATCGAGGAATAATAAGTACTATGGCCAAAAAACCAGGATTAGATGCTAAAAACGCACAGGGCGGGCTGAGTGAACTGAAAAGCCGTCTGCTTTTCGTTCTGATCGCGATCGTTGTCTTTCGCGCCGGCTCCTATGTGCCTATTCCTGGGATTGACGCCGCCGTACTTGCCGACTTGTTCCAGCAACAACAGGGCACCATCATTGAAATGTTCAACATGTTCAGTGGTGGCGCTCTGGAACGAGCGTCCATACTGGCGCTGGGGATAATGCCGTATATTTCTGCGTCCATTATCATCCAGTTGCTGACTGTGGTTCACCCCACCTTGGCCGAGCTCAAGAAGGAAGGTGAATCTGGCCGTCGCAAGATCAGTCAGTACACCCGGTATGGTACTCTGGTTCTGGGCACCATCCAGGCCATCGGTATCGCCACCGGTCTGCCGAATATGATGCCGGGGCTCGTGGTTAACCCGGGCTTTGGTTTCTATTTCACGGCGGTGGTGAGTCTGGTCACCGGCACCATGTTCCTGATGTGGTTGGGTGAGCAGATTACCGAACGAGGCATTGGCAATGGTATCTCGTTGATTATCTTCGTGGGTATCGTTGCCGGTCTGCCATCGGCCATTGGTGCCACGGCAGAGCAGGCGCGTCAGGGGGAATTGCACATTCTGTTGCTGTTGCTGCTGGCCGTGATTGTGTTTGCGGTAACCTATTTCGTGGTCTTTGTTGAACGTGGTCAGCGCCGCATTGTGGTGAACTATGCCAAGCGTCAACAGGGTCGCCAGGTGTTCGCGGCACAGAGTACACACCTGCCCTTGAAAGTGAACATGGCGGGGGTTATTCCGGCAATTTTTGCATCCAGCATTATTTTGTTCCCTGGTACCGTGGCCTCCTGGTTCGGGCAGGGACAGGGGTGGTTCGCCAACATGCTGCAAGAGCTGTCGCTCACGCTGCAGCCTGGCCAGCCGCTGTACGTAATGTTGTATGCCGCTGCCATCATCTTCTTCTGTTTCTTCTACACCGCGCTGGTGTTCAATCCGCGCGAGACGGCAGACAACCTGAAGAAGAGTGGTGCTTTCATCCCGGGGATCCGTCCGGGTGAGCAGACAGCGCGCTATATAGACAAAGTGATGACTCGCCTGACTCTGGTCGGTGCCCTGTACATTACCTTTGTCTGTTTGGTTCCACAGTTTTTGATGACAGCCTGGAACGTCCAGTTCTACTTTGGCGGTACCTCGCTGTTGATTATTGTGGTCGTCATCATGGATTTCATGGCTCAGGTGCAAACCCACATGATGTCCCATCAGTATGGCGATGTCCTGAGAAAAGCGAACCTGAAGGGTTACAACCGTTAAGGTTCGGTTATTTACGGAGTTAAGCAATGAAAGTCCGTGCTTCCGTTAAGGCAATTTGCCGTAACTGCAAAATCATCAAGCGCCACGGTGTGGTGCGGGTGATCTGCAGCGAGCCTAAGCATAAACAGCGCCAAGGCTAAAAAAGTTACGGTTTAACTTGAAAATTAAAGGCGAGCTGGCTAAAGTAGCCAGCCACCTTTGTTGGGTGTATGTGTAGTCATTACGTATCCTAGACGGGCTTTGTAATGGCTTATTATTTGTTATTTTGTAGGAGTGCATAGTGGCCCGTATCGCTGGCATTAACATTCCTGACCATAAACATGCAGTTATTGCGTTAACTGCGATTTATGGCGTCGGCCGTACCCGCTCTAAAGCCATTTGTGCTGCAGCCGGTATCGCTGAGGATGTGAAAATTAAAGAATTGGATGAAGCTCAGGTAGAATCTCTGCGTGAGCAAGTCGCGAAGTTCACCGTAGAAGGTGACCTGCGTCGCGAAGTCTCCATGAACATCAAGCGTCTGATGGACCTGGGTTGTTACCGAGGTCTGCGTCATCGTCGCAGCCTACCCGTTCGCGGTCAGCGCACCAAGACCAACGCTCGCACGCGTAAAGGTCCTCGTAAACCGATCAAGAAATAACGGGAAGGTAGATCATGGCTAAAACTCCGGCTCGTAGTGCACGTAAGCGCATCAAAAAGCAGGTGAGCGATGGCATTGCCCACGTTCATGCATCTTTCAACAACACCATAGTAACTATTACCGATCGTCAGGGTAATGCTCTGTCTTGGGCAACCGCCGGCGGTTCAGGTTTCCGTGGTTCCCGCAAATCCACCCCGTTCGCTGCTCAGGTAGCTGCCGAGCGTGCCGGTGAGATTGCCAAGGAATACGGTGTTAAGAACCTGGAAGTAATGGTGAAAGGTCCGGGTCCGGGCCGTGAGTCATCCATCCGTGCGTTGAATGCGGCAGGTTTCCGCATCACCAACATCACCGATGTGACTCCCATCCCGCACAACGGTTGTCGTCCTCCCAAGAAGCGTCGCGTATAACCCTTCTTGTAGGATAGTTGGAGAAAGAACATGGCAAGATATCTGGGTCCCAAGCTCAAGCTGAGCCGTCGCGAGGGCACTGACCTCTTCCTGAAGTCAGGCGTTCGCGCGATCGATTCAAAATGTAAAATTGATACCGCACCCGGTCAACATGGCGCCCGCAAGCCGCGTCTGTCCGACTACGGTGTACAGCTGCGTGAAAAGCAGAAAGTTCGTCGTATCTACGGCGTGCTGGAAAAGCAATTCCGCAACTACTATAAAGAAGCTGCTCGCCTGAAAGGCAACACTGGTGAGAACCTGCTGCAGCTGCTGGAAGGTCGTCTGGACAACGTAGTTTACCGCATGGGCTTTGGTGCTACCCGCGCCGAGTCTCGTCAGCTGGTTAGCCACAAGGCTATCCTGGTGAACGGTAAGGTTGTGAACATTCCTTCCTTCCAAGTTTCTCCCGAGGACGTAGTCAGCATTCGTGAGAAGGCCAAGAAGCAAGCCCGGATCAAAGCCGCTCTTGAGGTTTCCGGTCAACGTGAAAAGCCGACCTGGGTAGAAGTTGACGCTACCAACATGCAAGGCGTTTACAAGCGTCTGCCTGAACGTAGCGACCTGTCTGCCGAGATTAACGAACAGCTGATCGTCGAGCTTTACTCTAAGTAAAGCTAGCTTCAAAGAGAGGACACAATGCAGGGTTCTGTAACAGATTTTCTTAAGCCGCGTCTGGTTGATATCGAACAGATCAGCCCGACTCATGCCAAAGTGACTCTCGAGCCGCTGGAGCGTGGCTTTGGTCATACATTGGGTAATGCGCTGCGTCGTATTCTGCTTTCTTCCATGCCGGGCTGTGCCATCACCGAAGTTGAACTCGACGGTGTATTGCACGAGTACAGCAGCAAGGAAGGTATCCAGGAAGATATCCTGGAAATCCTGCTGAACCTCAAAGAGGTTGCTGTGAAGCTGGAAGGCAAGGACGAAGTCACCCTTTCTCTGACCAAAACTGGTGCAGGTCCCGTAACTGCAGGCGACATCACCCATGGTGATGACGTTGAGATCGTTAACCCAGAGCACATCATCTGTCATCTGACAGGGGATGAGGCCGAAATCAGCATGCGTCTGAAAGTGCAGCGCGGCCGTGGCTATATTCCCGCCGCCGCCCGTGCCCATACCGAAGACGATGAGCGTCCTATTGGTCGCTTGCTGCTGGATGCGGCCTACAGCCCCGTGGTTCGTATCGCCTACAATGTTGAGGCGGCCCGTGTTGAACAGCGTACCGATCTGGATAAGCTGGTTATCGACATGGAAACCAACGGCACCCTGGATCCGGAAGAAGCCATCCGTCGTGCGGCCACCATCATGGCCGAACAACTGGAAGCCTTCGTCGATCTGCGTGACGTGAGCGAACCGGAAGAGAAAGAAGACAAGCCTGAGTTCGATCCTATCCTGCTGCGTCCTGTCGACGATCTGGAACTGACCGTTCGCTCTGCGAACTGTCTGAAGGCAGAAGCGATCCATTACATTGGTGATCTGGTACAGCGTACCGAGGTGGAGCTGCTGAAGACTCCCAACCTGGGTAAAAAATCTCTTACCGAGATTAAAGACGTGTTGGCGTCTCGTGGTTTGTCTCTGGGCATGCGCCTGGAGAACTGGCCGCCTGCCAGCATCGCTGATGAATAAACCGGATCACGGGTTTTACAGATTTAGTTAGGAAGGATTAGGTCATGCGCCATCGTAAGAGTGGTCGTCAACTTAACCGGAACAGCAGCCATCGTCAGGCGATGTTCCGTAACATGGCCAGCTCCTTGGTTCGTCATGAAGTTATCAAGACGACTCTGCCCAAGGCTAAAGAGCTGCGTCGTGTGGTTGAACCTCTGATCACACTGGCCAAGAGCGACAGCGTTGCTAACCGTCGCCTGGCATTTGCCCGTACTCGCGACAGCGAAGTAGTTGGCAAACTGTTCAACGAACTGGGACCCCGCTACCAGGAGCGTCCGGGTGGTTACACCCGCATCCTGAAGTGTGGTTTCCGTGCCGGCGACAACGCCCCTATGGCTTATATCGAGCTGGTAGGTCGCGACGTCGAGGCCACAGAAGTAGCCGCTTCTGAAGAATAAAAAATAAAAGCCGGGTTCGCCCGGCTTTTTCTTTTCCTGCTCCTGCGTTCACCTCCTCATTGTTTATTTTCAGCTTACTTCCCTGCCTCTGATCTGGATCAACCCGGGCATTGCCTTTTTTTAACATTATATTGTGCAACTGAAATGACAATTATGGCTTCCCTCTATGTTGCTGGCTCGGCTGCTTGCCTCCTTACTGCTGTTGGTGGCGTTGAACGGCGCCACCAATGCCGACCCCCGAGCCGATGCACCCAGGCTGCTGGCCGATTGGTACCCTCAGGCAGCCATTGAACCCATCTCTGTTCCCTTCAGTGGTTGGCGAATTATTCCCGACGACAGGCGCGTCCGATACGCCTTTCTTTCCCGTCAGTTCGCCGATATTCCCGCCTATTCCGGCAAGCCGGTGGAGCTGCTGTTGGCGATGGACGAGCATGGCCGGCTGGAGCACAGCCGGGTGGTCGAGCACCATGAGCCGATACTGCTGATCGGCATTCCCGAATTCAAACTGACCGAGTTCGTCAACCAGTACCGGGGTATCGATGCCCGCGAGCGGGTGCAGGTGGGCTTGTCCCGCCGGGATGATATCCATTCGGTCGATGGCGTCACCGGGGCCACAGTGACCGTCATGGTGATCAACCAGACCATCATGCGGGCACTGCGCACGGTCCAGGCGACCCTGGCCGAGGGGAATGTGGAGTCCTTCCCCGAGCAAACCGCGACTCCCGCCACCCTGAGGCCCGAATGGCAGCCCCGCACTTGGGTCGAACTGAACGAACGACAGCTGATCCGCCCCCTGCGCCTGACCGAAGGGGAAGTGGAGCAGGCCTTTGCCGGTACCCGGGCGGCTTCCCGCTCCGCGCCGGCGGTGCCCGACGCCCGTTTTATGGAGCTGTACTTTGCCCCGCTCGGGGTGGCGGACGCCGGCATCAACCTGCTGGGCCAGCAGCAGCATGAACGGCTGATGGCCACGCTCGAACCCGGCGATCAGCCGATACTGGTGGTGGCCAGCGGCGACTACAGCTTCCGCGGCAACGGCTTTGTACGCGGTGGCATCTTCGATCGTATCCGCCTGTGGCAGGGGAGCGAGGAAATCGCCTTCCGCGACATGGACTACCAGCGGCTGGCCCCTTCCGATCTGCAGGTGGAAGGCACACCCGCCTTCGGCGAGCTGGCGATCTTTATCGCCCGCGATCGTGCGTTGGATCTGACCCGTCCCTGGCAGTTCGAGCTGATGGTGCGGCGCCAGGTAGGGGCCCTGGACAGCGAATTTGCCAGCTTCTATGCCGACTACCAACTGCCCGAAGCTTATCTCGAACTGCCCGGACCGATGGCGGCTGCCGAGCCAAGCTGGTCCGAAGAGGAGACCCCGTTGTGGGTGAGCGTCTGGCAGCACAAGGCGGTGCCGATAGCGGTGCTGGGCGTGGGCCTGCTGGTGCTGGTGATCATCCTCTTCCTGCAGGACTGGCTGGTACGGCATCCGAGACTGCTGCACCGGCTGCGTATCGGCTATCTCTGCTATACGCTGTTCTTCATCGGCTGGTACAGTCTGGCCCAGCTGTCGATCGTCAATGTGTTCACCTTTCTGCACGCCCTCTTTACCGGCTTCCAGTGGTCATCCTTCCTGCTCGATCCCATGATGTTCATCCTGTGGAGCTTCGTCGCCCTGACCCTGCTGCTGTGGGGGCGGGGCATTTTCTGCGGCTGGCTCTGCCCCTTCGGTGCCCTGCAGGAGCTGGTCAACGAAGCGGCGCGCAAGCTGAAAATAAAACAGTTCACGGTGCCTTTCGCCCTGCACGAGCGGCTGTGGGCACTCAAGTACTTGCTCCTGCTGGGCCTGTTCGGGTTGTCGTTGCAGTCCCTGGCGTTGGCGGAGCAGGCGGCGGAAGTGGAGCCCTTCAAGACGGCGATGACGCTGCGTTTCATGCGCGAGTGGGGCTATGTGCTCTATGCCCTGGGCTGGGTGCTGCTGTCGTTGTTCGTGCGCAAGGCCTATTGCCGCTATATCTGCCCGCTGGGCGCCGCACTCGCCGTGCCGGCCCGGCTCCGGTTGTTCGACTGGCTCAAACGCCGGCAGGAATGCGGGACGCCCTGCCAGCTTTGCGCCAAGGAGTGCGAGGTGCAGGCCATTCATCCCGACGGGCGCATCAACGCCAACGAATGCCACCACTGTCTGGACTGCCAGACAACCTACTACCACCAACGTAAATGTCCGCCTCTGGTAATAAAGGCCAAGAAACGCCGCCAGCGCGAGCTGGAACGGGGCGCGGCCCGGATCAAAGTGACCAATGTGGATACGCCCGGACTACAAGGAGAGTCTAATGAGCAAGCATGAAGAGTTGAGTGAACACCTCAAACTGAGCCGACGGCTGTTTCTGGGGGGATCCTCCGCCCTGCTGGCCACGGCGGCGGCGGGCGGTGGCCTGAGTCTGGCATCGTCACCGGCGTTGGCGGCGGCGGCGCAGAATGGCCACGTGGCGCCCGGCGAGCTGGATGAATACTACGGTTTCTGGAGCGGCGGCCACCAGGGCGAAGTGCGGGTGCTGGGCGTGCCCTCCATGCGCGAGCTGATGCGCATCCCGGTGTTCAACGTGGACTCGGCCACCGGCTGGGGCCTGACCGACGAGAGCAAGCGGATCATGGGGGAGAGCAGCAAGTACCTCAACGGCGACTGTCACCATCCCCATATCTCCATGACCGACGGCCACTACGACGGCAAGTACCTGTTTATCAACGACAAGGCCAACAGCCGGGTGGCGCGTATCCGCCTGGATATCATGAAGTGCGACAAGATGGTCACCATCCCCAATGTGCAGGCCATCCACGGTCTGCGGCTGCAGAAGGTGCCCCATACCAAGTACGTGTTCTGCAATGCCGAGTACATCATCCCCCACCCGAACGACGGCAGCAACCTGGCCGACCTGGATGCCGCCGACAAGTTCACCATGTTCAATGCCGTGGACGCCGAGACCATGGCCGTGGCCTTCCAGGTCATTGTGGACGGCAACCTGGACAATTGCGACGCCTGTTTCACCGGCAAGTACGCCGCCTCTACCTGCTACAACTCGGAAGGCGCCACCGATCTGGGCGGCATGATGCGCAACGAACGGGACTGGGTGACGGTGTTCAACATCCCCCGTATCGAGGCGGCGATCCAGGCCGGCGACTTCACCCACCTCGGCGATGCCAAGGTGCCGGTGCTGGACGGCCGCAAGGGTTCCCCCCTGACCCGGTACATTCCGGTGCCGAAGAACCCCCACGGGCTCAATACCTCGCCCGACGGCAAGTACTTCATCGCCAACGGCAAGCTGTCGCCGACGGTATCCATGATCGAGATCGCCAAGCTGGATGAGCTGTTCGACGACAAGTTCGAGGATCCCCGGGCGGTGATCGCCGCCGAGCCCGAACTGGGCCTGGGGCCGCTGCACACCACCTTCGACGGACGCGGCTATGCCTATACCACCCTCTTTATCGACAGCCAGGTGGTGAAGTGGAACCTGGCCGACGCGGTGCGTGCCTACAACGGCGAGGACGTCAACTACATCCGCCAGAAGCTGGACGTGCAGTACCAGCCCGGTCATAACCACGCTTCCCATACCGAGGCCCGGGATGCGGACGGCAAGTGGCTGATCGTGCTGTGCAAGTTCTCCAAGGACCGCTTCCTGCCGGTAGGGCCGCTGCACGCGGAAAACGATCAGTTGATCGACATCTCCGGCGAGGAAATGAAGCTGGTGCACGACGGACCCACCTTCGCCGAGCCCCATGACTGCATCCTGATCAAGCGCAACATGCTCAATCCCAAGAAAATCTGGGACCGCCAGGATCCCTTCTTCGCCGAGACCGTGGCCATGGCGGCCCGGGACGGCGTGACCCTGGAGCGGGACAACAAGGTGATCCGCGACGGCAACAAGGTGCGGGTCTACATGACCTCGGTGGCGCCCACCTTCGGCATCCAGGAGTTCACCGTCAAACAGGGGGACGAGGTGACGGTGGTGGTGACCAATCTGGACATGATCGAGGACGTGACCCACGGCTTCTGCATGGTTAACCACGGGGTAAGCATGGAGATCAGCCCCCAGCAGACTTCTTCCATCACCTTCGTTGCCGACAAGCCCGGGGTGCACTGGTATTACTGCAACTGGTTCTGCCATGCCCTGCACATGGAGATGGTGGGCCGCATGTTCGTCGAGCCGGCGTAAGGTCCGTCATGAACAGGCTATGGCTTTTCTTGCTGTTGCTCGCCTGGCCGCTGGCGGCGGAGGTCCGGTTGACGCCGGCCTCCGTGGCCGGGCTGGCCGAGGTACCGGCGGGGGAAACCGTGCGGCTGGCTCCCGGCATCTACCCGGCGTTGCGCATCGGGCAGCCCCTGACCCTGCTGGGCGAGCCGGGGGCGGTGATCGACGCCGGTGGCCAAGGCCATGGCCTCTATCTGGATGCCCCCGGCATCCAGGTTTCCCATCTTGAAGTCCGCAACTGGGGTAAGGATTTGGGCACGCTGGACGCGGGGGTTTTTATCAGCGACAACGCCGACGGTACCGAGGTTGCCCATCTGCGCCTGCGTGGCCCGGGCTTTGGCATCTGGGCCGACAGGGTCAGCCGTATCCGCCTCTATGACAACGATATCGAGGGAGATCACCGCCTGCGCTCCCAGGACAGGGGCAACGGCATCCATCTGTTCAACGTCGGCGAGAGCGAGGTGGCCGGCAACCGTATCCGTCGGGTACGGGACGGCATCTATATCGATTACAGCAACCACAACCGGCTGGCCGGCAACCACCTGAGCGAACTGCGCTACGGCATCCACTATATGTACTCCAACCACAACGAGGTGGTGGCCAATTACACCCGTGAGACCCGCACCGGCTATGCCCTAATGCAGTCCCGCTTCCTCACCGTGGTCGACAATGTATCCGAGCAGGATGAGAACTACGGCATCCTGATGAATTACATCACCTATTCCACCATCAGCAACAACAGGGTGGCGGGCGTCAGGGCCAACAGCCATCTGCTCAACCCGCGGGGCGCCGAGGGCAAGGCGCTGTTCGCCTACCATGTGGTGGGCAACGAGATCAGCGGCAACTGGCTGGGTCACAGCGATCTGGGCATCCATATGACGGCGGGCTCGGAGCAGAACCGGATTTTCGGCAATGCCCTGGTCGGCAACCGCACCCAGGTACGTTATGTCTCCAACCGTTCCCAGGAATGGTCCCATCAAGGGCAGGGTAATTACTGGAGCGATTATCAGGGCTGGGATCTGAACCAGGACGGTCTGGGCGATATCGTCCATGAGCCCAATGACGGTATGGACCGGGTGCTGTGGCAATACCCTGCGGCCCGTTGGCTGATGAATGCGCCCGTGGTCAACCTGTTGCGCTGGATACAGCAACAATTCCCAGTGTTCAAGGGGTCTGGTGTGCGGGACTCGTTCCCGCTGATGGGCCTGCCCGAAGCGAGGAGGAGCCATGAGTATCATTCACTTACGACAGCTCAGTAAGCAGTTTGCCGGCAAGGCGGCCCTGAAAGGGGTATCGCTGGAAGTCGCCGAAGGCGAAGTGCTGGGGCTGCTCGGCCACAATGGGGCCGGCAAGACCACCACCATCAAGCTGATACTGGGCCTGCTCCGGCCCGATGGCGGTGAAGTGCGGGTGATGGGGGAGGATCCGGCCAGGACCGACTTTCGCGGCCAGCGCAGGCATATCGGCTTCCTGCAGGAAAACGTCAGCTTCTATGACCAGCTTACCGGTGCCGAAGTGATCGGCTATCTGGCCCGCTTGAAGGGAATAACCCCCTTGCAAGGCGTGGCCTTGCTCGAGCAAATGGGGTTGAAGGAGGCCGCCGAACGGCGTGTCAAAACCTATTCCAAAGGCATGCGACAGCGGCTGGGTCTGGCCCAGGCGTTGCTGGGGGAGCCGCGAGTCCTGCTGCTGGACGAGCCGACGGTCGGCCTGGACCCGCTGGCGACCCAGCACTTTTACCGGCAGATCGAGGAACTGCGTCAACGGGGCTGCGCCATCATCCTCTGCTCCCATGTGTTGGCGGGGGTCGAGCCTTATCTCGACCGGGTCGCGGTGATGGGACAGGGACGGGTACTGGCGGTCGGCGACCTATCCACCCTGAGGGCCGAGTCGCAACTGCCGGTGACCTTGACCCTGCACGGCACCAATTTGCAAGCGGCCCTGCCCGCACAATACCAGCGCCTGGTTCGGCAAGCAGAGTCCGGGCATATCAGGTTGCAGGCCAGCCCCGAACAGCAGAAGGTGCTGGCAGAGGTGATCTGCCGCTTGCCCGGGGTGGAGCACTTCCACTGGCAACAGCCCAATCTGCCCGAGTTGTATCAACATATCTGTTACGGAGCCGCCGATGACCATACTACTGACCATTGCTCGTAAGGAGTGGCTGGATGGTATCCGCAATCGCTGGATACTGGCGATTACCCTCATGTTGTGGGGGCAGGCCGTCGGTCTGGCCTATTTCGGCGGGGTCGCCTCGGGGCTGGTCGGCTTTACCAGTATTGAGTCGACCCTGGCCAGCCTGGCCAGCCTGGCGGTGGTGATACTGCCGTTGATTGCGTTGATGCTGGGCCATGATGCTCTGATCGGCGAGGTCGAGCGGGGTACCCTGCTGCTGCTGCTGACCTATCCCATCACGCCCGGGCAGTTGCTGCTGGGCAAGTTCATCGGCCAGGCACTGATGCTGGCGGCAGCCACCGCACTGGGCTTCGGCAGCGCCGCCCTGACCCTGTTGCTGCTGACCCCAGCGCTCGACACCGGGGTGGTACTGTACCTCTTTGCTGCCCTGATCCTGTCGGCCGTGCTGCTGGGCTGGATTTTCCTCGCCATGGCCTATGCCCTGAGTGGCTGGGTAAATGAAAAGGCCAAGGCCGCCGGCGCCTCGCTGATACTCTGGTTTTTCTTCGTGGTGGTGTTCGACCTGCTGATGCTGGGATTGCTGATCGGATTGCCCGAAAGGCTGGACTTCGCGTCCTTGCCCTACCTGATGCTGCTCAACCCGGCCGATATTTTCCGCATCTTTAATCTCGGCCTGCTGTCGTCGGCGGAAGTCAAAACCGGAGTGCTGGCGGCCGGCAGCAGCCTGGGGTTGGAACCGGCCGGCTTGCTGGCGGGGCTGTTGCTATGGCTAGGCAGCATAATGGGGCTGGCCCGGTTCCTGTTTCAACGTTCATTGCTAAGGATTTAATTCATGCGGTTATACGGTCTTTTATTCTCGGTACTGCTGCTGGCCGGTTGTGGTGAAAGTCATGTCGAGGCCCAGATCAGGCAGGCGGTGGCGATAGAGCGGGGGGACGAGTGCCATCTGTGTGGCATGGTGATCAGTCGCTTTCCCGGCCCCAAGGGCGAGGCCTACGAGCAAGGTGCGGAGGAAATCCGCAAGTTCTGCTCTACCCGGGAGCTGTTGAACTGGGCGTTGGATCCGGAAAATCGGCATGCACGCCAGCAGATTTGGGTGCACGACATGGGCCAGACTCCCTGGGACAAGCCGGATGACGAACATTTTATCGATGCCGAAACCGCCTGGTATGTGGTGGGTTCACGCCAAAGCGGCGCCATGGGACCGACCCTGGCCAGCTTCAAACAGCGGAACGTGGCCGAACGATTTGCGCAAGCTTTCGGTGGTGAGGTGCTGGCATTCGGCGAGTTGACCCTGGGAAATATCAATAGCCTGGGTCACCAGAGCCACTGAATTGTGGGTAACCCTGTGTCTAACCTGTGCTTTTGCTTGGGATATAGGCAAACGGCCCCGAAAGTGATGTTTTTCACAAAAAAGCCCTTGCGCAAAAAACGCGGCTGCCTATAATGCGCATCCACTGACACGGCGCAACCCGCCGGGTCGCAAGCGGCAAAAAAACTTCGGTTTTAACGCTTGACGAATTAAAAGGACGGCGTAGAATACGCAGCCCTGACCCGATAAAGGTCAACGCTCTTTAACAATCTATCAAGCAAACTGTGTGGGCACTCGCAGTAGTTGGGAAACAAAAAAATATTGTTTTTCAATGTCTGTCGAAGTGCACAAACA
>NZ_JAERTZ010000023.1 GCF_016746085.1 Zobellella iuensis
CCTACGGAGACCCCCTACACCGGGCCAACCGTAGGGTCCATTTCAATGGACCAATCCGCCAACGGCGCCATGGTTCGGTCGAATAAATTCGACCCTACGGAAACCCCCTACACCGGGCCAACCGTAGGGTCCACTTTAGTGGACCAATCCGCCAACGGCGCCGTGGTTCGGTCGAATAAATTCGACCCTACGGAAACCCCCTACACCGGGCCAACCGTAGGGTCCACTTTAGTGGACCAATCCGCCAACGGCGCCATGGTTCGGTCGAATAAATTCGACCCTGCGGGCCCCACCCCGGCAGCGTGTTTACCCTGAACAATCAAAAATTCGAGAAAAAATGCCCATGTCACTAAAAAAACTGGCTGTTCACACCGGCCTGTTCGCCCTGCTCACCCTGGCCACCCAGGCCCAGGCCCAGCTGATTGGCGCCGGTGCCGGCGAACTGCCGGCCGAGCAGCAAAGCCGCTTTAACGCCCCGTCCGAGGCCGACCAGGCCAGCACCAACCAAAGCACCAACTGGCAAAGCGGCCGCTACGGCCCGCCCCAGGCCAAACCCGGCCAGGCCCTGCCCGCCCAGGCCATTCCCAGCTTTGGCGCCCACCTGTTTACCGGCGGCTTTCGCGGCATAAGGGCGGACGGGCTCAACCCGGATTACGTGATCACCCCCGGTGACCAGGTCACCCTGCGGGTGTGGGGCGCGGTAGACATAGACCGGGTGCTGCCGGTGGATGCCCAGGGCAATATCTTTATTCCCGGCGTGGGCCCCATCAAGGTGCAGGGCATTCGCCACGGCGAGCTGGACGGCCGGGTACGCGCCGCCGTTAACTCCATCTATTCCAACAACGTACAGGTATACACCAACCTGCAGGGCGTGCAGCCGGTCTCCGTGTTCGTTACCGGCTATGTACAAAATCCCGGCCGCTTTGCCGGCACCCCCAACGACTCGCTGCTGTATTTTCTGGACCAGGCCGGCGGCATAGACGACGCCGTGGGCAGCTACCGCAAGGTGCGGGTGGTACGCAACGGCAGCACCATCGCCAGCGCCGACCTGTACGACTTTTTAATTAACGGCAACCTGCCCCGCCCGCAATTCCGGGACGGCGACACCCTGGTGGTGGAAGAGCGCGGCCCCACCGTAACCGTGGAAGGCGACGTGGCCCGCCCCTACCGCTACGAACTGACCCCGGGCGCCATGAGCGGCCAGGATCTGCTGCAACTGGCCCGGTTGCAATCCAACGTTACCCATGTGCTGCTGCGCGGCGCCCGCAGCCAGGGCCCCGTTTCCAGCTACCTGGACCTGGCCGACTTTTACCAGCAACCGCTGCAAAGCGGCGATCAGGTGCTGTTCAGCAGCGACCTGCGCGACGACACCATAGTGGTGACGCTTGAAGGCAGCTACTACGGCCCCTCCCGCTTCGCCCTGCCGCGCGACACCCGGCTGCACGAACTGCTGGACGCCGTGGCCGTGCCGGCGGACATGACCGACGTAACCAGCATCTCGCTCAAGCGGCAAAGCGTGGCCGAGCGGCAACGGCAGGCGCTGGAAGAAAGCCTGAACCGGCTGGAAACCACCTACCTGGGCGCCTCTTCCGCCACCAACGAAGAAGCCCAGATCCGGGTGCGCGAAGCCGAGCTTATCAGCCAGTTCATCGAACGCGCGCGCCAGGTGGAGCCCAACGGCCGCCTGGTGCTGGCCAACAACGGCCAAATCAGCAACATCCGCCTGCAAGACGGCGACGTGATCACCATTCCGGAAAAATCCGATGCGCTCTTGATCAGCGGCGAAGTGCTGGTGCCCCAGTCGGTGGTGTTTGCTCCCGGCCGCAGCGCCCAGGACTATATAACAGGCGCCGGCGGCTTTACCGACCGGGCCGATAAAAAACGCATACTGGTGGTGCGCCAAAACGGCGAAGTGCGCGAAGCGGCAGACGTAACCCTGAGCCCGGGCGACGAAATTCTGGTGCTGCCGGCCGCACCCACCAAAAACCTGCAGCTGGCCAGCACCCTCACCCAAATCCTTTACCATATAGCCATTGCCGCCAAAGTGGCGATAGACCTGTAATGAGCGCAACCCAACCCCGCACCAACTGGCAGGTAACCCGCAGCGTATGGTTTGCCATGTTTATGCGGGAGGCTGTGTCCCGCACCATGAAAGATCGTATGGGCTGGTTCTGGATGATCTTCGAGCCGGTGGCAATGGTTACTATCGTAATCCTTGTACGTACCCAAATACGGGGAACAAACCGGTTAATTATTGGTGCCGACTTTATCCCCTGGATGATAGTGGGCATGATGGGTTTTTTTTTGGTGCGGGAAGGGCTAAACCGCAGCCAAGGCGCCATTGACGCCAGCCGGGCCCTGTTTGCCTATCGTCAGGTACAACCGGTAGACACTGTGCTGGTGCGCGGCTTTGTAGACGGCATGCTCCGCACCTTTGTATTTATGCTGTTTATTGTGGGGGGCCTGGGCCTGGGGTTGAAGATTTTCCCCGATAACGGCATTTACGCCTTGTTCGGTTGGATTACCGTATGGGCCCTGGGCCTGGGCTTGGGACTGGTGATATCGGTAACGGGCACCCTGGTGCCTGAAATTAACCGCATCATCAGAATGCTGAGCCTGCCACTGATGATCCTCTCCGGGGTGCTGATCCCCATCAATACCCTGCCCCATGCCGCGCTTGAGCTGTTAATGCTCAACCCCATAGTGCATGCCCTGGAGCTGCTGCGCCTGGGCTTTTTTGAAAACTACCGGGTAGTGGCCGGCACCAGCGCCGTTTATTTATGGCTTTGGATCCTGGCGCTGAACGCCCTAGGGCTGCTGATGCACTTGCGTTACCGAGACCAGTTGAAAGCAAAATGATCCATATTCAAAACCTTTACAAGCGCTACAACAACCGCGATGGCCGCGAAAGCCCCTGGGTGCTGACCGACATCAATCTTACCATTCCCAAGGGGGTAAGCGTGGGGCTGATTGGCCAGAACGGCGCCGGCAAATCCACCATGCTGCGGCTGATAGCGGGCATGGACAACCCCGAACGCGGCAAAATAGAACGCTTTTGCCGGGTATCCTGGCCTATCGGCCTTTCCGGCGGTTTTCAAAGCAGCATGACAGGGCGGCAAAACGTAAAGTTTGTAGCCCGGGTGCATGGCGGCGGCCTTAACGTGCAGCGCATTATCGACTATGTAGAAGACTTTGCCGAACTGGGCAGCGCCTTCGACCGGCCGCTAAAAACCTATTCCTCCGGCATGCGTGCCCGGCTGAATTTTGGCTTGTCTCTGGCCTTTGACTTTGATGTATACCTTTCGGACGAGGCCACGGCGGTAGGCGACCGCAACTTCAAGGCCAAGGCCAGCAAAGCCTTTAAAGACAAGGTAGGCCAATCCAGCCTGATTATGGTTTCGCATGGAGAGGGTATATTAAAAGAGCTATGCCAAGCCGGCATTTACCTTAAAAAAGGCCACGCTACCTGGTATGACGACATCAACGACGCCATTGCCGCCTACCACCAGGATGCCGGCACCCGCGCGTAACCCAAACCACAACACCGATGCCGAAGCGCCTCGTAGGGTCGAATTTATTCGACCAAACCACAACACCTATGCCGAAACACCTCGTAGGGTCGAATTTATTCGACCAAACCACAACACCGATGCCGGAACACCTCGTAGGGTCGAATTTATTCGACCACACCACAACACCAATGCCGAAACACCTCGTAGGGTCGAATTTACTCGACCAAACCACAACACCGATGCCGAAACACCTCGTAGGGTCGAATTTATTCGACCAAACCACAACACTGATGCCGAAACACCTCGTAGGGTCGAATTTATTCGACCAAAAATGACTCTTTCATACTTGGCAATTAAACAATGAACCGCTTTATCAAACAACACCCCCACTGGGCACTGGCACTAGCAGCCATTATCGCCGTTGCCTTTTACTGGTTTGCCTGGGCCGAAGACCGCTATGTTTCCCGCGCTACCGTGGTGCTGGAAAGCCCGCAAATCGCCCCGGCCGAATTCAACTTTTCCAGCCTGCTCAAAAGTGGCGGCGGCAATGGTGATCTACTGCTGCTGCGCGAACACCTGCTTTCGGTGGATATGCTGAAAAAAGTGCAGCAGGAGCTGCCCTTTCGCCAGCACTACAGCGAGAACGGCGACCTTTTCGCCCGGATGTGGGATGCCGACGCCCCTATAGAAGAAGTGCACAAATACTTTAAAAAACGGATAAAGGTAGAGCTGGACGAATACGCCGGTGTACTCAATATAGAGGTACAGGCCTTTACCCCGGACTTTGCCCATGTAATGGCGCAACTGTTGCTGCAAAGCGGCGAGGCCCATATGAACAACATGGGCCAGCGCCTGGCGGAAGAGCAGGTGCGCTTTTTGGAACGCCAGCTGGAGCGGCTGGAGCACAGGCTGGACGACGCCCGCGCCGACCTGCTGACCTACCAGAATGAGCACGGCTTGATCTCCCCCCTGCAAACAGTAGAAAGCCTTAACCAGGTAGTGGGCACGCTGGAAGGCGAACTGGCCCGCATGCAGGCCAGGCTGAGCGCCGCCCAAAGCTACCAGAGCACCCGCTCCGCCGAAATGGTGCAAATAAAAAACGAAATCAATGCCCTGCAAACCCAGATAGAGCGCGAGCGCAACCGCCTGGCGCAAGAAACCGGCAATGCCCTTAACCGCATTTCCGCCGACTATCAAACCCTGGAGCTTAAGGCCCAGTTTGCCCAGCAAACCTACTCCAGTGCCCTGGCCGCGCTGGAAAACACCCGCATAGAGGCCGCCCGCAAACTCAAGCAGGTAAGCGTGCTGCAAAGCCCGTTGCAACCCGAATATGCCACTCAACCCGAGCGGCTATACAACACCAGTGTATTTGCCATTATTGCGCTGTTTATCGCCTTTATAATCAATATGCTGCTGCTAATAATAAAAGATCACAGAGACTAAGCAGGGAAAAAACATGAAAGCCATAATCCCCGTTGCCGGCTTGGGCACACGCATGCTGCCCGCCACCAAGGCCATCCCCAAAGAAATGCTGCCGATTGTAGATAAACCACTTATCCAGTATGTGGTTAACGAAGCAGTAGCCGCCGGTATCAAAGAGATTGTACTGGTCACCCACTCCAGTAAAAACGCCATAGAAAACCATTTTGATACCAGCTTTGAGCTAGAGGCCACCCTGGAAAAGCGGGTAAAACGACAGTTGCTGGCCGAGATACAATCCATTTGCCCTAGTGACGTAACCATTATGCATGTGCGCCAAGGCGTGGCCAAAGGATTGGGTCATGCCATTCTTTGTGCTCGCCCGCTAGTGGGTGATAACCCCTGTGTGGTAATGCTGCCCGATGTACTGATTGATGAAGCCGCCAGTGATAGCACCAGGGACAACCTGGCACAAATGCTGGCTCGCTTTAATGAAAAGCAGGTCAGTCAGATCATGGTTGAACCGGTAGATCTTGAGCAGGTGCACCAATACGGCATTGCCGACTGCATGGGCCACCAAGTGGGAACAGGCCACAGCAAGCCAATAACGGCCATAGTAGAAAAACCCAAACGAGAAGAAGCCCCTTCCAACCTCGCGGTGGTTGGCCGCTATGTACTAAGCCGGGCCATTTGGCCGCTGCTGGAAAAAATACCGCCCGGCGCCGGCGATGAAATTCAGCTTACCGATGCCATTGCCGCACTGATGCAGCAAGAGCAAGTAGAAGCATACCGCATGGTAGGAAAAAGCCATGATTGCGGCAGCAAACTGGGCTATATGCAGGCTAATGTAGAATACGCTTTGCGCCACCCCGAACTGGCCCAAGACTTTGCTCGCTATCTGGCCAACCTTGATAATCTGAACGAAAACAACATCAAATTATCCGGTAGTTAGTACTGCCAGACTAAATGGCTATTTCTAGTAAAGATTGACGCATCCCAACGGGTCTCTTGACTTAGCCGCTGCTATAACTATGCATTAGCCCGGCACCAATCATATATGTATGCCAACACCACGGGCAAAAAGGAAATGGAATGACCAGCAATAACGTGCACACCCTGGTACACATAGGTGCCGGCAGCCAGTTGCCGGATTACCAGCATCTGCAACCACAACGGCTAATACTGATAGAGCCGCTGCCCGCTCAAGCCGAAGAATTGTGCCGGCTTGCCGCCGATATGGCCAATACCGAGGTATGGGAGCTGGCAGTTAGCTGCGAGGGCAATAACCAAGGCTCCCGCTTTACCGAATATAACCTTGTCGACTACAGCAGCCTGCATCCGGCAGAAGGTTTGGCCACCCTTTATCCCGGTATCAAAGCGATACGCGAGCATCAGGTGGCCACCCTTACTCCCGCTTCTCTTATGGAGCAAGTACAATTGCCCGATAATGAGCAGCACTGGTTGGTGGTGGAAGCCAATGGTGAAGAAACAGCTATTATCCAAGCATTATTGCAGCAGCAGCAACTTCAACAATTCAGCCGGGTTCAGATCAGCCTGCCCACCCACCAGTTGTATCAAGGAGCCTATAACCCCGAACAACTGGCAAGTGAACTGCGCTCCCAAAGCTTTGAGCTGGTGCAAAACAACACCGACGATCCCGACATATCGGTGCTGGTTTGGCAGCTAAACCCATTAAAAATAAAGATAGATAACCTTAACCAGTGCATTACTGAGCTGGAGCAAAAACTGGCCGAAAGCCAAACTACCTGTAGCGCACAACAATCCAGACTGGCCGAGCAAGACAACCTGGCCAAGAAGCAGCAAGAAAAACTAGCCCAGGCCCAGCAACAGAACAAAAATCTGGAAGAGCAAGTCAACAGTCTTACCAGCACCCATACAGAGTGCACAACCAAGATTGCCCAGCAGGAACAACAACTGGCCGAAAGCCAAGCCTCCAACACCAAGCTAAAGAAACAACTGGCCGATGCCCTGGCGCAACAGGAACTACAAGCAAAACAGCGTCAGCAATACCAGCAAGAGTTGGCAGCAGTTCAAGAACAGCTAAACACCAGCCAAGAAGACTTGGCAAAATACAAAAACTACTTTGCCAACAGAAAACAGCAACACGAGGCCGCGGAAAAGCGCATTGAAGAGTTAAATCAAAGCCTGGCAGAAAACACAGCTCAGTTGGCCACAGTGCGCGAGCAGTTGCAAAACCAGCAGCACAGCGCCAGCAAGTTCAATCAACTGGAGCAAAAAATGGAGCAATTGTTTGCCAACCAGGCCGAGCAAATGCTTCAAAACACCAATGCTCTGGGACAGCACGTAACCAAAATGCAGACCAACAGCAACCGCCAGTGGCAGGCCACCCTGGCGGTACAACATAGCCTGCACCATGGCGAGCTGCCTCTGCAATACGGTGATGCCAGCATCAGCCCAGAGCTTGCACAACAACTGGTCAGCCTGGTGCAGCGCAACAACTATGATCTGATCATCGAGTTTGGCAGCGGGACATCCACACTTTTGCTGGCTCAGGCCCTGTTAAGCCGGACCCGGTTATGGCAACAAAACACCCGGGCCATTGCCCATAAAAACAAGGGTAGCAACCAGGAACTGCCCAGCGAACAAGACCTGCCCAAGCGCATCATCAGCTTTGAGCACAACAAGCAGTACTACCGGCAAACCCAGCAAGACATTCAACAGCAGGGCCTGAGCGAAGTAGTGGATTTGGTGCTCTCCCCCTTGGTTGACTACCCGGACCCGGCACAGCCTTCACTGTTTTATGACTGCAGAACCAGGCTGGAGCAACTGGCCACAATATTCAGTGGCCAGGAAAAACACATACTGGTGCTGGTAGACGGCCCCTCAGCCAGCCACGAGCAGGTGAGCCGTTACCCTGCCCTGCCGCTACTGCTGAACCATTTGGCGGCTCACCGGCTGGATGTGATACTGGACGACTATCACCGCCCAGATGAACAAAACAGTGCAGAGCAATGGCGCCAGCAGCTGACCCAACGCAGCCTTGACTTTAGCGAGCGCGAATGGGCCGGGGATAAAAGTGCCCTGTTTATTTCAATCAACGCATAACCCGTTTAAACCAACTCATTATGAAAAATCAATCCACGAAGAACCAATCTACCTGGGTGGCACAAGCGGCACAACACTACCGCCAGGGCGACTTTGAACAAGCCTTGCACTGTTACCAGCAGGCAGCCGATAAATATGGCCAGCATCTATTTAAAGCCAATTTGCAACTGTGCCAGCAAAAATTGGATGGCCGTAATACATCAGCATCCATACCTATGTTGCCAAACAGTGAAAACAATATCGCACTGCAGCTAAAACATACCCAGCAACTGCTTGAACACTATTACAACCGTACCCAAGAGCTGGAGTACCAGCTACTGGATCGCTAACCGCACAGGATAAAATATGAAAGTTTTAACCGTTTTTGGCACCCGCCCCGAGGCCATAAAAATGGCACCTCTGGCCCTGCAGCTGGCCGCGGATGAACGCTTTGACGCCAAAGTGTGTGTTACCGCCCAACACCGGGAAATGCTGGACCAGGTGCTGGAGCTATTTGAACTCAAGCCCGAATTCGACCTTAACCTGATGAAACCCGGGCAGGATTTGACCGACGTTACCGCCGGCATTCTGCAAGGCATGAAAGGGGTATTCAGCGAATTCCGGCCCGACATTGTGCTGGTGCACGGCGACACCGCCACCACCTTTGCCACCACCCTGGCCGCCTATTACCAGCAAATTCCGGTAGGCCATGTAGAAGCAGGCCTGCGCACCGGCAACATCTACTCCCCCTGGCCGGAAGAAGCCAACCGCAAGCTGACCGGCGCCATTGCCGCCAAGCACTTTGCCCCCACCCAAACCTCCCGGCAAAACCTGCTGCGCGAAGGGGTGGATGACACCGCCATTTTTGTAACCGGCAATACCGTGATAGATGCCCTGCTCGATGTGGTGAGAAAGCTGGACACCAACCAGCCCCTGGCCACCGAGCTGGCCGCCCGCTTCGATTTTTTGGATGCCAGCAAAAAAATCATCCTGGTTACCGGGCACCGCAGAGAAAGCTTTGGCGGCGGTTTTGAACGCATTTGCCAGGCCCTGGCCAACACCGCCAAGCAACACCCGGACGTGCAGATAGTTTACCCGGTGCACCTTAACCCCAATGTGCGCGAGCCGGTAAACCGTTTGCTTTCCGAGGTGAACAATATTCACCTGATAGAGCCGCTGGACTACCTGCCCTTTGTATACCTGATGAACCGCGCTCATATCATCCTTACCGACTCGGGCGGCATACAGGAAGAGGCGCCCTCGCTGGGCAAACCCGTGCTGGTGATGCGCGACACCACAGAGCGCCCCGAAGCGGTGGAAGCCGGCACCGTAAAACTGGTGGGCACCCAGATAGAGGCGATCACCCAGGCGCTGCATACCCTGCTGACCGACAAAGCCGCCTACCAGGCCATGAGCTTTGCCCACAACCCCTACGGCGACGGCAAAGCCTGCCAGCGCATAATGGACGCACTGCTCTAAAAACAAAACGCCAAAGGTCCGTTGTAGGGTCGACTTCCGTCGACCAAAACAACCTCGCAGGGGCTGCTGTAGGGTCGACTTCAGTCGACCAAAACAACCACACAGGTCCACCGTAGGGTCCACTTCAGTCGACCAAAAACAACTTTCATTAAAAATAAAAACTTCAGGACAACCACATGAGCTTTAACACCATCTCCGTTATCGGCCTGGGCTACATAGGCCTGCCCACCGCCGCCGTGTTTGCCTCGCGCAAGAAAAAAGTGATTGGCGTAGACGTAAACCAGCACGCGGTAGACACCATCAACAAGGGTGAAATTCACATAGTAGAGCCGGAGCTGGACATTGTAGTGCATGCCGCGGTAACCGAAGGCTACCTGCGCGCCACCACCAAACCCGAGCCGGCCGACGCCTATTTGATTGCCGTGCCCACCCCCTTCTACCATGACGAAACCGGCAGCAGCCACAAGGCGGACCTGAGCTATATCGAAGCAGCCAGCAAAGCCGTAGCCCCGGTGCTGAAGGCCGGCGACCTGGTGGTGCTGGAATCCACCTCTCCGGTGGGCGCCACCGAGCAAATGGCCGCCTGGCTGGCGGAAGCCCGGCCTGACCTGACCTTCCCCCAAACCCATGGGGAAGACTCGGACATTCGCATTGCCCACTGCCCCGAGCGGGTATTGCCCGGCCACGTGATCCGCGAACTGGTGGAAAACGACCGCGTGATTGGCGGCATGACCCCCAAGTGCAGCCAGGCCGCCAAGGCCCTGTACAAAATTTTTGTGGAAGGCGAGTGTGTGATCACCAACGCCCGCACCGCTGAAATGGCCAAGCTCACCGAAAACAGCTTTCGCGATGTAAACATTGCCTTTGCCAACGAGCTTTCTGTTATTTGCGACAAGCTCGACATTAACGTATGGGAGCTGATCGCCCTGGCCAACCGCCACCCGCGGGTAAACATTCTGCAACCCGGTGCCGGCGTGGGCGGCCACTGCATAGCGGTAGACCCCTGGTTTATAGTGGACAGCTGCCCGGAAGAGGCCAAGCTGATCCACACCGCCCGCCTGGTGAACGACGGCAAACCCCAATGGGTGCTGGAGCAAATCCGCAAACAGCTTGATGCCGTTCACTGCACCCACCCCGGCAAAACCCGCAGCGATATTACCGTGGCCTGCTTAGGGGTAGCCTTTAAGCCGGACATAGACGACCTGCGCGAAAGCCCCGCACTGGGGATTGCCCAGCAGGTGGCAACGCTTGGCTGCAAGGTACAGATTGTAGAGCCGAACATCGAGGCACTGCCCGCCAAACTGCAGGCCAGCAATGTAGCCCTGACCCCCCTGCACCAGGCCCTGACCCAAGCGGATGTGGTGTGTGTGCTGGTTAAACACAAGCCCTTTATCGAGCATGCCGACCAGGTACGCGAAAGCAAACACCTGGTAGACGCCGTAGGCCTGCTGGGCTAACACGGTTGTCATTCCCGCCTTCCCTTCGTCATTCCCGCCTTTCCTTCGTCATTCCCGCGAAGGCGGGAATCCATGGAATAACGCAGGAATTCCAGCCAAAGGCAACCACAACAAACAACACCGTCACTCCCACATAGCCGGGAGTCTTTATATAAAACGCAGCCAACAACCAGTAAAAGCGACGGACATGGACCAACTAATAGAACACGCCATCAGCCTTGCCAACCAACCTGCAATACCCCTGCTTGCCCCCATAAAAAACCGTATTGCCTATGTGGTTAGCCATGGTCAGAGCTACGCCAGTAACGGCTACGCTATTCGCACCCAGGGTGTAGCCAAGGCGCTTAACGGACAAGGCTTTGAAACCCTCTGTTTCGTACGGCCAGGCCGCCCTTGGGATCTAGGAGTTGAGAAAGGCAGTATACAACCTGAGATGCAGGTTGACGGGGTCCGCTACATTCATAGCCGCTGGCTGCAAGATAAACGTCCAAAGGGTAAGATAAATTTATTCAATGCCACTGTTGACCGGCTAGTACACCTGCTGCGATTGTATCGGCCATCCGTTGTATTGGCAGCCTCCAATCATGAGATTGGCCTTCCTGCCTGGGCCGCGGCTAAGCAGCTTGGCCTTCCATTCCATTACGAAGTACGTGGTTTTTGGGAAGTATCCCGTGCGTCACGTCAACCAGGTTGGGAAAAAACCGACGAATACCAGCAACACTACACACACGAAAGTTTTCTTGCGCAGCATGCTGACCAGCTTTATACCCTCAACTCGCACATGCAACGGGAATTGGTCCAGCGTGGTGCAAAGCCTGGCAGCATTCATCTAGTGCCAAACAGTGTCAGTGAGCTACCCCGTACACACACAACAAATAGCTCTTCAACAAGAAAGCAGTTGGGGATTCCAGAAAATGCGTTTGTGCTAGGATACATTGGCGCCATTACCGAGTATGAAGGACTGGAGCAACTGCTGGAGGCACTGGCCGAACTCAAGAAAACACCAGTAACACAGCCGGTACATGCTTTAATTGTTGGCGGTTACAGTCCAGTCAATCAGCAGGCGCAGCCTGAAAAAGCAAGCATCCTTGATGAGTTGAAAACCAGAGCAAAACAACTGGGGGTTTCGTCACAAATAACCTGGACTGGTCGGGTAGAGCATGGACAGTTACCAGCATATTTTGCAGCCGTGAATGCTACTGTGATACCGCGCAAACCCTTGCCTGTATGTGAACTGGTCAGCGCCATCAAACCTCTAGAATACCTATCCTACGGCAAACCTATCATTGCATCCAATGTGGCACCTCAAGCAGAGCTTCTACAACAGGGTAAACTGGGCTGGCTGTACCAGAAAGGTGATGCTAAGGCGCTCGCTGCCATGGTTCTCCAAGTTCAGCGAGCCAATAAGGAAGAGATTAAAGTTAAAACTGAAGCGGGTATTATTGCCATAAAATCATATTATTTATGGCACCAAAGCATTCAGCCACTGGTAGCCGGACTCAACATGGCCCAAGCGCCTCGACAGGAAGAACTATCAGAACTAAAAAAACAAGAACTATCGGTAGGAAGTGTCGAAAAAACCATACCAGATGACCAGCCATCCAGTTTATGTGTACAGCCAATACCTTTGCCGCCTGGTAAAAACACAGTGACAGCTGAGCAAAAGCTATTGCTTGATGAAAAGTTAAAGATAGTTTATCAAGCTGATGGATTTAAGGGCGTACATGAATTCATTAAAATGCAAACCGCGGGAAGAAATGAAAAATTTTTAGCATTCTGTCAGGTGAAAGGCGCAAATGTAGTGCTAGCTGGAGGAGATGCCGAACAAGCTTGCTTACTGGCTGAGCAAGCACTAAAAACGGATCTATCAGCCACAACATTACGCAGCGCGGCAAGAGTATTTTATAATGCAGCAAAAATTAAGAGAGCAATAGAACTTGTAGATAAATTAGAGAGCTCCCTTGGCAAAGCTAATGACAATGATGCCAAATTTATATCGGAAGTACGGGGTAGAGCAAAGCTTATCGAGTGGGCAGAGATGCCAGCATCCAAAAGAGTCCAACCAAAGATAAAGCAACGGGTGCTCAATGTACTTGCATTTAGCCTCCCTTACACCTCCGTTGGCTATGCTACTCGTTCACATGGTTTAGCAAGAGGCATTAAGAGGGGAAACTGGGATGTACGCCCTTATACTCGCCCTGGGTTTCCATATGACTTCAAACCTGAACTTGTTGGCAACATTTTACCAGAAAAAGATGATATTGATGATATTACTTATCACCGCATCTTAGAAAATTCTCGCACAGAAAAAAATGAAGTTGAATATTTAATTGACTCAATATCATATTGGGAAAAAATCATAGATTCAGAGCAACCTGAAATCATCCACGCTGCATCAAATTATGTAACAGCCCTACCTGCATTAATCGCAGCACGCCGCAAAGGTGTACCATTTATTTATGAGATCCGAGGATTCTGGGAAGTGACTCGTTCCTCGAGAGATAGCAGCTTTGCCAACACAGCAAAGTACCGATACATGCAGCTTTTTGAGAGGTTGGTTGTAAACCAATCAGACCGAATAATAACAATAACAACAGCTATGAAAGAGCTATTAGTTAAGAATGGTGCGAAAGAAGATAAAATCGCTATTGCTTTTAATAGTGTTGATCCTGATCGTTTTTTGCCACGAGCACCAAATAAAACTCTAGCTAGCAAGATAGGAATCCCAGAAAATATTCCTGTAATAGGATACATTGGTTCTTTTGTTGACTATGAAGGACTAGATGATCTGATTGAAGCTGTATCTTTTTTAAGAGATGATGGAGTAGAATGTCGCTTACTCTTGGTCGGTGACGGTGCAATCACGGAATCATTGAAGCATAAAATTATTGATTTAAAATTGCATGACATTGTTTTAATGACCGGAAGAGTTCCTCATGACGAGGTAGAAGATTACTACTCACTGATAGATATTGCACCATTTCCAAGAAAACCATGGGAAGTTTGCGAGCTTGTTTCCCCACTCAAACCATTTGAAGCGATGGCACTGCAAAAAGCAGTAGTGGTGTCAAATACCCGCGCACTGAATGAAATCGTCAAAGATGGGTATAATGGGATAGTTTTCAATAAAGGTTGCTCTATCAGCTTAAAAAATTCTCTCCTGACGTTAATCAAAAACAAGGCTTTGCGAGCTGAAATTGGAGAAAACGCACGTAATTGGATTATTGATGAACGGAGCTGGAATGTGGCAGGAAAAGCCTGCATTGAAGAATACTCAAAGCTGATTTAATTACTAACTATAGAAATAATACTATGAACCTACAAGAAGTATACGAATTAGTCATGAATGAGCTTTCAACCTTTCATGAACCATCAAGGCTAGTAATCTACTCTGAAAAGAAATATCATTTTTTTGATAAAAGTTTTAACCTTGAAGATCTCAATGGGTTAAATATAAGCTTACTTAATGCAAAATATAAAATACAAATAATCGAGCATGGTAAATTCGTTGACGCAACAAAATATAAATGGCTTACCCATCAAGGAACAGCATTAGGGAAGTTCACTCCATTAGATTTAGAAAATACTGACAAAATAAGAACAATAGAGTCCCTCTATTTGCTAAACGAAGACAAAAGTATAAATTCGTACTTTAAGCAGTTTTTTTATTTTTACTTTAGAAACTCTCTTCCGAAAGAGAATAGCGTTTTATCATTAAGTATAACGAACCATCTAGAAGCATTAATTAAATCAAGACTTAAAGGTTATGATAAGTTAGATTTTTTTTACAGCTATAACTATTGCATGTCAAACCTAATTGATAGAAATAACGCTTCATATTTCCCTTTGGATTCGTCGAAATTTAACAATATTGCTAAGGATTTAGGAAGTAGGGTTGCGGACAAAAAGATATCAGATTCCGTAGTTTCATTTTTTTATGGGCTTTATTACTCAGGGCAAGCCAAAAGAGAAAACGCTGTGCAATGCTTTAATGTTGCAAAAAGTCTTGCTGGAGATTTATATAACTTTTATGGGGTTGACACAGGAATAAATACTTATCTAAATGAAGATGAAATTGAAGATGAAATTGAAGTGCATAAATTTTGTAATACCGAAAAATACTTAATAGAAACAAAGAAAAAAAACAATATATGCTTAGTGCTTTCAGTGGATGAAAGATTCTTGCGTATATATGGCTCTCAAATCGTCAACTATATATCAAACTTACGCGAATATGACTTCCACATTGTTGTAATTTGCCCATCAAGCTCAGTGGAATCAGTTTACCAAAACTTTTTTGATTACTGCTGTGCATATGAAAAATTCACTCAAACGACTGTATTAGACAGAGTGTCATTCTCTTATTTCCCCCCTCACAGCTCCTTTAGTGACATAAAAACTTTTTATGCAACAGCTAGATTTTTCTCTGTTGTGAAGCTTCTTGAAGAATATAACTATGTTTATGTCATGGATGCAGACCTAACCATAGAAAAAGATCCTCACAATTACTTATCCAGTCTAACATCCAAAGATTTATCTCTCAGTTTTACTAAAGGATTAATGTCGATATTTCCTTGGAGGAAATATTTAGCAGGAAATGTAATGTTCTCTCGGAAATCATTACCACTAGCTATTAAGTTATGTAGGTACATACTAGCTGGATTAAAACTTAAAAACTCATGGATGCTAGACCAAAATGCTTTTGAGTACATAATAGATGGCTCACCTAATCTTTATGATATTTATGATAACTACAAAAGCGACAAGCCATTCACACAAATTCAATTCAGACAGATAATGGAAAGAAACCAAAAATGAACGCACGCATAAATTTAAACAGCAACAGCTTCGATTTCTTTATATTCACTCGTTTTGGCATTGATGTAGAAGATCTGGAGTGGTTCGAGAACAGGTTCAGAATATTCGAAGCCATCACATTATCTTCAATGAAGAACCAAACTGACACAAATTTCACATGGATAATATTTATTGGCGAAAAATTCATTGACAGTATCAATGCACGCTTAACTGACCTTTTGGCTGGAAGCCAATTTAAGTATGAAATTGTTAAAGATAGACAATGCAATGAAACAATAAAAAATGCAATAGCGAAGCACGCCACAAATGATTACATTATTTCCGGACGTATTGATGATGATGACGCCTGGTCTATTAACCACATTAATGAAATAAAGCAAACCTGTCTTTCTCTTATAAAAAAAGGGAAAGAAAACTTTGGTTTTTCTTATGAAGATGGTGTTGAATGGCTCTACACCGACCTTATAGATATAACAAAACTACATAATGATGGACAAAGAATAGTGAGGAAGGAAGGTTGTTATCCATACAACTGCCCCTTCCATTCAATGTCTTCATTTGTTTTAGTAAAAAAAGGTACTGAGTTTCCATTTTTCAATAGAATACACGGAACCAGGGGGGATATTCTCTTAGAGTATAACTTTGGTAAATATACTTTCAAAACTGAAAAGCCTTCATGGTTATACTTCAGACACCAACAAACAAACTCATCCACTCACAAAGCTCACAAAATGCCCAAGCTAGATATTAGCTTACAATCATTATGCTCAACATTTGGTTTAAATCTTGAAAAAGTTGAAGATTTAATTTCAGATGCAAGTAACATAAAATACCCAATGAAGAAAAGACGTCATGGTGACGAGAACAAAGGAAACATTCTTCTTGATATATCGATGGGACAGAATTCTGGGAGTGATGCCATGCCCATCATTACTTACACCACTGCTGGCTCAGTGATGTCTTTCAAAATTGAAAACATCAAATTTAGTGGTGAGTCTCGTGCATGCATATACGACCGTGAGAATAAAGTTTATGTTCATTTCACACCTTTTACTGGTGACACTATAACTTCATCCTTTATCCTAGAAGGAAAGCCTTCACGTTACATGCTCAAAATCCAGGTGAAGGAGGATAGAAAATGGAAAGATAAATTATTCTCAGGTAAAAAATTCATTGAAATATAGCTTATTCCAATAAAGTTTCTTTGTAGACCCTCTTTTACCTTGAAAGTTTATCGCCTCTTTAATTAAAAAATATTTCCACTTCACGCTATTAACCCGACTTGCACCTAGGTCACATTGAAACTCAATACTCTCAATATCTTACATTTATAAAAGTGAACCTATTTGAGATCCGGATTAATAGCACCGTGCAGAATGCCGGTTGTATATCGGAACACGTATTTTTTGAAGAAAAATCTAGATATTGAAGGATCGCTTTGACGATCAATGCCAGCTGTGATCATATGCTGTCTTTTCAACGACAGATGATCGCCATGAACGGACTCGGCTTCTTGCAGCACCTCTCCATCATCAGTGACCCGCGCCAGCAATGGAAAGTGGAGCACAAGCTCTCGGTCATCCTTTTCCTCACCATCGTGGCCGTGATCGGCGGCGCCGAAGGGTGGGAGGAAATCGAGGATTTCGGTGTCGATCATCTCGACTGGCTGCGCCAGTATGGCGACTTCGAGAACGGCGTGCCGGTGCACGATACCATCGCCCGGGTGATGGGCATGCTCTCGGCCACGCAGTTGCAAAACTGGCAGCTTGACGTGGGCATGCGGGAAGATGACTGCCGTGAACAGGCTGGCGAGAATACGGCCACGATTCGGCATATTGCGTTCAATGCATTGAAGGGAGACACCAGCTTCAAGGCCAGAATGAAACGCAATCAACAAGGCCTACCGTTCTGGAATACCCTGCAACTTAAAAACCAAAATATATTTCAATCTAAAATGATAGGTTTACACCCAAATGCTCCCATATGAAGATTTATCAAATGTTGACATTGAGAAATCAATTATTGCAGCAAACAATACACTCACAATCGGTTGGAGCAGAAGAGGCTATGATAGAATATTCATCAACCAAATCCCATGGGAATTAAAAGATCCAAAGGAAAGATCTTGGAACTTCTTAATACATTGCTGGGATATGTTAGATAGTTTATTCAAAGCCTATCAAGAAACTCAGAATGAATTATATATAAGAAACTGCCTGTCCGTTGCACTAGACTGGACTAATTATGTACATAGCACACCTCAGCACAGTATATCGCCAATGGTCTGGTATGATATGGCTGTTGGCATAAGGAGCTATAGACTAGCTTATCTGATTGATGTATTATCAGAAAAAAAATTAGTCTCCGAAGATATACTCGCAAGCTTGTGGGATGTCCTTGAGCAGCATAGACTTTACCTTGAGAATGATGAGAATATAATTTTCCATAACAACCACGGCCTTTATCAAGCTGCAGGGCAAATTGCAATGGGCCGAAGATTTTGTCAAAAATCAGTAAACATGGAAAAAGCGTATACTCAAGGGAAAAAACGCTTAAGATTCATGTTAATGCAGCAATTTTGCACTGACGGTATACATAAAGAGCACTCACCTGACTATCATAGAATGGTATATGAAACCATCAAAGCTCTTATTGATGCCGGCTTAGTTGATGACCAAGAAACGATAATTTTTTCAAGGGTAATAGAAGAATCACTGTCATGGTTTATTTTACCTGACCAACATATTACTAACTTTGGTGACTCTGATTATCGCCTAATGAGCAGAAAGCCAGATGAAGCAATTAGGAAGTGGAATACACCTGAAATGCAGTATGTCGTTTCAGGCGGAATGATAGGTAAAAAACCATCTAAATCATCGTCAAACTTTAGTGAAGGCGGCTATTACGTTGTAAAATCCCCATCTAAATATAATCCAGATAGCTTTTCTCAAACAAGTTATCTCGCTCAAATAGCGGCATTTCATTCGCGTGCACATAAGCATGCTGATGACTTAAGCTTTATATGGTCAGACAGGGGCTTTAATCTTTTAGTTGATGCAGGCCGGTACGGTTATATTGGAAAAGCAGAACAAGGTTCGGAGCTATGGCTTGATGGCTACTGGTATTCAGATGTGAACCGTGTTTATTGTGAATCGACAAGGGCACATAACACTCTTGAGTTTAACGATAAAAATTTTCCTAGAAAAACTGCAAAACCGTATGGCAGTGCAATAAGACGCGTTATTGAGTTAGAACAAGATATCTATGCAATCGAAACTGAATGCAAACACTTCAAATCAATAAGACATGCACGTTTAATTATTTATAAGCCTGCTCAATGGTTATTGGTTTTTGACTGGTTTCATGATAATGCCAATGAAACTCACCAAGTAAAGCAATGGTTCCATATAGATAAAAAACTACAAGCAAATATTTGCGAAAACGGATACACTATTCCTTTGTCACCCCATAGCGAACCATTACAAATTGCAAGCCTACTCAAAGGTCCAACTCCGTCTAAGATATATATTGGAGAAGAAGACCCTATAATGCAAGGATGGTGGTCTGGACAGGAAAGAGAAATTGAAGAGAACCCTGCCTTCTATTTTGAACTAGAAAACGCTGCAACAGGAAATTTTGCTACACTTTTTACGTTTTCTAACTTATTACACCCTGACAAACAATGGTCAAAATCTAACACATCTGGACGTAAAGGACAATTCAGATGGATTGATGAATGTGGCACTCACGAACTCTACTTTGAACGTCCAAAATCTGGCAACATAAGCATTGACTACAAACTAACAAACTTAACAGAAAAAAACATAACACTATTTCAAAATGACCAGCTGAATGATTTATCAAAAAAAATAACTCGCATATCATCACACCCCCCATCATCAATGGATCTTTTATTACGCCTATATGTATCTTGCACAAGAAAAAAACCTAATTTAGTTGTTGTATTAGGCGGTGGATTACCTGTGCTATCTATTGCAACAGCCTTGAAAACAAACAATTTTGGCAAGTTGATTTCTTTTTCACGCTCCGAAAATGAAGAGTTGACAACCAGAGAAATGTTGTTGTCTGAAGACCTATCATCTTGGGTAGAGTCACACCTGTTAAAACCAGCCCCAAAAAACATTGATATTAAAAAAAACAAAGAAGATCATTTTGAACTTACAGTCAACTCAACTCTAAAAAACGAACCAAAAGTTGACATAATTTTACTAGACACTCCATACTGCATAAATATCAAAGAAAATCTAAATAGTTTCATAAAAAACCTAACCTCCGGCTCACAAATATGGGTGCGGAAATTTATAAACCAAGATGAGCTAGATGGTTTCAGAACACTACTAAAACACTATAAGTTTGATTTTACTTGCTCAAATCTAGAAAGTGAAGGTTGTATATTTGTGTTAGAATCAGGAAAAACCTCGCTAACAGAGACAAAAAACAGAAAAGCAAAATTTAACTTTTCCATCGATGATAAATATCAAGGTTAATCTTCGGCAGACTAACCTTTCGCATTATTTTTACGGCAAACAACATAAAAGCAAATAATTCATAAGCAAAAATATCAAAAAGCAGAAATCAACTACAGTTCATCTACATTCTACATAGCAATGTTATGATTCACACACCTATCTGTGACTTGCTATTAACCCAGCTCGAATCTATACCACATTGACATTCAACAATATCAAAATTTTATATTGGAAAAAGTTAACCTATTTGAGAGCCGGATTAGTATTTACATAATGGATAATGCTATATGACCAGAAAACACTTCGGCACCGACGGCGTTCGCGGCAAGGTCGGTCAATTTCCTATTACACCCGATTTTGTAATGAAGCTGGGCTGGGCCGCCGGCAAGGTGCTGTCGCAAACCGGCACCAAAACCGTGTTGATCGGCAAAGACACCCGTATTTCCGGCTATATGCTGGAGTCGGCGCTGGAAGCCGGGCTTTCCGCCGCCGGGCTTAACGCCGCCCTGCTGGGCCCCATGCCCACCCCGGCCATTGCCTACCTTACCCGCACCTTCCGGGCCGAGGCCGGCATTGTGATCAGCGCCTCGCACAACCCCTATTACGATAACGGCATCAAGTTTTTCTCCCACAACGGCACCAAGCTGCCGGACGAGGTAGAGCTGGCCATAGAGGCCATGCTGGAGCAGCCCATGGACTGTGTGGCCTCCAATGCGCTGGGCAAGGCCCGCCGCATTACCGATGCCGCCGGCCGTTATATCGAGTTTTGCAAAAGCACCTTTCCGTCCGAACTCAGCCTGGAGGGCCTGCGCATTGTGCTGGATTGCGCCCACGGCGCCACCTACCACATTGCCCCGGCGGTATTCCAGGAGCTGGGCGCCGAGGTCATCACCATCGGCGCCAGCCCGGACGGCCTGAACATCAACGCTCAGGTCGGCTCCACCGCCCCCGCCGCCCTTATCGCCGCCGTTAAGCAATACCGGGCCGATATCGGCATCGCCTTCGACGGCGACGGCGATCGCCTGGCCATGGTGGACCACAGCGGCCAACTGCTGGATGGGGACGAAATCCTGTTTATTCTGGCGCAACACGCCAGCCGCCTGGGCACCCTGGGCGGCGGCGTGGTGGGCACGCTCATGACCAACATGGCGCTGGAGCTGGCCCTGGCCGAGCGGAACATTCCCTTTGTGCGCGCCAAGGTGGGCGACCGCTATGTGATGGAGCAGTTGCAGCAGCACGGCTGGAAGCTGGGCGGCGAAAATTCCGGCCACATCATCAGCCTGGATCACAACAGCACCGGAGACGGCATTATCGCCGCCCTGCAGGTGCTGCGTGCCGCCGTAGGCCAGGGGCTGAGCTTAAAGGAGCTGCGTACCGGCCTTGCCCTGTTCCCCCAGCGGCTGGTGAACGTGCGCTTTGCCGCCGGCAGCAATCCGCTGGAAAGCCAGGCTGTTCAACAGCGCGTAACCGAGGCGGAAGGTAAACTGGCCGGCAACGGCCGGGTGCTGCTGCGCAAATCCGGTACCGAGCCGTTAATCCGCGTGATGGTGGAAGGTGCCGAAGTCCAGCAGGTGAATACCCTGGCCGAATATATTGCCGAGGCCATTTGACTAACCACTCGGGCTGAATATTCCGCAGCCCGGTTGCTCCCTTTTATCTCCACTTCATTTTACTGATCAAGGAACTGCAATGAATCATGCTGTAACTTTTCCATCGGACTTTGCTAAAGGCAACGCCTTGTTGCGCCGGGGTAAGTTATCTGGTGCAATCGATGCCTTTCTTAAAGCAATCGATAGCAATCCGGGCTTTGTACACTATTATCTGAACCTTTCCTGGGCACTGTTACCCGGCGATATTCAGGCTAAGGATGTCAACGACGTATTGCGTAGCGTTACAGCTCATGGCAAACCGCTGGTGTCTTCAAACACTTATAAGCTTGTGCAGCAGTCCCAAATGGTAAACGGTAAGTGGTATGTAACGGAGTACCGCCACTGGCTCCCAGAGGGAGTCGATCCTATTCTCCACTATCTTATTTTAGGCTGGCGATTGGGCTTAAACCCCTGCAAACGGTTCGATACCCAGTTTTATCTGCGCGCACATGCCAGCGAACTGGCAGAGCGCGAAAACCCACTGCTGCACTATTTACGGGTCGGCCAAAAAAAGGGCAACCCCATCAAAAGTCAGTCACTAAAAACTCATGTGGCGGTTAACCTGTGGGGCGGACATTCAGTCTCTGCCCTAAAGGAGCTTTCAACCATCTACACGGATGAAAGCGTCGACAAGGCACAACGCTGGTGGGCACTTTGGCACACTGCCCGCTGGCGTTATTTTTGCGGAGAATTTGAGGAAGCAGAGCGCTTGTCCAAAGAAATGGACCTGATGGGCAGCATCTATCAGAAACTCAAAGAAAGCGTATACCTGCGCTATTTCTGCCAGCTACTGCAAGGCCGGCATCAAGATGCACGCAGCACTATGGAAGCCTACCTGCAGCGGGCGCCTAAAGATGCAGATGCGCTCCTGGCTTACAGCAACAGCCTGCAAAGCGACGATAAACGCCTGGCGGTAATCAATCAGGCTTATGCCTTACATGACCTGGCCGGTATGCAAAGGCTGGATACCAGCAAGCCTCTCGCTATTGATAACATCAAAAGCCAGCCCGTAAAGGCCTGCCAGGAAAATATTAAAGTTTCAATCATCATGCCCATCTATCAGGCAGAAGATCAGGTAGAAATTGCTATTCGCTCGCTGCTTTCTCAAAGTTACCGGAATATCGAAATCATCGCGGTGGATGACTGTTCGCCCGACGGCACTTTTTCTGTGTTAAAACGCCTGGCCAAGCAAGATGCGCGGATCAAGGCCGTGCAGCCTCCCCAAAACGGTGGTGCCTACGCGGCTCGCAACTATGGCCTGGGCTTCGCCACTGGTGATTTAGTCACCACCCACGACAGTGATGACTGGTCGCACCCACAAAAAATTGAAATCCAGGTACGCTATCTGCAAGCTCATCCAAAGGTCAAGGGCTGTGCCGTTCACTGGATCCGCGCTCAGCAGGACTTGCGTTTCACTCAAAACTGGCGCCCCAACAACGTGCTCACTCATTGGAGCCAGTCCTCTTTCATGTTCAGACGCGAGATTTTGGATGCCATCGGCAACTGGGATCATGTCCGCATTGGTGGCGATACCGAGTACATTTGGCGTATGCAGGCCCACTATGGCAAGGCTTCTTTTGCCAAAATACTGCCCGAGATCCCGCTGGCATTCGCACTGGATGAAGAGTCATCTCTTACCCGAACCAAGGCCACCCATGTACGTACTGTCTACTATGGTCTGCGGCATATTTACCGTGAGTCTTGTGCCTGGTGGCATAGTACCGGCAAGAACCTGCATGTATCCGATGCCAGTCAAAAGCGTACCTTCCCAGCTCCTCGCAGTATGTTCGAGCGGAGCGATCAGCCGTTGCACTACAACATTCTAATAGCCGGTGACTTCTCCCGCTTGGAAGACTGTAAAAAAATTGCCAAAAAAGTGCGGCAGCAAGGTAACCAAAATCAGCGTGTTTGCTTGTTCCACTGGCCGGATTTCAATAAAAAACCCGAACCATTGTGCAATCTTTACTTTGAGCTGCTCAAGCAAAACCGTGTTGAGCCTGTTGTAATGGGCCAGGTAGTTACCTGTAAAGAATACTTGATCACCGATATGGCGTTACTTCAGTACCCTCTGGATGGTTATCCGGAAATGCAGGAATTTGACAATTGGAAAGCACTATGAGCTTGAACAGTCAAGAAAGCATCGAGATGCTTCTGGATAGCATCAAGAATGAAGAGTTAAAAATAAAGGATCTTCAGGCCTATAAAGCGCGGCTCACGGAAAAATTGCTAAAAGAGCTCAACGGTCACGGTAAAGAGCATAAAACAGACACTTTAAAAAAACTCTCAGCACTGCTATCCGTTGACGAGCTGACGGAACCCGTTACTCGGCTGTTCAGTCAATCAAAGGTACCTCTTTACCAAGCGGCTTCATTTAAAAGACTATTGGTACAAGCAACTCGCAAACGGCAGCTGTATAATTTTCAACCAGAATGGAAACTTAACAACAAACGCTATGCTTATGAGTTTATTGATAAACTAGGCATCAAACGCCCTGAAACATATACACAGAAAGCATCATTGGCATCAATTACACTTCAACCTGGTAGTGTTTTGAAGCCAGAAAACGGGGCATCCAGCATTGGCGTTTTTATTATTGGTCATAATAATAAGGCGCAAGAGGTTCGCACCGGCGAACTGATGGATCTGGATCTAGTCATAGAAAAGGCTCGCCACTATCTCGACAAAAAAATGGTACAGAGTGATCAGTGGATACTGGAGGAGTTTGTTGGCGACTTTGAAGATGGGTCTCCGCTGCCGGCTCGCGATCTGAAATTCTATTGTTTTTATGGCGAAATTGGCTTTGTGCTTGAAGTTGATAGAACCAACAAAGCACGTTATTGCGAATGGATGCCCGATGGCACCCTGGCAGACACGGGCCGTTATGCTAGCAAGCGCTTTGATGGAAATGGCTTTTCACCTGAAGAAAAACACCTGGCCGAAAACATCAGCAAACAAATTCCCACACCTTTTATAAGAATAGATTTTTTAAAGAACAGCAACAGATTTGTATTCGGTGAATTCACCCCTCGCCCAGGGCAATTTTCGTCCTTTAGCCAAGATTTTGACCGGTATCTTGGCGAGTGTTATTTAAAGGCAGAGAGCAAATTAATGCAATCCATCCTGGACAACACAAAGAGATAACAATGAACGTATTATTTGTTGGCGGGAGCAATCTGGTTATTAAAAACGGCCTTTCGACCATTATCCCAAAAATATTAAGAGATAGTGGATTAGATATTGAAAATACTTACAATATCTCTGTCGGAGCAACCACGACTTTATTTGGATTGGAAAGCCTATCTTTATTTATAAAGAAAGACGTTGATTTGATTTTCATTGAATATGGAATCAACGACTTACCTCTATTTGTAAATGACAAAGCACTCTGGGATGCAGCGTTCACCTCACTACTTTCATTGGTCGCCAAGAAATATCCATCTGCACATATCGTAACCATCCTACTTGGAAGGCAGAAGGACAGATTCTGGAACAGCCAGAAAAAAATGCACCAAAGAATGAGGGAGATATCAAATAACTTCAATGCCTTGATAGTTGACATTGATTCACATTTAAAAAACAAAAGAGAATCTCTTTCCAACTTTTCAGACTTTTACCTTGATGAAAGTCATTATAAGTCCCCATCGGTAACTGGCTACATCTCCCAAACAATTGTATCAGACTACCTTCTAAACAAAGAACTGGGCTACTTTCGTGCGCCCCCCAGCAGAAACACATCAGAAAGCTTATCTGTTTATGGCATTTCGGGTGCGGTTAGTAGCTTCGAGAACTCCCGATTTCATAAGCAAACAACTATTCTTGAAAAAGAGAATTCTGTTGAAGTTTTTGTGAAAGGTAACCCTGTTGGAATCTCTTTCATATCCGCTTCAGATTCTTGCTCGTTACTTATTGAAAGTGAAGGCTTAAAGAAAATAATAAACACCAAAAGAAAAAAATCCACAGCAGGAAAATTCAGCTTTATATTAAAGCAAATACCCTTATATGGATTTTATAAAAAAGACACCAGTAAAAAAGATGTGAGAAAAATAAAACTCACCGCTTTAGATAACGGCTCCAAACTTTGGGACGCCGATGCGGTGCAGCGTACATATGGAATGGAACCCGCAAGTAAAGATAGTAAAGGCAGTGTCTACATATCTCACATATCATCATTCTAAAGAGAAGTTTAAGCTATGTCATGGTCTCTTAAGTTTATTGATGAAGCACGTTCTTTCGAAAGATGGGGCGTATTAAAACAAGAAATTATTACTCTTGAAGAGTTTGAGAAAAGAGATGGGTTGAAAAGTGGAATTTATTCAATTTATGCAAATGGCGCTCTTGTTGATATAAACATTGATATAGTTGAGAGTCTGCCATTGATCGTTTTCTTCAACGGCGCTCAAAAAAGAACTCCCGAGGTCACACTGCCTGTATTCTCTGGTCTGAATGTCACCCCCAAAGGCATGACAAGTAGGCTGTCAATCAATGACCCATCTCTTTACATGGGTGATGATATGTTAATGTCTTGGTATGCGGGTTCAAGATTTGTGCCTTTGCAAAAAGAAATCATCCCACGAATCATTTCTAAAGTAGTGCAATCAATAGATGCTAGCCGATTGATTTTCTCTGGTGGTTCGGCCGGAGGCTTTGCCAGCCTTTATTATTCAAAACATTTCAAAGATGCCATTTGCATCACTTCCAACCCTCAGACTTCCATAAGCACCAAGAGAGTTCTGGAGCAAGCTCATATATAACGTTGTTACCCATCATTCAATTGATGAGCTATTCTCCAGTCAATCCGCATCAGAGCTATTTGTCTAGAACAGAGAATAAGAATGAATATTTTAAGACAACCTGAGACACGACTTTTCGAAAGAATAAAGAACGAAAAAATTAACAGCTCATCCCTTTGCTGCCATGCAATCATGCTGAGCGCATTGAGTCGAGGGCTATCAGTTACAATATTATCCTCCCAGGAGATCTCGAATAGGTGCGAATTTCACGGCTTAAAATATCGCAACACCTATCATCAGGTTGGCCATGTATTCGAAATATCAGACGGAAAGAAAAATCACCTGTTGAACAAGAGCAAATTTTTTCATGATGACACAGGATTCAACTTTTCAAAAAAGAACATAAAGGATGATTCTGCTAAAGAAAAGATGAACTCTCCGAAAGGAGTTTCTTTCAAGAAAACGGATTTCAACTCAAAGTTTTTATCTTCACTTGAACTCACTTACCCTCTTGTACTTAAGCCTTTGTTCGGCAGCATGGGGCGAGGCGTATACACAAACATCAAAACACCAGAAGAACTGGAAAATATCGTACTATCTTCAGACGCAAAGGACTTGCTTGTAGAAGAGCATATTATTGGAGATGAATACCGCATATATATGGTTGCCGGAAAATTATATGGTTCTGTAAGGCGTAATCCGGTTCACGTAATTGGAAATGGAAAAGACGATGTAGAGTCGTTAATAAACAAAAAGAATAAGTCGAAAAAAAGCAAAAAAAGACCCCTTATTAACACACTAAAAGCTGAAGCATACCTTTCTTCAGTCAGTCGTTCAAAGCATGATATACCGCCAAAAGGAGAGCTCATAAAGCTAAGCGATATAATGGGCCGTTCTTCCGGCGGTGATATCACTGACACTTCAGACTCTCTCCCCGAGTATATTATTGAACGTGTTGACTGTTATGCAGATATGTTCAGTAAAAACCTTTGCATTGGTTTGGATGTCATTGGCAATGGCGAAGAAGCATTTATCTTGGAAGTAAATCGTCGGCCACAACTAAGTTCACTGCTAACACCGGACAATGGAGTAGGAAAAAACATTGCCGACGCTATTGTGGAACATCTATACCCTAATTCACGATTAGCTTACTTTTGCAAAGATGATATAGCAATCATCAAGAATGCAATTTCTCGAGCAAAGAGAAAAAATCAAAATGTCACGATAAATAACACAACACGTAAAAATAGAGTTATTGATTACATATGTAATGATGAGCACTACATTTACTATAAGTCGCCGCTAAACATTAACAGACTGATGTTGTATAGAGAGGCTAATGAGAGAGGCTTTTCTATAACTTCTTGGAAAAATAAATCTGGAAGTACTCGATGGTCCATAACCGGCAGCAAGAAAAGCATCACTTTCCGGGAAAACATGCCATCTATTACAACACATGCGACACGTCACCTGACAAACAACAAGGAAAAAACAAAAAATAAATTAATACAAAATGGAATTAAATGCCCTAACGGCATCATTATAAATCCATCCCAAACCGGCAAGGCGTTAGAATGGTTTGAATCTCAAGCAATAGACAGCAACTTTATGGCTGTGGTCAAACCTTTTAACGGCTCAGGAGGCCGGGGAGTCATATCAAAAATATCAGACAAAGCAACTCTTAAAAAAGCCATAAAGTCTCTCCCCGATGATAATATAATCATAGAAGAGCACATGAAAGGGAGTGACCATAGGCTATTTGTTGTTAACGGAAAATTTCATTTTGCAATAAAACGCCACCCAGCACATATTGTAGGCGACGGCGTATCCTCCATTGAGGATTTGGTCAAAATAAAGAACAAAGCACGGACATGCAATCCATACACAGGAAAATACCCAATCATCCTGGATGAGTCAACGCTCCAGCGCCTACAAGAAATCGGGTATAATGCAAGTGCCATTTTAAATTCTGGAGAAAAAGTTTATCTTCAGACCATTGCCAACATAGGTGCTGGTGGCGACAGCGAAGATATTACTGAAATAGTCCACCCAGAGTTCATAAAAATTGCGGAAGCAGTCCACAAGTCTTTCGAAGGTCTCGCTTTCTGCGGTATCGACTTGATTACTGACGATATCAGCCAGCCAGCTCAAAGCCAACAATATGCAGTTATTGAAGTAAACGCAAACTGTGATCTGGCCATGCATCATTTCCCAACTTACGGTTCTCCCAGGAACGCTGCCGGGGCTATCATTGACAGTTTATCATTAGGGGCTCAAGACCTTTCCATTCTGGCTAGGAAAATAACTATTTATGGAAAAGTACAAGGTGTCGGATTCAGACGATGGATGCTTAACAAAGCCAAGCAAAAGAGCATCAGAGGCTATGTAAAAAATCTTTCAGATGGTCGTGTAGAGGCTGTTGTTTTTGGCACAAACCTTGCCGTCAATGAAATAATCAGAGATTGTCACCAGGGTTGCACAGGTTCTTCGGTCAGTTACATATCGATTGAGGATTTTAATGAGGAAACAACCTTTGATAAATTCAACATCAGATAACACTTATTATTATATAACTGTGCCCGCCTCTCTGTAGTGATATGCAATGAAAATAGTATGGGTAACCCTGCCAATATTATTGTTCATACTGACCATATTTGAACCACCTTCGAGTCCAACCAATAAGGATTCATCGGTAGTTTATTCGGAGTCATTTGATGCAGCCTCCCTCACACCACAGGGACGTGCTATCACTGAGCATGCCCTTGCTCACCTCGTAGCAGATGAAGGGGTAGGAGGAAGCACTGCTCTTAGGGTAGACTACGTAGGCTATGAACGAGGTAGCCGCCGAGTGACTGTTTCTCCCCGCATTTCGTCCGCACCACGCTACAAAATTTCCTTTTGGGTTCGCTTTTGTGATGGATTCGATTTTTCCCGTGGAGGTAAGCTTCACGGCCTGGGACCATACAAACCCGTTACAGGGGGCGATATGTTAACCCCTGAAGGCTGGAGTGCGCGGCTGATGTTCCGGCGGAATGGCGGGCTTCAATCCTATGTTTACCATCAGAATCAAGCAGGTCGCTTTGGTGACACCACAATCGCGGATGGCTTTGCCTTTGAGCCCAATCGTTACCACCACCTTGTGATGCAGGTAGTGCTGAACACGCCTGCATCGGCAAACAATGGAAGCGTACTCGTTTGGGTCGATAGCAAACTGCTCATTGAGCATAATGGGCTACGTTTTCGCAGCAAGGAAACCCCTGCCAGTGAGATCCAGCGTCTGTTATTCAACACGTTTCATGGTGGAAGTAGCCCCGATTGGGCACCAAGGCATGCCGATGGCAGCTACAAGACCGATTGTGCATTTTTTGACAATCTTGAACTGACACAGAATTTTTGAAGAAAAATACAAATTGGAGATAAACCAGAATGAAGATTGCAGTTGCAGGAACAGGATACGTCGGTCTATCAAACGCCATGCTGCTGGCTCAGCACCATGAGGTTGTGGCGGTGGATATAATTCCAGAAAAAGTATCCATGCTGAATAACCGCATTTCTCCGATTGAGGATGCGGAAATCACAGCCTTCCTGACTCGCGAGGATCTGCACTTTAGCGCAACATTAGATGCCCAAGCTGCTTATGCTGGAGCGCAATTTGTTATTATTGCGACTCCAACGGATTATGATCCTGAAACCAACTATTTCAATACCAAAAGTGTTGAGGCAGTCATTCAGCAGGTAATCCAAATCAACCCGGATGCAGTGATGGTGATTAAATCCACCGTACCCGTGGGTTATACGGATGAAGTAAGCAAACGCTTGGGCACGCAGAATATTATCTTCTCTCCTGAATTTTTACGGGAAGGCAAAGCACTGCATGATAACCTTTATCCATCACGAATTATTGTGGGTGAGCGCTCTGCCCGGGCAGCTACTTTTGCAGAGATTATCAAGCAGGGGGCAGTAAAGCAGGATGTTCCCGTACTGTTTACCAACAGTACAGAAGCCGAGGCGATCAAGCTTTTTGCCAATACCTATCTGGCGATGCGGGTTTCCTACTTCAACGAACTGGATACCTACGCCGAAACCCATGGTCTGGATACCCGCCAGATCATTGAAGGCGTGGGCTTGGATCCTCGTATTGGCAACCACTATCACAACCCAAGTTTCGGCTATGGTGGTTACTGTCTGCCCAAGGATACCAAACAGCTGCTGGCCAACTATCGGGATGTACCCAACAACCTGATCCAGGCTATTGTGGAAGCCAACCGGACACGTAAGGATTTTATTGCCGACTCTGTTCTCAAACGTAACCCCAAGGTCGTTGGTGTATATCGGCTGATCATGAAAGCGGGCTCCGATAATTTTCGTGCCAGTGCCATGCAAGGTGTGATGAAGCGCATCAAAGCCAAGGGCGTGGAAGTTATCGTTTATGAGCCGGCACTGGACACAGACGAATTTTTCCATTCCAGGGTGATAAAAGACCTGGCAGCGTTCAAAAATGAAGCAGATGTGATCCTTGCAAACCGGCTAACGGATAACCTGAAAGATGTTTGCGAGAAGGTCTATACCCGTGACTTGTTTGGTAGCGACTAACGCCCAAAGCTCAACCAGCATCAGGTTTGTAGTTGATTTCGAGAACTGAAAGCCTTTTTCAGTGCAACGAAGTCAGCGGCATGGTCAACGGATTGCCACTGGCAATCCGTGCCTGTCATCTTCGATGCCAAGTGGTGGAAAATAAACCTGGCTCTTGCATGGCACTGTTCAGCTGATACGCAACCTGTATGAATAGTGATTATCCAGAGTAGGGCTAACTCAGAGCCACGAAACGAATAAAAAATGAGCGACCATATTCTCAGCTTGGGCAGCTGCCAATTTACAAGGCTACTCAAACACGGTATACACCCAGGGTCTTTTCAGCCAAGACCTAGTACAATGCCCCCGGTGGGACAATGCATAAAGACGTTAATTTTTCAGGAGCATACATGACTTTGACTATTGCTGCCGCGGCATTCTGTAACTGGCGCCAAGCAGAACCAATATGGCAACAACTGGGCCTAGGATCGTCTCAAGCGGCTATCGAGCTGGACACTGAGGCCGCCATGCAGCAGCTGGCCCAGTCACTTTCCTCCCCCGATAACGTCGCCATCGTGCTGTATGCTCCGCTGGATTTGGCTCTGGAACAAGCGGCTGTCACCGGCGTTGAGCCATCCCAGGCCATTACTCTGTGGCAACTCAACACCACTCAGCTGGTTCATTTTTGCAAGCAACAACGCGGTAAGGCTTTACTGTTCAATTTGGCAGATCTGCTTGCCGCCCCCCAGGTGTTCCAGGTTTTTTGTGCACAACACTGGCCGGATCTTGGCCTTGAGCATGGCCCAGTGCCCGCCAGCCAGCACCGGACACCCGTGCTTTATCGTTTATTGGCACAATTTTTACTTTCTAGTACACCTTCACTACGAGCACAGTCCCAACAGCTGGAAGCCTTGGCACAACCATTGATGCAGGAACCCACTCCCCCTGCTCTCGCTGAGCTCAACCAGCTCGTTACCGACCACCACGCCGGGACAGAGGCGCTGGCTCAACTGAGTGATATTAAGCAAGAAAGTACCCTGCTGCTTGACCAACTGCATCAGGTTCAGGGGGCCTTAGAGTCAGCCTTGCAAGAAAGCACCAAACAAAAGGCTGAATTCAAGGCAGAACAAAAGTGTGTTAAAGAACAACAAGCCAAGATACGCTCTTTGCAGCAGCAACTGCTGCTACTCACTCAAGAACATGATGTTGCTCTACAATTAGCCGGCACCAATTCCGATCTTCAGCAAGAAAATACCTTGCTTCTTGATCAGCTCCATCAGGTTCAGGAAGCCTTGGAATCAGCTTTGCAAGAGATTGCCAAACAACAGGCTGATCATAAAAAATCACAAAACCTGGCTAAAGAGTATCAAGCCAAGGCGCACACACTGCAGCAAGAAAAGACGCTGCTACTTGACGAATTGCAACAGGCTCAAAAAAAGCTGGCCTCAACTTTAAAGGAAAACACCCAACAGAAAACCGAAATCGAGAAAACACAAAAAAGCGTAAAAGACCAACAGGACAAGGTACACTCGCAACAGCAAGAAATCGCTCTGTTGATTGAGCAATTGCACCATGCCCAGGAAGAGCTGGGCTCAACCCTGCAGAGTAATAAAAATCAACAAACCGAACTCAAAGCAGAAAAAAATAACATCAAAAACCAACAGACCAAGATACACTCACTGCAGCAAGAAATGGCTCTGTTGTTTGAACAGTTGCACCATGCCCAGGAAGAGCTGGATTCAACCCTGCAGAGTAATAAAAAGCAACAAACCGAGCTCAAAGCAGCAAAAAATAACATCAAAAATCAACAGACCAAGATACACTCTCTGCAGCAAGAAATGGCTCTGTTGTTTGAGCAATTGCACCATGCCCAAGAAGCACTTGAAGCCAATTTGCTAGCGCAGAGTAAGGTGCCAGAGGCTGTTGTTGATACCTCTGCGTCAGGCCAAAATAATGCCGCCCTTGATTCAGTTCCGGCAGTAAGTACCTCTCTGCTAAAACAAAAGCTACAAAAACGAGCCGCGCAAAAGAGGCTCCAGCGTAAAGCTGCTGAGCTGTACAAATCGCCACTATTTGATGCCAAGTGGTACCTTGCACAGTATCCGGATGTAGCCGCCGATAAAGCGTTTAGCAAAAACCCGGCCTTGCATTACCTCAAATGTGGTGGCTTTGAAGGGCGTAATCCCGGTCCAGATTTCAACAGCCGGGCTTATCTGAACGCTAATCCGGACGTGGCTGCCGCAGGCTTTAATCCGCTTTATCACTATCTGCGTTTTGGCAAGGTAGAGAACAGGGCGCTGGGTTAATGAAGGCTAGTTTGTCAAATGGCGCAATAGATGAGCCATCCTATCGCGCTTTGTTCAATGCAGGCTGGTACCTTAGTCACTATCAGGATGTGGCCGCTGCCGGCATGGACCCTTGGCAGCATTTTATGCGTCATGGCATTGATGAGCAGCGGTCACCCTGCCCGGTGGAGGCTCTGTCTTTGGAAGAGCAGCTGTGGCGGGGGAATTCAGCCGTTCTTGGGCAATTGCAATCCCTGGCCGTGCAGCAGAGCCTGGAAGGCGCCGTGGCCGGTTGGGTACTGGCCCGCTGGCATGCATCTCATGGTAACCACGCTCAGGCAGAGCCTTTGCTTCGGCACTTTTTTTCCGATCCGGCAGCCCGCCTGCTGGTGCGCCACTCTGGCCCCTGGTTGTTGCTGTTCTCCGTACTCTGGCACCAGAGCAAGATGGACGAAGCGAAGGCTTGGTTGAATCATGCACACTGGCCACAAGTACCTGATCTAGACCTGGCTCGGTTTATGCTGCCCCAGCATCACCAGTTGGCCATGCTAAACGGCTTCTTTCAGGCCCAGGGTTTATGCCCGGTGGTGCTGCAACACCCTGCTGATGGAGTGCTGTTGGATAACCTTGCCGCGCCTTCCTTACCGGCTACTGTTCGCCGTTGGTGGCAGCGCCGGCCCCTGGTAAGCGTGATCATGCCTTGCTACAACGCCGAGGCCACCATTGCCACCGCTTTGCGCAGCCTGCAGCAACAAACTTGGCGAAACCTTGAGATTCTGGTGGTGGACGATGCATCAACAGACAACACCGCCGCAATCGTGGCCGGCCTGGCCGCGCAAGACAAGCGTATAACCCTATTGCGGCAAGATGTTAACAAGGGCGCCTATAGCGCACGCAACACCGCGCTGGCGGTGGCCAAGGGCCGCCTTATTACCACCCACGATTGTGACGACTGGTCTCATCCGCAAAAAATTGAGCGCCAGGCAAGCAAGCTGTTGTCATCGCGCCATGCCGTGGCCAGTATCAGTCATTGGGCTCGTTGCACCTCTGAACTGAACTTTACTTCATGGAGACAGACGGAAAGCTGGGTTTACCGAAACGTATCGTCGCTTATGTTTCGCCGCTTGGTATTGCGTAAGCTTGGCTTTTGGGACAACGTTTCGGTCAACGCCGATACCGAATATTACTACCGTATTATCAAACGCTTCGGTAACAAGGCTATTGCCGAAGTCATGCCGGGCATTCCGCTAGCGTTTGGCCGGTTTGATGAGCAATCACTTACTCAACAAAGCCAAACCCACTTGCGAACCCAGCTTCTTGAAAATGGCCTCCGCCGCCGTTATCACCAGGCTGCGCTGCAATGGCACAGTGCAGCAAGCGCCCGCGAACTGTATTTGCCGCAAACTCCCGTCCGGCGGCCCTTTGCGGTGCCTGCCGCCATGTGCCGGGGCAATATGCAGCAACAGGCGCACAACCTGGCGTTGCTGGCCGGCCAAAGCGGCCTGTTCAATGCCGGCTGGTATCTGCGCCGCTACCCGGACGTGGCTACCGCCGGCATGAAGGCCTGGCACCATTATCTGCATTATGGGTATGCCGAAGGGCGCGACCCCGGCCCCCGCTTCAGCACCTCCGGTTACTACTATCAGGTGCCGGAGGCGCGCGGGCAAAATCCACTGCAGCATCTTTTGCATGCCGATCATGCGGTGGATTATGCCTTGCCGGACCATCAAGGGCAGCTCGAATGGCAGGCCGGCAAGCCGGTGCTGCTGATGTGCGCCCACCAGGTAAGCGAACAGAACTACGGGGCCGAGCGCAGCTTTTTGGAGGTAATGCGGGCCGCGGCGGCGTTGTCTTTCAACCTGGTGGTGGCCTTGCCGTCGGCACAGTCGCAGGACTATGTAGAGCAAGTGCGGCAATGCTGCCATCAGTTGGTGATACTACCCTATGCCTGGTGGCATGGCCGCCGCCAGGCAGAAGCCGACACCCAGGCCGAGTTTGTGCGCATTATCGAGCGTTTTAAGGTTTCGCTGGTGTATTGCAACACCCTCGCCCTGTACGAGCCGCTGCTGGCGGCCCGCCAGGCCGGTGTTGCTTGCGTTACCCATGTGCGCGAACTGCCGGAGCACGACGCTCCCCTCTGTGCCGATATGCAAGCCGGCCCGCAGCAAATTCGTCAGCACCTGCTTGAGCATTCCGACTGCTTTATTGCCAACTCGCAGGTGGTGGCGGATTTTTTGAACGCGCCGGGGCGCGTGCACCTGGTGCCCAATACCCTGAATGCCGCTCAGTTCGAGCTGCCCTTTCCTGCCGGGCCCCGGCTGCAACTGGCCATGATCAGCAGCAACCTGCCCAAAAAGGGCCTGGATGACTTTGTAAGGCTGGCGGCGTTGCTGCATGAAAAAGCATTGCCGGTAGACTGCCTGCTGGTGGGGCCGGAGAACAAGCATACCCAGGCCCTGCAACAGTCGGCCATGCCGCCCAATTTAATCATGACGGGATACCTTTCCTCTTCGGCCGCCGCCATCGCCCAGGCCGATGTGGTGGTGAATTTGTCTCGGTTTCAGGAGTCGTTCGGCCGCACCGTGCTGGAGGCCATGGCCGCCGCCCGCCCCGTTATCTGTTACCGCTGGGGGGCATTGCCCGAGGTGGTAAGGCACCAGGAAACGGGTTTTCTGGTGCCCTTGGGGGATATTGACGCGGTGGCCGGCCATGTGGCCCAACTGCTGGAAGATAACGCCCTGCGCCAGCGCATGGGCCAGGCCGGGCGGGCCTGGGTTAAGCAGCATTTCAGCCCGGATGTGATGCAAACCGCACTGGCCAAGGCCTTGGCCCGCATTACGGACACCCATATTCAACAATGAGTAACAATAGATGCAATACCAGTCGTTCCCCGATGTAAGGGGTGGTTCAGAATCGTTACAGAAACTGTCTTCTCTGCGTTTGCCGCCGCTGGCGGGCAAGCGCTTTCTCGATGTGGGTTGCAACGAAGGCTTTTTTTGCGGCTACGCCCTGTTCGACGGCGCCGCGCACGTGGTGGGCATAGATAAATCGGCGGAGGCCCTCTCCCGGGCCAGGCTGCGCTTTGCTGCCGCGGAGTTTCTTAACCAGTCTTGGGATTGCCTGCCCGAAGGCCCCTTCGATGTGATTACCCTGCTTTCGGCCCTGCACTATGCCGAGGATCAGGCCGAGCTTATCCACCGGCTGATGGAGCGCCTGTCGGACAACGGCCTGCTGGTGCTGGAGATCAGCATGGCCCCGGGCCACCAGGATGAATGGATAAAGGTCAAGCGCGCCATCGACGAGCGCTACTTCCCCACCCGTATCAAGCTGGGCAAGGTGTTGAAAGACTATGCCTGGAAGGTGATAGGCCACAGTGTGAACCAGGCGGGGGACCCGCTGCAGCGCTATGTGGTGCATGTGCGCAAGCTCAAGCCCTATGCCTGGTTGCTGATGCAGCAGCCGGGCACCGGCAAGTCCACCATCAGCCGGCGCATTTTCAGCGGCAAGCCCAAGGTGCCCGTGGTGTCGGGTGATCGTACCTATCTGCAAATTACCCAGGGCAAGTTCGACATTTCCGCCGGGCTCCGGGAGGCGGTGAGCCAGGGTTTTACCACCGCCACCATAGACAAAACCACCCGCAGGGTTCTGGAGCAGGGGCTGGCGGCGGAGCTGGTGGAATTGTGGACCCGGCAGGCCGGGTACCGCGACTTTATACTGGACTCGTATGTGCCGGCAGAATTCCACCAACACATCAGAGACCAGCTGCATGCCTTGGGGTACTTCCCGGTGGATATCAGTTGGGATACCCCCTCCCCCCTGGTCCAGGCACGAGACGCCATCGGCAAGGCCAACAGTTACGAGGCCCATCTTAAAAAAACCGCGGTCGAGGCAACGGCCGGCCGGATCAGCATCCGCAAGTTATTGAAGCCGGGGCTAAAGTCGCTGGTGCGCTGGCACCTGGACTCGCCCACCCCGGGCCAGCTGCATGCCGGACCCAACGCCCTCAGGCTGTCGGGCTGGGCGCTGGGAAGCGAACGTTACCAGAGCGACTACCAGATTTACGTGAGTGGCCCCCAGGGCCGGCTGTTGTTCAGCCCCCGTAAGGTCCGCCAGGACGTGCTGACCACCTTGTTCGGCCAGGAGCAGGCCGCGCCGGAGTTTTGGCGCACCATGCCTTGCGGCTTTTCGTTCGAGCTGCCCCCCGCCTGGCTGGAAAACGCCTTTGAACTGGGCGTGCAGTTCAACGGCGAGCAGGTTCCCCTTGCCCGGGTATCCACAGATTCGGCCGAGTCTTCGTCCGGGTTTGGTACCCAGCTGTTGCGCAACCTCAAACGATACAGCGGCAAGTAAGGGGATTTTGTGACGGTATCGCCTTTAAAAAACGGGCATGTACAGTGCTTTGAGTTAACCCCGGCCCGGGGCCGGCTAAGCTCGGGCTGGGTGCTGATCACCGCCTTGCTGGAACACCAGGGCGCAACCCTGCAAGGTACCCTGGTAACGGAAACCAAAGCGGGTGAGCGCCGCTTTTCCCCCTTGCCCATTACGCTGAAGGGGCGCCTGCACGAGCTGGCCCGCCTTCCCGCCGGGGTGCGCAGCGCCTGGGTGGAGCTGGCCAGTTCGCTGCCGGTGCAGTGCAAGGTTCCTTTTCAGGTTCAGCCTATTGGTACCCTCGCCAGCCGGTATGTGATTTATCGCCGTATTGTGCATACCCCGGCATCACAGCGCCGCGCCCTGGGCATTACCATGGGCATGCAGCTTTTTCGGCCCTACCGGGCATACCGGCTGGCCGCCAACACCCGCTATTACATGGCATCGCCCACCTATGCCGAATGGATAGCCTTGTACGAGCGCTTTACCCCGGCCGATTTGAGCCGGCTGCAACGCGCCGTTAAAGGCCCCAGGCTGCGGGAGGTTGCTTTCGAGGTGGTCATCGACGCCTGGGAGCATGCCGATGCCAACGCCATTGCCAACAGCCTGCGCAGCCTTGAACGGCAGCATGCCTTTTCCTGCCGGGCCTGCATTCTGGTGGACGACAATGGGGCTGCAACGCTGCCGCCCTCTCTGCAAGAGCGGGCCCCGGTGGTCAACATGGCCGGGCTTGAAGCCCGGCTTGCCGCGGCCGGGCACACCTGGGTGTTTACCCTGCAGCCGGGCACCGAGCTGGCCCCCTGGGCCCTGGCCTGGATGGCGGTTGAGGCCGCCAAGGAAGAGACCCAGCTAATCTATTCCGACCATGATTATCTGCTGGCAGGCCAGCGGCAGGATCCCGTGTTTAAACCAGACTGGTCGGAAGAGCTGGCTCGCGCCTCGGGCTATGTGGGCACGGCCTTTGCCTTGCGCAGCGAGCTGCTGCTTAAGGTGTTGCGGCAGTCCGGCTTTGCCAGCGCCTACCAGCTGATGCTGGATGCCGCCGCCCTGGCCGGCGCCGGCGGGGTTTGCCATATTCCCGCCGTGCTGTGCCATCATGCCCGGCCGCTGCAACCGGTGCGGCCACAGCGGCATACGCTGGAGCAGCACCTGAGCCGGCAAGGAGTAACCGCCGGGGTGGAAGCGGTGGGCGATTACCTCCGGGTACGCTACCCCTTGCCAGCGCCCTTGCCCAGGGTGAGCATTGTGGTGCCCACGCGGGATGCGCTGAATTACCTGCAAACCTGTGTTGAAAGCGTGCTGGAAAAAACCACCTGGCCCCATTACGAGCTGTTGATAGTCGATAACCAAAGCAGCGATCCGGCCACCCTGGCCTACTTTGACCAGGTTTCGCAGGATGAGCGCATCCGGGTAGTGCCCTACGACCAGCCTTTTAATTTTTCCGCCATCAATAACTTTGCGGTGCAGCAGGCCAGGGGCGAGGTGATCTGCCTCTTGAACAACGACACCGAAGTGATCAGCCCGAACTGGCTGGAAGAAATGGTGTCCCGCCTGTTGCAGCCCGGGGTGGGCGTGGTGGGAGCCCGGCTGTATTTCGGTGATGGCCGGGTGCAGCACGCCGGTGACGTGCTGGGGCCGGGGGGCTGTGCCTCGCACCTGCACGGCATTTTGGAGGGGGATGATCCGGGCTATATGCACCGCGCGGTATTGGCGCAGGATCTGTCGGCGGTAACCGCCGCCTGTTTTGTTACCCGGCGGGCACTGTTCGAACAGCTGGGCGGGCTGGATGCCGACCACCTGTCGGTGGCCTTTAACGACGTGGATTACTGCCTGCGGGTAAGGGAAGCGGGCTGGCGGGTGATCTACACTCCTTACGCCGAGCTGTATCACCACGAGTCGGTTTCTCGCGGCAAGGACGATTCGCCGGAAAAACAGGCCAGGGCCAAGAGCGAGGCGGACTATATGCGCGCCCGCTGGGGCCATGTGATTGAGCGGGACCCTTTCTATAACCCCAATCTCAACTATTCGCAGCCGGATTTTAAACTGGGCAAAATTCCGCGGGTGGGCTGGCCTTGGTAGTGCCAGCCCCCCCTTCCCGCGCCCTTGTTGTCGAGCAGGGAGCCAACCCCAGCACGGATTTTTTTGTGCGCCCCCGGCTGCGTGCCAGCGGGGATGAGGTGCTGGCCCTGGGGCTTAACGCCACGCCGCCGGAAACGGGAACCCGCTTTGGCACCCTGGTGTTTGTGCGCTACTTAACCCCGGCCTGGCGCCGCTGGGTGGAGCAGAACCGGGCCGGGCTGGGCCGCCTGGTGTTTTTTATGGACGACGATCTGTTCGACCTGCGCGCCCATGCCGGCCTGCCCTGGCGCTATCGCTGCAAGCTTTGGCACCAGGCCTGGCGGCACCAGGCCTGGCTGAAAAAAATGGGGGCCGAATTGTGGGTGTCCACCCCCTGGCTGGCGGAAAAATACGCCCACTGGTCGCCGCTGGTGTTGCCGCCCGGCTGCCCCTATGGCAACGCCCGGCCGATGAACACCCTGTTCTACCACGGCTCGGCCTCGCACCAGGATGAAATTCGCTGGCTTTATCCCGTGGTGGAAGCGGCGCTAAGCCAGGATCCGACGCTGTGTTTTGAAATCATCGGCAACGCCCGGGTGCGGGCGCAGTTTGCGGCCTTGCCCCGGGTGCACGTGCTGCACCCCATGAAATGGCCGGCCTACCGGGCGCTGCTGGGCCGCCCCGGCCGCACCATTGGCCTGGCCCCCCTGCTGGCAGGCCCCTTTAACGCCGCCCGCTCCTGCACCAAGTTTTTTGACATTACCCGGGCCGGCGCCGTGGGCATTTATGCCGACCACCCGGTTTACCGCCCCGTGGTACGCCATAGGCAAAACGGCCTGCTGCTGCCCATGGACCAGCAAGCCTGGGTGGACGCCATTCTGCGGCTAAACGCCGGCGAGGAAGAAAGACGGGCGATGCTGTACCATGCCCAAGCCACGGTAACCGGTTAACAACCGCCGGCCGTAGGGTCGAATTTATTCGACCAAACCCCCGCGCCGTTGGTGGGACGGTCCGTTGAAACGGACCCTACAACAGAACCCCGGGGCCGACCGTAGGGTCGAATTTATTCGACCAAACTACCGCGCCGTGGGTGGGATGGTCCGTTGAAACGGACCCTACGGCAGGCCCTGGTGTAACCCCTTCCGCCTTGATGATGCCCCTTCTCATACAAAGCCTGCTGCCCGAACTTCAATTCGATATACTGTTTCACATCACGCCTTAAGCGGAAAAGAGATCGGCATGGAGCAACTTGCAAAGATTGTTGAGCTGGCGCGCCAGCGGCCGGATATTGCCGCGCTGTGGCTTTATGGCTCGCGGGCAAGAGGGGATCACCATGCCGCCAGCGACTACGATTTGGCGGTGGTGTTTACCAGTTGGCTGCCGGATGCGCTCTCCCGCCGCCTCAGGCCGGAGGAAGTGGCGATAGACTGGCAACATCGGCTTGCCATGCCGGAAGGCTCCATCAGCGTGGTGGATCTGGCCATTGCCCCCATCCCCCTTGGCTGGAGTGTGCTGGATCAGGGCAAGTTGCTGCTGGATCCCTCCCCTGCCCACCGCATGCGGGCGGAGCAGCGCATTTATTCCATGTGGGAGCTGGACTATGTTCACGCCAACAAAACCGGAGGACTGGCATGAGTAACCACGGGCCCAATGCCTATTTGAATGCGCAAAAAGAGCATGTCGACCAGTGTGAGCTGGATCTGGCCGAGCTTCAACGACGGCTGCAACAGGGGCCCTGGAGCCGGTTTGAGCAAAGAGCGGCCGAGCGGACGCTTCAGGTACTTATTGAGTCTTGCATTGGCCTGGCCAAGCACTGGGCCAAAAAAGAAACCGGCATGGCCAGCAACGAAGCGCTCACCGCGTTCAACCGGCTGGCTGAAAAAGGGGCGATCGACAAAAACACGCCCTGGCGCAAGGTGATTGGCCTGAGGAATGCGCTGGTGCACGATTACCTCGAGGTCGACCCCGCCATAGTGCACGATGTGGTGTTATCCGGCTATCACCAGGCCTTGCTCGACTTTGCCCGCCAAGGCATCAAGGCTTTGGGTTAATCCCACCCTCTGAGGGGTTCGTAATCTTGCCCTGGGGACGGTCCGTTGAAACGGACCCTGCGGCAGGCCAGGCGTAGCCGGCGACCGTAGGGTCGAATTTATTCGACCGAACCCCGGCGCCGTGGGCGGGATGGTCCGTTGAAACGGACCCTACGGCAGGCCCGGCGCCGGCCGTAGGGTCGAATTTATTCGACCACCCCCGGCATCTCGCCGGCCAGCATTTTTTTCATCAGGGTCGGGCTGCGGGGCAACAGGCCGGCCCTGAGGCCGAAGGGTTTGAAAATGGCGTTAAGCACCGCCAGCGTTGGGCTGCCGGTGTCCCGCTCCACGTCCGACAGGGTCCGCCGGCTCACGCCCACCAGGGCTGCGTATTCGGTTTGCGACATGTTCAGCAGCTCTTTTCTCAGGGTACGCAGCAGTTTTCCTTCGGTGATCTCGCCGCTGAACAGTTGGGTAAGCAGGGCTATCAGCAAGGCTTCCCGTTCGGTAGGGCTCGGCTTTTTCATCAAAGTAATTTCCAGCTTTCCAGTTTGGCATCCAGGTAATCAAACCCCATCACCGGCATCTTGATGATGCTGTCGGGCACGCCCCGGTTTTGCAGGCGCGGCTTGAGCCCGACCAGTTTTCGGGCCAGTTCGCCCAACTCATCCAGCAGCTGCGCCGGTTCAACCAAATCCGCCAGCTCTTCGGCAATGGCCTGCCAGTGGAAATGGCCGCCTTCTTCCAGCGGGCTGCCCCAGGTGGTGGCCCTGGGCACCGTTTCCGGGTCGGCCTTCATGGGTGCAAAGTCGTACACCGGCGAGAGCCAGATCCCTTCGGGCCTTTTCAGCAGGGCGGTGTTGCGGCCGTGGTTGTCCGAATTGCCAAAGGCCACGTTCAACAGATCCCGCTTTACCCACTCAATCACAAATGCCTGCCGCTTAAACTTTTCACCCAGCTCCGTTACCCGGTGTTGCTTTTCCAGCAGCGTAACCAAACTCCGCAGTACATCCTGGTGCTTTAAATAGCTCCCCGGTGCCTTGTTGAACACAGAGTAAACGGATTCCAGCCCGTAGCGGATCTGGCGGCTGTTTTCCATGGCCACATCAAAGCGGGGCAGCCACAGGGAAGGAAAGCGCTCGCCTTCCAACAGCCGCATGCCTTTGGTGCTGATGGTGTTCACGCCCAGGCTGTGCAGCTCCTGGTAATAGTGATATTCGGCGCGCAGAATGTCGCAATCGATGGGGCCGCGGTTGTTGCGCGGAAATTTAACCAGGTAGTGGCCATCCGGGTTGTGCGAGTCGTCCTGAAAGGTGTCTATCCACACTTCATCGTTGCTTGAACAACGCAGCAGCAGCTTGGGCGCTTCCCCGCCGGCACCGGTGGCGCCCCCGCTGGCCGCGCCCATTTGCTGGGCATATTCCAGAAAGTCGGTGTCGCGCTCCACCACGTCCTGCACGGAAAAACGCCGCTGCTTCAGGCCGCTGCCGGCGGGCAGCTCGGGCAGGGCTTCCTTGATGCGCAGGTTGCCAACCGGCGCTATGGTGCCCTGGCGCAGCAGCTCGGTGTCCTGCCGTTCCGGCGGCATATTGCCCAGCCCCAGTTGGTTCACCCAATATCGGCGGGCCGCGCCGGCGGGCATGATGTCGTCCAAAAAGCCGAACCAGGTGGGCGAGTCGTGCGGGATCATCAGCTCAACGGGCAGGGCAAGGCCGCAGGCATGCTCGTCGTCCCGGTACTGGAATTGAATGGCGTAGTCGAAGTCGTATCCCAGCCGCACCGGCCCGCCTCTGCCGAGTTGGGGCTGCGCTATGATCAGTTCGGCCGCGTCCTGCCAGTTCCCCTGCTGATAAATCTGAATGGTGAGCTTGATGGGTTCCACACCGGGTTACCTCGCAAGACGGTGAGAATTATATTGCTCAACAATAGCAAGGAAAGTCTTTATTGAGCAATAAAATACCCAAATTATGATTGCTCAGCTTATTTTGAGTGATATTTTGCACATTTCGGTCAACCCGTCTGCTCAACCAGGGCCGCCGGAAGCAAAAAAGGTCGGCTGGCCTCGACCCACCAAGGCTCTCAGGCTCTTTGTGCAGGTTGAGCTGGCGCGCCGTGGGTGGGATGGTCCGTTGAAATGGACCTACGGCAGGACCCCGGCGCCGGCCGTAGGGTCGAATTTATTCGACCGAATCCCGGCACCGTGGGTGGGATGGTCCGTTGAAACGGACCCTACAACAAACCCCGTGGATCCGGTGTCCGCCCCTCGCCGCTCACTCCAGCCGGTATATCCGGGCCTCGAAGGGCCGCAGGCTGTTGCCCTCTGCCATGGTCTGCGGATAGTTGGCCAGTTGCGGCCCGGCCGCCGGCAGCGCCTCCTCCAGCAGCTGACAGTCCGCCGGCTGCCCGCTCAGGTTGACCAGCACCAGCCAGCGCTCGTCCCCCAGGGTGCGACGGTAGGCGTAGATCTGCGGATGCTCCGCCAGCAGCAGTTGGTAGTCGCCGTAGATCAGCGCCGGCGCGGCCTTGCGCAGGCGGATAAGGGCTCGGTAGAAATTGAGCACCGAGTCCGGGTCGCCTTGCTGGGCGGCCACGTTGATGGCCCCGGCGTTGGGGTTGACCTTGAGCCAGGGCTGGCCGGTGGTAAAGCCCGCCCCGGGGCCGGCGTCCCACTGCATGGGGGTGCGCGAGTTGTCCCGCCCGGTACGCGACAGCTGCGCCAGTATGTCGGATTCGGCCCAGCCCTGGCGCTGCAGTTCGGCATACTGGTTTTTGGCGGCCACGTCGTTGAAATCGTCGAGGCTATCGAAAACCGTGTTGGTCATGCCGATTTCCTGGCCCTGGTAGATAAAGGGCGTGCCCTGCATCAGGAAGTACATGGCGGCGATGGCGGTGGCGCTTTCCCGCCAGTAGTCCCGGGTATCCCCCCATTTGGAGACGATGCGCGGGATATCGTGGTTCTCCACGTAGAGGGCGTTCCAGCCCCGGCCCTCCAGCCCGCCCTGCCAGCGGCCGAAGATATCCTTGAGCGCCAGCAGGTCGAGGCGCTGGTGCGGGTTGGCTTCCCACAGCTTGACGTGTTCGAACTGGAAAATCATGTTGAGCCGGCGACGCTGCTCGCCCACCCATTGCTCGCCCGCCACCGCGTCGGCGCCGTTGACCTCCCCCACCGTCATGATGTCGTAGTGGTGGAACACCTGCCGGCACATGTCGTCCACATAGTCGAACAGCCCTTCCGCGTTCATGTGCTTGTCGAAGGAAGGCACATAACGCAGCCCTTGCGGGTTGGGCATGTCGGACAGTGCCGGCTCCTTCTTCATGTGGCAGATGGCGTCGATGCGAAAGCCGTCGATGCCCTTGTCCAGCCACCAGCGCATCATGTCGTACACCGCATCGCGCACCTCTTGATTTTCCCAGTTCAGATCCGGCTGCTTGCGGGAAAAAAGATGCAGGAAGTACTGGTCGGTGCCCTGGTCGTACTCCCAGGCCGAGCCCTTGAAGATGCTCTCCCAGTTGTTGGGCTCGGCGCCGTGCTTGCCGTCGCGCCAGACATACCAGTCGCGCTTGGGGTTGTCTTTGGAGGAGCGGGATTCGAGGAACCAGGGGTGCTCGTCGCTGGTATGGTTGACCACCAGATCCAGGATAAGCCTCATGCCGCGGGCATGCACCTCGGCCAGCAGCCGGTCGAAGTCGGCCAGAGTGCCGAACTCGGCCATGATGCCCTGGTAGTCGCTGATGTCGTAGCCGTTGTCGTCGTTGGGGGACGGGTACATGGGGCAGAGCCAGATCACGTCCACCCCCAGCTCTTTCAGGTAGTCCAGCTTGATGATGATGCCGTTCAGATCGCCGACACCGTCGCCGTTGGAGTCCATAAAGCTGCGCGGATAGATCTGGTAGGCAACGGCTTCCTTCCACCAGCTGCGCTGCAGCTGGCCGCTTGTTGTGGTGGTCATCTTTTTCACCTCGGGTAGGGTTTATTGATAAGGCTTTGTTCGGATTAAAGAAATATTCCGCTTGCTGGCAAATGCGACTGTCGGCTCGGATGCAGTGCCGGCCAAAGGGTCTACTCCTCCGACACGCCACGAGTACATCCCTGTAGGCTCGGACATGCCATCCCTGGCATGTCACGGTCGGTGGAGCAGCCCCCTTTGTCCTCCTTTGGGCTTCTCAGCCGACTGAACAATCCGCTTCGTCCAGCAGCACCATAAAGGCCTCATAGGGCTGCAGCTCCAGCTCGCCGCGCCAGTGGTCGCGGGGGGCGTAGTTGCTGATCAGCACCTCTCCCGCCTGCTGCTGCAGCGCGTCGGGCAGGGCAAGGCTGGCGCGGCCGGCGAAGAAGTTGCACAGCACCAGCAGCAGTTGGTCGCCGAGCCGGCGCTGGTAGGCGAACACCCGCGGGTGCTCGCTCAGCAGCGGCTGGTAGTCGCCGTACACCAGCACCGGATGGGCCTTGCGCAGGCGGATCAGCCGCTGGTAGTGGTAGAAAACGGAGTACGGATCGTCCAGGGCGGCGGCCACGTTGATCTGGTCGTGGTTGGGGTTGACCTCGATCCAGGGCGTGCCCCGGGTAAAGCCGGCGTTGGCCTCGCCGCTCCACTGCATGGGGGTGCGGGCGTTGTCCCGGCCGTTGGCGTGAATGCCGGCCAGCATCTGCTCATGGGGCACGCCGGCGGCGGTGCGCTCCCGGTAGAGGTTGAGGCTCTCGATGTCCCGGTACTGGTCGATGCGCTCGAAGCGCACGTTGGTCATGCCGATCTCCTCGCCCTGGTAGACATAGGGCGTGCCCTTGAGGCCGTGCAGGGCGGTGGCCAGCATCTTGGCGGACTCGACCCGGTAGCGCCCCGGGTCGCCGAACTTGGACACCGCCCGGGGCAGGTCGTGGTTGTTCCAGAACAGGGAGTTCCAGCCGGTGTCGGCCAGGCCCAGCTGCCACTTGTCGGTGATGGCCTTGAACGCCGCCAGGCTGAAGGGCCGGCTGCGCCACTTGCCTTCTTCCTCGTCCCAGGTCTGGGTGATGTGCTCGAACTGGAACACCATGGACAGCTCTTCCCGCGCCGGATCCGAATAGAGCTTTGCTATCTCGGGGGTGGCGCTCCAGGTTTCGCCCACGGTGAGCTGGTCGCGCCCGCCGAAGGTGGCTTTGTTCATCTCCTGCAGCAGCGGGTGCAGGCGGGCACCGTTGGTCATGATCTGGGCGTCCACTTCCTTGCCGATAAGATCGATCACGTCCATGCGAAAGCCGCCGATGCCCTTGTCCAGCCACCAGTTCATCATCTTGTGTACCTTGGCCTGCACCCGGGGGTTTTCCCAGTTCAGATCCGGCTGCTTGCGCGAGAACTGGTGGAAGTAGTACTCGCCGGTCGCCTCGTCGTATTCCCAGCCGCTGCCGCCGAAGTAGGAGCGGAAGTCGTTGGGCGGGCCGCCGGCCGCCGCCGGCCGGCGCCAGATGTAGAAGTCCCGGTAGGGGTTGTCGAGGGAGCGGCGCGACTCGACAAACCAGGGGTGTTCGTCGCTGGTGTGGTTGACCACCAGATCCATCAGGATGCGGATATCGCGCTGGCCGGCCTCGGCGATCAACTGCTCCATCTCGGCCAGGGTGCCGAACTCGGGGGCGATGTCCTGGTAGTCGGAAATATCGTAGCCGTTGTCGTCCATCGGCGAACTGAACACCGGCGACAGCCAGATGACGTTGACGCCGAGCCGCTGCAGGTAGTCGAGCCGCTGCACAATGCCCGCCAGATCGCCGATGCCGTCGCCGTTGGCGTCCATAAAGCTGCGCGGGTAGATCTGGTAGACCACGGCGTCGTGCCACCATTTTTTGTCTGTTGCTGGGTTCATGTCCGGTTCCGTCTCAAAAAGTGAAAGCAATCAATGCTGGGCGGTGGGCAGCAGGCGGTCGAAGGCCCGGCCCTCGCGATCGAACAGGTAGCAGCAGGCCGCCGGCAGGCGGATGCCGACCAGGGCGCCCGCCGCTATGGGCGAACGCTCGGCGTTGCGCACCACCCAGGGCTCGCCGGCGTTGCCGTTGTCGAGGTAGAGGTAGGTCTCGTTGCCCATGTGCTCGACGAACATCACCTCCCCCTGGTACTCGCATTGCTCGAGGTCGCCCCACTGGACGTGCTCGGGGCGGATGCCGAGGTTGACGCTCTGGCCTTCGGCCTCGGCCGGGGTGGCGATGGGCAGCGCCAGGGTCTTGCCGTTGTCGAGTTCGACCAGGCTCTGCTCGGCCCCGGCACGCTTGAGGATGGCGGGGATCAGGTTCATCTTGGGCGAGCCGATGAACTGGGCCACGAATTCGTTGGCCGGGTGGTCGTAGAGTTCGAGCGGGGTGCCCACCTGTTCGATGTTGCCCTTGTTCAGCACCACGATGCGATCGGCCAGGGTCATGGCCTCTACCTGGTCGTGGGTCACGTAGATGATGGTGGAGCCCAGCCGTTGGTGCAGGGTGGCGATTTCCATACGCATCTGCACCCGCAGCGAGGCGTCCAGGTTGGACAGGGGCTCGTCGAACAGGAACAGCTTGGGCTCGCGCACGATGGCGCGGCCGATGGCCACGCGCTGGCGCTGGCCGCCGGACAGATCCTTGGGCTTGCGCTCCAGCAGGGGCTCGAGCTGCAGGATCCGGGCCGAGTCGCGCACCTTCTGGTCTATCTCCTGCTTGGGGTGGCCGGCCAACTCCAGGGCGAAGGCCATGTTCTGGTACACGCTCATGTGCGGGTAGAGGGCATAGGACTGGAACACCATGCCGATGCCGCGCTCGGCGGGGGTGTCGTCGTTGACGTACTGGCCGTCGATGTACATGCTGCCCGCGCTGATCTCCTCCAGCCCCGCTATCATTCTGAGCAGGGTGGACTTGCCGCAGCCCGAAGGCCCGACGAACACCACGAACTCGCCGCTGTTGATCTGCAAGTCCAGCGATTTGATCACCTCGGCCGCCTTGCCGTAGCGTTTTTGCAGTTTTTCCAGTGTTAATTGCGCCATGTTGTTACATCCTGTTTTCCGAGAGGCGGGAAGCCCCGCCCCAGCTTGATGACAAAGTCCATTACCTGCTTTTTGCCAGACATTTCCCTTTATCACCCCGGTTCAACTGCCGTCATCTCCGCGAAGGCGGAGATCCATGACATATGGCACTGGACTCCCGCCTTCGCGGGAGTGACGACAGAGAACGGCTAAGGTTTGTCAGCAGCCTGAGACTGGGCCCCGCCCCGGCCTTACTTGAGGTAATCCAGATAGGGCCGCTGGCGGTCTATCATCAGGTCGACCATTTCCGGGATACGGCGGCACTTGTCGTTGACCGAGTCCACCAGCAGCGCCTGGATCACCAGATCCCGCGAGCCCTGCAGCACCGCCTCGGCGGTGAGGTCGTGCACCGCCACCTGGTTGCAGAGCAGCCCCGCCACCCCGGCCGGCATGTCCAGCCGGATGCCGTGCACGCCCTTGCGGTCGATGATGGCCGGTACTTCCACCGCCATAAACTCGGGCAACTGGCGGATAAAGCCCTGGTTGGGGATGTTGACCGCCCCTTCCTCGTAGCCGGCGTCGGTGAGCATGCCTTCCATGATGGGCACCACCCGCTCCTTGAGCTTGAGTTCAATCACCGGCTCTACCTGGCCCAGGTAGTTGCGGTAGAAGCTGTAGAAGTCGAGGATGCCGCGGTGGTCGCTCACCTCATGGGCCCAGCGGATGTACTCGCCGAAGTGGCTGTCGCCGGTGATGGGCAGGTGGTGGAACTTCTCGAGGATTTCCCGGAACAGGGTGCGATCCGCCCAGGGGTAGCGGCTGTCGGCGCCGCCCAGGGCGTCGCGCTCGGTGCTGCCCTCGGTGTCCACCAGCTTGCCGTGGGTGCGGGTGTATTCCAGGATGTCGCTGTAGCCCGGCAGTTTCTCGAAATAGCCCGGCGCCTTGGCGCGGATGTCGGCGTAGGCGTCCTTGCCGCTGTCCCGGTAGCTGGCCTCGAGCAGCACGCTGAAGTGGTTGAGGCCGCCGGCGCGCAGGGCCAGGTTGCTGAAGGGGGTGTCCAGCATTTCCGGCAGGTAGCGTTCCAGGGAGGCGATTTCGTGGCACATGCCGACGAAGTTGAGCCCGGGAAAGCGGCGGTGCACCGTGGTGCAGATCCGGCTCATGGGATTGGAGTAGTTGAAGGTCCAGGCATCGGGGCAGATGTCGGCGATATCGGCGCAGATCTCCAGGATCGGCGGTATGATGCGCAGGGAGTGGAACAGGCCGCCGGGGCCGCCGTTCTCGCCGTAGACCTGCTGGATGCCGTACTGCAGCGGGATCTGCCAGTCCTGATCCCAGAGCGCGAAGCGGTCGCCCACCTCGATGGAGATGATCACGAAGTCGGCACCCAGCAGCGCGGCCTTGCGATCCACGGTGGCGCTGACGGTGAAGGGCAGGTCCCGGGCGGCGAGAAAGTCGCGGGCGGTCTGCTCGGTGGCCGCCAGGGCGCGGGGGTTGATGTCGTGCAGCACGATTTCGCTGCCGGCCAGGGTGGCGCTCTGGAAGATGTCACCCAGGGTGCCGTAGCCGAACTGGGCGCTGCCGGCGCCGATCAGGACGATTTTGGTAGCCATTCGTTTTCTCCTTTTTCAGACACTGTTGTTAAGTGGATCAACCCTTGACCGCACCGCTGGTCAGGCCGCTGACGATGCGTTTCTGGAAAATCAGTACCAGCACGATGATCGGCAGCGTCACCACCACCGAGGCGGCCATGATGCTGCCCCAGGGCAGTTCGTACTGGGAAGCGCCCTGGAACATGCCGATGGCCACCGGCACGGTGCGCTTGCCGCTCGAGATCACAAAGGTGAGCGCGAACATGAACTCGTTCCAGGCGCCGATAAAGGCCAGCAGGCCGGTGGTGACCAGCGAGGGCCCCATGATGGGCGCGAAGATGCGGGTGATGATCACCCAGGTGCTGGCGCCGTCGACGATGGCCGCCTCTTCCAGCTCCACCGGCATGGATTTCATAAAGGTGGTCAACACCCAGACGGTGAAAGGCAGCGAGAAGGTGGTGTAGGACAGCACCAGGGCGCCCAATGAGTCGTACAGCCCCATAAAGCGCACCAGCTCGAACATGCCCGACAGCACCGCCACCTGGGGAAACATGGACACGCACAATATGGTGAACAGCAGGTACTTGCGCCCGCGGAAGGAGATCCGCGCCAGGGCGAAGGCGGCGGTGATCGACACCAGCAGGCACAGCCCCACGGTGACGGTGGCCACCAGCACCGAGTTCAGCAGGCTGCGGGCGATGCCGTTGTCCACCAGGGCGCCGATGTAGTTGTCCCAGTGAAAGCCCGAGGGCAGGTAGTTGGCCAGAAACAGCTCCTGGCCGGTGCGCAGCGAGGTGAGCACCGCGTAGTAGAAGGGGAACACGCAGATCAGGCCGGCCAGGGCGGCGCCGGCGTAGATCAGGCCCTTGTGGCCCCATTCCCGTTGCTGACGACCGAGCTTCATGCCTTGTTCTCCTTGTCATTGAAACGGCCCACGTAGAGGAAGCAGGCGGCGATGCCGGCCACCATCATGAACACCAGTACCGAGGCGGCGGAGCCGAAGCCCATTTCCTGGTAGCTCACCATCTGATCCCGGGCGTAACCGGAGATGGAAATGGTGGCCTCGCTGTTGGAGGTGAGCACATAGATGAGGTCGAATACCCGCAGCGCATCCATCACCCGGAAGATCAGCGCCACGATCAGCGCCGGCATGATCAGCGGCAGGGTGATGCGCCAGAAGCGCTGCCAGGCGTTGGCGCCGTCGACCCGGGCCGCCTCGTACAAATCCTTGGGGATCAGCTGCAGCGCGGCCAGCAGCATCAGCGCCATAAAGGGGGTGGTCTTCCATACGTCCGCCATCACCACCGCCCACATCGACAGCGACGGGCTGGCTATCCAGGCCAGGGGCTGGTCGATCAGGCCGGCGCGCAGCAGCAGATCGTTCACCACCCCGAACTGGTCGTGGAACATCCAGCCCCACATCTTGGCGGTGACTATGGTGGGAATGGCCCAGGGCACCAGTATGGCGGTGCGCACCAGGCCCTGGCCGCGGAAGGTCTGGTTCATCAGCAGCGCCAGCAGCATGCCCAGCACCAGCTCGAGCGACACCGACACCCCGGTGAACCAGAGGGTGTTGCCCACCGCCTGCCACCACAGGGGATCGGCCAGCACGCCGTAGGCGCCGCTGTCGGTCAGCTCCAGGTAGTTGGCCAGGCCGACGAAGTTGTATTCGTGCGGCGCGTCCAGGGCGGCATCGGTCAGGCTGTAGAACAGGGTGCGCAACAGCGGCCAGCCGGCCACCGCCGCCAGCAGCAGCAGCGCCGGGGCGACCAGCACCCAGGCGACGCGGGCGCGCCGCTGCTGGTGGTTGAGCTTGCGCCGCCCCGCCAGGCCGGGCGCCGCCGCGTTCGCGGCCGCCTTGGCGCGCTCCGTCGGGGTCAGGGTCTTGGTGTAGTGTTCCATGGATTACTCCGTGTCATTCAGATCGGCAGGGAAAGCGGGCCGCACGCGGCCCGCCCGGGCATCAGCGCCACTCCTTGCCCTTGATACGTTCCAGCCGCGTCTGCAGATCCGCTACCGCCTGTTCGCCGCTGCTGCGCCCGCTCAGCACGTTGTAGGTGGCGTTGTAGATGGCGTTGGACACCCGGGCATACTGGCCCTTGGTCTGGGTGGCCGGCCGCGGCCGGGCATTGGCGAAAATGTCCCTGAATTCGGCGAGGTAGGGCGCCATGGCCAGCACTTCCGGATCCTCGTACAGGGCCACGCGCGAGGGGGCGACCCCGACCAGTTGCAGCGCCTTCTTCTGGGCCTCGGCGTCGCTCACGATTTTCAGCAGGGCCACCGCCGCCTCGGGGTTCTTGCTGTAGGCGCTCACCGACCACTGCCAGCCGCCCAGGGCGGCCACCGACTCGCCCTCGGCCCCGCTCGGCAGCGGCATTACTCCCACCTTGCCCTTGACCGGGCTGTTGTCGGCCTGGGCCAGCACATAGGCATAGGGCCAGTTGCGCATAAACAGGGCGCCGCCGTTCTGGAACACGGCGCGGGCCTCTTCCTCCATGTAACCGAGGGCGCCCTGGGGCGCTATGGTGCCGACCCAGCCGGCGGCCATGTCCAGGGCCTGGGCGGCGCGGGCATTGTCGATGGTGACCTGGCCGTCGCTGTCGACGAAGTCGCCGCCGCCATGGGAGGCCACCCACTCCAGGGCGTTGCAGGTCAGTCCCTCGTAGGACTTGCCCTGGAATACCAGGCCCCAGAAGTTACGCTGGCCGGCGGCCCGCTCCCCTTCCTGGATGCGGGTGGCGATGCGGGTCAGCTCCTCCCAGCTGGCGGGCGGCTGCTCGCCGTATTTTTCCAGCAGATCCTGGCGGTAATAGAGGGCGCCGGAATCCAGGAAGGCCGGCACCGCCTTGACCCGGCCGTTGACGATGTTGTTCTGCCAGGCGCCGGGGAAGAAGTCGGCTTCCAGCTCGGCCACCTGCTCGGTCAGATCCAGGGTGTGGCGGTCGAGCAGGCCCACCCAGACGGTGTCGGCCTGGAACAGATCCACGGCGTTGCCGTCCCGGGCGGCGAACAGCTGCTGGAACAGGCCCAGTTTTTCGTCGGACGACGGCGGAAACTCGATAAATTCCAGGGTATGGCCGGTCTGCGTTTCGAAGCGCTCCTTCACATAGTCGCAAAACTCCTTGCCGGCGCCGGTGGGCGCGCATTCCATGCGCAGGGTATCGGCCTTGGCCGCGTTCAGGGATGCGGCCACCAGGGCCGCCACCATGCCGAGCGTACGTACTTTCATCTTGACCTCTCTTCTTCCTGATTGGAGGGATAAGGGATGGTGTTAACCATCCGTTAACTTTAGCTGTGTCCATCCTAGAGGAGACGGAGAGATAAAAAGAAATGCTTTATTTCATGATCAATATAGAAAACATCTATATCAAAAGGGACCTTAGTGATCCGTTTCACAGTTCTGGCCCACTGCCGTCCACGGCCAGGTGCGGATCTGTGATCGCACCGCAAAAAATCCTGCGCCCTGGGCTTGGTCCTGCCCCGACGCCGGACATCATCATTACCCGAAGCTATATTTTTAAAGCGCTTTGGTTCGAAGGATTGACAAAAATGGCCAGGCTTTTAAGCTCTGCGATAGAAAGTATCTATCACCAACAAGGACGTATCGTGGACAAGCTGTTGCGCCAGTTTATCGAGGTGGGCACCCTCAAGAACGTCAGCCATGCGGCCAACCGGTTGTGCCTGAGCCAGCCGACCCTGACCCACAACATGAAGAAGCTGGAAGAAAACCTGGGGGTGCAGCTGCTGGTACGCAGCTCCAGCGGGGTGACCCTCACCGAATACGGCGAGCTGCTGCTGGAGCAGGCGCGGATGATGCAGCGCATCTACGACAATACCCTGATCAGGATGGACCTGCTCAAGGAGCGCCAGGAGCAGAGCCTGAAGATAGGCACCGGCCACGCCTGGTGGCACATGTTTCTGCGGCAGAGCTTCGAGGCCCACCGCCGCCAGTACCCCACCGCCAATGTCCATATCGATCTGGGCAACCACCTGCGGCTGATGGATCTGCTGCTGAGCGGCGATATCGATCTCTTTATCGGCCACGAGATCCAGGGGCTCAACCCCAAGGCCGGGGTCAGCTTCCTGCCGCTGCTGAGTTCGACCGATGCCTGCTATGCGCGCACCGGCCATCCGCTGCGCGGGCGCACCGTCGGCCCGGAGGAGCTGCTGGCCTACCCCCATATCGAACTCACCCCCGATGAAAGCCGCTACCAGCACGTGATGGAAGACATGCAGCCCAAACGCCGGGAGCGGCTGCAACTGCACATGACCGAGCGGGTGGTCTATTCCACCAACTCCGTCGCCACCGCCGTGGACATGCTGGCCGCCACCAACGGCATCATGGTGTTCCCCAGTTGCATGCAGGATTATTTCGCCCGCTTCGAGGTGCTCCCGCTCAGGCTGAAAGAGCCCCTGCGCAAGGGCATAGTGGGCATTTACCTGATGAGGGAAAAAGGGGAAGACCCGCATATCGCGCAGGTGATCGAGCTGATACGCGGGCATATGGAGCAGAACCGCCATCTGCTGGAATAACGAGGGGCCATGCCGGCCCCTTCGCTTGATGACAAAGTCCATCCTCCGCTTTTTCGCCAGATATTTCCCTTTATCAATGCGGTTAAACTGCCGTCATCTCCGCGAAGGCGGAGATCCATGACATAGTGCACTGGACTCCCGCCTTCGCGGGAGTGACAACAGAGAACGGCGGGAGTGACAACAGAGAACGGCGAGGGTTTGTAAGCAATCTGAAGGGCCATGCCGGCCCCTTCGCTTATCGGTCTTCGGCTACCAGCCGTTCCAGGCCGCCTGCCGCCACCAGTTGCTGGTAGAGCGGCCTGGCCTTGCCCGGCCCCAGCACCAGCTGGTGCTCGCCACCGGCCCCCGCCACCAGGGCGCGTACCTCGCCCAGCTGCGCGATGCGCGCCCTGTCGAGCAGGCCCTCGTTGTGCAGGCACACCCGGACACGGCTGGCGCAATAGCGCAGTCGCGCCAGGTTCTGTTTGCCGCCCAGGGCGCCCAGCAGCGCCTCCGCCAATGGTTTATCTTCCATCACCGCCTCCTGAATCAAATGGGATCTTGCCACCGGGATCATAGCGAGGGACATTCGGATAAATAAAATCGATTTTTACCGGCTCAACATAGATGTGCTCTATATTGAGCCGGTCCGGGCTCAGCCCTGCTGGCTTTGCACCTGCAGGGGGGCCCAGGTGTCGGTTTCAAAAGGCGCGAACCAGCTGAGGCAGATTTCCCCATGCAGTTCACTGAGGGCTATCTGTACCAGGTCGATAAAATCGTGCAGCCGATCGGGTTCGCCCGCCAACTTGTCGATGCAGGCCCCGCTCAGCAACCGTTGGCAGCGTTCCGCCGCCGCCAGCGCCGGCTGGTGTCGCGGCAGGCTGGCCAGCTCCCGCGACAGCTGGTCGATACAGCAGGCCACCGCCCTGGGGAAGGACTCGTCCTGCAGCAGGAAACGCAGCACATCGGGCCCGCGCACCGCCAGCCGCACCTGCTGGCGGTACATCTGGTAGCCACTCAGGGATTTCAGCACGCTCATCCACTGCAGGGTTTCGAACGGCTTGAGATCCTCGGCGCTGCGCGGCAACAGGTTGGCCGAGCGCACGTCTATGATGCGGGTGGTCATGTCGGCCCGCTCCAGCTGCCGGCCCAGGCGCAGGAAGGTGCGCACCTGGGTGTGGCTGAGGGTGCCGGCGATGATGCCGTTGACGGTTTCGCAGCTGCGGATGACCCGGGTGAGAAAAGCGTCCCGCTTGCGGGGCGCCAGGCCCTGGGCCTCCAGCTTGCAGATCCCCAGATACAGCTGGTTGACTTCCTCCCAGATGCTGTTCGGCATCACGTCCCGGGTGGTGCGCAGGTTCTCCCGCGCCGCCGCCAGCGACGACAGTATGGAGCCCGAATAGCGCCGGTCCATGCACAGGAAGTTCAGCACGCTGACTTCGTCCGGCTCCTGGTAATGCTGGTTGAACAGCGCCTCGCTGCCGGTGATGGTCACCAGCGACGACCAGCCCAGGCTGGTGGCCTGGGGGAAGTCCAGCAACAGGTGGCTGTTCACGCTGATCAGGCGCGCCGTGTCTTCGGCCCGTTCCAGATAACGGGCCAGCCAGTAAATGTTTTCAGCTACTCTCGACAGCATGATCAGTTCCCTCCCACGTCTACTATCCAGGTGTCCTTGCTACCTCCACCCTGGGAGGAGTTCACCACCAGCGAGCCCTTGGTCAGCGCCACCCGGGTCAGGCCGCCCATGGTCACGTAGGTCTGCTCGCCCGAGAGGATGAAGGGCCGCAGATCCACGTGGCGCGGCTCCATCTCGTGCTCGCACAGGGTAGGCGAGGTCGACAGGGCCAGGGTGGGCTGGGCCATGTAGTTACGCGGATTGGCCTTGATCAGCTCGGCAAACTGCTTCTGCTCGGCGGCGGTGGAGTGAGGCCCGACCAGCATGCCGTAACCGCCCGACTCGTTGGCGGGCTTGACCACCAGCTTGTCGAGATTGGCCAGCACATAGTCGCGATCCTGCTCGAACATGCACAAATAGCTGGGCACATTGGGCAGCAAGGGCTCCTCGCTCAGGTAGAAACGGATGATCTCGGGCACGAAGGCGTAGATGACCTTGTCGTCCGCCACCCCGGCGCCGGGCGCGTTGGCCAGCGCCACCTTGCCCCGGCGCCAGGCCCGCATCAGGCCGGGCACGCCCAGCATGGACTCCGGGTTGAAGGCTTCCGGATCGAGGAACATGTCGTCGATACGGCGGTAGATCACGTCCACCCGCTTGAGGCCGTCCACGGTGCGCATATACACGCAGTCGTCGTCCAGCACCACCAGATCCGGCCCTTCCACCAGCTCCACCCCCATCTGCTGGGCCAGGTAGGAATGCTCGAAGTAGGCGGAGTTGTAGATGCCCGGGGTCAGCACCACGATTTGCGGATCCTCTCCCGGCCGGGGCGACATGCTGGCCAGCATGTCGTAGAGCTGGGCCGGGTAGTCGTCCAGGGGCTGGATGCGACCGGTGGCGAACAGCTCCGGCAACACCCGCTTGGTGACGTTGCGGTTCTCCAGCATGTAGGACACTCCCGAGGGCACCCGCAGGTTGTCCTCCAGCACGTAGAGGGTGCCGTCCTTGTCGCGCACCAGATCCGAGCCGCAGATATGGGCCCACACCCGGTGCGGCGGCGTGATCCCCACGCACTGGGGCCGGAAGTTCACCGACTGGGCCAGCACCTCGGCGGGCAGTATCCCCTCCTTGACGATACGCTGCTCGTGATAGAGATCATCGATAAAGAGGTTGAGCGCCTTGACCCTTTGCTTCAGGCCGGCGGCGGTTTTTTGCCATTCATTCAAAGGGATGATGCGCGGCACTATGTCGAAGGGCCAGGCCCGGTCGATCATATTGCCCTCGGTATAGACGGTAAAGGTGATACCCATGGCCTGGATGGCCACTTCCGCGGCCGCCTTGTGTTCGGCAAGCTCATGGGGAGCGAGTTGCGCCAGGTATTCACACAACATCTTCGCTTCCGCCCGGGCAACGCCCGGCTGGGCAATCAGCTCATCGTAAAATCCGTTGCACGCATAGTTATGCCAGTTCGCTTTGCTCATAAGCGTGATTCCCGATATTTTTTTGTTTGGATGAGAAATGCTCGCTAACCCATCCCCTACATCACTACTGCATCTAAACAGATGCTTAATCGATAAAGCAACCGGCATGCCAACCTTTGGCACTTTCAATGGAACCCTACTTTAATAACCGTATTTTAATTATCCTCCCGTGATTCATTGCACCAATACAGCTCACCTTCCTGGAGGTCATCACCAAAAAGGGTCAATGTAATTATATTGCTATAGGAGAGCCTATCTTTTGTTAAGGTAGCGGCACCCTCATCAGACCACCACACGGACTCAAATGCACCAAAATGATCCCCCTAGAACATATTAATGCACCCTAAAAGCGCACCTTCCTATACAGGATACGGATATTGAATATAGGCCTGTCGATATTGATAACACCATTTACCCCATCCGCGAAATCAAAAAAACCACAAAAGTGTCATCAAGATCACACCCCAGCGGGAGTCATGATGAAGTTTTTATTCTTTTTAGCCATAGCGCTTGCCTTTTAAAACGCCTGCGGCAAAAGTGGAACATCTGCCGTAAAAAAGCAGGCACATTAATTGCTTAAAAACAGAGCCTGCTTCTGCACTGTTATTTTAATCTTCACCCACAGATCGGACCGAGCCTATGACTATTCGCGTTGCACTCAAGCATGTCACCCGCTATGACTTCGATAAACCGGTTTCGCTGTCTCCCCACTTGGTTCGCCTGCGGCCCGCGCCCCATTGCCGCACCCCGATTGACGCCTATTCATTGAAAGTGTCGGGCGGCGAGTATTTTATCAACTGGCAGCAGGACCCCTTCGGCAACCACCTGGCCCGACTGGTGTTTCCGGAAAAGCTTTCCCACCTGCAGGTAGAGGTGGAGGTGATAGCGCCGCAGACGGTGATCAACCCCTTCGACTTCTTCGTGGAAGACTACGCCAAGGCCTTCCCCTTCGACTATCCCGAGGCCCTGAGCAAGGAGCTGGCACCCTACCTGGAAGCCGATGACGCCGGCCCGCTCGTGCGGGACTGGCTGGCGAGCGTCGACCGCCGACCGCGGCCGGTGGTCGACTTCCTGGTGGCGCTCAACCAGCGGCTGCAGCAAGATATCGACTACAACATCCGCATGGAGCCCGGGGTGCAGAGCCCGGAAGAAACCCTGTCGCTGCGCCGGGGCTCCTGCCGGGATTCGGCCTGGCTGCTGGTACAGATATTTCGCCATCTGGGGCTGGCGGCCCGCTTCGTGTCCGGTTATCTCATCCAGCTCACCGCCGACGTCAAGGCCCTCGACGGCCCTTCCGGCGCCGAGGCCGACTTTACCGATCTGCACGCCTGGACCGAGGTCTACATTCCCGGCGCCGGCTGGGTTGGGCTGGACCCCACCTCGGGCCTGTTCGCCGGCGAGGGCCACCTGCCCCTGGCCGCCACCCCCGAGCCCTCCAGCGCCGCCCCCATCTCCGGCTTTACCGACGAGTGCGAGGTGACATTCGGTTTCGATATGCAACTGACCCGCATCCACGAGGATCCGCGGGTCACCAAGCCCTACAGCGACGAACAGTGGCAGGCCATCCTCGCCCTGGGCGAGCAGGTGGACGAACGGTTGCAGCAGCAGGATTTGCGCCTGACCATGGGCGGCGAGCCCACCTTCGTGTCCATCGACGACATGGACGCCCCCGAGTGGAACACCGACGCCCAGGGGCCCACCAAACGGCGGCTGGCGGAAGGCCTGCTGCGCCGGCTGCGGCCCCACTTCGCCCCCGGCAGCCTGGTGCACTACCAGCAGGGCAAGTGGTACCCCGGCGAACCCCTGCCCCGCTGGGCCCTGGCCTGCTACTGGCGCAAGGACGGCCAGCCGGTATGGCGGGACGATCGCTGGCTGGCGGACATCGACAAGCACTACGCCGTCACCCCCGAGCACGCCCGGCTGTTCGGCCAGGCCCTGGTCAAGCGCCTCGGCATCGCCGACAAGTGGCTGATCCCCTGCTTCGAGGACGCCTACTACTACCTCTGGCTGGAGCAGCGCCAACCGGTGGACGTGGAGCTGCGCGGCGAAAACCTCAAGGACGAAGAAAACCGCCGGCGCCTGGCCCGGCTGCTGGAGCGGGGGCTGGACGAGATCACCGGCTTCGCCCTGCCGCTGCTGCGGGATCAGGGCGGCCAGCGCTGGCGCACCGGGCCCTGGCCGGTGCGGCGCGAATCCCTCTATCTGATCCCCGGCGACTCGCCCATGGGCCTGCGCCTGCCGCTGTCGTCCCTGCCCCTGGCCGGCCGCGAAGACCAGCCCCAGCCCACCAGCCTGTTCGAGCCCAGGCCGCCGCTGCCGGATTTGCACGGCGAGGTGGCCAGCCGCTACAGCGCCTGGCAGCGCCAGTTCGAGGTGGGCGGCCACCACCAGCCGGCGCCGGGCCAGCAGTGGCAGGAGCAGCAGGCGGAGCAAAACAACGGCACCATCCACACCGCCCTCTGCCTGGAGCCGCGCGAGGGCAAGCTGTTCCTGTTTATGCCGCCCCTGCCCCGGCTGGAGGATTACCTGGCGCTCTTGGCCGCGGTGGAGCAGACCGCCGCCGCCCTGGAGCTGCCGGTGTGCATCGAGGGCTATGCCCCGCCGGCGGACCCGCGCCTGGAGAAGTTTATGATCACCCCGGACCCGGGCGTGATCGAGGTGAACATCATGCCCGCCAAAAGCTGGCCCGAGCTGGTGCGCAACACCGAAATCCTCTACGAAGAGGCCCGCCTGTCCCGCCTGGGCACCGAGAAATTCATGCTCGACGGCCGCCACACCGGCACCGGCGGCGGCAACCACGTCACCCTGGGGGGCGAAACCCCGGCGGATTCGCCCTTCCTGCGCCGGCCCGATCTGCTGGCCAGCCTGCTCGGCTACTGGCAGCACCACCCCAGCCTGTCCTATTTGTTCAGCGGCCTGTTCATGGGGCCCACCAGCCAGGCGCCGCGCATCGACGAGGCCCGCCACGAGGCCCTGTACGAACTGGAGATCGCCCTGCAGCAGATGCCGGTGGGCGAAGTGCCCCAGCCCTGGATGGTGGACCGGCTGCTGCGCAACCTGCTCACCGACATCACCGGCAACACCCACCGCGCCGAGTTCTGCATCGACAAACTCTATTCCCCGGACAGCCCCACCGGCCGGCTCGGGCTGGTGGAGCTGCGCGGCTTCGAGATGCCGCCCCACGCCCGCATGAGCCTGATGCAGCAGCTGCTGATCCGCGCCCTGGTGGCCCGCTTCGCCGCCGAGCCCTATCGCCGTCCGCTGGTGCGCTGGGGCACGGCGCTGCACGACCGCTGGCTGCTGCCCCACTATATTTGGGCCGACCTGCTCGACGTGCTCACCGATCTGCGCCGCCAGGGCCTCGACTTCAACCCCGAGTGGTTCGCCCCCTTCCTGGAATTCCGCTTCCCCCACTACGGCCAGGTCTGCTACGACCAGGTGCAGCTGGAGCTGCGCCAGGCCATCGAACCCTGGCATGTACTGGGCGAGGAGGTGAGCGGCGGCGGCACCGCCCGCTACGTGGACTCCTCGGTGGAGCGGGTGCAGGTGAAGCTGTCCGGCTACAACCCGGCCCGCCACGTGCTCACCTGCAACGGCCGGCGGGTACCCCTTACCCCCACCGGGGTCAACGGCGAGGCGGTGGCCGGGGTGCGCTACCGGGCCTGGCAGCCGGCCTCGGCGCTGCATCCGCTGATCCCGGTGCAGGCACCGCTGGTGTTCGACCTTGTCGACAGCTGGAACCAGCGCTCCCTCGGCGGCTGCACCTACCACGTGTCGCACCCGGCCGGGCGCAACTACGAGAGCTTTCCGATCAATGCCAACGAGGCCGAAGCCCGTCGCCTGGCCCGCTTCTGGGCCATGGGCCACAGCCAGGGGACGGTGGTGATACCGCCGGAAAGCCCCGCCGGTGAATACCCCCATACCCTGGATCTGCGACGCCACTACAGATCCGCGGGCGATGCCAGTCTATAATCCCGTGCAGATGCACAATACCGCCGGCCGCATCCCCCGGATGCGGCCGGCCTTTACCCGGTAACCGCCATGCTCGATCCCAACACCTTCAGCGCCGAACTGCAGACCCTGCTGGCCAACTACGCCGGCAAGCTGCTGCAGTCCGACGGTCCCGGCCACGACGAACTGCTGAGCGATCAGCAGCGCATCCGCGCCCACTGGCAGCCGGTGCTGGACGAACTGAGCCAGCTCGGCGCCCAGGCCCTGGTCGGCCGCTGCGAAGAAGCCCAGAACCTGCTGCACGAAAACGGGGTGACCTTCAACACCTACGAAGACGATCCGGGCCGGCTTCGTTCCTGGCAGCTCGACTGCCTGCCCTATGTCATCGGCCCCCAGGAATGGGAGCGGCTGGAGCAGGGCCTGATCCAGCGCACCCGGCTGCTGGAAGCCCTGGTGGCGGATCTTTACGGCGAGCGGCGCATGCTGACCGAAGGCCTGCTGCCGCCCGAACTGATCTACACCCACCCGAGCTACCTGTTTCCCGCCGCCGACGACACCCCGCCGCCGGAGCGGCCGCTGGTGATCTTCCACGGCACCGATCTGGTACGCAGCCGCGACGGCGACTGGCTGGTGCTGGGCGACTGGACCCAGTCCCCCTCCGGCACCGGCTACGCCCTGGAAAACCGCATCACCCTGGCCCGCGCCCTGCCCAACCTGTACCGGGAAGCCCCGCTCAAGCGCCTGGCCGGCTTTCTGCAGGCCCAGCTGCGCAGCCTGGCGGCGCTGTGTCCCAACCAGCGCGAGCAACCCAACATAGTGCTGCTCTCGCCCGGCCCCGGCAGCCCCGGCTACTTCGAGCACGCCTGGCTGGCCAACTACATGAACTGTTCGCTGGTGGAGGGGGCCGATCTGGTGGCGCGCGACGGCCAGGTGTCCATGCGTACCCTGGGCGGGCTCAAGCAGGTGGACGTCATACTGCGCCAGATCAACGACCCCTGGTGCGATCCCCTGGAGCTGCGCGGCGATTCCCTGCTGGGCGTGCCCGGCCTGATGCAGGCGGCGCGCAACGGCGAGGTGGCCATCGCCAACGCCCTGGGCGCCGGCATCCTGGAGCACCCGGCCCTGGCCGGCTACCTGCCGCAGCTGTGCCGCCGCCTGCTGGGCGAGGAGCTGCTGCTCAAGGGCCGCGAGAGCCGCTGGTGCGGCGACGCCGAAAGCCTGGAGCAGGTACTGGCCGAGCCCGGCCGCTGGTGGCTGCGCGACGTCAAGGCCCCGGCCCAGCCGATCCGGCCGGAGACCCTGTCCCCCCACGAACGGGATCTCCTGTACCGGCGCATCCGCCGCCAGCCCCATTTGTTCGTGGCCCAGGCCCGCATCGAGGCCGCCACCGCCCCGGTGTTCAACGTCAAGCGCCGCCAGCTCGAGCCGCAGCCGGTCAACCTGCGGCTGTTCAGTCTGGTGGAGCCCGACGACATCCGCAAGCCGCTCGGCGAACGCCACTACCGCATCATGCCCGGCGGCCTGGCCTGGGTGGGGGAGCCCGGCACCCCGCTGATGGAGAGCCGCATGGTGAAGGACATCTGGGTGCTGGCGCCGGTGCCCCAGCCCCATATCAGCCTGCTGCGCCAGGCCCATGGTCCCATAGTGGTCACCCGCGACGGCCAGGATCTGCCCTGCCGGGTGGCCGACAGCCTGTTCTGGATGGGCCGCTACGGTGAGCGGCTGGACATCCGCTCCCGGCTGCTGCGCGAAGCCTTCGCCCGGTTGCTGCAGGAAGATCAGGACGAGTCGGGCGACAGCCTGATCCCGGACCTGTTCACCGCCCTGGAGCTGCCCTACCCCAGCCCCGAGGAGCTGGCCGAGCTGCACCTCAAGCAACCCGCCCGGCAGCGCTTCAAGCAGGACTACATCTTCCTGCGCCACCGGCTGCTGGAGCTGTTCAGCGAGGAGCACCCGGACGGCATGCCCTGGCTGTTCAGCCACTTCCTGCGCAACTGCCGGGCGGTGCGCGACCACCTGGGCGACGATGCCTGGCGCACGGTCAACAGCCTGCGCCAGAAGTTCAACGACATGCCCCGCGACCAGGGGGCCATGGGCGGCCAGCGCCACCTGGAGGGAGTGGTGACCGACCTGGCCGCCTTCTTCGGCCTGTGCAACGAGACCATGCCCCATCACTACGGCTGGCGCTTCCTCGATCTGGGCCGCTTCATCGAACGCATCGTCTGCAGCCTGGAGCTGCTCAAGCTCGCATTGCTCACCGCCCGCCGACCGGGCATCCCGCTGTGGGAAGTGGTGCTGGCCACCACCGACAACCTGACCGTGTACCGCCGCCGCTACCGCTCCCAGCTGCACCCCTCGGCCATCCTCGATCTGCTGCTGTTCGACGAGACCAATCCCCGCTCGGTGGGCTATATGCTGCGCCGGTTGGAGCGCCAGATAGAGCGGCTGCCCCAGCCCGAGCCCAGCCCCTACCGCAACCTGGAAACCCGGCTGGTGATCCAGGCCTCGAGCGCCCTGCACCTGGTGGACATCAACCGGCTGAGCGATCTGGAACACTCGAGCGAGGCCAGGGAAGTGCTGACCGAACTGCTGGACAGCCTGCTGGCGCCCCTTTCAGAGCTGTCCAATGCCATCTCCCACAGCCATTTCAGCCATGCCGAGGCGCCCCGCCAGCTGGTGACCATGCAAAAATCCGTTTAGGTTGAGCCATTTATGCACTATCAATTGCGCCATACCACCCGTTACGATTATTCCGCCGAAGTGGCCCTGAGCCACAACGAGGCCCGCCTGCTGCCCCGGGAGCTGCCCTGGCAGCAGGTCGGGCAGACCGACATCGCCATTCACCCCACCCCGGTCCGGCTGCGGGAGCGGCGGGATTTTTTCGGCAACCGGGTCGGTTATTTCTCCATTCAGGAGCTGCACGGCGGCCTGGAGGTGACCGCCACCAGCCTGGTGACCACCAGCCCCCGACCCGAGCCGCAGGGGCATTTCATTAGCTGGGAGCAGGCCGGCGCCTGCCTGCGAGAGGGCACCGACTGCCTGGAGGCCCGGCTGTTTATACTGGACTCCGACTTCGTCGCCGCCGATGCCGCCCTGGCGGACTACGCCCGTGACAGCTTCACCCCCGGTCGCTCCCTGGTGGAGGCGGTTTATGCCCTCAACCAGCAGATCTTCACCGAGTTCACCTACGATCCGGAACACACCACCATCGCCACCCCCCTCCTCGACGTGCTCGCCAGCCGGCGCGGGGTATGCCAGGATTTCGCCCACCTGGCCATCGGCTGCCTGCGCTCGCTGGGACTGGCGGCGCGCTACGTGAGCGGCTACATGGAAACCCTGCCGCCCCCCGGCCAGCCCAAGCTGCAGGGGGCCGACGCCACCCATGCCTGGCTGGCGGTGTTCATCCCCGGCTGGGGCTGGCTGGAGATAGACCCCACCAACGGCTGCCTGCCCGACGAGCGCTATATCATCCTCGGCTGGGGGCGGGATTTTTCCGACGTGACCCCGCTCAAGGGGGTGATGAGCGGCGGCGGCAACGACCGGCTGACGGTGGCGGTGGACGTGATACCGGTCGTTGAGGCAGGCCCCCGTAGCTAAGGGGAGCCCCTATTGCCAACGATAGGATCTCGCAGGCACCTGACCGCCCCCATCGGCACCATGGGGGCGATTTTTTAGAGGCGCTCACTCCGGCATGTTATCAAAGCGAAAAAACGCATTAAAAAATCATCCATCAAACCGTCTCACTTTGCCGTAACAAAAGGAATGACTCGACAGCAATAAAAAGCCGTTCTTCCACTCACAAAAAATAACACCCGCACCAAAAACAGATCTCCTGCACTCCAAAGTGACAAAATAAAACTTTTCCCGTGTCGACATTGTCTCGTTAAAAAATAAAAAACCAATATTATCAACCAATTAATATAAAACATCACCCCGACGCGGATCATCACTTTAACGGCATGCATCTTGCCTTAAGAAAGTAAAAACACTATTACGCCGCCACCTGTACCTACACAAAAAAAGCCCCGCCAGGGGATACAAAATATAAGTGGACCAAAGGGATAATAGATGAACAGCATTATCAATTTTCTTAACAGCATACTCTGGGAATACGTCCTTATATACGGCCTGCTGGCAGTAGGCCTGTTTTTTACTGTCCGGCTTGGTTTCTTGCAGTTTATCCACTTCCCGGAATTCATCCGCTCGGTACTCCGATCTCCGCAGGAAGATCGTGGTGGCATTTCGCCCTTCCAGGCCCTGTGTACCAGCCTCGCCTCCCGCGTGGGTACCGGCAACCTGGCGGGAGTGGCGGTGGCGCTGGCCCTGGGGGGACCCGGGGCCATCTTCTGGATGTGGATGGTCGCCCTGGTCGGGATGGCGACGGCCTGTGCCGAAAGTACCCTGGCGCAGCTCTACAAGGTCAGGGATAAAGACGGCCAGCTGCGGGGCGGGCCCGCTTTCTATATCGCCAAAGGGCTCAACGCTCCCTGGGCCGGTGCCCTGTTCGCCATCTGCCTGCTGGCGGCGTTTGGCCTGGTGTTCAACGCCGTGCAGGCCAATTCGATCGCCGAAGCCGTCCACGGGGCCTTCGGTGTGCCCAAGATGGTGGTCGGTGGGCTCACCGCCCTGCTCGCCGGCATCATTATCTTCGGGGGCGTCCGGAAAATCGCACGCTTTGCCGAGCTGGCCGTCCCCTTTATGGCGGCGGCCTATCTGCTGATGGCCTTGGTCGTGATCATTATCAATATGGCCGAAGTACCCGCGGTGCTTGCGCTGATCGTGAAGAGCGCCTTCGGTTTTGAATCGGCAGTAGGCGGTATCGCCGGCGCCATGCTGAACGGGATCAAGCGTGGCCTGTTCTCCAACGAGGCCGGCATGGGCTCCGCCCCCAACATCGCCGCCGTGGCGGTGCCCAATCCCCATCATCCGGTATCGCAAGGGCTGGTGCAGGCGCTCGGCGTATTTATCGACACCCTGCTCATCTGTACCGCCACCGCCATCATGATCCTGCTCTCGGGGGTGATGGGACCGGAGCCGGAACTGACCGGTATCTCACTGACGCAAGCGGCCCTCAATGCGCATATCGGCGAAGCCGGAAACTACTTCATTGCCGTGGCCATTTTCTTTTTCGCCTTTACCTCCATCATCGGCAACTACAGCTATGCCGAAAACGCCGCGGCCTACCTGAAGCTGGGCAGCCGACGCGGCCTGTTGATACTGCGTTGCTCGGTGTTGTGCATGGTGCTTTGGGGAGCCTATGAAAGCGTGGCCACGGTGTTCAATGCGGCCGACGCCGCCATGGGACTCATGGCCTTTATCAACCTGGTGGCCATACTGCTGTTGTCGGGGCTGGTGGCCAAATTGACCAGAGACTATTTTATCCAGAGCAAACAGGGCATGCCGGTGTTCAATCCCGCCGACTACCCGGAAGTCATGGATAAAATTGATCTGGATATCTGGAAAGAAGGCGAAGATAGCAGAAAACCCATCACTCCCTCCGGCAGTGTAGAGGTCCAGCCAGAAGGGCGTACCTCCTGACCCCTGTCTGGCCGTACGGCGTTATTTGCCACCGACCGCATGGCTTCCCCCGGGAAGCCATGCGGTCATTCCGGCTGCAATATGCCAAGCCGCACAACCCGGATATCCGTACGCCCGGCAAGAATGTCACCGGCACAGGCATCTCCTGCGAAACCGGCCATAAGGCACTATATTGAACAGAATCAATATGTTGATTCTGCACGGAGAGACTTATGCGTTTGTTTGCCGGCCTGCTGCTGTTGCTCAGCACCTCCCTCTTTGCCCAGGACTACCGGGTGGAAACCCTGGCCGAGGGGCTGCACCACCCCTGGGGCCTGGCGGAGCTGCCCGGTGGCGACCTGCTGGTGAGCGAACGCCGGGGCCGGCTGCTGCGGCTCACCCCCGAGGGCGGCCGCCACCAGATAAGCGGCCTGCCGGACATCGCCGCCGTCGGCCAGGGCGGCCTGCTGGATCTGGCCCTGCACCCGGACTTTGCCGACAACCGCTGGCTCTATTTCAGCTACAGCCAGCCCGGCCGGGGCGGTGCCGGCACGGCGGTGGCCCGGGCCCGGCTCGAGGGAAACCGGCTGCTGGATCTGGAGGTACTGTTCGAGCAGCAACCCAAGACCTCGGGCGGCGGCCATTTCGGCTCCCGCCTGGTGTTCGACCGCGACGGCTACCTGTTCATCACCACCGGCGATCGCTTCCACTCCCGGGATCAGGCCCAGCAACTCGACAGCCATCTGGGCAAGATCCTCCGCCTGCACGACGACGGCCGGGTGCCCGCCGACAACCCCTTCGTCGGCCGGACCGCTGCCCTGCCCGAAATCTGGAGCTACGGCCACCGCAATGTGCAGGGCGCCGCCCTCCACCCCGGGACCGGCGACCTCTGGACCCACGAACACGGCCCCCGGGGCGGCGACGAGCTCAACCTTATCAAGAAAGGCGCCAATTACGGCTGGCCCCTGGCCACCTTCGGCGAGGAATACGGCGGCGGCCGCATCGGCCCCCCTTCCCTGCCCGGCATGGAAGACCCGGCTTGGGTCTGGGTGCCCTCCATCGCCCCCTCCGGCATGATGTTCTATACCGGCGACTTGTTCCCCCGGTGGCGGAACCAGCTGTTCCTGGGCGCCCTGGTCGGGCAGCGGCTGGTGCGGCTGGAGCTGGACGGCGACAATGTGGTGCAGGAGCACCACCTGCTGCGTGGCCGGGCCCGGCTGCGCACCGTCACCCAGGCCGCCGACGGCGGCATCTACCTGCTCACCGACGAGCCCAACGGCAAGCTGCTGAAGCTGGAGCCGGCACAATAGGCTGATTTTTCGATTGAATTGCGTTACCCTTTAAAAGTTGTACTTTATTTTTAATGTTTTTGTGAACAATAAAGGAATGCAATATGAGTCAGAAAATATGGAACATCTACCTGTCCGGCGAAATCCACACCGACTGGCGCGAGCGCATTATCGAGGGTGCCCGGGCCAAAGGCCTGGCCGTGCAGTTCAGCTCGGCGGTGACCGATCACGACGCCAGCGACCTGGTGGGGGTGAACATTCTGGGTAGCGAGGAAGACCCCTTCTGGCGCGACCGCAAGGCCTCCGGCATCAACAGCATCCGCACCGCCACCCATATCAAGAATGCCGACCTGGTGGTGGTGCGTTTCGGGCCCAAGTACAAGCAGTGGAACGCCGCCTTCGACGCCGGCTTCGCCGTGGCCCTGGGGGTACCCATTATCAGCCTGCACGATGCCGAGCACGATCACGCCCTGAAGGAAGTGGACGAAGCCGCCAAGGCCACCTGCCGCCACCCGGAGCAGGTGGTCGACATCCTGGCCTATCTGCTGTCCTGAGCAGAGTAGTGAGCGCAGCCCTGGTCTGCGCTTTTTGTTTTATGTGCCGGTTTCTGTCGGTTTTTGCCAATCGGAACCGGGTTATTCAGCGTCTTCTGTTTTACACTCTGGGCCTGTACCTATGCAGGATGTAACGCATGAAGAACTGGATGACGGCGCTGCTGTTGTGCCTGAGCCCGCTGGCCTGGGCCACGGAGCCGGTGTGGATAGACGTGAGAAGTGCCGAGGAATACCAGCAGGAGCACCTGCCGGGTGCCGTGCATATCCCCCATACCCGTATCGCCCGGGGCGTGACCGAGCTCTATCCCGACAAGAACACCCCCATCAACCTCTACTGCCGCAGCGGCCGGCGCTCCCAGCTGGCGCTGGAGGCCCTGCAGACCCTGGGCTATCGCCGGGTGGTGGATCACGGCGCCCTGGAAAACCTCCAGGCCGGCGGCCTGAGCACCCAGGACCTCAGCCTCGACACCCTTTCCTTCGAGCCCTGAAACACCGCGGCCTCGAATCACGAGGCCGCTGTCACAGAGTAAAAGCCGGGTTCCGGGCCGGGTTCGTCAATGCCTGTCGTGGTCGTGCTCGCGCAGGCCCACCTTGAGTACCCGGTCGCCGTCCACGTCCGCCACCGTCCATACCATGTCGTAGCGAATGAAGTGGTCGCCCACCACCGGATGGCCGCTGTTGTGCTTGAACATAAAGTCCCCCAGGGTCAGGTCGGCTTCGCTGTCGTCCACATCCACCCCGTACATCAGGGCCACGTCCTGCATGCGGGCTTCGGCGTCCAGGATAAAGTCGCCGAAGAAGGCCCGCGCCTTCTCCCGGGCCGCATCCAGATCGCCGCCAAACATATTGTTCAGGGTCTTGAGGTGGTTGCTGCGGCCGATCACGCACAGGGTATCGTCTATCGCCAGCCGGGTACTGCCCGAGGCCGGCAGCAGGTTTTCGCCCCGGAACACCGCCGCTACCCGGCAATGGGGCGGGAAGGTCAACTGGCGCACCACCAGGCCGTCGATGGACTCGCTTTCCACCCGGTAGAGAAACATCTCGAAGTCATCTTCCGGAAAGATGCCCAGCATGGAGCGGCGCTGTGGTGCCGGCTCGGGCGGCACTTCCACATCCAGCAAGCGGGCCACCTGCGGCAAGGTCGACCCCTGTACCAGCAATGAGATCAGCACCACGAAAAAGGCCACGTTGAACAGCATGGAGCCTTCGGGAATGCCCGCCATCAGCGGAAAGATGGCCAGTACGATGGGCACGGCCCCCCGCAGCCCCACCCAGGAGATAAAGCCCAGCTCGCGGAGGTTAAAGCGGAAAAAGGGCACCAGTGCCGCCAGCACCGCCAGCGGCCGGGCGATGAAGATCAGCGCCAGCGCAATCAGGCTGGCGGGAATGGCCATAGCCCACATATCGCCGGGCGAGATCAACAGGCCCAGCACCAGGAAAAGGCCGATCTGGCTGAGCCAGGCCAGGCCGTCGAATACCGGCAGAATCGCTTCCATATGGCGCAGGCGGGCATTGCCCAGCACCAGCCCGGCCAGGTACACCGCCAGAAAACCGCTGCCCGAGAGCACGGCGGTAACGGCAAACAACACCAGGCCAAAGCCCGCCACCAAAATCGGATACAGGCCCGCCGCCAGCTCCACCCGCTTGATCAACTGCACCAGCAGGAGGCCGCCCAGCAAGCCGGCCACGGCACCCACGCCAAACTGGGTGAACAGGAACAGCAGGGCATCGCCGGCGCCGTCCATCTCGCCGGTGATCAGCGCAATCAGGGTCAGGGTGAGGAAGATGGCCATGGGGTCGTTGGTGCCTGATTCGATTTCAAGCGAAGCCCCTACCCGCTGGTTCAGGTGCATGCCCTTGCCGCTCAGCAGCGAAAATACCGCCGCCGCGTCGGTGGAGCCGACGATGGCCCCCAGCAACAGGCCGTGCAGCCAGCTCAGGTTGAGGATATAGACGGCGATAAGACCGGTGATGCCGCTGGTGATCACCACGCCCAGGGTGGCCAGGCTGAGCGCCGGGCGCAACCCCACCCGAAAGGTTTCCATACGGGTACGCATACCGCCATCCAGCAGTATGATGGCCAGGGCCAGGTTGCCGATGCCGTAGGCCAGGGAATAGCTCTCGAACTCGATGCCGCCGGGCCCGCTTTCGCCGGCCAGCATGCCGATACACAAAAAGATAAGCAGTATGGGGATCCCGGAGCGGGCAGACAACAAGGTGGCCAGCACGCTTAAACACAGCAAAACCCCGGACAGCAAAAACAGGTGTTCTATATTATTCAATCAGGTTATTCCGGCAGGGTTTAGATGGTGTAGTTATATCACATTCACCACCATCAAATAAAAATGAATTTTTAATTAAAAATAGAAAATATATATTCAAATCCAAGTATAAAACGACACTCCCGCTGTTATCGCATTATTCGACCTCATACCCTTCTCCTGTTTGTTCGGCCGCCTGACGCAGGGCCTGCTGGTGCAGCTGCAAGTCCGCTTCGCCGAACAGCACGAAACGCAGATGGCGCACCGCCTTCAGTGCCGCTCGCTCCGCCAGCAGGACGTTGCAGGCAACGGCCGCCGCCTCCGCCATCGGGTAACCGAAGATGCCGGTGGAAATGGACGGAAAGGCCACCGAGCCCAGGCCCTGACGCTCGGCCAGCCGCAGGGCGTTGCGGTAGCAGGCCGCCAGCAGTTCGTCGGAGGGGATATCGACCCCGTACACCGGTCCCAGGCAGTGGATGACATGGCGGTTGGGCAACCGATGGGCCCCGGTGATCACCGCCTGTCCGGGCCGTATCGGCGCCAGCCGCCGGCATTCCTGCTCCAGCCCCGGCCCCGCCGCCCGGTGAATGGCCCCGGCCACCCCGCCCCCGGGCAACAGGGCGGCATTGGCCGCGTTGACGATGGCGTCCATGTCCGGCTGGGCGGCAATATCGCCGCGCACGCATTCCATGGTCAGCTCCCCTATCCGGATTTTCATGGCCTGGCTCCTTGCAGTGACACTCTACACAGCGTAACGCCTGCGGCGCCGCTTGGCGATTCCCTCCCTTAAAACGACCATCTACACTTGAGTGAGCCCGCCGCCGCGCCGGCTGCACGACCCAGACCCACGGAGCCCCCATGCCCAGCTTCCACCTCTCGAATGCGCTCGCCCGGGACCTGATCGGCCAGGCGGTACTCGCCCCTTCCAGCCACAATACCCAGCCCTGGCGATTCCGCCTGTCGGCCTCGGCCATCGATGTACTGGCAGACCGCCGCCGAGCCCTGCCGGTGAACGATCCCGACGACCGGGAACTGACCATCAGTTGCGGCTGCGCCTTGATGAACCTGCGTATCGCCGCCGCCCGACGGGAGCTGGGCACCGAAACCACCCTGTTGCCCGACGCCGCTGATCCCGACTGGTTGGCCCGTATGAGCTTCGTGGCCAGCGCCGGCGCACCCGCGGATCAAGCCGCCCTGGCCGAAGCCATCCCCTTGCGACACAGTTGTCGCCATCCCTTCGAGCCCATCGCCATTCCCGCAGCCGCGCCCCCCAGGCTGGTGGCCGCGGCTGCCGCCGAGGGAGCCTGGTTGCGCCCGCTGGCGGAGGCCGGCGCCAGGACACAGCTGGCCAGTCTGGTCACCGAAGGCGATACGGCCCAGTGGGCCGATACCCGCTGGCGACGGGAGCTGGCCGCCTGGATGCACCCCAGGCAGCAGGGAGACGGCCTGAGTGTACCGGCCCTGGCCGCGTCCCTGACCCAGTTGCTGGTGCGCACCTTCAACCTGGGCGAAGGCATGGCCGCCAGGGACAGAACCCTGGCCGAAAGCGCGCCGCTGCTGGCGGTGCTGGGCACCGATGAAGACAGCCCCCGCCACTGGCTGCAGGCCGGCCAGGCCCTGCAGCGAGTGCTGCTGGTGGCCTGCCGGCTGGGATTGCAGGCCGCCTACCTGAACCAGCCTGTTCAGGTAGCCAGGCTCAGGCCCGTCCTGCATCAACTCACCGGCGGTGACTGCGCCCAGCTTGTCCTCTGCCTGGGTTACCCGCGCGCCCCGCCGGCCGCCAGCCCCAGGCGCCCGCTGATCGAGGTGATCGAAATGTCCTGCTGATGCCCAGGCCGCAGCGCCGCTTATCGGAAGAAGCCGTCGTTGCCATTTCCGACCGCGACAGCAAGAATGGTGCAAAATAACAAGAACGGGAATCGGCTTGTGGATAAAAACACGGCGCTGTGGCGCCAGTACTACGAACGCGTCTCGCGCCAGCCCCATCATCCCCTCACCGAGTTTGCTGCCGCACGGCATGCCGCAACATGCCGGGTCGCCATCGACTGCGGGTGCGGCACCGGCAGCGACACCGCCTATCTCAGCCATCTTGGCTACCGGGTCCATCCCTTCGACATCAATCCCTTCGACATCAATCCCGACGCCATCGACCTGTGCCGGCACCGCTTCGGGCACCATCCTGGAGTCGAGGTTTCCCTCGGCAGTTTCGAGTCCTTCGACTATCCGCGGGCGGGCTTGATCATCGCCAACGCCAGCCTGTATTTTGCCGAGCCCACCTCCTTTGCGGATACCTGGTTGCGCATCGCCGACGCGCTGGAAAGCGGGGGGATCTTTGCCGGTCATTTCATGGGGCCCGAAGACGACTGGGCATCGGCTTCGCGACACACCATCAACGCCCTCGCCAGGCACCAGGTTGAAGCCCTCTTCACCCGTTTCGACATACTCCGGTTCAGCGAACGCAACGAACCCGGCCAAACGGCCCTGGGCAAGTCGAAACATTGGCACACCTATAGCGTGGTCGCCGTGAGGCGTGGATAACCAACCACTCCCCTGCTAGAGCACCATATAGTTTAAAACTTAGGCGGCTCTGACATGCCTTTGGTCGCAGACATTGTTGATTCTGTCGAGGCAGAGGCCGTCGGCCAAAGGGTACTACTCCTCCGGCACGCCGTGAACCCATCCATGGGGGCTCCGCCACGCCCTCCCTGGCGCGGAGGGCCGGCGGAGCAGTCCCCCTTGTCCTCCCTACCGCACCGCAACTGCCTGCGGGCACCACCCTCAGACGGCGCCGGAGCTTGAAAGAGGCAACAGACAACAAATAGCTAATTGATCGACTTTCAAACTGCTCGGTGCCCTAGCGGCCGCGGGACCCCTTGCCTTTCTCTTGTCCGGTCACCAGAATGGATCCGAACGCTGCCCCGTTTCAGCCGGAGCAGCCGCCTTCAATCATGCACAGGGGAGCGAGCAAGATGTCCGAATACGGCGCCACGGTAAGCTGGGAGCGGGGCGATCAGCCCTTCGTCGACAATCAATACAGCCGGGGCCACTGGTGGCAGTTCGACGGCGGCGCCCGGGTGCCCGCCTCTTCCTCGCCCCAGGTGGTACCCCTGCCCTGTTCGGTGGCGGCCAATGTGGATCCGGAAGAGGCCTTTGTCGCCGCCCTCTCAAGCTGCCATATGCTGTTCTTCCTCGCCCTCGCCGCCAAGCGGGGGCTGGTGGTCGACGCCTACACCGACGAGGCGGTGGGGCTGATGGAAAAGGGCCCCGACGGCAAGGTCGCCATGACCCGGGTAACCCTGAGGCCCAAAGTGCTCTTTGCCGGTGAGCACCGGCCCGACCGGCAAACACTGGAGCGGCTGCATCACCAATCCCACGAACTGTGCTTTATCGCCAACTCGGTCAAGAGCGAGGTGGTGACCGAAATCCGGGAATAAGTGCGCCCGGCGGTTTGCCGATTGCGCCCATCGTCCGTTCTTATCAAGGGGAATCATGTCGTTACTGTCCATCGAACCCATTACCGAGGCCGCCTGGCCGCAGATACTGGCGCTCCAGGCCGAGTGCTACCAGGAGGTGGCGCCCGAAAGCGAAGCGGTGCTGCGCAGCAAATGGCGCGCCTCCCCCGCCACCTGCCTGCAATGCCGGGACCGGGGCGGTGCCCTGCTCGGCTACCTGCTGAGCCACCCCTGGCCCCACCCCGAGCTGCCGGCCCTGCACCGGGAGTACGAGATAACGGGCCCCTGCGACCGGCTGTACCTGCACGACCTGGCGGTCAGCCCCCGGGCCCATGGCCTGGGGGTGGGCAAGGGGCTGGTGGATGCGCTGCTCGGCCGTGCCCGGGCACAAGGGTTCGCGCACGTCAGCCTGGTCTCGGTGCAGGGCTCCGAAGGCTTCTGGGCCCGCTTCGGCTTCCGGTCCCTGCACCGGGCCGAACTCTGCGCCAGCTACGGGGACGCCCCCAGGGCCATGGAGCTGGAACTCTAGCCATGTGGCCGACGCTGAAAACCGCAACCAGTCCCGCCTTCGCCCGCAGGCTGATCCGGCAGGGCATGGCACCCTATTACCGGCGCCACCGGCTGCGCTGGAACGAAGCCGGCTTCGCCGACAGCTGGACCCGCTGCCGCAACCTCGAACTGCTGCTCGACGACGCCCCCATCGGCATCCTGCGCCTCGAGTTCACCGCCGAGGCCGCCTACCTGCGGGATCTGCACCTGCTGCCCGAGTGGCGCAACCGGGGACTGGGCCGAACGGCGCTGCGGCTGGCCCGGACCCTGGCCACCGAGGCCGGTTGCCCCCTGCTGCGGCTCAAGGTGTTTGCCGACAACCCCGCGGTACGGCTCTACCAGAACGCGGGCTTTGCCCTGGTCCGGGCCGAGCCGCCGCTGTTATGCCTGGAAGCCGCCCTGTAACCCGCCACCCTTATCAATAATCAAATCCCGGCTGGGCCTTGATGCCGGCCTCGAAGGCGTGCTTGACCGGCTGCACTTCGCTCACCGTGTCCGCCAGCTCGATAAGGGCGCGGTGGCAGGCGCGGCCGGTGATCACCACGTGCTGGTGGGCGGGGCGCTGTTTCAGCGCGCTCAGCACCCGCTCCAGCTCCAGGTAGTGGTAGCTCAGCATGTAGGTCAGTTCGTCCAGCAGCACCAGATCGATGGCCGGGTCGGCCAGCAGCCGCTCGGCATCGGCCCAGGTCTGCTCGGCGGCGGCCATGTCCTGCTCCTTGTTCTGGGTTTCCCAGGTGAAGCCGGTGCGCATCACGAAGAAGGGCACCCCCGCCGGCTCCAGCAGGTTGCGCTCGCCGCACTCCCAGGCCCCCTTGATAAACTGCACCACCGCCGCCCGCTTGCCGTGGCCCACCGCCCGCGCCACGGTGCCGAAACCGGCGGTGCTCTTGCCCTTGCCGTTGCCGGTCAGCACCAGCAGCACGCCCCGCTCCTCGGTGGCGGCGGCAATTTTGGCGTCCACCTTTTCCTTCAGCCGCTGCTGGCGCTCCCGGTGGCGCCGGGCCTTGGTCTGCTCGCGGTCGTCTTGTTCGCTCATGTCATTATCCTTGTTGTATCGAAGCCAGTAGCAGCTCCAGGTTGAGGTGTTGTTCCAGGGTATCCGCCAGCCGCTCCAGGCTCCGCTCGCGCAGGGCGTCCCAGTCCGGGGCCTGCCGGCCGCTCTGGATACCGGCCCAGGCCAGCAGCCGGTCGCAGGCCTCCGGGTGGTCGAACAGGCCGTGCAGATAGGTGCCGAGCACCTGGCCATCGTCCGACAGCAGGCCGTCCGCCGCCGTCTCGCCCCCGGCGCGGACCAGCTCGAAGGGCCGCTCGCCCGGCGCCAGCAGCCGGCTTTCGCCGCAGTGGATCTCATAGCCCCGCACCGGCGCCCGGCCGCCCGCCAGTCGCAGGGTGCCGCTGACGTTGCGCAGCTGTTTGTGGTCTTTTAACTCGGTCTCCAGCGGCAGATAACCCAGGCCCCGGCTTTCGCCGGCCTCGCCTTCGAGGCCCAGCGGATCCCTTACCCGCTGGCCCAGCATCTGGTAGCCGCCGCAGATGCCGAGCACCTTGCCGCCGTAGCGCAGGTGGCGCGCCAGGGCCTGGTCCCAGCCCTGGCGGCGCAGCCAGGCCAGATCGGCGCGCACCGCCTTGCTGCCGGGCAATATGATGAGATCCGCCGGCGGCAGCCGGCCGGGCTCCTCGCTGCTGTGCACCAGGGTCAGTTCCACCCCCGGATGCGCCCGCAGGGGCTCGAGGTCGGTGTGGTTGCTGATGCGCGGTGGCACCAAGGCCAGCACCCGCAGCGGCTCGGCCTCGGCGCTTCGGCTGGCGGTGCGCATGATGGCGTCTTCGGCGTCCAACCTAAGATCGGTGAGATAGGGCAGCACCCCCAGCACCGGCTTGCCGGTGAGCCGCTCCAGCATGCTCAGGCCGTCCTGCAGCAGGCGGAGATCGCCGCGAAAGCGATTGATCACAAAGCCCTTGATACGCGCGCGCTCGGATTCGCTCAGCAGCGCCAGGGTACCCACCAGTTGGGCGAAGACCCCGCCCTTGTCGATGTCCGCCACCAGTATCACCGGGCAGTCCACCTCCTCGGCGAAGCCCATGTTGGCGATATCGCCCTGGCGCAGGTTGATCTCCGCCGGGCTGCCCGCCCCTTCCACCAGCACCAACTGGTGTTGGCCGCACAGCCGCCGGTAGGAGTCGAGGATGGCGGCAAAGAGCCGCGCCTTGTTCTTGTTGAGGCTGTCGGGGCCGAACAGCTCGCTCGCTTCCACCGAGGACAGCGCCCGCCCTTGCAGTATCACCTGGGCGCGGGTGTCGCTCTCGGGCTTGAGCAGCAACGGATTGAAGTCGATTTGCGGCGGCAGTAAACAGGCCGCCGCCTGCAGCGCCTGGGAGCGGCCGATTTCGCCGCCGTCGACGGTAACGGCGCTGTTCAGCGCCATGTTCTGGGGCTTGAACGGCGCCACCCTGATGCCGCGACGGGCGAACAGCCGGCCCAGCCCCGCCACCAATGTGGTCTTGCCCGCGTCCGAGGCGGTGCCCTGCACCATCAGGGTCAGGGCCCGGCCGTCCGGCCCGGGAGGTAAAGAGAGAGGGTCCGGCATGGGAGTTTTCCTTGAATGATAAAGCGTCATTGGCGCGCCAGGGCCCCGCCCAGGGCGCAAAAGTAGCGGCCGAAGGCGGCGTTGCAGCGCGCGCGTTGAGTACCCCGGGGGTAGAGGCCCTGTTCGGCCTCAGCGGAGGCGCGGGTGCCCTTGACCAGAAAGGCGTTCTTGATGGGCGCATCCTGCACAAAGGCCTCGAAGGCGCGGGCGCACAGCTCTTCCGGCTGGCTGTAATACAGGATGCCATGGCGCCGGTCCGCCTCGGCCGAGGCGAGGAACAGCTCGCTGGGCTGCGCGCCGGTCTCGTCCAGCAGCACCGCCTGGAAGCAGTCGAACAGCGCCTGGTTGAGCGGGTGCACCACCCGGGCCGCTTCGTCCAGCCAGGCGCGGGAGGCGAAAACCTGGGGACCGGTGCCGGTGAAGGCCTTGTCGGCCATATGGTGATCGAAGGCGTGGAACCATTCGTGGGCGATGCTGCCCGGACCGGCGTTCTTGGCCAGGGCGAAGCTGCGGCTGGCCGGGTTGTAGTGGGCCGAGACCCCGGGGCGGCCGCCGATGCCGTATTGCAGGGACAGGGTACCGCGCAACGACACCAGTTGCTCCGGCCCCTGCAGGATCAGCATCAGATCGCACAGGGCGTTGTAGAACAGGCCCGCCGCCCGCTCCCGCTCGGCCCGGGTGACCCAGCGGCCGAGCTCGATGGCGCGAAAGTCGAAACGCCGGCGCAGGGCCGCGAAATCCACTTCCTCGCCGCCGTGTATCGGCCCCCGGCGATAAAAACGATCGGTGTTGTGCTCGCCCGCCATGGCGCCGGCTCCCTGCTGCTGTTCAGTCGAGCCCGGGATTGTACCGGCGCAAGCGGCGGACAGGCAAACCCCGGGCTATTCGTCCACCACCATGGCGAAGCCGCCGTAGATCAGCCGCTTGCCGTCGAAGGGCATGGGATTGACCTCGGGGGTGAGTCGCGGGTCTTCCATCACCCGGGCCATGCCCTGGTCGCGCACCTCGCGGGAGGGCCAGAGGATCCAGGAGAACACCACGGTTTCGTCCTCCTGGCATTTCACCGCCATGGGGAAGGAGGTCAGCTCGCCCTGGGGCACGTCGTCACCCCAGCATTCCACCACCCGCAGGGCGCCGTGCTCCTTGAACACCTCGGCGGCGGCACGGGCATGGTGGATATAGATCTCCTTGTTGCGGGTGGGCACGGCGGCCACAAATCCGTCTACGTAATTCATCGTTCGTCTCCTTGTAGGTCCTTGGGCGGCAGCTCGCGCACCGGCCGCAGCTCTATGCTGCCCAGCCGGGCCGGAGGGATGCGGCCGGCCAGTTGCAGCGCCTGGTTCAGATCCCGGGCCTCCAGCAGGTAGAAGCCCGCCAGTTGCTCCTTGGTTTCGGCGAAGGGGCCGTCCGAGATCAGCACCTCGCCATCGCGCACCCGCACCGTGGTGGCGTTGGCCACCGGTTGCAGGGCCTGTCCTGCCACGAAGTGGCCCTGCTCGCTCAGCCGCTCCACGCAGCGAATGCATTCCTGGTTGAGAGAGTGCCATTCCCGCTCGGACATGGCGTCGATCAGGCTTTCCTGGTAGTACACCAGGGCCAGGTATTTCATGGTCGCCTCCCCTGGCCGCCGGCCTGCTCGCAGCTCACCATCCAGTCGATGCCGAAGCGGTCGGTCGCCATGCCGAAGCGGTGCGCCCAGAAGGTTTCGGCCAAGGGCATCTGCTCCCGGCCGCCCTCGGCCAGGGCCCGAAACACCTGCTCGGCCCGGGCCGGATCCGGAAACTCCAGGTGTATCGACACCCCCTGGGGCTTCTGGTAGCCCTCGCCGCCGGCGTCGCTCGCCATCAGCAGGCGACCGCCCAGGTTCAGCCGGGCATGGGCGATGTGCTGCTGGCAGTCGGCCGGCACCTCGGCTGCCGCCGGGGTATCGGCATAGGGCAGCATCATCTCCAGTTGCCCGCCCAGCAGCTCCGCATAAAAGGTCATGGCCTCCCGGCAGCGGCCGTCGAACATCAGGTAGGTGGCCACGGCGGCCGGCAGTTTGGCCATCCGCTCGCCCATGGCCCTGTGCTTATCGATGGCCGCCCCCGGGGCGAAGTCTTCCAACTGGTAGTAGGGCCGCAGCTCCAGGGTGGCGTCGCCGTCGAGCCGGGGCCACTGCCGCGCCCAGGCGATCGCCTCTTCTTTGGAGGACACCTCCAGCACCGAAAAGCCGGCCAGCAGTTCCTTGGTCTCGGCGAAGGGGCCGTCCGTTACCGTCGGCTCGCCGTCGCGAAAGGAAATACGGCAGCCTTCGCGGCTGGGCTTGAGCCCTTCGCCGGACACCAGTACCCCGGCCTGCAGCAGGCGTTCGTTGTAGCCCGCCATGGCCTGCAGCAGCTCTTCCGAGGGCATCACGCCCTGCTCGGTGGCGGCGTCGGCCTTGCGCATCAAGATGAATTTCATGGAGGTTCTCCCGTGGTGGTTCGCTTGTGGTTATCAGTAAGTCGCGCGGGCCGAAGACAAATCGACAAGGACAGCCATTTTTTTTTCAGTTTTTTTCGGATAACGGGTCCAGCTCCCGCAGCCGCCGGGCCAGGAAGCGGCGCTCCGGCTGCTGGCGGCACAAATCCAGGGCGCGCCGGTAGGCGGCCCGGGCGGCGGCGTTATCCCCCGCCCGGCGGTAGAGATCGGCCCGGGCCGCATGGTAGAGGTGGTAGCCCTGGATGGCCTTGTGGCCGCCCAGTTCGTCCAGCAACGCCAGTCCCCGCGCCGGGGTATCGGCCATGGCCAGGGCCACCGCCCGGTTCAGGGCCACCACCGGCGAGGGCTGCAACCGGTACAGCGCCTGGTACAGCTCGGCGATGCGGGGCCAGTCGGTATCCTGCGGGTGGGGGCTCCGGGCATGCTCGGCGGCGATGGCCGCCTGCAGGGCGTAAGGCCCCGCCGGCTGCCGCCAGGCCAGCGCCAGCAGGCCGAGCCCTTCGTTTATCTGGGCTCTGTCCCACAGGGTGCGGTCCTGCTCTTCCAGGGTGATCAGGTCGCCGGCGGCGTCCTGCCGGGCCTGCCTGCGGGCATCGTGCAGCAGCATCAGCGCCAGCAGGCCGAACACCTCGCCGGCGGGCAGCAGTTGCGCCAACAGCCGGGCCAGGCGGATGGCCTCGGCCGAGAGACCGGGATCCAGCACCCGCTCGCCCTGGCTGCTGGAGTAACCCTCGTTGAACACCAGGTACACCACCTTCAGTACCACCGCCAGCCGTTCGGGCAGGGCGGCGGATTCCGGCACCTCGTAGGGAATGGCCGCCTCGCGGATCTTCTGCTTGGCCCGCACGATGCGCTGGGCCAGGGTGGCCGGTCGCTGCAACAGGGCGCTGGCCACCTGCTCGGTGGTCAGGCCGCAGACTTCGCGCAGGGTCAGGGCCAGTTGGGCCTCGGTGGCCAGGGCCGGGTGGCAGCAGGTGAAGATAAGCCGCAGCAGATCGTCGTCGATGCCGGCCTCCTCATCCGCTGGCGGCACCACGGGCTCCTCGGCGGGTGGCCGTTGCTGCCATTGCCGGCGCCGTAACTGGTCTATGCCCTTGTGGCGGCCGGTGGCGATCAGCCAGGCCAGGGGCTGTTCGGGTCGGCCCTGTTGCGGCCACTGCTGCAGGGCTGCGGCAAAGGCCTCCTGCATGGCCTCTTCCGCCAGGTCGAAGTCGCCCAGCAGGCGGATCAGGGTGGCCAACACCCGGCGGGAATGCTGGCGGTAAAGGTCGTCTAGGGTCTGACTGGCGGGCATGGACATCTCGCTGGTGAAACACCGCTTCAGTGTAGGCCAGGGCGAGGCGGTCGGCCCGGGAGGGCGGTACTGCAACACAACAGTCATAAAACTGTCGCATTGTAATAAAACCGTCACATTCTCTCGGCATAGTGGCGCCAACTTAAGCCCGAGAGAAAGCATGATGAACCTGGAATCCACCGCCGCTCCCGGAACCGCAGACAACAGCGCCCAGTCGAGCTGGCTGTCCTGGCTGCTGGTCGCCTTTCTGATTTACATGCTGCTGGCCGCCGTGGGCGCCATCGGCGACGGCTTCAAGGCCGCCACCGGCAGCAACGCCCAGGAGCTGTTCGCCTTTGCCTCCAACCCGGTTATCGCGCTGATCATCGGCGTACTGGCCACGGCGCTGATCCAGAGCTCCAGCACCGTCACCTCCATCATCGTCGGCATGGTCGCCGGCGGCCTGCCCATCGCCATCGCCATTCCCATGGTAATGGGCGCCAATATCGGCACCTCGCTGACCAGCACCCTGGTGAGCCTGGGCCATATCCGCAACGGCGAGGAATTCCGTCGCGCCTTTTCCGCCGCCACCGTGCACGACAGCTTCAATATCCTGGCGGTGGCCATACTGCTGCCCCTGGAGCTGCTGTTCCGCCCCCTGGCCACCGCCTCCGAATACCTGGCCGGCCTGCTGGTAAGCGACGCCAGCGTCAGCATGAGCGGCATGAATTTTATGAAGACGCTGCTGGCGCCGGCGGGCAATGTGCTGAGCGGCGCCACCGGCTGGCTGCCGGGGCTGTGGTCGGGCGTGGCGCTGATCCTGGTGGGCATCGCCCTGATCCTGCTGGTGGTGACCCAGATCGGCCGCATACTGCGTACCCTGATGGTGGGCCGGGCCATGAACATACTGCGTAGCGCCGTGGGTCGCGGTCCGGCGTCCGGCATGGCCTCCGGCACCCTGGTCACCGTGCTGGTGCAGTCCTCCACCACCACCACCTCGCTGATCGTGCCCCTGGCCGGCAGCGGCGTCTTCTCCCTCAAGCAGGTGTACCCCTTTATCCTGGGCAGCAATATCGGCACCACCATCACCGCCCTGCTGGCCGCCACCGCCATCACCGGCGCCTCGGCCCTGGTGGCCCTGCAAATCGCCCTGGTGCACCTGCTGTTCAACCTGCTGGCCATCGCCCTTATCTACCTGCTGCCCTTCCTGCGCCAGTTGCCGGTGCGCATGGCCGAGACCCTGGCCCACCAGGCCCAGCGCAACAAGGGCTATGTGGTGGCCTATATCGGCGGCGTTTTCTTCGCCCTGCCGCTGGCCATGGTGGGCGTCAGCCAGCTGTTCTGACCCCCTCGCCCCGGCGGGCATAGTGCCGGGCCAGCACGGCACACACCATCAGCTGGATCTGGTGGAACAGCATCAGCGGCAGCAGCGCCGGGCCCAGCATGGATCCCGCGAACAGCACCTTGGCCATGGGTACGCCCGTGGCCATGCTCTTTTTGGAGCCGCAGAAGACGATGCTGATCTGGTCTTCCCGGTTAAACCCCAGCCGTCGCCCCAGCCAGGCGGTGAGCAACAGCACCAGGGCCAGCAACAGGCAGCACACCAGGCTGAGCAACGCCAGCCGTGCAGGCGACACCGCGTTCCACAATCCCTCCACCACGGACGCACTGAAGGCGGTATAGACCACCAGCAGGATGGAGCCCTGATCCACCCGGGCCAACAGGGCGCGGCGCCGGTCCACCCAGTGGCCGATACGGGGCCTGAGCCAGTGCCCCGCCGCGAAGGGCAGCAGCAGTTGCAGGCTGATGGCGCCGATGGCCTCCAGGGTGGCGCCGGCTTGCGTGTCCGCCTGCACCTGGAGCAGCAGCCCCACCAGCACCGGCGTAAGCAGGATGCCGAGCAGGCTCGAGGCCGAGGCGCTGCACACCGCCGCCGGTACATTGCCCCCGGCCAGGGAGGTGAAGGCGATGGCCGACTGTACCGTGCCCGGCAACAGGCACAAAAACAACACGCCCAGGTAAAGCGGCTCGCCCAGCAGCGGCAGTAACACGGGCCTGAGCGCCAGCCCCAGCAGCGGAAACAGCACGAAGGTACAGCCGAACACCAGCAGGTGCAGCCGCCAGTGGGTGGCGCCGTCGATAATGGCCCGGCGCGACAGCCTGGCGCCGTGCATAAAAAACAGCAGGGCGATGGCGGCGGCGGTAATCCCTTCGAAGAAGAGCGCGCCCTGCCCGCTGGCCGGCAGCAGGGTGGCGGCGGCCACCACCGCCAGCAGAGTCAGGGTGAAGTTGTCGAACAGCAATCGTAAATGACCGAGCATGGCAGGTTCCGGGTTGAGTCGATAAGGGCGACACTGTAACCTGAAGCCCAACCGGAGTTTGTCGGTAAAAGTAGATGAAATATCTTTCAACGGACAATGGCCGCGCGTTGTTGCAGCAGTTGGAACAGCTGTCGACCCTGCCCCGCCCGGTGCTGGGCCATGTCCAGTCCCTGCCCAACCAGGCCATAGATCTCCCCCATCGCCACCCCTGGGTGCAGCTTTCCTACGCGGAGCGCGGCGTGGTCACGGTGGACACCGCCGATGCCCGCTACCTGGCGCCACCCAACCTGGCGGTGTGGATACCGCCCGGCCTGGAGCATGGGGTACGGCCCGGGCATAACACCCGGATCCGCAGCCTCTATATCGCGGCCGATGCCCTGCCGGCGCGGAGCTGCCGGGTACTGGACATCAGCCCCCTGTTGCGGGAGCTGATCGTCGCCTTCAGCCACTTTCCGGTGGAATACGACGACGCCGGCGCCGAGGGCCGGCTGGTGCGGGTGCTGCTCGACCGGTTGGCCGCCGCCCCCAGCCGCGATCTGGTGCTGCCCTGGCCGCGGGATCCGCGGCTGCAGCCCCTGTGCCGGCAACTGGCGGCGCAGCCGGACTGTGCCCTGCCGCTGGGCCATTTCAGCGCGCAACTGGGGCTCAGCGACAAGACCCTGAGCCGGGCGTTCAAGGCCGACACCGGCATGAGCTTTCGCCAATGGCGCCAGCGCTGCCGGCTGCTGGCCGCCCTGCCCCTGCTGGAGCGGGGTGAGCGCATCACCGACGTGGCCCTGGCCTGCGGCTACGACAGCCTGTCCGCCTTTATCGCCGCCTTCCGGGCGCTGCTCGGCCGCACCCCGGGCGACTATATGCAGCAAGGTTGACGGGACCTCCCGGCAGGGGCCGCCCTTTGCGCCGATACTTAAAGTGCCCGCAGCGTGCAGGCGGGCACCACACCGGTTTTCAACGGGAGGAGCACATCATGCATGCGAGCATACGCAGGTACAAAATCCGGCCCGGTGCAGCAGAAGAACTGTTACAGCGGGTCAACCAGGGCTTTGCCGCCATCATCAGCCAGGCACCCGGCTTTATCGCCTACTATGCGCTGAATGCCGGCAACGATGTGGTGGTGTCGTTCAGCCTGTTCGACAGCGCCGACAACGCCGCCGCCTCCAACCGGCTGGCCGCCGACTGGGTCAGGGAAAACATCGCCAGCCTGGTCGCGGGCCCGCCCGAGATCAGCGGCGGCCTGGTCACCACCCTAATCACCGCCCAGTCCAGGGCGGCGGAGGATGAAAGCCTGAATATCTGACAGCCAGGCGGAGCCGGCCCCGCCGGCGTCCGCCTGCTGGGTGACGAGGTTTGCCGTCCTTTTTTCGCCAGATATTCCCCAATCATCACCGCTGTTTAATACCGGCCATCTCCGCCAAGGCGGAGATCCATGAGAGCTTGCACTGGACTCCCGCCTGCGCGGGAGTGACCGGATACATCGCGGGAGTAACCGGATACATCGCGGAAGTAGCCGCAGAGCAATCCGAGGGGGTTGTCGGCAGGTGCTTACCCACCCAGGGGCAGCGCCGTGCTGTACTTGATCTGCTCCATGGCGAAGCTGGAGGTGATGTCCGACAGCCCTTCGGTGCTGGTGATCAGCTTCTTGTAGAAGCGGTCATAGGCCGCGATGTCGGCCACCACCACCCGCAGCAGATAGTCCCAGTCGCCGGACATGCGGTAGAACTCCACCACCTCCTCGAAGGCGGTCACCGTCTCGGCAAAGCGGGCCAGCCAGCGGCTGTCGTGGCGCTGGGTCTTGATCTGCACAAACACCGAAAGCCCGAGCCCCAGCCGCTCGCCGTCGAGCAGCGCCACCCGGGCGCGGATATAGCCCTCTTCCTCCAGCCGCTTGACCCGCTTCCAGCAGGGAGTGGTGGATAAATTCACCGCCTCGGCCAGATCCTTCAGCGCCAGGGTGGCATCCTGCTGCAACAGCGCCAGGATCCGCCTGTCGAAATCATCCATTCTCTTAAACCTTAAATACGGAGAAAAATTTTCCAAAAAATAGCACCCACGACGGAAATAAGGAAAACTTATTCCCTGAAGGCGGGGATACAATTCCTGGAATATTGCTAACAGCGCTCAGTTAAAAGAGACAGGTTGTTGCCCAAGCCAACCGTCGATGATAGCTCCTCGCCTACCACCACCGGGAACCCGACCATGAACCACTGGATCCGCACCGCCCTGCGCACCCTCTCCAGCGATCAGCTGCGCACCTCCGACACCCACCTCTACCGGCTGGATATCCCCGGCCTCAGGGGTGTCGACATCTACCTCAAGGACGAGAGCACCCACCCCACCGGCAGCCTCAAGCACCGGCTGGCCCGCTCCCTGTTCCTGCACGCCATCTGCAGCGGCAAGGTGCGCGCAGGCACCCCGGTGGTGGAGGCGTCCTCCGGCAGCACGGCGGTGTCGGAGGCCTACTTCGCCCGGCTGCTGCAACTGCCCTTCACCGCCGTGATGCCGCGCCACACCACCCGCAGCAAAATCGCCCAGGTGGAACGGCTGGGCGGGCGCTGCCATTTCGTGAGCCACGCGGGCGAGGTCTACGCCGAAGCCGAGCGGCTGGCGCGGGAGAGCGGCGGACACTATATGGATCAGTTCACCTACGCCGAGCGGGCCACCGACTGGCGCGGCAACAACAATATCGCCGAAAGCATCTTCCGGCAGATGGCGGAAGAGCCCCACCCGGTGCCCAGGGCCATCGTCATGAGCGCCGGCACCGGCGGCACCTCCGCCACCCTGGGCCGCTATATCCGCTACCTGGGGCTGGACAGCCGGCTGGTGGTGGTGGATCCGGAACATTCGGTGTTCTACGACAGCTACCGCACCGGCAACCCCGGCCTCACCAGCCAGGCCGGCGGCCGTATCGAGGGCATAGGCCGGCCGCGGGTGGAAGCCTCCTTCCTGCCCGAGGTGATCGACGAGATGATCAAGGTGCCGGACGCCGCCAGCATCGCCACCATCCACTGGCTGGAACAGATCCTGGGCCGCAAGGCCGGCGGCTCCACCGGCACCAACCTGTGGGGCGCGCTGCAACTGGCCCGGCGCATGCAGGAGGCGGGAGAACGGGGTTCCATCGTCACACTGATGTGCGACGGCGGCGAACGCTACCTCGACACCTATTACCACCCGACCTGGGTCGCGGAGCATATCGGCGATATCGCCCCCTACCGGCAACAGCTGGCGGAGCTGGGTTAGGCAAGAGACACCCTACGGCGGGGTGGCTCATATCCCCGCCGCCAGTTCGGCGCCCTGGCGGATGGCGCGCTTGGCGTCCAGTTCGGCGGCCACATCGGCGCCGCCGATCAGGTGCACCTTCTGGCCCCGCGCGGCCAGCGTCGCCTGCAGGCCGCGCTCCGGCTCCTGGCCGGCGCAGACGATAACATTGTCCACCTCCAGGCAGTAGCTTTCGCCGTCCTTCTCGATATGCAGGCCGGCGTCGTCGATGCGCTGGTAGCTTATTCCCCCCCACATCTTAACCCCGTGGTGGCGCAGGCTGGCCTTGTGGATCCAGCCGGTGGTCTTGCCCAGGCCCTGGCCCGGGTTGCCGGCCTTGCGCTGCAGCAGCCAGACCCGGCGACCGGGGGCGACCGGCACCGGCGTCATCAGCGCCCCCGGCTCCCGGTAATCCTTGTCTATGCCCCACTCCGCCAGCCACTGCTCTGTGCTCTGGGCCGGAGTGGCCACCAGGTATTCAGCCAGGTCGAAGCCGATGCCGCCGGCACCGATGATGGCCACTTTCTCCCCCACCGGGGCCTGGCGCGCCAGCACGTCCAGGTAGCTCAGCACCCTGGGATGATGGATCCCCTCTATCTCGGGGGTGCGCGGGCGTATGCCGGTGGCCAGCACCACCTCGTCGAACTCCGCCAGCCGCTCGGGCGTGGCTTCTGTGCCCAGGCGCAGGTTCACCTCGCTTCGCGCCAGCCGCTCCCGGAAATAACGCAGGGTCTCATAAAACTCCTCCTTGCCCGGGATCTGCTTGGCGTAGTTGAACTGGCCGCCGATGTCCGCTGCCCGGTCGAACAGGGTCACACTGTGGCCGCGGGCCGCCGCCTCGCAGGCGAAGCTCATGCCCGCCGGCCCCGCGCCCACCACCGCCAGCCGTTTGGGGGCCGTCGTGGGCAGGAAGTTCAGCTCGGTTTCGTGGCAGGCCCGGGGATTGACCAGGCAGGAGGCGCGCCGGCCCTTGAAGATATGATCCAGGCAGGCCTGGTTGCAGGCGATGCAGGTGTTGATAAGCTCGGGCGTGCCCGCCGCCGCCTTGGCGACGAAGTCCGCATCCGCCAGGAAGGGCCGGGCCATGCACACCAGATCCGCCTGGCCGCCGGCCAGTATGGTCTCGGCCACCTCGGGGGTGTTGATGCGGTTAGTGGCCACCACCGGCACCGACAGCGCCTGCCGCACCCGCTCGGTGACCCAGCCGAAGGCGGCTCGGGGCACGCTGGTGGCGATGGTGGGCACCCGCGCCTCGTGCCAGCCGATGCCGGTGTTGATGATGCTCACCCCGGCCCGCTCCAGGGCCTGGCCCAGGGCGATCACTTCTTCCAGGCTGGAACCCTGCTCCACCAGATCCAGCATCGACAGCCGGAAGATGATGATGAAGTCCTCGCCCACGGCGGCGCGCACCGCCCGCACCGTTTCCAGGGGGAAACGGTTGCGACGCCCGGCGTCGCCGCCCCAGCCATCGTCCCGCCGGTTGGTGCGGGCACAGATGAACTGGTTGATAAGGTAGCCCTCGGAGCCCATGATCTCGACCCCGTCGTAGCCGGCTTCCCGCGCCAGCCGGGCGGTGTTGGCGAAGTCGTCGATGCAGTTGCGAATTTGGCGCTCGCTCATCACCGCCGGCTTGAAGGGGCTGATGGGCGCCTGCTCGGCGGAAGGCGCCTGCAGGAAGGGATGGTAGGCATAGCGTCCCGCATGCAGTATCTGCAACGCTATCTTGCCGCCCTCTTGGTGCACGGCCCCGGTCACCAGCCGGTGTTTGGCCAGTTGCCAGGGAAAGCTGAGCTGGGCGGCGTGGGGCATCAACCGGCCACGGAAGTTGGGGGCAATGCCGCCGGTGATGATAAGCCCCACCCCGCCCCGGGCCCGCTCCCGGTAAAAGGCGGCCAGCTTCTTGAAGCCGCCCTTCTCTTCTTCCAAGCCGGTGTGCATGGAGCCCATCAGGACCCGGTTTTTCAAGGTGGTGAAGCCCAAATCCAGGGGCGCCAGTAAATGGGGGTAACGGCTCATGATCCCTCCGCCGATAAATGCCGACATGACCTGTTCAGGCTAATGGATTAAAACACCTTTTTCAAACACTTGTTTTACATCCGGCGATCATGGCATCCGTGGTATTGTGCCGCCGCTCACGTCATAATGGACCGATTCGACAATTTTTCTTATTTAAGGCGTCGCTATGTGGTCTGCCATCAAATGGTTTCTCCGCACCCTGGGCCGGGTGCTGAATGCCATTCGCATGTTGATTATCAACCTGATTTTTCTGGCCGTTCTGGTCTCCTTTGTTCTGCTCTTCACCGCCAAGGATGAAAAGCCCCGGCTGCCGGACAGCGCCGCCCTCAGCCTCACCATCACCGGCTCCATCCTGGAGCAGGACGATCCGGTCAGTCCGCGCCGCCTGGCCCAAAAGTGGCTGGCCGGCGACACCACGCCGCCACCCATGACCCTGGGCCAGATCAAGGAGGCCCTGGACCGGGCCCGCAACGACGACCGCATCCAGGCCCTGGTGCTCCGGCTGCAGAACATGACCGAGTCCAGCCTGACCCGGCTGGATGAAATCGGCGAGGCCATCGAAGGCTTCAAGACCTCGGGCAAACCGGTGTACGCCATCGGCGACTACTACACCCAGAGCCAGTACTACCTGGCCGCCCACGCCGACGAGATCCTGCTCAACCCGGCGGGCGCCGTGACCATACAGGGCATGGGCGTGTACCGGCTGCACTACAAATCGGCCTTCGAACGTTTCAACATCACTCCCCATGTGTTCCGGGTGGGCACCTACAAGTCCTTCGTGGAGCCCTACCTGCGTGACGACATGTCGGAAGAAAGCCGGGAAGACACCCTGCGCTGGCTGAACCAGCTGTGGCAGCACTACCAGGACAACATCGTCACCCTGCGCGGCATACCGGCCGACCACATCAGCCCGGACAAGGAGCAACTGCTGAGCCGCTTCCGCGCCGCCGGCGGCGATCCGGCCCGCTATGCCCTGGAGCAGGGCCTGGTGGATCGCCTGGCCAGCCGCACCGAGATGCTGGAAACCGTGGCCGAGCAGGTAGGCTGGGACAGCCAGGCCAACCAGTACATGGGCGTGGAGCTCCCCACCTACCTCAGCCGCAGCGAGCGGCGGCGCCACAGCGCCCCGGCGGTGGGGCTAATCACCGCCAGCGGCGCCATCATGAGCGGCGAGGCCGGCAGCAACACCATCAACGACGAGTACATCAGCCAACTGGTGGAGGAAGCCCGGCTGGATGCGGATATCCAGGCCCTGGTGCTGCGCATCGACAGCCCCGGCGGCAGCGCCTTCGCCGCCGAGCAGATCCGCACCGCCCTGCTGCAGTTCAAGGACAGCGGCAAGCCGCTGGTGGTATCCATGGGCGGTACCGCCGCCTCGGGCGGTTACTGGATAGCGGCGGACGCCGACCGGATCTACGCCGCCCCCACCACCCTTACCGGCTCCATCGGCGTGTTCGGCCTCTTCCTCACCTTCGAGGAGGCCTTCGAGAAGCTCGGCCTCAACACCGATGGCGTGGGCACCACCGACTTCGTCGGCGCCGGCCTCACCACCGGCCTGCCCGAGCATACCAAGGAGCTGATCCAGCTCGGGGTGGAGCATACCTATGACCGCTTCGTCAGCCTGGTGGCCGATGGCCGGGGCCTGAGCCCGGAGCAGGTGGAACGCGCCGCCCAGGGCCATGTATGGACCGGAACGGACGCCAGGGAGCTGGGGCTGGTGGACGAGCTGGGCTACCTGGACGACGCCCTGGCCGGTGCCGCCGAACTGGCCGGCCTGCCGGAGTTCAGGGTCAAGCCGGTGCGGCTGCAACCCTCCACCAAGGAGATGCTGCTGGAGCAGCTGCTGCTGGATTCGGGCAATACGCTGACCGGCCTGGTGCAAAGCGCCCTGCCCGCCGCCCTGCGCCCGGCCGGCGAGCAGTTGGGCCGGGAGCTGTCCGCCCTGGCCCGGTTCGACGACGTCAAGGGCCAGTACGTGCTGTGCGTGGAATGCCAGGAGTTCTGATGGACAAGAAAAAGATCTACATCGCCTACACCGGCGGCACCATCGGCATGCAGAAATCCGCCAAGGGCTATGTGCCCCTGGCGGGCTTTATGACCGACAGCCTGGCCAACACCCCTGAGCTGCACCGCCCGGAAATGCCCGATTACCATATCCATGAGTACGATCCGCTGATCGACTCCTCGGACATGAGCCCCGCCGACTGGCAGCGCATCGCCGACGACATCAGGGCCAACTACGACCGCTACGACGGCTTCGTGGTACTGCACGGCACCGACACCATGGCCTTCACCGCCTCGGCGCTGTCGTTCATGCTGGAGGATCTGGAAAAGCCGGTGATCGTCACCGGCTCCCAGATCCCGCTGGTGGAGCTGCGCTCCGACGGCCGCAACAACCTGCTCAACGCCCTTTATATCGCCGCCGAGTACCCCATCCACGAGGTGGGACTGTTCTTCAACAACCGGCTGTATCGGGGCAACAGGGCCAGCAAGGTGCACGCCGACGGCTTCAACGCCTTCGACTCCCCCAACTTCCCGCCCCTGCTCAACGCCGGCATCCATATCAGCCTGGAAGCGGGCGAGATCGGCGGTGCCCGCGGCAAGCCGCTGACGGTCAGCCCCATCACGCCCCAGCCCATCGGGGTGGTGACCCTGTATCCGGGCATTTCCGCCGAGGTGATCGGCAACCTGCTGCGCCAGCCGGTCAAGGCGCTGCTGCTGTTGTCCTACGGGGTGGGCAACGCGCCCCAGAACGATGCCATGCTCAAGCTGCTGGCCGAGGCCTCGGCCCGGGGCGTGGTTATCGTCAACCTCACCCAGTGCCTGCGCGGCTCGGTCAATATGGAAGGCTACGCCACCGGCCATGCCCTGGCCGAAGCCGGGGTGATCTCGGGTTACGACATGACCACGGAAGCGGCACTCACCAAGCTGCACTACCTGCTCAGCAAAAAGCTGCCGCCGGAGCAGATCCGCAAGCTGATGGGCCAGAGCCTGAGGGGCGAGCTAAGCCCGGCGGGATAGCCGGAAGCTGGAGGCTGGATGCCTGAAGCTGGATGATTGGCTGGCAAGACGGCTAACACTCCGGTACCGCCAGCCATTGAATGGGGTGGCCGGTGTGCTCGGCAAAGCGCAGCAGATCGGCGCGGCTCAGCAGCAGGGTGGCGGTATTGCGCAGGGGATGGCAGTGAAAGTCGTCCCCATCCTTCAGCTCCTCATCCAGCCACAGCTCTACCTGTTGCTCCCCGTCGTTCACCAGCGCCAGCACCGACACCTGGCCGGGGGCCACACCCAGGTAGCGCCGCAGCCGCTCGGCCGAGGCGAAACCGATGCGCGACCAGCCCACCCGGCGGGACAGGGCCTTGAGATCCACCTGCTTGTCGGGCCGGGTCAGCAGCAGGGCGTGGCGGCGGCCGTAGTTGTCGCGCAGGAACAGGTTCTTGAGCCGGGTGCCGGGCCTGTCCAGCAGCAGCCGGTCGGCGTCGTCGCAACGGTGCAGTGGCGGGTGTTCGATAAGCGGCGGCCGGATCTGCCAGTCGGCCAGCCGCGCCATGATGTCCATGATTGCTCTCCGTTTTTCAGCCATCGGCATAAGATATGCCTTCTTTGGATAGCGGATGCCGGCGAAATATGCTGTTATCGGGCTATTGTTTCAATCGATACCATTACCATTTATGAGCCTATTATCCAAGGTCAAACTGTCCATCCTGGACCTGGTGCATATCCGTAGCGGTTTCGACGCCGCCGACGCCATCGCCAACTCGGTCGCCCTGGCCCGCCATGTGGAGGGCCTCGGCTTCGAGCGTTTCTGGCTGGCGGAGCACCACAACCTGGACGGCATCGCCAGCTCCGCCACCGCCGTGCTGGTGGGCCATATCGCCGGCCAGACTTCCCGTATCCGGGTCGGCTCCGGCGGCATCATGCTGCCCAATCACCCGCCGCTGGTGGTGGCCGAGCAGTTCGGCACCCTGGCCACCATGTACCCGGGTCGCATCGATCTAGGCCTGGGCCGGGCCCCGGGCACGGATCCCGACACCATGCGCGCCCTGCGCCGCCGGCCGGAAGACGGCGAGGACTTTCCCGAACAGGTACAGCAGTTGCGGCAGCTGCTGGGGCCGGCCCGCCATGGCCAGAAGCTGATGGCCATTCCCGGCGCCGGCACCAATGTGCCCATCTGGCTGCTCGGCTCCAGCCTGTTCAGCGCCCAGCTGGCGGCGCAGCTCGGCCTGCCCTACGCCTTCGCCTCCCACTTCGCGCCGCGCATGCTGCATGAGGCGGTGGCCATCTATAAAGACCGGTTCCGGCCTTCGGACGTGCTGGCCGAGCCCTACCTGATGCTGGGCGTGCCGGCCATCGTCGCCGACAGCGACCGGGAGGCCGGGTTCCTGGCCAGCACGGCGCAACAGAAGGTGCTGTCGCTGTTGCGCGGCGAGGGCCGCCAACTGCAACCGCCGGTCACCGACATGGACCAGCGCTGGCTGCCTCACGAGCAGCGCGGGGTGGAGGGCTTCCTCGGCGCCGCCGTGATCGGCAGCCCGGACCGGGTGGCACAAAAGCTGGAGGTGCTGCTGGCCCAAACCGGCGCCAACGAGCTGATGGTGGTGTCCGATATCTACGATCAGGGTGCCCGCCACCACAGCCTGTCGCTGCTGGCGGGCCTGGTGGGCCTGGTGGGCTGAAGCGGGAAGCGTAATCATTCCTCCTACCGGCGCAAGCTGTCTCGGCAGGACAAGGGGCCGGACTCAGCCCCGTCGCCGGTCCCTGGATTCCCGCCTTCGCGGGAATGACCGCCTTTATGCCGTCTCCCCCGCGCAGGCGGGGGCTCCGGGCACGGATCTTAGCGTGCCGGATTGACCGCCAGCACCCCGGCGCGGATCACCGACTGCTCGGCGATCAGTTCGTTGACCACGGCGCGGCTGGCCTGGTAGTGCGGGGTTTCCTTGTGGGCCGCCAGGGCCGCTTCGTCCTGGTAGATTTCATACAGCCAGAACAGCTCGGGATCCGCCTTGTCCTGCAACACATCGAAGGTATGACAGCCGGGCTCATCGCGCACCGAGGCGGCGGCGTTGGGCAGCATGGCGTCGAGAAATGCCTGGGTGGTACCCGGCTTGAGCTTGGTTTTGACAATAATTGAATACATTGTAAACTCCATTTGTTTATCTTAATTAAACAAACAGTACACAATATTTTCCGTAAAGAGACAAGGAGCCCCGCCATGGAAAGACCCGGTCGTTTCAACGGCATGCGCCATATCGCCTTCACCATGCCCAACCTGGAAGAATGCGTGCAGTTTTACACCGAGATCATGGGCATGGAGATACTGAACCGGGCCCACGAGGATCTGGTGTACCTCACCTGCGGCAACGACAACCTCTCCCTGGGCCGTTCCGATCTGCCCGCCAGCGGCGTGCAGCGCATGGATCACTTCGGCTTTATCGTGGACAGCAAGGAAGAGCTGGACCAGTGGTACCTGTACTTCAAGAGCCAGGGCGTCACCCTGCTGGACCGGCCCTTCGACCATGGCGACGGCGCCCGCAGCTTCCATATCACCGATCCCGCCGGCAACGTGATCCAGCCTATCTATCACCCGGCCATCTCCGGCCAGCGCTTCAGCCTGCCGGAATAAATTCCGTTTTCTCCCTTCGCCGTGGTTTTCCCTGCCACGGCTTTCCGTTATGGTAAGGACATAGTGCGTACGCACCCCGATTCTTCCCGTATTTAGAGAAACTCCATGTCCTTGCATACCGATGAACTGAGGAGTCGCCGGCTGGCGGCCCTGATCACGCCGCACCAGCTGAGCGAACAATACCCCCTGTCCGACACCATGGCCGAGACGGTACTCGGCGCCCGGGCCGAGATTGAAGCCATCCTCACCGGTAACAGCCACAAGCTGCTGGTGATCATCGGCCCCTGCTCCATCCACGACCCGGCCGCCGCCCTGGCCTACGCCGAGCGGCTGGCGCCGCTGCGCGCCCGCTATGCCGACAAACTGTGCATAGTGATGCGCACCTACTTCGAGAAGCCCCGCACCATAGTGGGCTGGAAGGGGTTGATCAACGATCCGCACCTGGACGGCAGCTTCGACGTCAACACCGGCCTCGGCCTGGCGCGCAAGCTCCTGTGCGACATCAATGCCTTAGGCCTGCCCACCGCCACCGAATTCCTGGATATGGTGACCGGCCAGTATATTGCGGACCTGATCAGCTGGGGCGCCATAGGCGCGCGCACCACCGAATCCCAGGTGCACCGGGAAATGGCCTCGGCCCTGTCCTGCCCGGTGGGCTTCAAGAACGGCACCGACGGCAATATCCAGATTGCCCTGGACGCGGTGCGGGCGGCGAGCCATCCCCATATCTTCTGCTCGCCGGACAAGGATGGCCGCATGACCATCTACCAGACCGACGGCAATCCCTACGGCCACCTGATACTGCGCGGCGGCAAAGAGCCCAACTACGACGCGGACAGCGTGGCCCAGGCCGCCGCGGGCTTGGCGCAGGTCGGGCTCTCCCCCCGGCTGGTGGTGGATCTCAGCCACGGCAACAGCCTCAAGCAACACCAGCGCCAGCTGCTGGTGGCGGAAGACATCTGCCGCCAGCTGCGCCAGGGCAGCCCCCATATCGCCGGCATCATGGCCGAGAGCTTTATCGAGCCTGGCCGCCAGGAAGTGGTGAACGGCAAGGCCGAGGTGTTCGGCCAGAGCATCACCGACGCCTGCCTGGGCTGGGAAGACAGCGAACAACTGCTGGAGATGCTGTACCAGGCTGAAAGCTAGAAGCTGGAAGCTGGAAGCTGGAAGCTGGAAGCTGGAAGCTGGAAGCTGGAAGCTGGAAGCTGGAAGTGATGATGGCTGCAATTTAGTGCAAGATCGCAGCTTTTTTCACATGGAACGCGGAGCGGGCAGCCAGGCAGCACCCTGTTTAAGAACAAGCTCGATGCCACATCCACAAGGGTTTTTCTTCCAGCTTCCGGCATATAGCTTCCAGCTTTAGTCCGGCTTCCGGCATCTAGCTTCCAGCTTCAGTGTCCGGCAGCAGCAGCCGGGTGCCGTCCTGCTCCAGCAGCCGCACCCGGACCCCGAACACCTCGGCAATCAGCTCGGGCGTCACCACCTCGGGCCCGCCCCGGGCGGCGAGCCGGCCCCGGTGCAGGCACCAGATCTCGTCCGCGTACTGGCAGGCCAGGTTGATATCGTGGATGGAAGCCACCACCGCCAGCCCCTGCCCGGCATAACGGCGCAGCAGGCGCAGGGTGGCGAGCTGGTGCTGCCAGTCGAGCCCGGCCAGGGGCTCGTCCAGCAGCAGCAGGGCACCGTCCGGGTTCACCTTGGGATCCACCTGCAGCAGTGTCCTGGCGATCAGCAGCCGCTGCTGCTCTCCCCCCGACAGGCTGGTCAGCGGGCGGGCATAGAGGTTGTCCAGCCCCAGCGGGGCACCGAGCCCGGCCATGGCCAGGCACACCGCCTCGCTCACCCCGCCCACCGGCTCGGCAGCCAGCGCCAGCAGTTCGAACCCCCGCAAACCCTGGGGTAGCTGGGCCTGCTGGGCCAGCATGGCCCTGTGCCGGGCCAGTTCACTCAAGTCGAAACCGTGCAGATCCTTACCCAACAGCCGCACCCGGCCCTCGCCCTCGGCGAGGCCGGCCACACCCGCCAGCAGGCTGGACTTGCCGCTGCCGTTGGGGCCGATCAGCAGGGTCAGGGTGCCCGCCCTGAACTCGCCGCTCAGGGGCCCGACCCGACCGGCCAGGACAAACTGCTCAAGTTCCAGCATAACGGCGTACCAGCAACCAGATGAAGACCGGGGCGCCCAGGGTGGCGGTCACGGCCCCGATGGGCAATTCGCCCACGGCCAGGGTCTGGCGCGCCGCCACATCGGCCAGGGTCAGCAGCGCAGCCCCCGCCAGCACCGAGGCCGGTAGCAGGAAACGCTGCTGGCCGCCCACCAGCAACCGCAGCAGATGCGGCACCACCAGGCCGATAAAACCGATGACCCCGGCCATGGCCACACAGAAGGCGGTGAGCAGGCACACCGCCAGCACCAGCCGGGGACGCAGCCGGTGCACATCGAGCCCCAGCAACCGGGCCTGGTTTTCGCCCAGCGCCAGCATATCGAGTCGCCGCCCCTGCGTCGTCAGCCAGCCCAGGGTCAGTAGCGCCGGCAACCACCACCAGAACGACAGCTGCTGGCCGTAGCCCAGGCTGCCCATCATCCAGAACAGAAAGGTGCGCAGCGAAGCATCGTCGGCCAGGTACAGCAGCCAGGTGAGGATGGCGTTGGCGAAAATACCCACCGCCACCCCGAACAGCAGCAAGGCGCCCTGGCCCAGGCGGCGCCGGGCCAGGGCCAGCAGAAGCAGGGTCACCACCAGGGCGCCGACAAAGGCCGCCAGCGACAGGCTCCAGTAGGGCAGTTGCAGGCCAAAATGGGTCGACAATGACAGCGTCAGTACCGCCGCCAGGCTGGCGCCGCTGGAAATGCCTATCAGCCCCGGCTCGGCCAGGGGATTGTGCAGCAGCACCTGCAGCACGGCACCGCACAGGGCCAGGCTGGCCCCCACCAGCACCGCCAGCAGGGTGCGCGGCAGGCGCAGCTGCCAGAATACCTGCTGCTCCAGAGCCGATACCGGCCGCCACAGCGCCTCGATGCCCACCCCCACGGCGCCCAGTTGCAGGCTGAGCAACACGGCCAGCAACAGGGCGGCCCCCAGCCCCAGCAGCCAGTAACGGTACTTATATTGTTGTTGGATCAGCAGTGCGCTCAGCACAGTGGTGCTCTCGTCGGCATAAAAACGCCATGGTATCACCCTTGGCGGAGCGGCAAAACACGGAGCGGGTTCCGTACCGGGCCGCTTTTGGTGGCGGCCTGCGTTGTGCGCTAAAGGCTGTTACACTGGAATATTCCCAACCGGAATAGGTACCCGCATGCTACTCGAAGGACTGGAAACCCTCACCCTGCTGGCTCAGGAAAAGACCATGGGCAAGGTGGCCGGCCGGCTCTACATTACCCAGTCGGCGGTAAGCAAACGGATCAGCAACCTGGAAGCACGTCTCGGCAAGAAACTGGTGGAGCCGGACGGCCGCCACCTGCGGCTCACCCCCGATGCCCTGGCCCTGCTGGAACGCATCGGCCCCAGCCTGAACGAACTCAGGGGCCAGTTGTTCGACAGCCAGCACCTCACCGATCAGAGCCCCTTGGCCATCGCCTGCTCGGAAACCATACTGGCCGGCTACCTGGGGCCCCTGCTCAACCGCTATCTGCGCCGCGACCCTTATCTGCAGTTTTCCACCCACCACACTCCGGTGATCCTGGAGCGGGTGCGCGCCGGCGATGCGGTGCTGGGGGTCTGTGCCGGGGAAATCCTCCACGCCCGGGGGCTGGAAGTGGTGCCGCTGCTGGAAGAACAAATGGTGCTGGTGTCTCCCGCACCGCCCGACTTCGGCCAGCCGTTGGCGGTGGTGACCATCGATCTCGGCAACCCGGCCAACCGCTACCTGGAGCACCGGCTGCGCAGCGCCGGGCTCATACCCTGGATGCAGATGGACTCCTACTTTGCCGCCGCCGAGCTGGGCCGGGCCGGGGTGGCGCCGGCGGTGGTGCCGCTCGGGGTAGCCCGGCTGATGGGCATAGACCCGGCCCTGCAACATGCCCCGCCCGCGGGCAGCCGCCTGACCCGGCCGGTCAGCCTGGTGTTCCGGCCTAGCTCCCGCAAGCGGGAGCGGCTGGCCAGCCTGATTGCGGTACTGGAACGGCACTTCGCCGGGCTGGCGGGGTAAAGCGGCGTGGCGGGCGCTCCCGTAGATACTCTGTTTAAAATCAAGATTTCATGTGCTCTTCACTGAACAGCAAAGCGGAATCGAACGCCGTTTCAGTCTGCATGCAGGCCCATAGTCCGGTGAGG